>JACRCX010000144.1 GCA_016218815.1 Deltaproteobacteria bacterium
CCTGTGGTCGTAGGCCTTGAGGCGGATGCGGATCTTGTTGGCCATCTTCGTCCCTTTCCCTCAACCTCGAACCAACCGCGACGACCGGCCGGCGGCCGGCGTCCTACAATCCTCCGCGCACCTGCGCAACGATATTCTTCGAGATGCTCTGCGGGACGGGCTCGTACTGCGCGAACTGCATCGTGTACGTGGCCCGGCCCTGCGAGCGGGAGCGCAGGTCCGTGGCATAACCGAACATGCCGGACAACGGCACCAGGGCATCGACGACCCGGAGGTCGCCGCGGGGGCGCATCCCGGAGACGCGCCCGCGGCGCGCCTTGAGATCGCCCAGCACGTCGCCCAGGGCGCCCTCGGGCGTCACGACCTCGACCGTCATCACCGGCTCGAGCAGCACGGGCGAGGCCTTGGGCAGGCCGTCGCGCACCGCGATGCTCGCCGCCGCGTGGAACGCCATCTCCGAGGAGTCGCCCTCGTCGAAGGAGCCGCCGAGGAGCGTGGCGCGCAGATCGACGATCGGGTATCCGGCCAGCGGCCCGGCCGCCAGGCCGTCGCGCACGCCCTTCTCGACGGCATGCATGAAATGCTGCGGCACCTCGGCGGCCGGCGCGGCGTTGCGGAAGGCGACGCCCTTGCCGACGTCGTTGGGCTCCAGGCGCAGGCGGACGTGGCCGTACTGGCCCTTGCCGCCCGCCTGTCGGACGAACTTGCCCTCGGACTCGCAGGCGGCCGAGACGGCCTCCTTGTAGGCGACCTGGGGGCGGCCCGTGTTGACGAGCACGCGGAACTCGCGCTTGAGCCGTTCGACGAGCACCTCCAGGTGCAGCTCGCCCATCCCCCACAGCAGCGTCTGGCCGGTCTCGGAGTCGACCCTGACCTTGAAGGACGGGTCCTCGACCTCGAGCTTGGCCAGCGCCGCCGGCAGCCGCTCCTCGTCGTCCTTGGTCTTGGGCTCGACCGCGATGGAGATGACCGGCTCGGGGAAGGGGATCGGGTCGAGCAGGATGGCGTGCTTGTCGTCGCAGAGGGTGTCGCCGGTGGTGGTGAAGCGCAGGCCGATCGCGGCGCCGATCTCGCCGGTGGACAGCTCGCGGACCTCCTCGCGCTTGTTGGCGTGCATGCGGACCAGCTTGGGGACGCGCTCGTGCTTGCTCTTGGTGGCGTTGTAGACGTTCTGGGAGACGCGGATCGATCCGGAGTAGACGCGGAGGTACGTGAGCTGGCCGGCGTAGGCGTCGGAGGCGACCTTGAAGGCCAGGGCCGCCAGCGGCCCGGCGGGATCGGCCTCGCGCTTCTCGCGGCGCTCCTTGTCGGGCTTGACGCCTTCGATCGGCGGCACGTCGAGGGGCGAGGGGAGGAAATCGACGATCCCGTCGAGCAGCGGCTGGACGCCCTTGTTGCGCAGCGAAGCGCCGCAGAAGACGGGAACGCCGGCGTTGGAGACGGTGAGGCGGCGCAGGGCGCGGCGCAGCGCCTCCTCCGAGGGCGACTTGCCGTCGACGAACGCGGCCATGACCTCGTCGTCGACCTCGCCGCACGCCTCGATCATCTCGGATCGCGCCTGGGCGACCGCCGCGGCCTCGGAGGCCGGGACGTCCTCCTCGTGGAACTCGGCGCCGAGCGTCTCGTCGTTCCAGACGAGGGCGCGCAGGCGGATGAGGTCGATGGCGCCCCGGAAGGTGTCGGAGACGCCGATGGGGAGCTGGACGGGGACGGGACGGGCGCCCAGACGATCACGCATGGACTGCAGGACGTCGGGGAAGCTGGCGCCGAGGCGGTCCATCTTGTTCACGAAGGCCAGGCGGGGGATGACGTAGCGGTCGGCCTGCCGCCAGACCGTCTCGGACTGGGGCTCGACCCCGCCGACGCCGCAGAAGACGGCGACCATGCCGTCCAGCACGCGCAGCGAGCGCTCGACCTCGATCGTGAAGTCGACGTGACCCGGGGTATCGATGATGTTGATGCGGTGGTCGCGCCAGCGGCAGGTGGTGGCGGCGGAGGTGATGGTGATGCCGCGTTCCTGCTCCTGCTCCATCCAGTCCATCTGAGTGGTGCCGTCGTCGACGTCGCCCATGCGGTGGATGAGGCCGGTGTAGTAGAGGATGCGCTCGGTGGTCGTGGTCTTCCCCGCGTCGATATGCGCGACGATGCCGATGTTGCGCACGCGCGCGAGTGGGATCTCACGAGCCATTTCACCAAGAGCGCTCCTCCCCCTAACGGGGCAGGTCGAACCTCCGCGGTGTTTCGGCTCCCGCGGAACGAGCCATCGGTCAACGCGAGGGCGTTGTCAGCCCGCCCCTCGCTACCACCGGTAATGGGAGAAGGCCTTGTTGGCCTCGGCCATGCGGTGGGTATCCTCGCACTTCTTGGCGGAGTTGCCGCGGCCGGCGGCGGCGTCGATCAGCTCGGCCGCGAGCTTCTCGCGCATCGTCTTCTCGCCGCGCGACTGGGAGTAGGTCTTGATCCAGCGCATGGCGAGCGCCAGGGCCCGGTCGGAGCGGACCTCGACGGGGACCTGGTAGGTGGCGCCGCCGACGCGCCGGGAGCGGACCTCGACGCGGGGCGAGACGTTCTGGATCGCCTTGCGGAAGACCTCGACGGGGTTTTCCTTGTGCCGGTTCTTGATGATGTCGAACGCCTTGTACATCACCTGCTCGGCCGTCGACTTCTTGCCGCGCTGCATGAGGCAGTTGATGAACTTGGCCACGATCACGTCCTGGTAGACCTGATCGGGGACCGTCTCGCGCTTCTGGACTTCTCGTCGCCTCGGCATGGGAGTACTCCGTTACGCGGTCGTCTTGGGGCGCTTGGCGCCGTACTTGCTGCGGCCCTGGCGGCGGTTGGCGACGCCTTCGGTGCCGAGGGTGCCGCGGATGATGTGGTAGCGGACGCCCGGGAGGTCCTTGACGCGGCCGCCGCGGATGAGGACGACCGAGTGCTCCTGGAGGTTGTGGCCCTCGCCCGGGATGTAGGCGGTGACTTCCATGCCGTTGGTCAAGCGGACGCGTGCGACCTTGCGCAGGGCGGAGTTGGGCTTCTTGGGGGTGCAGGTGTAGACGCGGAAGCAGACGCCGCGCTTCTGGGGACAGGCCTTGAGCGCCGGCACCTTGTTGCGGAAGCGCTGGACCTCGCGGCGATCGGCGATGAGCTGGTTCATGGTCGGCATCGATCGAATTCCTCTCCCACGGGCGCCCACACGGCGCCCTGCCGGCTGCGGGAACCTCCCGCGCCGAGCCGAACGCGACGGGAGGCGTATCCTACATACGGAGCGGCGGGTGTCAAGGGAATTGGTTGTTGGTGGGGCGCCGGCGGGACCCTATCCCGCGAGCAGCATGGCGAGTTGGTTGTAGCTCCAGGCCAGGCCGCGCGGCATTTCGGTCTGCAGCACGCCGTCGCGCGCCGCCTGCGACTCGTACCGCACGGTGATCGTGACCGTCGTCTTGCCGTCCTTCTCGGCGAAGGAATACGCGACATCCGCCTCGCCCGGGTACCACGGCTGGTCGAAGCGCTCCGTCGCGACGAACCGCTCGGGCGCCGCCACCTCCCGGATCGTGCCGCCGACCGCCATCCCCGGGCCACCGCCCTCGTCGCGCCATTCGAAGCGGTAGCTTCCGCCGGCGCGCAGGTCGACCGTGCAGGCCGACATCGTCCAGCCGGGCGGTCCGGAGAGCCAGCGCCGGATCAGCTCGGGCTTCGTGCAAGCCTCGAACACGCGCTCGCGCGACGCCCCCAGCTCCCGCGTGATGACCAGGTCGCGGTCGCCGGAAGCCGCGTACTCCAGCTTGCCGTAGCGACCGGGCCGGGCCAGGTACTCGGGGTCCATCCAGAAGTGCTCCCAGATGTGGCCGTCGGGGTCCTGGAAGCTGCGACCGTACATGAAGCCATAGTCTTCCGGCTCCCGGGCCTTCCGCCCGCCCGCGGCGAGCGCCTTGTCGACGATGGCGTTCACCGCGTCGCGCGAATCGGCCGAGAGGGCGACGAGCACCTCCGTGCCGCGCTCGGCGTCGACGACCGACTTCGGCTTTGGCGTGAACGTTGCGAAGAACTTCTCGGTCAGCAGCATCGCGTAGTTGTCCGGTCCCAGAATCACGCACGCCGCGTTCTCGTCGGTGAAATGCGGCTCGAACTCGTATCCGAGCCGCGCGAAGAAGTCGATCGAGCGCTTGAGGTTCTTCACCGGCAGGTTCACGAACATCCTGGTCGCCATGGCGGAACTCTCCTCCTCCGGCGTCGCGGTCGTGCCCCCGCGGCCGGCAACCCAATCTGGGTCCGTGCGGCCGGCCGTCAACCGCGGGCGGGCGTCTGGCGGACGAGAGTGCGCGGGCGGACGGAGTCGAACTCCTCGCGGAGCGCGTGGAGCAGCCGGTCGATCTGTCCTTCCATGGAAGGACACATGCACCCTGGTCGGTCCCTGTGCAAGAGGACAGAATGCGCACGGCGGGTTGCCCGGGTCGGCCCTCCCGCTATACTGACGGCGAGGTGCGCGAGCGGTCGGAGCGGGGCGCGGCGACGGGCTGGACAACGATTGCGACGGCAACACCGATGCGCTCGACAGGGGCTGCGCTTGAGCCCCACTCGTGCCGGCGGAGGTCGACGAGCGATGCACTTCCCGCTTGCCGCGGCACCGATCGCGCTCGCGACGGGGTGGATCGCGACGACGGCGTCCGCGTGCGGGGTCGCACTGCCACCGGAAACTGCGCCGCCGGGCGAGGTCTCCTGCACGTCGTCGCCGGGCGACTGGCCGTCCGAGTGCAGCGCGTGCGGACCCGCGGCTCCGGGCGACGTCGACCCCATCGTCGCGCCCCGCCCCAGCTCCGCCTGCGTGAAGGCGATTCTCGGCGATCGGCGCGGTGCTGTCCTGTCGTGCCTCCCGGAACCGCCGTTGTGCGAACCGACAAGCGTGGAGGTGGAGCTGACCGCGGACGGGGCCACGGGCGAGGTGCGCACCGTGGCGCTGCCGGACGAGGCGCCGCCCGCGTGGGCATCGTGCGTCGTGGACGCGTTGATGACGCTGCGGTTGCCTCCCTTCGCCGAGCCCGAGCTGCGCATCCGGTACCGGTACGAGGAGCTGGGCAGTCGCTGTCAAGTGATCGGTCCCGATGGCGAGAGCGCCGGCATCGCGGCGGAGGACCTGCGCGCGATGGCCGAGACGTTCCGGGATGCCGCGATGCGCTGCGTGCCATCGACCGGTGGCGGGATCGACGGCGGGCCTTCTCGCGTCGAGATCGCGGCCACGTTCGTGGCGGGCCGGCTCACGCGCGTGAACGCCAGCAGCGGGGCGTCGGCCACATGCCTCGGCAACGCGCTCCGGGAGCTGGAGTTGCCGGTGGGCTGCCCTGGAAGCGTCGAAGTCCAGTTCACCTTCGACCTCGCGAGAGAACGATACCTTCCGGACGTCGTGCCTTTCGGGGAGGGGCCGAGGCGGCGGGGGGCAGCCGCGGGCTGAAGCCCGCGGTTCGGCGGGAGAAGCACGGGGACGTGGGGTGTTCCCCTCCCCGCACCTCCGGACCAACAACTTGCCCCCGACGACCAACCAATAACCAACAACTCCCTGCGCGCGCGCCGCTGGCGCCTCTCCCGCGCGTGGCGTATCCTCCGCCCCCGATGTTGGCCTTTTCCCGACGCCCCGGGTGGTTCCTCGTCTTGCTCCTGGCCGCGGCCGGATGCGGCGCGAAAACCGATCTCGATCGGATGGATGCCGCGCCGCCGGACGTGCCGCTGCCCACCGACGAGCTGTGCAACGGCCTGAACGACGACTTCGACCTGGACGACGAGGTCGACGAAGACTTCCGTGACGAGCTGGGCCGCTACATCGACGACCACCACTGCGGCGTCTGCGGCCACGACTGCGACGTCGCCGTGGAGCACGCGACGGAGACGGCCTGCCTCCTGGTGGACGAGGCTCCGACGTGCGGAGCGCGCGCCTGCGAGGCGGGGTGGACGCCCAGCGACACCGGGCGCTGCGTGCCGTGGGACGCGCACCTGTGCCTGCCCTGCCTGGACGACGGCGACTGCGGCGGCTTCCCGGAGGCGGTCTGCGCGCGCCTCGGGGGCGAGGCGCGCTGCTCGGTGACGTGCGAGGGGCCCGACTCCGGCTGCCCGGACGGCTACGTCTGCGACGAGGGCCTGTGCGAACCGCCGGGGAACTCGTGCTCCTGCGACCCGGGCGAGTTCTTCACGGTGTCCTGCAACCTGGAGCTGCCGGACGGGACGGACTGCCTGGGCACCGCGGTGTGCGAGGACGGCGTCCTGTCAGACTGCGCGGGCGCGGAGGAGATCTGCGACGGGCGGGACAACGATTGCGACGGCGACATCGACGAGGGGTACCGCGACGAGCGCGAGCAGTACACGCTGGACGTGCACAACTGCGGGGCGTGCGGCGTGGACTGCACGGAGACCGAGCTGCCCGACGGCGACCTGGTGTGCGGCGGCGATCCGTACGGCCCGCGGTGCGTGCTGCTGTGCGCCGAGGCCACGGACGGCATTGACGTCGGCGACCACCTGGACGCGGACCTGATCATCGGCAACGGCTGCGAGTGCCTGGTCGGGAACCTCGTCGACGAAGCCGGGCCCGTGCACGCCGTCGGCGAGGACCTGGACGTCGACTGCGACGGCGCGGACGGCGACGTCCCGAATTCGCTGTACGTGGCGCCCGACGGCGACGACGCGAACCCCGGCTCGCCGATGTACCCCCTGGCGACGATCTCGGAGGGGGTACGGCGGGCGGCCGAGTCGCTCGGGACGGAGCTGCCGACGCCGGACGTCTTCGTGGCGGCGGGGACGTACGTCGAGCTGGTGCGGGTGCGGGACGGAGTGCGGCTGCACGGGGGGTACCGCAACGACTTCCTGGGGCTGGAGCCCGACTCGTTCGTGACGCAGGTCGTGGCGCCGGACGCGTCGGACGGTCCGGGAGGCGCGGCGCTGGTCCTGGAGGACGGCGCGGGGGCGACGACGACGGTGGTGGAGGGGATCCACTTCCGCGGGACGGACGCGCCTGCGCCGGGGTTGCCGGCATTCGGGGCGTTCTTCCGCGGGACGGGGCCGCGACTCGCGCTGCGCAACCTGGAGATCCGCTCGGGCCAGGGCGGGGCCGGCAACCACGGGGCGTTCGGCTCGGCGGGTGCGGCTCCGCCGATCGTCGCGACGGCGGGGGAGCCGCCGCGCGCGGCGGTGGAGGACTCGTTCCACGGATGCCTGCCGGAGGTCTCGAACGTCGTCGCGGGCGGCCCCGGAGGCTCGAACACCTGCGAAGGGGCCGAGGTTTCGGGCGGGACCGGCGGAGCGGCGAGCTGTCCGAGTTTCTCGGCGGTCCAGCCCAGCGGCTCGCCGGGCCGGGCGGGACCCGGCGGCGCGCTGGGCGGGATGGCCGGCGCGGGGGGCTGGGACTGCGAGGGACCCACCGAGGGCTTCCCGTGTCCGGTGGACGTGTGCTGCGGGCTGGCCGACTTCACGGTGCCGCTGGAGTACGAGCTGGCGGGGGACGGGGGCAACGGCAGCAACGGCGGGAACGGGACGGCGGGGACGGGCTGCTCGGACGCGATGGGGGATCTGGCGGGCGAGACCTGGACGCCCGCGATCGCCACGACGGGGACGACGGGACGGCCCGGAGGGGGAGGCGGCGGAGGGGGCGCCGGCGGCGGCGCGCAGATGACGTACTACTCGACAGTCTGTCCGTATCCCGATGGCCTGGGCGGCGGAGGGGGCGGAGGAGGCGCGGGCGGGTGCGGCGGCCTGGGAGGCTCTCCGGGCACGGCCGGCGCGCCGTCGATCGGCATCGTGTTCGTGGCGGGAGCGACGCCCGCCGCGCCGACGTTCGAGAACGTCCGCATCCTGACCGGCGACGGGGGAATCGGCGGCCGCGGTGGCGGAGGAGGCGACGGCGGGCTGGGCGCGCTCGGCGGTGCGGGGGGCGAGGTGCCGCGCGAGGAGCGGACGACGCCGCCGTTGGCGGGCCCGTCCTCGGGCGGGCACGGCGGCAAGGGCGGGAACGGCGGACCCGGAGGAGGAGGAGGAGGAGGGTGCGGGGGGCCGGCGGTCGGCGTGTGGGCGCTGCTCGGCGGCGCGCCCGATCCGGGCGTGGCGGCGGCGGTGGCCGCCGGGGCGACGGTCGTCCCGGGGCACGGCGGGCGCGGTGGGCGCGGCGGACCCGGAGCGGCGCCGGGGGGTGACGGTGCGGATGGCGTGGTGATGGATGTGGTGGTCGAGTGAGCGCGGGGAAAAAGAAACCACCGATGAACAAAGATGAACACGGATGTCGGACGCGTGGAGAGCAGCGGAGAAGCAAGAAACCACCGATGGACACCGATGAACACCGATGTCGGGGAGGCGGAGGGATCCGGGTCGCGCTTGCGGCGGCGTTGATGCTCGTGGGCGGGTGCGACTGCAACGAGGACAAGTGCGCGGGGCCGGAGATCTGCGACTGGCTGGACAACGATTGCGACGGGCTCACCGACGAGGGGTTCACGGCGGCGGACGGGACGTACTCGTTGGCCGACAACTGCGGCGCCTGCGGGGTGGTTTGCGAGGACGTCTTCCCGTCCGCGGAGGCGACGGAGTGCCGGCTGGAGAGTGACGAGTACCGTTGCGCGATCGTCGAATGTCCGGTCGGGCAGCACGCGGCGGGGGCGGGGGCCTGCATTCCGGACCTCGACCCGTTGTGCTTCCCGTGTGTCCGGGACGGCGACTGCTCGCTCTATTCCGACGGCGCGCTGTGCCTGCTGACGGGCTCGGGCGAGCGGCGGTGCGCGAGCGCGTGCTCGGCGGCGCCGGGCGAGGAGTGTCCGGAGGGATTCGAGTGCGAGCCGACGGGGGACGGCGGCGGGCAGTGCCGTCCGGCGAGTGCGCTGTGCGGGTGTGGGCCGGAGAACGAGGGAATGACGTTCCCGTGCCTGGTGACGACGACCGGCGGCCAGGCGTGTGCGGGGGAGCAGGTGTGCGACGGGACGGCGGTGGGGCCGTGCGAGGCGGTGTTCCAGGAGGCGTGCAACGGGCTGGACGATGACTGCGACGGGATGACGGACGAGGACTTCCGGCTGCCGACGGGGGAGTACGTGCACGCGGAGCACTGCGGGGAGTGCAACCGCCCGTGCGTGCCGCCGGGGCCGAACATGGTGGCGACGTGCCTGGCGGGCCCGCCGATCTCGTGCGAGCGGGTGTGCGCGGAGAACTTCGTCGACCTGGACGGCATCCTGGCCAACGGTTGCGAGTGCGAGCGCACGGTCGGATCGTGGCCTCCCTCGCGGCTGGGCGTCGACGCCGACTGCGACGGGGACATCGACGACACCGCGGACTTCGTGTTCGTGACGGGGTCGGGGAGCGATTCCAACCCCGGAACGCTCGTGTTCCCGATGCGGACGCCGCAGGCGGCGGTGACGCGCGCGGCCTCGACGGGCAAGTCGGTCCTCATCGCCTGGGGGCGCTACGCCGGGCCGCTCGACCTCGCGGCCGGGGTGTCGGTGTTCGGGGGCTACGCGCCGGACTTCTCGGACCGCGACGCGTCGCTGTTCCCGGTGGTGCTGGAGAGCGTGGGCGGGACGCCGGGGGCTCCGCTCCTGACCTGCCGCGGGATCACGACGGCGACGGAGGTGGACGGACTGGTCCTGGCGGGCAGCGACGCGACGACCCCCGGGCAGGGCTCGACCTCGGCCTACCTCGACGGGTGCGGGCCCGAGGTCCGACTGACGAACCTCGTGGTGTACGCCGGGCGGGGCGCGGACGGGGCGGACGGCGCGTCGTCTTCGCAGAACCTCGCCCGCTGGGGCATGACCTCGCTGCGCGACCTGGAAGGCAACCCGGGCGGGGACGGCTCGAACGGCGTCGTGTCGGGCTCGACGGAGTGTACCGGCACGCGCGTCGCGGCGGGCGCGGCCGGCCGGCGGTCGTGTCCAGGCAGCGGTTTGACGCTCGACGGCGGCGGCGGCGGCGAGGCGGCGTGCCCGGCTTCCGGCTGCCGCAACGGCGCCCCGTGCGGCAACGCCGGCTGCACGGACTTCACGGTCGGCGGGGTCTGCGACATGGCCGCGGTGCTCGCGGCGGCGGTACCCAATCCCGCGGCGAGCACCGGGCAGGGGCCGGGCGGCGGCGCGGCGGGGGACCGGACGTACGACGCAGTGACCAACCGCTGGAGCTGCTCGTTCTGCGACGACAATCCGACGCTGGCCCGCGAAGGAGGCAACGGCGGGGCCGGCACCTCGGGCGGCTCGGGCATCGGGGGGCCCGGCTGCGGGGCGGCGAGCGGCGCGTTCGACGCGACCAGCGGGCTGTGGTCCGCCGGCGCCGGCGGCAACGGCTCGGACGGGACCGACGGAGGAGGCGGAGGGGGAGGGACGTGCGGCTCGGGCTACGACGTGATTCCGGGCGCGACGGAGTCGTGCACGGATGCGTTGGGCGGCGCGGGAGGAGGAGGCGGATCCGGCGGGTGCGGGGCGCCGGGCGCGGACGGCGGCGGCGGCGGCGGGGCGTCGGCCGGCATCGTCGTGCGGCTGGCTGCCGGGGCCTCGACGGGCCCGGCGCTGCAGGACGTGTCGGTCATCACGGCACCGGGCGGGAACGGCGGCATGGGCGGCCAGGGCGCGACGGGGGGCGCCGGAGGCGCCGGCGGACTGGGGGGGCGGGGCACGTTCTGGTGCACACGGCGCGGGGGGCGAGGAGGCGACGGCGGGGGAGGAGGAGCGGGAGGAGGAGGAGGAGGGGGCTGCGGCGGCTCGGTCGCGGGCTTCCTGGTCGTTTCTGGCGGGGCGGACGTTTCGGGCTACGCCGCGGCGCTCCTGGACGCGAACTCGGTCGAAGCGCTGGCGTCGCCGGGCGTCGGGGGCGCCGGCGGGTTCTCGCCGGGCGCTTCGGGCGCGGGCGGAGTGGACGGAGCGGCCGAGGCCGTGAAGACCTACTGAGCGGGGAAGGGCGGGAAGGTCGTTGGTTCTTGGTTGGGCGTCCGGGGCGAGTTGTTGGTCCGGATGGGCGACGGGAAGGGCGGGGAGGGCGCGCTCGACCGTCCTGCTCTTCCTGCTGGCGGGGGTTGCCGCGGGCTGCTCACCTGCCGAACCGGCTTTTGACGCGGCGCGGTTGAAGGTCGCGGTCTGGACGGATCTCGAGATCCCGGGGCAGCTCGATCGAATCGTCGCGTTCCTGCGGCAGGAGACGCTCGAGGCGGACGCGGTCCGGCCGCTCGACCCGGGCGGCCAGGACCAGCCGATCGTGCTGACCCTGGACGCCGGGCTGCTCGAGCGCGGGCGGCCGTTGGAGCTGATGGTGACGGGGTTCGCGGGGGAGGTGGCGATGGTGGAGCGGCGGGCACGGCTGTCCCGGCTGCCGCCGGGCGAGAGCGCGCTGGCAATCCCGCTGGAGGCGCGCTGCGCGGGCCTCGGTTGCGAGGTCGGGTGGACGTGCATCCGGGGGGCCTGCGAGCGCTCGGAGCTTCCGATCGAGGCGCTGGCGGCGTCGGTGGAAGACCTGCCGGAGGACCCGCTGGCAGGAGTGGTGGCGGGAAGGCGGGTCGGGGGGTGCGAGGACGCATCCGCCTGCGAGGATGGCGATCCGTGCACGATCGATCTGTGCACGGACCACCGTTGCAGCGGGGACGGCTGGTCGGGGGTCTGCATCACGTGCACGACGGATGCCGACTGCGCCGGACTGACGGACGAGCCGTGCCTGCGGCCGTTCTGCCATCCGTACGGGGTGTGCCGGTGGCGCAGCGCGCCGCCCGGCACGCGCTGCGATGACGACGACGATCCGTGCACGGTGCAGTGCTGCCGGGAAGCGACCGTCTGCATGACGTTCGACGTGTGCGATGAGCCCGACGTGGCGACGGGCTGCGATCCGTAGCAACGATCCGCGGCGGCGGCGCGACGATCGCCGCGTGCGCGGTCCGCTCCCGGTTCTGCTGCTCATCGTCGCCTGCGGCGCGGGGCGTACGTCCGCGGCCCGGACGTGCGACGCGGACGATCTCGACGTCATCGAGGCGATTCTCGGCGAGCTGGGCGACGCGTCGGGCGGCGCGGGGGGTTCCGGGGGCGCGGGGCCCGATGAACGCGCTCTCGAGGCTGCGGCGCTGGAGGCGGGGTGCGAGTGGCCGGCGGCGCCGGGCGGGACGATCGAATCGCTGGACCTGATGCGCTGGCGCGAGGGCGGTGCGGGCCTCGGTCCGGGCGGGGCGCCGGAACCGTGGTGGCGGATCTTCCTGCCGCGGGTCGAGCTGCGCTGGATGGGAGCGTTCGAGGGCGGCGGGCGCGCCGGCGGGACGCACGAAGGGTGGTCCGGCCGGCTCGAGCTGTGGGTGTTGTGGTCCGTGGTCCCAGCGTGGTGAGGGGCGTTCGCGGCGCCCGGGAGGTGTCGATGCACGGAAAAGCGTTGCTGGTCGTGGCGCCGGCGGTGTTCCTGGCGAGCGGGTGGAGCGCGGCGCAGGACGCGGGCGGGGAGGCGTGGGATCTCGGCGTGAGCGGCGACGACACGCCGGAAAAGGACTCGGAGGGGGCGACGGCGACATGGTCGCTCGAGGGGCTCGAGCTGCCGCCGGAGGCGGGGCTGGCGGAGACGCTGCGGGAGCTCCGTGAGCGGTGCGGACCGCCCTCGCTGGCGGAGGCGCTGGACGCGGCGGTGGCGGTCGCGGGGCTCGATCCCGCCGCGGAGGAGAACCTGGTCGACCGGGCGCGGTGGGCGGCGGCGCTGCCGCGGCTGCGGGTCTCGCTGCGGCGGACGTGGGAGCACGACGAGTCGCTGGACCTGGAGCCCGACCCGGCGGACGGCAACTACGGGGTCGACACGGACGACGACTTCGAGGTCGGGGTGACGGCGCAGTGGGACCTGGGGGCGATCGTGGCGCCGCCGGAGGCGACGGCGGCGCGGCGGCTGGAGCTGGAGGCGGCGGGGGCGAGGCAGGCGTTGCGGGTGGAGGTGACAAGGATCTATTTCGAGCGGTGCCTGCTTCGGCTAGAATGGGCAGCCGGCCCCCGGGATGCGGAGCGCCGGGCGGAGTTGGCGTGGGGTTTGGCGGACTGCGAGGCCCGGCTGGACGCGCTGACCGGGGGGCTCTTGGGCGAGGTTGCGGCGGGGGAGGAGCCGGAGGGTCGGGAACCGTCATGGAGCAGCGAAGGGACCGAAGGTACGAGGTGAGCGTGACGGCGGAGGTCTTCCTCCCGGACCGGGTGCTCGAGGCGCACACGCGGAACCTGTCGCGCAGCGGCGTCTGTTTCGAGTGCGAGCCGGTGCTGGCGGAAGGCTCGACGGTGGCGGCGACGCTGTACCTGACTGTGGACGGCATCGAGGACGCGGCGACGGCGCCGCTCAAGGTGACGACGCACGTGCAGTGGACGAGCGAGCTGGACGACGGCCGGGCGCTGACCGGGGCGCAGTTCGTGAGCCTGGATCCGGCGGCCCAGAAGATCCTGGATCGGTTCCTCACGGCGCTGGGGGAGTAGGGCGGGGGCCGCGAGTTCTTGGTTCTTGGTCCGGAGGTGCGGTGTGTGATTCCGAACCGCGGGCTTGAGCCCGCGGCTGCCCTCTCGCTCGAGCCGCGCCCTGAAGGGCGCGGTTCGGTCGTACGAGGCGTCATCCAGCCTGATCTACTACCTTCCGATTCCTTCGCGGCACGCGAAGGAACTGTCGACTCTCGACTCTCGACTGTTGACGCGCGGCCAGGGGCCGCGTTTGGTTGCGGCCCCTGGCCGCGCTATGAGTCAGTCGGCGTCGACGCGGATTTCGACGATGGCGGGGGACGTGCGGCGCCGGTTGCCGAGCCAGAGGGCCAGGGCGAGGGTGCCCAGGAGGCCGGCAGCGACGGGGCGGGCGACGGCGGCGACCCACGGGGCGGGGACCAACGCATCGATGCCGGCGGACGCGAGGGCGAGGGGCGGGGCGGCAAGCCAGAGCAGGCCGACGGAGCGAGGGGCGGAGCGGCGCCGCCGGCCGTGCCAGACCACGGCGCCGAGCAGGAGAGCGGTCTTCGCGACGACGGCCCACGCGCCGGCGGGCAGACCCGCGAAGCCCACGGTCTCGAAGGCGCCGACGTTCCACCCGCCGAAGCCGGTGACGGCGAGCAGCAGGCACGCGGCGCCGGCGGCAAGGGTATCGGCCGCGCTGCGCCAACCGCTCTGGTCGGGCGCGAAGTCGGTGCCCAGGCGACCGAGGGCCAGGCAAGCGAGGAGGAGGGCGAACGGGTCGCGCAAGGCGGCCCATTCCTGCGGCAGCGCTCCCTGGGCGGAGGTGGCACCGCCGGTGGTGAGTGCGGCGGAGCTCCAGAGCACGAGGGCGACGGACGCGGTCAGCGGCAGGGCGGAGGCGCCCGCCGCGCCGACCGCGGCAAACGCGCGACCCAGGCCGGCCGCGGGGCCGGCCCGAGCGCGCCACACGTCGCCGACGGCGTGGACGAGGCGGTGGAAGAGCAGCACTCCGACGGCGGCGCCCCACAGCCAGACCACCGGCAGCGTGCGGCCGGCGCGATAGAGGGCGATCGGGGCGGCGGCACACGCCACGGCAGAGACGACGGCGACCAGACGTCCCCCGCGTCCGGGTCGGGCGTTCGAGGCCACGTCCGGGGCGGCGGAGGCCGACCGGCGGCCGATGACGGGGAAGACGAGCAGGCGCGCCAGTCGATCCGACACGCCGGCGAAGTGGACGGCGAGGACCAGGCCGAGCACGGCCAGGACGACGAACAAGGCGAGCGTCGCATCGATCGGCGGGCCCTCTTCGGGGGCCAGCATGGCAAGGTGGATGTCGTAGGGCCGGCCGGAGCCCTTTTCGGCCAGGGTGAGCGTGACGCGATCGGCGGCGTCGTTCGGCGCAAGGTCGGCGACCGCGGTGGTCGGGACACCGTCGAGGGCGACGATGCGGTCCCCCGGAACGATCTCGTCGATGGGCGGGAGGGGGTGGGGGGGCAGGGAGCGGACGACCAGCCGGGGGGATGCGCCCGGGGTATCGGGCTGCTCGGCGGCGACGGCGAGGCCGAGCCGCGCGAGGAAGCGTTCGGCGGACGTTTCCCACGTCGTGCGGACGTCGCGGGGGGCGGGGGCCTCGGAGATCATGGGGAGGGAAACGGCGGCGAGGCGGCCCAGGAGGGACGGGAGTCCCGGGGTGGCGGGCGGGGGGAAGCGAACGACGAGGTCGCCGCGGAAGCGGCCGTGGGTCCCGCGCAGGATCTCGACGGACGGATCGGGGACGAGTCCGGCGATCGCCTCGTCGGAGACGGCGCTGGCGTGGACGGTGAAGGACCAGGGGTCGGGCGGGCCGCCCGGCTGGGCGACGGTGCCGGAGAACACGACTTCGACGGGTCCCGGGACGAAGCCCGCGCCGTACAGGCGCAGGGTGGCGCCGGGGCGGATCTCGACCAGTTCCAGCTCGCGGATGGGGAGGATGCCGTCCTGGGCGGGGGAAGCGGGGCACCCCAGGAGGAGCATCAGGAGCGGAGCGATGCGAATCGCCCGCGGCGGGGTCAGGGCCCTCATCGGGCCCATTCTGTCGAGCCCCGGGGAAACGGCCAAATAACCGGACCGGCCACCCTGGCATCGGGATTGCAGGGGAGGGGCGTCCGGGGGCAGATGGTGGAGGGTCGCATGAGAATTGCCTGGTTCGCGGCGGCAACAGTGTTGTGCGGAGGCTGCGTCTGGGAGCTGGGCGAGGAGCTGGCGGGCCGGTCGAGGCTGGGAGAAGTGGTGGGGGACTGCGTGGTGCCCATGCCGGCGGAGCTGGAGGCGTGGGGCGCGCCGGTGTCGGTCGAGTACCCGGATCGGTCGCTGTGGATCTGGGTCGAGGCGACGGCGGCGGACGGGAGTGCGCTACGAAACGTGGGGGCGTTCGTGTCGAGCGTGGAGGCGGCGTGCCGCGGAGAGATGTCGTTCGTGTTCGACGCGGACGGGGCTCCGCTGCCGCTGGTATCGTTGACGGCGGAGGAGGAGGCACTGGACGCGGCGCGCACCGACGGGCGCCGGACGCAGCTCGCGCTCACGGGCGGGTTCGTGCACGGCGGCGCGGGGTACGGGTACTACGAGAAGATCGTCGCCGGCCCGGGGCTGTTCGACGCGGTGACGATCGGAACCGGCCTGTGCCGCATGGCGGCGGCGGGGGAACCGTGCGAACGGGCGACGCCGGGCGTCGTTCCCGACGAGCCGACGCTGTTGTGGAGCCGCGGCGGCCGACCGCTCGACCGCGGCGCCTTCCTGGCGTCCGACGGGTACGCGTACGTCTGGGGGTGCCTGCACGCGGCGGCGTTCCTCGATCCGTGCTCGGTGGCGCGCGTGTCGCCGGGGGAAGCCGGGGACCCGGCGGCGTACGAGTACGCGGGGTGGGACGGCGAGTGGATCGCGGACGGCTGGAACGCGGGGGCGGTCTTCGAGGATCCGGGCGCGCTGACGCCCGGCTACAACGCGTATCTGGGGCGCTACACGGCGGTGACGGTGGACATCTGGAACTCGGCGATCGAGCTGCGGCGGTCGGAGGCGCCGGGCGGCGGGTACGACGACCCGGTGCGGCTGTTCGACGCGGTGCCGCCGGAGGAGTGGTTCATCGGCGGGGGGATCGAGCATGCGGCGCTGGCGGAGGAAGGGGGGCGCACGATCGCGGTGAGCTACTTCACCAACGCGGCGGGGCCCAAGCGGGGGCTGCACCTGGTGACCTTCCGGTTCGCGGAGGGGGGGTGAGCGATGGGAGGGGCGAACGGGGAGCGGGCGGAAGATTTTCGCGCAGAGACGCAGAGACGCAGAGACGCAGGGACGGGGGGACGGCCGCTCCCGTGGGACGGCGGCGGGGCGGTCGCGGCTCTGGCGGCGGCGGTGCTGCTCGCGTGCCCGGGAAAGGCTCTGGCGTCGGAGGCGGACGACCCGGGAATCGCGGTGTGGTTCCTGGGGCCGGCGCGGGAGATCTCGCACTCGACGTCGGCGTCGCGGGACACGGCGCTCCTGCGGATGCTGCTGTTGCCGCGGCCGGTGCTGGCGGGCGGCGGGGACTTCGGCGTGTTCGCGCTGCGCGCGGTGGGCGTGTCGTGGCGCCTCGGGTTCTTCGGGATGCTGGAGCTGGAGAGCGACCAGGAGACGAAGGCGTTCGTGGGCACGCCGCAGGGGGACATCCGGTTCTGGCGCGGGCTGTGGGGCTACTCGGTGGCCTGCTCGCTGGACCGCCTGGCGGAGCGGTGGCTGGGGGAGGGGTCGGCGCTGGAGGCGACGCTGTCGTTCCGGCACGAGAGCGAGCATTACACGGGGTCGAACGACGGCGACGAGGGGACGGACCATTCCGACCGGCCGGATATCGGCAATTTCTGGATGCCGGACCTCGCCGTGCGGTGGCGGGTGGGGCCGGTATCGCTGATCGCGCGCTACCAGCACAAGATCTTCATGCCGGACATGTTCTACACCCACGGCCCGGGGGCGGATCTCACGGTGCGGTGGCACCTGTGGGACTACATCCACCCGTTCCTGTCGATCTTCGGCGAGTACCTGTTCGGGGCGGAGCGTGCGGACGTGGGACGGGTGCCGGACGCCTACCTGGTGCGGGGACTCCTGGGGATCATCGTGCCGTCGTCGTACGGCGACCTGCAGATCTTCTTTTCGGCGGACGTGGGGCACCGCAAGGGGCTGGCGGTGTTCACGGAGGAGGCAACGCTGGGGGCGGGGATCCAGGCGGCGTTCTTCTAAGGCGCAGAGGACGCGAAGAGGCAAGGGGCGCGAAGAAGGGGGGGAACTACCCGAGGGCCTTTTCGAGGTCCGCTTCCAGGGAGGCGGGGGTGTCGGCGGGGGCGAAGCGGCGGAGCACGGCGCCGTCGCGGCCGACGAGGAATTTCGTGAAGTTCCACTTGATCGCCTCGGTGCCGACGACGCCGGGGCGGGCGCTCTTGAGCAGGCGGTAGAGCGGGTGGGCGTCGGGGCCGTTGACGGCGATCTTGGCGAACAGGGGGAACGAGACGTCGTAGCGGGTGCTGCAGAAAGTGCGGATCTCGGCCTCGTCGCCGGGTTCCTGGTGGCCGAACTGGTTGCAGGGGAAGCCGAGGACGACGAGACCGGCCTGGGCGTACTTGCGGTGCAGGGCCTCGAGACCCTCGTACTGCGGCGTGAAACCGCACTTGCTGGCGGTGTTGACGATGAGGAGCACCTTGCCGCGGTACTGCTCCAGGGTGGTGTCCTCGAGGTCGATGGTACGGACCGGGATCGAGTAGATCGTGTCGGTCATCGGTGCTCCGGGCGGCGGGGCCGGCGGCGCCGCGGATGCAACGTAGCCATGAAGGCGCGGTCGTCTACCCGAAGATCGGCTCGGCGTCCTTGGCGGGGACGAGGATGATGACGTCGTGGAAGTCGAGGCGGGCGACGCCGTTGCCGCGGACGACGAGGACGCACTTGAAGACCTGGGAGGTGTCGCCTTCCTCGACGAAGTCGTTATAGGCCGTGACGCGGAAGGTGACCACCGTGCCGGGGATGACGCCGTAGAAGGTGGTCGTGTCCATGCTGGCGAAGCCCAGGGGAGAGGGCGGATCGGCGGAGACGGGCACGACGGAATCGATGAACAGGGTGGCGTCGACGCTGTCGGTGGTGTCGTCTTCCAGGAGGGTGTCGACGTCTTGCGGGGTGCCGCTGGCGAGGTCGGAGATGGCGGCGACGAGGCCGGTGGAGAGGCCGGTGCCGTCGGCGCCGACGTCGAAGACGATCGGGGCTCCGGCGGCATCGATCGTGCCGGTATCGAGGGCGATGTCCTCGAGGTCGTCGCGGGCGACGGCGAGGGATGCGACGCCGATGACGCGGGCGGAGATGGTGAGCAGGGAGCCGAGGGCCTGGGCATAGGTGATGTTCGGGGTCCCGGCGCCCAGGACGTCGGGGTCGTAGGGATCGCCGCCGCCGACGTCGTTGTGGAACGCGGCGTCGGTGATCAGCACGATGATCGGCTGCGAATCCTCGCGGAAGCCGGCACCGCCGAGCGTCCCGCCGCCGGGGGTGGTCGGATCGGAGATGAACGGGGCCGTGTAGAAGCCGATCGGGTCGCCGGTCGCCGCGCTCCAGAGGGCCGGGACATCGGCCTCGGGCAGATCGGCGCCCCGGTACACGCTCAGCCGCGCGATGGCATCGTAGACGCGCTCGTGCGCGGTCGTCATCTGCTGTTCCAGCGTGTAGACGTCGTTCCCCGCCTCGCCGTAGGGCGCCATGGGGAAGTCCTCGAAGCGTGCCAGGCCCAGGGCGACGTCGGGGATGCTGGCGAGGATGCCGGGGATGACGACGTCGGTGAGGCCGAGCAGGAGGTTGTTGATCTCCTCGCCCATGGAGCCGGTGGTATCGATGAGGAAGAAGACGTCGGCCATGATCAGTGTGGTCTGGAACTCGAAGTCCTGCGTCTTGGGACCGGCCTCGTCCTCGAACGGCAGAACGAAATAGAAGGTGTCGGGCGGCGGGACGCTCCCGGGGTCCATCGGGTCGGTGTCCAGGGCGACCTCGGAGAGGTCGTCGATGCCGTCGCCGTCGCTGTCGCTGTCGAGCGGGTCGGTGCCGCGCACGCCATGTTCCTCGCTGTCGGTCAGGCCGTCGTTGTCGCTGTCGAGATCGATGAAGTTGGCGCGGCCGTCGCCGTCGGTGTCGGTCAGACCCTCGACGACGTCGGGGATGCCGTCGCCGTCGGTGTCGTCGTCAAGGTAGTCGGGCACGGTGTCGCCGTCGGTGTCGTCAGCGCCCTCGGCCTGGTCGTTGATCGTGTCCCCGTCGCTGTCGCGATCGCGGTAGTCGGGCGTGGTGTCGCCGTCGCTGTCGCGGGGGTGGGTGGGGTCGCCGCCGAGCTCGACAGCATCGGGGATGGTATCGCCGTCGTCGTCGAGGTCGGAGCGATCCGGGGTCGTGTCGCCGTCGAAGTCGCCGACGGGCTCGAGCGAATCGGCGACGCCATTGCCGTCGGAATCGTCGTCCAGGAAGTCGGGGGTGGTGTCGCCGTCGGCGTCGCGGGGGGTGCCGCAGCCCGAGCGGCCCGCCTCGTCGGCGTCGGGGATGGTGTCGGAGTCGGAGTCCGGGTCCCGGGCGTTCGGGATGGTGTCGCCGTCGCGATCGACCAGCTCGCCGCCTTCGTCGGCGGTGGAGATCCCGTCGTTGTCGGGGTCGGTGCCGGCGGGGCATCCCGAGGCGACGTCGCCGCCGCCGTCGTCCGCGGTGTCGGTGATGTCGGTGAGCACGTCGGCGTCGGCATCTCCGCCGTTGCCGCTGTCTCCGCCGTTGCAGCCGGCGACCAGAGCCAGGGACAGAAGAGCGATCGTGCTGACTTTCATCGCGACACCCCTCCTTCTCGACGGAACATGATAGGGGGAGCGGCGTTGACGCGCAAGGACGGGGGAGTAGCATGCGCGGGCCGCGAGGAGGGGACGCGGGGACGAGGGTCGTGGGATGACGGGGCGGTGGGACGAGTGGCTGGTGGGGGAGCTGCGCGGGATCGATGCGGCGGGGACGACTCGCCGGCTGCAGCCGATGGTGTCGCCGGACGGGCGGACGGTGGTGGTTTCCGGGCGGCGGCTGCTCCTGGCCGCGGGGAACGGGTATCTGGGTCTCGGGCACGATCCGGAGGTGCTCGCGGCCGCGCGGGAAGCGCTGGAGTCCTCGGGGGCATCGTCGCAGGCGTCGCGGCTGGTGGCGGGGGACCATCCCCTGCACCACTCGCTGGAGCAGGAGTGCGCCGAGCTCGTCGGCACCCCGTGCGCGCTGGTCGTGGGCTCGGGCTACCTCGCCAACGTCGGTCTCCTGCGCGTGCTGGGGCGGGACGCGACCATCGTCTCGGACGAGTGGAACCACGCATCGATCGTGGACGGATGTCGAGCGGCCGGCGCGCGGGCGGTACGGCGCTACCGGCACGGGGATGCGGGCGAGGCGAACCGGGCGCTCGAGGAGGCCGCACGGGACGGGGGCCGGGCGCTGCTGGTGACGGAGTCGCTGTTCTCGGTGGACGGCGATCTGGCGCCCCTGGCGGCGCTGGGCGAGTCGTGCACCGCGCGGGGGGCGCTGCTCGTGGTGGACGAGGCGCACGGCCTCGGGGTGGCGGGGCCGACGGGCCGGGGCGGGCTGGAGGAGGCGGGGCGCCCGGGCGGCGCGGACGCGATCGTGGGCACGCTGGGCAAGGCCCTAGGGGGCTACGGTGCGTTCGTGGGGTGTTCGCCCGAGCTGCGGGCGTTGCTGGTGACGCGGCTGCGGACGGCGGTGTACTCGACGGCGCTGCCACCGGCGGTGCTGGCCGGCTGTCTGGCGGCGGTGCGGCGGCTGCGGCGCGACGCGGGGCTGGTCGAGCGGCTGCGGCTCAACGCGTCCGCCTTGCGCGGGGCGCTGGCGGCGGCGGGGTTCCAGGTCCCCGGGGAGCCGTGGAGTCCGATCCTGCCGTTGGTGGTGGGGGGCAACCAGGAGACGTTGGCGGCGGCGGGGCGCCTGCGGGAGGCGGGGGTGCTGGTCGCCGCGTTGCGTCCGCCGACGGTGCCGGAGGGGACGGCGCGGCTGCGGCTGTCGGTCTCGGCGGCGCACACGGCGGAGGACGTCGAGACGATCGCGGCGGCGGTGATTCGCTGCGTTCCGGGGAGGAGGGGCGCATGAGGTCGACCGAGGAGCTGCTGGAGCTGGACCGGCGGCACGTCTGGCATCCGTTCACGCCGCAGCAGGAGTGGGAGGCGGAGCCGCAGCTCGTGATCCGCTCGGCCGAGGGCATGTTCCTCGTGGACAGCGAGGGCCGACGGTACATCGACGGCGTCTCTTCGTTGTGGGTCGGGGTGTTCGGCCACCGGGTCCCGGAGATCGATACCGCCGTGCGCGAGCAGCTCGACCGGGTCGCGCACTCGACGCTGCTGGGGCTGGGCAACGAGCCTTCGATCGAGCTGGCGGCGAAGCTGGCGGGCTTCCTGCCGGCGCCGCTGCGCCGGGTGTTCTATTCGGACAACGGCTCGACCTCGGTCGAGGTCGCGGTGAAGATGGCGTACCAGTTCTGCCGGCAGAACGGGCGCGAGCGGCGGACGAAGTTCGTGGCCTTCACGGACGCGTATCACGGGGACACGCTGGGGTCGGTGTCCTTGGGGGGGATCGACCTGTTCCACGGGGCGTACCGGCCGCTGCTCTTCGGGGTGCACCGGGCGCCGTATCCGCACTGCTTCCGGTGTCCGCTGGGCGAGGTTGGAGATCCGTGCCGGTGCGGGCTGCGCTGCGCGCGGGACTTCGAGCAGCTCCTGGAGCGGCACGGGCACGAGATCGCGGGGTGCGTGATTGAGCCCCTGGTGCAGGGCGCGGCGGGGATGGCGACGGCGCCGCAAGGGTTCCTGCGGGACGTGGCGGCGGCGTGCCGGCGACACGGGGTGCTGCTCATCGTGGACGAGGTGGCGACGGGGGTGTGCCGGACGGGGCCGTTCCTGGCGTGCCGGCACGAGGACGTCGTGCCGGACTTCGTGTGCCTGGCGAAGGGGCTGACGGGCGGGTACCTGCCGCTGGCGGCGACGGTGACGACGGACGAGATCTACCGCGGGTTCCTGGGGCCGCGGCACCTGGGCCGGACGTTCTTCCACGGCCACACGTACACCGGTAATCCGCTGGCGGCGGCGGCGGCGGGCGCGACGCTCGAGCTGGTGCGCGCGCGCGACCTGCCGCGGCACGTGGAGGCGCTGGGGCCGGCCTTCGATCGGTTCCTGGAGCCGCTGCGGGGCCACGGGCTGGTGGGCGACGTGCGGCGGCGGGGCGTGATGACGGGGATCGAGCTGGTGGCGGACCGGGACGGCTGCGAGCCGTTCGACCCGGCGTTGCGCGTGGGTCACCGGGTGGCGATGGCGGCGCGGCGACACGGGGCGATCGTGCGGCCGATCGGCGACGTGGTGATCCTGAATCCGCCGCCCGCGATCGACATCCCGACGCTGGACGCCTTGGTGGAGGCGGTGGGCCGGGCGGTCGCGGACGTGGCGGAGGAGCTGCGGCCGTCGGCACGCGGAGGGGAGGCGCGCGTGCCGCGCGGGGTCGGGCTGCGGTCGTCGGTGGAGCCGCCGCGGCCCGTCTCGGAGCCGCCGCCGCCGGCGGGGCAGGCGGGGGGCAGGTCGAGTCCCGCGGGAGGGCGCGCGCGGGCGCCGCTGCGGACGGCGACGCCGGAGGACGGGCCGATCGTGCTGCCGCGGCGGCTGGCGGTGACGGGGACGGACACGGGGGTCGGCAAGACGCTGGCCGCGACGCTCGTGGCGGCCGCCTTCCGCAGGGCGGGGCTGCAGGTAGCGGTGGCCAAGCCGGTGGAGAGCGGGCTCTCCGAGCACCTGGAGGGGGCGGGGGACGCGGAACGGCTGGCGCGGGTCGCGGGCGACCGGCGGCCCTTGGCGAGCATTTCCGCGTACCGCTTCCGGGCGCCGGTGGCGCCGACGGTGGCGGCGGAGGCGGAGGGGGTGACGATCGATCCGCAGGTGGTGCGCGCGTGCGTGCGCGAGGCGGTGAGTGCGGGCGAGGCGACGGTGGTGGAGGGGGCCGGGGGCCTGTTGGCGCCTCTGGCGCCGGGGCTGACGCTGCGCAGCCTCGCGGCGGAGTTCGATCTGCCGCTGCTGGTGGTGGTGGCGGACCGTCTGGGCTGCGTGAACCACGCGCTGCTCACGCTGGAGGCGGCGCGGGCGGCGGCGTGCCGGGTATGCGGGTTCGTGCTGTGCCGCACGAGCGCGGGAGAGGACGAGAGCCGGCCGAGCAACCGCGCGCTCCTGGAGCGGCTGACGGACGTACCGGTGCTGTTCGAGATCCCGTACCTGCGGGCGCCGGAGCAGCGCGAGGATCTGGCGGCGCTGGTGCAGCGGGTGCGCGTGCCCGTCTAGGCGAGGCTTGGGCGATGTCGTGGCACGAAGCATGGGGGTTGCGGAACCGGGCGCGCGCGCTGGCGAAGGCGGGCATCGACGCCACGCCGAAGGAAGAGGTGCACCGCGAGGGGAAGTGGGTGGTGCGCGTCGTGGTGGGAGGCGACGGAGGGGAGGAGGGTGCGGTTTCCGGTCCGAACCGCGGGCTTCAGCCCGCGGCTGGAATCCCAGCGGCGCCGCGCCCTGAAGGGCGCGGTTCGGATGTTGGAGACGTGCGACGCCCCGCGCCGGTGCTGCTGGTGCCGCCGCTGATGGTGCGGCCGATGGTGTTCGACCTGCAGCCGGACCACTCGTTCGTGCGGACGCTGGCCGGGGCGGGGCTGCCGACGTACGTGCTGGATCTCGGGGTCCCGGACCAGACGGACCAGGGGATGCGGCTGGACGACTACGTGCTGGGCGTGATGCCGGCGGCGGTGGACGCGGTGCGGCGGCACGCGGGGACGGAGCGGATTTCGCTGGTGGGGTACTGTCTGGGCGGGTTGTTCTGCCTGCTGCACACGGCGGCGCACGCGGATCGGAACGTCGAACGGATCGTGACGATCGCGACGCCGATCGATTTCTCGAAGATGGGTTTCGTGGGTCTCCTGGGCGCGGCGGCGGCGGGGCGCGTGGACCCGTTGATCGACGCGATGGGAGTGATTCCCGGGTGGATGGCGACGGCGGGGTTCCAGCTCCTGTCGGGGCGACGGACGGTGGCGCGGCTGTTCGAGCTGCCGTCGCGGGAGGCGGACGAGGCGTACCTGCGGTCGTACGGGTCGATCTCGCGGTGGCTGTCGGGGCTGGTGCCGTATCCCGGCGAGGCGTTCAAGCAGCTCCTGCGGGACGTGATGCGGCGGAACCAGGTGCACTCGTCGTGGCTGACGTTCGGCGAGCGGCGGGTCGACCTGGGGACGGTGGGTTGTCCGGTCCTGGCCTTCGCGGGGGACACGGACGCGATCGCACCGGTGGCGTCGGTGGTGGCGTTGCGCGAACACCTGCCCCCGGGACGGGTGTCGGTGCGGATGGCGCCCGGGGGGCACGTGGGCATCCTGGGCGGGCCGGGGGCGCCCGAGGCGGTGTGGCGACCGGCGGCGGAGTTCCTGAGCACGGTCTCCGGCGCTTGAGAGCACCGGACCGCGCATGTGATACGGTCGAGGCCTGCACGCGCGGGCCGGTGGGGCTCCTGGTGCAAGTCCTGGGGGGGGAAGGACGCGTCGCGCTGCGACTCGCGTCCAGGAGGAGGATGGACGCCATGAAGAAGATCGTCGTCTGGTGCTTGATCGCGGTCCTGGCCGGCGGCTTCGGCTGCAAGAAGAAGGAGGCGGGACCGGAGGCTCTGCCGGCGGCCCCGGCTCCGACCGTGCCGGCGCAGGCCGCGAAGGCCCCGGCGGCGACGCCGGCGCCTGCGGCGGATGCGGGGGTCATCGCTGCCGCCCCGGATGGAGCAGCACCGACGCCGCCGTCCACGGGCAACGAGATGCCGTCCGGGGAGCCCGCGGCCCCGGCGCTGACGCCGGACCAGGCGAAGCAGATGATCGTCGCGGCCGTGGAGGAATACGCGAAGCCGGCCGGGACGCGCGACTGCGGCGGGATCATCCAGGTGCTCATCCCGGCGCTGCAGCTCGTCGCGCCGAACCCCACGGCGGAGGTCTGGCCCGCCTACGAGGCGCTGCAGAGCTGCCTGCACACGGCGGGGGCGTGGGCCACGCTGCTGCAGGTCTCGTACGCGATGCTCGACGCCGCACCGGACAAGGCGCGCCCGTACTTCCTGGCCCGGGCCCTGGTCGGGCTGGGGCGGCTGGAGCAGGCCGGCCAGGCGATCGAGGAGCTGGCCGAGAAGTTCCCCGGCGACGTGGAGCTGGCGACGGCGGCGGGCTTCCTGACCTGCGCGGCGAACCAATGGGAGGCGTGCCTGCAGGTCGCGGGCGCGACGCTGGAGCATGTCGATGAGGTGCAGGACGAGGACGTCAAGCGGGACGTCCTGGTGCGCACGCACTACTTCCGTCTCCAGGCGCTGTACCACCTGCACCGGCTCGACGAGGCCGACGGCGCCGTGGCGGAGATGGACAAGATCTTCCCCGGCGATGCGATGGTGACCTACTTGAAGCAGCAGCTCGCGCTGGCGCGGGCGACCGGGATGGCGGTCGACTGGGTCTGCCAGAACCCGATCCCGCTCGGCGCGTACCACCTCTTCTCCGCGACGCCAGGGGCGGCGGCGGGGCCGTTGTGCAAGTTCTCGCTGACCAGCTTTGCCGAGACCGACCGGCAGCTCCGCCTGGAGGTGGAGATCTCGGGGCTCTCGGATCGCACCTCGCAGACGGTCATGCTGCTCAAGAACGGCGCCCAGGACGTGCTGCTGGTCCCGCCGCTCAAGTTCGATTTCGACGTCGCCGGGCTGCGGGCCGAGCGCGAGGCGCAGCTCGCATGGAAGATCACGGCGATCGACGAGACCGGGGAGCGGGTGCTGTACGACGAGACGGTGCCGGTGAAGGTGCTGCCGCGCGATTCACTCGTCCTGGAGCGCAAGATCTCGACGGACGTCGTCGTCCCGGCCTACGAGAACATCGGGGCGTGGATCACCCCCAACGCGCGCGCGGTGGAGCAGTTCCTCACGGCGGCGAAGGCCCGGGCCCCGGGAGCGACGTTCGCGGGCGAGCAGACGGCGACGGGACCGCAGGTCGAGGCGATCTGGCTCGAGCTGCAGTCGCGCGGCGTGTCCTACGTGATGGACCCGTCCCTGTTCGCCGGCGCGACGACGGTGCAGCGCACCCGGCTGCCGTCCGAGGTGCTGGCTTCGACGAACGCGCAGTGCCTGGAGGGGACGATCCTCTTCGCGACCATGATGGAGGCAATCGGGCTGCGGCCGATCATCGTGCTGGTGCCCGGCCATGCCTTCGTCGGCTGGCACGGCACCACGGCGGACGGCGTGGAGGCGGGGACCCCGCTGTTCGTGGAGACGACGATGGTGCACGATGCGAAGTTCCTCGACGCGGTGAAGGTCGCGATGGCGCGCGTCGCCGAGGAGCAGGGCAAGGGCAACTTCGACCGCGGCGTCTCGACGATCATCGAGCTGACCAACCTGCGCGCACTGGGCATCACCCCCCAGCCGGTGGACTGAGGCTCCGCCGTGAACCCGGGCCCGCGACTGTGGGACATCTCGCCGCCCGTCGACTCCGGCACGCCGGTCTTCCCCGGCGACACGCCTTACGCCCAGGAGTGGACCCTGACCATCGGTCCCGGCTGTCCCGTCAACGTCGGCCGCGTCACCCTCAGCCCGCACGTCGGGGCCCACGCCGACGCGCCGCTCCATTTCGATCCCGCCGGCGCCGCGATCGGCGTGCTGGACCTGGCGCCGTTCCTGGGACCCTGCCGCGTGATCCACGTCATCGGCGCGCCGTTCGTCACGGTGGCGCACGTCGCCCCGCACGCCGAACGCCTCGAGGCCCGCGTGCTGGTGCGCAGCTACGCCTGCCGGCCGCGCGATCGCTTCGACCCCGACCTGCCGGCTTTCGACCCCGCGGCGCTCGAGTGGCTGGCCGACCGCGGCGTACGCCTGGTCGGCACCGACAGCGCGAGCGTCGACCCGGCGTCGAGCAAGACGCTGGACGCGCACCAGGTGTTGCACCGCCGCGACCTGCGCGTGCTCGAAGGCCTGTGCCTGGACGCGATCCCCGAAGGCCTCTACGAGTTGATCGCCCTCCCCCTCCGGCTCACCGGGGCCGATGCCAGTCCGGTGCGCGCCGTGCTCCGCGAGGTGGCCCCGTGACCTCTCCCTCGGCCGACGTACCGGCTCTCACGTCACGCACCGAGGCCCTGGAGCTCGACGCGCGGGATCCGCTCGCGCCGCTGGGCGAGCAGTTCGAGCTGCCGGAGGGCGTCATCTACCTGGACGGCAACTCGCTGGGTGCGCTGCCGAGGGCCGCGCCGGCGCGCCTGGCGCGCGTCCTGCGGGAGGAGTGGGGCGCCGAGCTGATCCGGAGCTGGAACACCGCCGGCTGGATCGAGCTGCCGGCGCGCGTGGGCGACAAGATCGCGCGGCTGATCGGCGCCGGCCCGGGCGAGGTCGTCGCGGCCGACTCGACCTCGATCAATCTGTACAAGGTGCTCTGGGCCGCCGCAGGGCTCCAGAGGTCGGAGGCCCCGGCGCGCCGTGTGATCGTCTCGGAGGACACGAATTTCCCGACGGACCTCTACGTCGCCGCGAGCCTGTGCCGGGAGCTGGACTGCCGGCTGGAGGCGCTCGAGGCCGACGCCCTGCCCGCGCGGCTGGCGCACGGGGACGACGTCGCGGTCCTGCTGCTGACCCACGTCAACTACCGCACGGGCCGGATGCACGACCTGGCCGGGCTGACGGCGGCGGCCCACGCCTGCGGCGCCCTGGCGGTCTGGGATCTGGCGCACAGCGCCGGCGCGGTGCCGGTGGATCTGCGGGGCGCGGGGGCCGATTTCGCCGTGGGCTGCGGCTACAAGTACCTCAACGGGGGACCCGGAGCGCCGGCCTTCGTCTGGGCCGCGCCGCGCCACGCCGCAAGCGCCCGGCAGCCGCTCTCCGGCTGGATGGGCCACGCCGCGCCTTTCCGCTTCGCCGCGGAGTTCGAACCCGCGGCCGGCGTCGCGCGCTTCCTCTGCGGCACGCCGCCGATCCTCGCCATGGCCGCGCTCGAGTGCGGCGTGGACACCGTGCTGGCGGCCGAGCCGCTCGGCGGGATGAGCGCGCTGCGCGCCCGTTCATTGCGTCTCACCGGGGCGTTCGCGGCCCTGGTGGACCGTCGCGCGGGCGCCTGGGACCTGCGCGTGGTCTCGCCCCGCGAGCCCGAGCGGCGCGGCAGCCAGGTCTGCCTGGTCCACGACGCGCCGGGAGGTCACGCCTACGGCGTCGTGCAGGCGCTCACCGCGCGCGGTGTGGTCGGCGACTTCCGCGCGGGCGAACCGGGCCCTCGACCCTCGCCGGACATCCTCCGATTCGGCTTCTCCCCGCTCTACACCCGCTTCGTCGACGTCTGGGACGCGGTCGAGCGGCTCGCCGGCGTGATGGCCTCGCGCGAGTACGAGCACGAGCGCTTCCGCCGGCGGGCGGCCGTGACCTGAGGAGCTCTTCCGCGGGAAGCGCGGGCCGGGAAGCCGGGCCCGCGCGAGAGCGTTCAGAACTTCCCGTTGCCGTTCTTCCACTCGGCCTTCGGCGGGATGGTCTCGATGGTGTCCCAGTGCTCGGCGATCCGATCGCGCTCGACGCGGAACAGGTCGTAGAACGAGGACGGCTTGCCCGCGAACGTCCCCTCGCTGACGACGAGGACGAAGCTCCCCTCGCCCAGCACGCGGTGGACGCGGTCGAACTTCATGGTGACGCCGGCGTGGGCCATGGCCGTGAGGGCGGCGCCGAGCCCGGACAGGCCGTCGGCGACGGCCGGGTTGTGCTGGACGTACCGGTCGCCGTCGAAGTACCCGGCGAGCTTGTCCATCCGGCCGTGCACGAGGACGTCCTCGACGAAGGCGCGCACGAGGGCCTTGTTCGCCGCGGTCCGGTCCGGGGCGGCCGGCTCGGTCGGGCCATCGATCATGTCGTGCCCGCTGGGGTTCGGCTTCGCCGGCGTCTGCTGGAGGTTGTCCCAGTGCTCCACGATGCGGCCGTTCTCGAAGCGGAAGATGTCGAACCCGATCTTCGGGCCGAAGAAGTCGTAGTCGGTGTGGGTGAAGACAAAGTCCCCGTCCTCGAAGACCCG
>JACRCX010000145.1 GCA_016218815.1 Deltaproteobacteria bacterium
GCCGCTGGACTCGGACAACGACACGGTGCCCGACTTCCGCGACCTGGACGCGGACGGGAACACGATCAGCGACACGGAGGAGGGCGACGTCGACCCGGACGGCGACGGCGTGGGCAACTACCGCGACGTCGACGACGACGGCGACACGGTCCTGGACATCCTGGAGGTCGGCGACGACCCGCTCCACCCGACCGACACCGACGACGACGGGATCCCCGACTACCGCGACTCGGACGCGGACGGCGACACCATTTCCGACCGCGCCGAGGGCTCGACGGACCGCGACGGCGACACGATCCCGAACTTCCGGGACGACGACAGCGACGGGGACGGGTACCTGGACTCGGAGGAGGCCGGGGACGACGACCCGGCGACGCCGCCGCGGAGCACGGACGACGACGGGACGCCGGACTTCCTGGACATGGACAGCGACGGCGAGGGATTGCCGGACTCGCAGGAGCGCGACGCGGGGACGGACCCGCTGAACCCGGACACGGACGGCGACGGGTGGGACGACCTGGCGGAGTGGGCGCACCCGACGGCGGACCCGACGGATCCCGACAGCGGGATTCCGGCGGACGACTACTACCTCATCCTGCCCCCGGACGGCGAGATGCAGGAGCGGGATCTGGATTTCGGCACGAACATCTCGGTCGCCGACGTCTTCTTCCTCGTCGACACCACCGGCTCGATGGGCGGCGAGATCACCACGATCAAGAGCAACCTGAGCTCGCTCATCATCCCCGAGATCCGGCGCCGCATCCCCGATGCGGCGATCGGCGTCGGCTGGCACGCCGACTTCCCCACCGGCGCGTACGGCAGCGGGCCCGACCTGGCGTACGCGCTGCTGCAGACCATGACGCTCGACACGGCGACCGCGCAGGCGGCCGTCGACGCCATCCCCAACTGCTACGGCGACGACTGGGCGGAGAGCCAGGTCGAGGCGTTGTACCAGACGATGACGGGCGAGGGGCTCGGCTCGTGGGTCCCGGCGTACGCCGGGCCGGACTGCCGCGGCGCTCCCTGTTTCCGTTCGGGCGCCCTGCCCATCGTGCTGATGTTCACGGACGCGCCGTTCCACAATGGCCCGCCGGGGACCGTCGGCGAGATCTACGCCGGCATCACGCCGTTGCCCCATGTGTGGTCGGAAGCGATCGACGCCACGAACCGCATGCACGGCAAGGTGCTGGGCATGTCGTCGGAGGGCGGAACGGGCGGCGAGGGCTGGCAGGACATCGAGGCCACGGTCATCGCCACCGGTGCCGTCGACCTCGACGGCATCCCGCTCATCTCCGACATCGGCTACGACGGCGCGGGGTTGAGCACGAGCGTGGTCGATTCGATCGAGCTGTTGGCGACGCGGGTGCCGTTCGACGTGGACACCTTCACGGAGGACGACCCGGGCGACCCGCTGGGCGTCGACGCCACGTGCTTCATCCGCCGCATCATCCCGCTGCGTTGGATCGGCCCGACGGGGATCGAGAACGATCCGGCGTCGGCGGCGGGGATGGACGAGTCGACCTTCTACGAGGTGCTGCCGGGCGCGACGGTGGAGTTCACGGTCCAGTTCCAGAACGTCGGCTGCTTCGCGGGCGACGAGTACGCGCGCGTGTTCCTGGCGACGATCGTCGTCCAGGGCGACCACGTTACCCGGCTCGACGAGCGCGTCGTGCTGATCATCGTCCCGGCGATCGAACTGCCCTTCGGGTGATGAGGAAGGCAAGGCCCCGGAAGTGACAAGGGTCGCACCTCTGGTCGGGGCGTTCTGCCTGCTGTCGGCGATCGGATCGGCGGCGGCGGCGCCGGCGGGGGCGCGCGTCGATCCCAAGGCCACGTTCTGCGGCGTCGGATTCACGACGTACGACGAGCTGGTGGCGGAGCTGGAGGCGCTGGCGGCGGCGCACCCTGCGATCGCGCGCGTCGAGACGATCGGCGCGTCGGTACGCGGCCGGGCGATCGTCGGATTGCGCATCAGCGACAACGTTGCGACGAACGAGATGGAGCCGGAGGCGCGGATCATCGGGGCGATGCACGGCAACGAGTGCATGGCGTACGAGGTGGCGCTGGGCATCGCGCGGACGCTGGTCGAGGACTACGGCACCGACCCCGTCGCGACGGCCGTCGTCGACGCCGTCGAGACGTTCATCGTCCCGATGGCCAACCCCGACGGCTCGGCCGCCTCCACGCGTGCGAACGCGGACGGCGTCGATCTCAACCGCAACTTCCCGTTCATGTGGGTCGCGGGGGAATCGGAGGGGTCGCCGGGCTCCGAGCCGGAGACGGAGGTGCTCCGCGCCGACGGCCTCCTGCATCCCTACGTCGCGGGCATCTCGTACCACACGGCGGCCGACTTCGTGAACCTGGTCTGGAACTACACGCCCGTCGCGCCGCGGCACGAGCCGGAGCTGCGGGCGTTGTTCGAGCCCTACGCGGTGGGCACCACCTACGACGTGGTCCTGGGCTGGCACTGGTACTCGGTCTACGGCGACTACACGGATCACGACTACGGCACGCGGGGGACGCTGGACACGATCATCGAGATCCAGAGCGACTACGGGACGAGCGGCCAGCTCGACCTTCACGTACCGCGTGCGATCGCCATGCTGGCCCTGGCCGACGACGGGCTGGCGGGGCGGGTGACCGACGCGGCGACCGGAGCGCCGCTGTCCGCTTCGATCTGGGTGGCGGAGCGCCGCGCGCCGGTCTTCACCGAGTCCGGGCTGGGCGATTTCCACGAGGTCCTGGTCGCCGGGACGTACGACGTAACGGTGACGGCGCCGCGGCACCTCCCGGCGCGCGTGGCGGGCGTCGTGGTACCGTCGAGCGGCCATGCGTGGATCGACGTGGCGCTCGAGCCCGCGGCCGAGTCCTTCGGTTTCGCCGTCTCCTCGACGGTGCTGTCACAGACGATCCGCGACGCCGGGTACCCGAACGAGTCGGTCCCGTCCGACGCGCTGGGGGCGCCGGACGGCGCCCCGTTCTGGCTCGAGCCTTACGGAGAGATCGTGATCGACCTCGGCTTTGACGCGCCGGACGTGCCGGGCGCCGACCTCCGGATCCACGCCGGCCCGGCCGACGGGAGCGACACGGCCGCGGTGGAGGGTTCGGGGGACCGCGACGGCCCGTGGACGTGGCTGGGCGACGTGACCGGGACGGGGGAGCTCGACTTCGGCGCGAGCGGCCTGGCGACCTTGCGGTACGTGCACGTCAGCGACACGACGGGCGGGAGGTTCGGGCGGGCGGCCGCGGGGTATGGCATCGATGCGGTGGAGGTCGCGGCACCGCCGGCGGCCGGCGCGGACGCGGACGCGGACGCGGACGGCGGCGACGAAGCCGACGGTGGGGACGAGGCCGATGCGGAAGGGGAAGGGGACGGGGACGTTTCCTTCGACGTCCCCGTCGATGGGGATGCGGGTCCGGACGCCGAGATCGACTCGCCGGCCGAGGCCGACGCGGACTCGGGCGGCGAGGACGGCGGCGAGGACGGTGCGGACGTTCGGGTGGACGGAGGTGCGGACGCCGTCGAGGGCGGTGACGAGGCCGGCGGCGGGGGGGGCAGCGGTTGCGGCTGCGCCGTGTCGGGCGGCGTTCCGGCGGGCGACGCCTGGCCTCTGGCGGCGGCGCTGGCGATCGCGGGTGCAGCGTGCCTCTCCCGTCGGCGCCGCCGCTGACCGCCGCGTTGCCCGCATCCGTTGCCTGCTCCCCATCGCGTGCTTCGCCTTGTTGCGCCTTTGGCGCGAAATTCCGGCCTTCACTCGTTGACACGCCGACGCCGTGCAGGTAATAGAGCGCCCCAGGGATCGCACATGCCGTTCACGTTGAAAGAGATCAATTCCAACACCGTTCGCCTCGAGTTCGAGATTCCGCACGCCGACGTGGAGAGTGCGTTCGACCGCGAGCTGCGGCGGCAGCGAGGGCAGGTGCGCCTTCGCGGTTTCCGCCCCGGGAAGGCGCCGCTCAGCCTGGTCAAGGGCTACATCGGGGACCAGGTGCTGGCCGAGGTGACCGGCGAGCTGATGCAGGAGACGCTGATCCAGGCGGTGGAGAAGCACGAGGTGCGGGCGGTGAGCCCGCCGAAGGTGGAGCGGGAGCCGTACAAGGCGGGCGAGCCGATCCGGTTCTCGGCGACGTTCGAGGTGCACGAGAAGCCGCGGGACATCGACCTGGCGGGGCTGAAGGGCGAGCGCCGGGTGGCGGTGATCGACGAGGCGGCGGTGGACGAGCAGCTCGAGCGTCTGCGCGAGGTGCAGGCGCAGTCGGTCCCGCTCGACCCGCCGCGACCGGCGCAGAACGGCGACCTGGCGCGGCTGGACTACGAGCTGCGGTTCGACGACAAGCCGGACGACGAGCCGATCAAGCGCGAGGGGCTGGAGGTGGAGGTCGGCTCGGGCTACGTGCTCGACGAGATCGCGCAGGCGCTGGCGGGGATGTCGGCGGGCGAGGAGCGGACGATCGAGGTCTCCTTCCCGGCGGAGCACCGTGTGGCCTCGCTGGCCGGGCGCCGCGGGCACGTCCGGATCAAGCTGGTCGATCTTTCGCAGCGCAAGCTTCCGGCGCTGGACGACGAGTTCGCGCGCGACGTGGGCGAGGGGGATCTGACGGCGTTGCGGGCGAAGGTGCGGGCCGAGCTGGAGGCGGAGTCGCGCCGCAGCGCGGAGAACGAGCTGGAGCACGCGCTCCTGGACCAGGTCGTCGAGCGGGCGCAGCCGTCGCTGCCGGCGGGGTGGCTGGAGGAGCAGCTCCGCGAGCGCGTGGAGGTGTTCCAGAAGACCTTCGGCGGCGGGAACGAGCTTTCGGACGAGGAGCGCGACGGGTTGCGCAAGGAGGTCGAGCGGCACATTCGGCGGACGATCATCGTCGGCTGGCTGGCGCACCAGCGCGACCTCGCGGCCAAGGAAGAGCAGATCGAGAAGCGCTACCAGGAGATCGCCGAGCGGACCGGGAAGCCGGTGCCGGCGATCAAGGCCGAGTTCGCCAAGAAGGGGGCCGACCTGCTCGAGGCGGAGATCACGGAGGCCAACGTGCTGGCCGTGCTCAAGGAGGCCGCGACGATCTCCGACGTCAAGGGCGAGCCCAGGAAGCGGAAGAAGAGCTAGGGGTTCGCCGGCCTACGACCGACAACTGACAACGTTGCGCGACCTCTGCTAGAGTCCCGGGGCGCCCGCGTCGCGGCGGGCGGGAGGTTCTGGCGGATGAGCAAGGCGCTGGGAGTGATCGCGGGTCGGATTCCGTACCCGCAGGTGGTGGAGACGACGCACCGGGGCGAGCGGTCGTGGGACATCTACTCGAGGCTCCTGAAGGACCGTATCGTGTACCTGGGGACCGAGATCGATGATGACGTCGCCAACATCATCATCGCGCAGTTCCTCTTCCTGGAGTCGGAGGACCCGGAGAAGGACATCATGCTCTACATCAACACGCCGGGGGGAGCGGTGACGGCGGGGTTGGCGATCTACGACACGATGCAGTACATCCGGGCGCCGATTTCGACGATCTGCGTGGGGCGGGCGGCATCGATGGGGGCGGTGTTGTTGTGCGCGGGGGCGAAGGGCAAGCGTTTCGCGCTGCCGCACGGCCGGATCCTGATCCACCAGCCGCTGGGCGGGGTTTCCGGGCAGGCCTCGGACATCGAGATCCACGCCCGGGAGATCCTCCATTTGCGTCAGACGTTGAACGACATTCTCGTCAAGCACACGGGGCAGACGGCCGAGCGGATCGGGAAGGACACGGAGCGGGACTTCTTCATGGGAGCCGCGGAGGCCAAGGAATACGGCATCGTGGACGAGGTGATGGTCCGGAAGCAGTAGCGGTGACGGGGGGCGTTCTTGCCCGGTGGGGTGTCGCGGGTTAGGATCTGCGGTCGGGGACGGAAGAAAGGGAGCGCACGGCGTGGCGGAGAGGCGAAGGGGAAACGGGACGACGCAGATCCTGCAGTGTTCCTTCTGCGGCAAGACCCAGCGCGAGGTGAAGAAGCTGATTGCGGGGCCGACGGCGTACATCTGCGACGAGTGCGTCTCGTTGTGCAACGACATCATCGCGGAGGACCAGGGGGGCGAGGCGCAGCCGGCGCGCAAGCCGATGCCCAAGCCGGCGGAGATCCGCGCGTTCCTGGACCAGTAC
>JACRCX010000016.1 GCA_016218815.1 Deltaproteobacteria bacterium
CTTGCCCGCGCCGTTGGGGCCGAGGAACCCGAGCACCTCGCCCTTGTGCAGCTCGAACGAGATGCCGTCCACCGCCCGCAGCAGCCCGTAGTACTTCGTCACGTCGGTTGCCGTGACCATGGTCTGTTCGCCAGCCATCCGTCTTTGACCTCCCACTTCCCGTCGGGGATATTCTCGCCCCCGCCCCTCCGCAAGGGCGCCTTGCATGCTCCAAAGCGCGGCATACCCTATGGATTTGCCGCAGTTTGTCAACCCTGAACAGGGGAGAGGGGTCGGTTATTCCCGGAGGGGGGCGGCTATCCGCTCGCTAAAGCTCGCGGTTCGGGGGGGCTACAGGTCGGCGCGGCGATCGGTGCGCGCCTCGGAGTCGGCCAGGACGGTGGACCAGGAGACCGACTCGGCGGGCTGCAGCGCCGCCGCGGGCACCGCGGCGCCAAGCGCCTCCTCCGCCTGCTCCTCGGCCAGGAGGTCGAAGGCCTTCATCGCGCCCAGGTAGCGGGCGAGGACGGCGGGACGCAGGGCGGCGACGCCGGAAAGCGCGAACTTCGAGATCTCGCCGAACGTCTCCGGAGTCGCGGGGCCGCGACGCAGGCCGGCGAGGATCGGAGCCGACAACGGCTTGCCGACCGATACCACGACCCGCTTGAACGGGCGGGGGACGACAGAACCGATGGGGAGTACATCCTGCGAACCGTAGAAGCACAACGGGACGACCTCGGCCTCGGGGGCATGGTAGATGACCTTCCCCGCACCGGGCCGCGACGGACGCAACGACATGTCGCGCGAACGCCCGCCCTCGGGGAAGAAGTGCAGCCAGTCGCCGATGTTCACCCGCGCGCAGGCCTCGACCATCCCCTTCTGGTCGAGCGACGTGGGGCATTCGCCGGGATGAGCGGTGATGAAGGAGCGCAGCCAGGTCTCGACGTCGAGACCCAGGCGGGTCACGAATTCCTGGATCCGTTCCACGCGCTTCCATCCGAGGCTCGGACGGATCCAGTCGAAAAGGGAGGGGGGAAGCGCGACCGGCTTGCAGCCCTTGTGGGCCCGCTGCATGAACACCATGTTCGCGGTGGAATTGAACCAGCGGGTCGCGCGGGCGCCCAGGCCCCTGCCCTGCGGATTGAAGTTCGAGGCGCAGGCGGTGCTCCACCAGCATTTCGTTTCGGCGTTGAAGTTGCGCAGCCCCAGCACGGCCATGAGCACCATCGGGTCGTCGAACAGCGACACGTGGTTGCTGACCGTGATCAAGCCCCGGCCGGTCGCCCTGGCACGGGCGACCGCCTCGAAGAGATGCTCGCGGCCCTCGACGTCGTAGCGCGTGAACAGGTTGATGAAGCTGAACGATCCGCCGACGAAACGGGAGCGCGTGCGGACGCGAAGACGCATCGTCTTGCCGGTCAGGCGGTCGGCGAGCAAGTTCTTGGGCAACCTGGACTTCTGTTCGTGCTGCATGAGCCTCCCTCGGCGGCGGCCGGGAGCAAGCGGACTTCGTGCCGGTTTGTCACGAGTCTGTCACGGGCGTAACACATTGGATTTGCTGCTGTTGAAAACTGTGACCGACGAGGATCTCGGCAGTTTGGTGCCACGGAGAGTATCCGGAGTGCGTAGAGGAGGTGGCAGTTGTGGGAGAACATGCGCCGGGCCGCTTGGGACCGGACGGGGAGAGGTGGAGAGGTCGGCTGGAGAGGTGGGGATTCCAGACTACTCAGGAATTTCCTGAGTAGACGGGAAGCGCTGGAAAACACCATACTGCAAGCGCGTTCTTGTCGAGGGATTCTCGGCAGACCCGGTGTGACGGCTGGGCTGCCTGCTCGGGGTGGGAATGGGAGAGACGGTGTCGCAGGCCGGCCGCGCGCGGCCGGGCGGGCGCGTCGCGCTGGTGGTCTTCCGGCTGGGGCAGGTGCGCTACGCGCTGCACCTCGAGTCCGTGGAACGGGTGCTGCCGGCGGTGGAGGCGACGCCGTTGCCCGGGGCGCCGGAGATCGTGGCGGGGGCGATCAACGTGGCCGGACGGGTGCTGGCGGTGCTGGATATCCGGCGCCGGTTCGGGCATCCGGCGAGAGCCATCGAGGTCGACGATCATCTGATCCTGGCGCGGACGGCGAAGCGCTCGGTGATTCTCCCGGTGGATGCGGTCGCGGACGTCGTCCAGGTCGACGCCGGGCAGATCACGGCGGCCGAGCGGGTGGTGCCGGGGCTCGAGTACGTGGAGGGGTTGGCGCGCCTTCCGGACGGACTGGTGTTGATCCACGATCTCGACCGGTTCCTTTCGCTCGACGAGCTGCAAGCGGTGGACGGCGTGGAAGGGTTGTCACGATGAGCGCGGCCTGCGCGAGCTCGCTGCCGGCCGATCTGCTCGACCGCGCGCGGGAGTTCGTCGCGGAGAACCTCGGGCTGTGGTTCCCGAGCGAGCGGACGGCGGAGCTGGAGCGCGGGCTGAGCGGATTCGCGCGGGAGCGGGGCGAGGCCGGCGCGGCGGTGGCGGTGCGGGCGATGCTGGCGCAGGCGCCGTCGCGTGCCGTGCTGGCAGCGCTGGCCGGGCACCTCACGATCGGCGAGACGTACTTCTTCCGCGAGCCTGCGGCGCTGGACGCGTTGGCGTCGGTGGTCGTGCCCGAGTTGATCGCGCGACGCCGCGCTTCCGGGCGCGTGCTGCGCCTGTGGAGCGCGGCTTGCTGCACGGGCGAAGAGGCGTACTCGCTGGCCATCCTGCTGCGCCGGCTGCTGCCGGACCTCGACGATTGGAGCGTCACGATCCTCGCCACGGACGTCAACCCCGGGTTCCTGAGCCGAGCGGCCGAGGCGACGTACCGGCCATGGTCGTTCCGCGCGATGCCCGAAGGGGTCGGCGGTGCGTGGTTCGTCGAGCGGGCGCAGGGCGAGCGGACGGTGCGGGACGACGTGCGGCGGATGGTCTCGTTCGGGGAGCTGAACCTGGCGGAGGACGCCTATCCCGCGCTGGTCAACGACACGAACGCCATGGACGTCATCCTTTGCCGCAACGTGCTGATGTACTTCGCGCCCGAGCGAGCGGCCCGCGTGATCGAGCGCCTGCGGCGCTGCCTGGTGCCCGGCGGCTGGCTGGTGGTCGGTGCGGCGGAGACCTCGATGGCCGACTTCGCGGGCTTCGGGCGCGTCGGGTTCGAGGGTGCGACGATCTTCCGACGGGACGACGGGGAGGAATTGGCCGTCCCGGCGCCACGGCCGGCGGGACGGGATCTTCCGGCAGGGGAGCCCCGCGGACGGGAGTACGACCGCTCGCCCATCGGGGACCAGGGGTGGACGCAGGATGCGCCTCCCCATCCGAGCTGCGGGCTTCAGCCCGCGGCTGCTTTCGCGCCGGAGACGGCCCCTGAAGCGCGCGGTTCGGTTGCGGGAGCCGGAACTCCCGACCCCGACCACGCCGGCGCGGAGGAGGCTGCCTCGCCTGCTTCCCGGGTGCGGGAGCTGGCGAACGCGGGGAGGCTGGAGGAAGCGCTCGAGCTGTGCGGCAGCGCGCTGGAACGCGCGCGGCTGGACGGCGAGTTGCACTACCTGCGGGCGATGATCCTGACGGAGCGGGGCGCCGTGGCGGAAGCCGGCGAGGCGCTGCGGCGGACGCTTTATGCGGACCCGGACTTCGCGCCGGCGCACGTGGCGCTGGGACACCTCGCCGTGCGACTGGGCCGGCGCGACGAGGCGAGGCGGCACTTCCGCAACGGGCTGGCGCTGCTCGAGCGACGCGCGGCGGACGAGGTGCTGCCCGAGGCGGACGGGATGACGGCGGGGCGAATGGCGGAGCTGGTGCGGTTCGCGGCGGGGCATGACGAGCCGGAGGCCGCGCACGGAAGGACCCTGCTGTGAAGCGGCGTTGGCCTCCTCTTGAACGGCTTGCCCCTTTCGTCTCTGCGAACTTTGCGTTTCTTTGCGTTCTTTGCGCGAACCTCCGGACGCAGGTGGCCGAAGGGAGGGCCTTCGCCCGATGAAGGACGCCCGGACGGTGCTGCGGGAGCGGGCGCGGCGGCTGGCCGCGGAGGCGGGGGCGCGGGGCGCGCCGGAAGAGGTGCTCCACGTCGTCGAGTTCCGTCTCGGGCCGGAGCGGTACGCGGTGGAGGAGTCCAGCGTGACGGCGGTGGCGCCGCTGCGGCAGCTCGTGCCCTTGCCCGGCGTCCCGGGGTTCGTGTTGGGCCTGGCGCACGTCCGCGGCGCCCTGGTCGCGGTCATCGACCTGCGGATGCTGTTCGACCTGCCGCGTCCGGCGCTGGGCGACGGCGGCAAGCTCGTGCTGGTGAGCGACGGCGGACGGGAGGTCGGGCTGGTGGCGGACGAGGTGCCGGGGTCGCGGGCGCTTCGGGTCGCGGAGCTGGGTCCGCCGCCGGCATCGTTCGCGGACCTGCGGCGGGACGCGCTGCGCGGCGTTGCCGCGGACGGGCTGGCGTTGCTCGACGCCCGTGCGCTGCTCGGCGATGCGCGGCTGGTGGTGGACGACGAAGGCGGGTGACTAGCGGCAGCGTGACGGAGGCGGCGAATTGAAACCACCGATGGACACCGATGGACACCGATACGGGGAAGGAGGCGCGGGATGAAGTGGTTTCTCGACCTGAAGGTCGCCGGCAAGCTGGCGCTGGGATTCGGCACGATCCTCGTGCTGGTGGCGGCGACGGCGATCGTCGGCTGGAACGCCCTGGGAGACACGCGCTCGCGCGTGGAGCAGGTCCGCGACTACGACGTCAAGGTCACGCTGGGCCTGGCCCAATGGCGGGTGCAGGTCAACGGCGTGCGCGCGGACTTGCGCGAGATGATCATCGCTCACCAGGCGGGCGATCAGGCAGCCATCGCACCTCTGCACGCGGACCTCCGGGAGCGCGAGGGAACGATGGCGGAGCTGATGGACTCCGTGGAGCGGGCGGGCCGTTCCCGGGACTACCTCGCGGCGAAGCTCCCCACCTTGACGACCCGCGGGCGGGAGTTCCTGGCCACGTTGAACCAGGAGCTGTCGCTCTTCGACGCCGGGAGAATCCCGGAGGTACTGGCCTTGATGACGGGCGAGCAGGCCAGGCGGTTCGCGGAGATGCGCGACGCCGCCCGGGAGGCGGGGGACACGGCGGACAAGCATCTGCAGGACCAGATCGGCACCATCGTGGACGAGTCGGACGCGGCCATCCGGGTGGTGCTGGTGCTCGGCGGCGTCGCGATCGTCCTCGGGTTCCTGATCGCCTTCGGCATCGGCCGCTCGATCAGCCGGCCGCTGGGGCAAGCCTCGGCCACGGCGGCGCGGATCGCGGAGGGGGACCTGAGCGTCGAGCCGCCGAAGCTGGACCGGCGCGACGAGGTCGGGGAGCTGGCGCGCAACTTCGAGACGATGACGAAGAGCCTGCGGGGAATGACGCGGGACATCCACGAGGGGGTCGGCGTGCTCTCGAGCGCGGCCCAGGAGATCTCGGCCACGACGGGCCAGATCTCGGCGAGCGCCTCGGAGACCGCCGCGGCCGTCTCCCAGACGACCGCGACGCTGGGCGAGACGCGCCAGACCGTGACCGTGGCCACGCAGAAGGCGCAGCAGGTCGCGGAGACGGCCCAGCAGACGACGCAGGCCGCGGCGCAGGGGCGCCGCGCGGTCGAGCAGAGCGTCGAGGCGATGCGGCAGATCCGGGCGCAGATGGACGGCCTGGCCCAGAGCATCCTGCGCCTCTCCGAGCAGAGCCAGACGATCGGCGAGATCACCGCGACGGTCCAGGACCTCGCCGAGCAGTCGAACCTGCTCGCGGTCAACGCCGCGATCGAGGCGGCCAAGGCGGGCGAGGCCGGGCGCGGGTTCGGCGTGGTGGCCCAGGAGATCAAGAGCCTCGCGGAGCAGTCGCGCCAGGCCACCGCGCAGGTGCGCGCCATCCTCGCCGAGAACCAGAAGGCCACCGGCGCCGCCGTGATGGCGACCGAGCAGTGCGGCAAGACCATCGACGCCGGGGCCCGCCAGTCCCAGGAGGCCGGCGAGTCGATCCGGCTGCTCGGCGACGCCGTCGCACGCGCGGCGGAGACCGCGACGCAGATCGCCGCCACCTCCAAGCAGCAGATGGTCGGGGTGGACCAGGCGACCCAGGCCATGGACAACATCAACAAGGCGAGCCAGCAGAACGTCGCCGCGACCGGGCAGGCCGCCCAGGCCGCCCGCAACGTGCTCGGCCTGGGCGAGAAGCTGCGCGGACTGGTCGAGCGCTTCCGCCTGTGAGCGAGGTCGGGGACCGGGGTTGATGGGCAACGGGAACGAGCAGCTTCGCCGGCGCCTCCTGGCGCTCTTCCAGGAGGAGGCGCAGGACCATCTTCGCGCGCTCCGCGAGGGAGTGCTCGAGCTGGAAGGGAACCCCGGGCCGGCCCGTCGCGCTGCCGTCCTGGAGACCGTCTTCCGCGGCGCGCACAGCCTCAAGGGCGCCGCTCGCACCGTCAACCTCCCCGACGTCGTCGCCGTGTGCCAGCGCCTGGAGGACGTCCTCGCCCGTCTCCAGCGCGGCTCGCTGTCGCCCGCGCCCGCGCTCCTCGACGGCATCCAGGGCGTGCTCGCGCTTCTTCCCGGACTGCTGCCGCCGGCGGGAGTGGAGGCGACGCACGCGCCGCCCGAGGCGCTCGAGAAGTCGCGCGCCGCGCTGGCGGCCCTCGAGCGGACCGTGGAAGGCACCGCGAAGGACGCGGCGGCGACGGGAGACCGGCCGCGGGCCGAGGTCCCGCAACCGCCTGCCGAGATCCCGCAGCCGCGGGTCGAAGCCCCGCAGCCGCGGGCCGAGGCCCGCGGTTCCGACGGTGGGGCGGGGCAGGACGTCGAGGAGCAGCCGATTCGCATGCGGACGTCGGCGCTGCAGCGGCTGCTCGGGCAGGTCGAGGAGCTGTCCGCGGTGCGGGCGCTGGCGACGCCCCGCGCGGCGGAGGCGCGCGCGCTGCGCGCGGCGCTGGACGAGTGGGAGAGGCGGTGGGCCGGGCTCGCACCCGGGCTGCGCGCGCTGCTCGCCGGCCCGGCGGCGGAAACCGCCGGCCCGGCCGGCGGGTCGCGGGCCGAGCTGTTCGAGGCGGTC
>JACRCX010000147.1 GCA_016218815.1 Deltaproteobacteria bacterium
CCCCCCCCCCCCCCCCCCCCCCCCCCCCCCCCCCCCCCCCCCCCCCCCCCCCCCCGAGCACGAGCACTCGGGGCGAGAGTTCCGGACGGCCGTGGCGTCCCGGCCCATTCGATCACAACCGACTGGACGTGGTGGCCGTGGCGCGGGAAGCGATGGTCCGCGGCGACGCCATCGCTCGCCGGCTGCCGCGCGGATACGGAGTGCTCTCGGACCAGCTTCCGCCTCCGCCGAGGCTTCGGCGGACGGGTCGGCGCGCCTTGCTCTCCGCGTACCTGCAAACGGCGGAAGGGGCGCACCGCGACGGGGCGGATCGGGTGGCGCGCTTTCGCGGTGGACGCGGAGAGGCCGGGGAGGCGGCGGCGGCGCTGGAGGGTGTGGACAGCCTGGGATTGGTGCCGGCCGACGAGGTGCGGGAGGTGCTGGAGCTGCTCGCGCGGGTGTGCGCGATGTTGACGCGGCTGATTCGGCCGCAGAAGTAGCTGCCCAGTCCTGGGCCGGGGGCGCTCCAGGGTCAGAGCATCCCGTCGCGGCGGAGGTCGGCGATGAGGTTGCGGACGGCCTGGCGGACTTCCTCCTCGGCGTTGGCGCGGTCGTAGTCTTCGACCCAGGCGCCGTAGTCCCAGACGTCGTAGGGGTGGTCGGAGGAGCGGATGACAGCGACGGCAGCGGCGCGACTCTCGCGCAGGGAGGCGAGAGCGGCTTCTTCGGCGTCGGTCAATCCGTCGGGGTTCCCGGAGACGTCCTCGTCGTCACCGGCCTCGTCCGTGGCGAACTCGAAGCCGACGGACGCACGCCAAGCGGCGGGGCATTCGGGGGTCACCTCGACGTGGATCTCGGGGGCGAGAATGTCGATGCTCGCGCGGGCGGCGGTCGTTCCGTCGTCGGCGAGGCGGACGAACGGTTGATCCTCGAGGACGCGGTCGGCGAGGACGGGTTCCTCGCAGGGGTTGGCGGGAGGCGTCGTATCGGCGGCGATGGTCTCGGCGATGAGCGCGCGGCCTTCGGCTTCGGTGAGGTAGCGAAGGTAGTAGGTGCCCGAGGGGCCTTCTCCGCCGAGGATCGAGTCGGGGTCGTCGACGAGGTCGGGGGCGGCGTCGTCGGGCGCGACGGCGTCCGATGCATCGGGGTCGTCGCCGGCGAGGGAGACGTCGCCGTCGCAGGCGCCGGCCGCGGCGCCGAGGCCGAGGGCGACGGCGGGGGCGGCGGCGCCGCGGAGGACGCGTTGGCGGAGGGAGGGGGCGCGTCGGGCCGTGGGGTGGCGGGAGGGGTAGCGGGCCTTGCGGTAGCGGCGGACTTTGCGGAGGGCGAGTGGGGAATTCCTCATGGCCTGGCCTCCAACGGCGATCGCTGTTCGGACACGCCCGGGGGGCATTAGCACGCAGCGTGCCGGAATCGGGTGGAGGGAGCCACGAGGAAACTGCGGTACTTGCGGGGTAGTGGGGCGCGGGGCGCCAGAGGGAGAGGGGTGTAGGCGGCACGAGGCGGCACAGGGGGAGGCGAAGGATCATAGCGCGGCCAGGGGCCGCGACCAAAGCGGCCCCTGGCCACGCGTCAACAGTCGAGAGTCGAGAGTCGACAGTTCCTTCGCGTGCCGCGAAGGAATCGGAAGGTAGTAGATCAGTCATCGGCCGGGAGGTCGGCGGCGGGGATGACGGTGAAGCGGATGCCGACACCGGGTTCGCCGACGGAGCGGCCGGCTTCGGTCCACACGATGCCGAGGCGGTCGCCGGCCCAGGCAGCGGAGACGGCGTGGATGGTGGGGGCACGTCCGGCAAGGTGGAGTCCTTCGCCGGCGGCGATTCCGTCGACGATGCGATGGACGGCCAGCATGGACTCGGTTCCGTTCTCGACCAGGGAGGGGAAGGCGCCGAAGAGCGTGCCGCCGGCGTCGACGACGGAGCCGGAGATGTCTGCGCTCGAGCACCCGTACCGGAAGTCGGGGGCGCCGGGAGGGAGGAACGTCCTTCTCGCAGTGCCGGCGTGCGCATCGACGAGAATCGCGTTGGGCCCCCGCTGCGATTCGTCGTCCCAGGGGGCCGAGTTGCCGATGGCGGGAAGCAGCCAGCTCGCCTCGCCCAGCGCGACGGGCGTCTGGAAGCCGTCGATGACCTCGGGCAACGACTCGAGGACCTCGAGCGACGATTCGCCGACCAAGGTCCGGTCGGAGACGACGCCGGCGTCGTCGAGCGCGGTCACGTGGAGTTCCGTCGGGCCCCAACCCGGCTCGCGATCGGCCGCCCAGAGCACGTAGTCATGCTCGGGGCTCGTCATCGCAGCCGGCGCCCATCGTGTCGCACGACAACTCGGGGACGACGTGGAGAGCGGCAGGGAAGCGAGCGGCTCGAGGGAGGGGGAGAGGCGGACGACGAAGGGGTCGCAGGCGTCCGAGTCGGTCGACCACGACATCCAGGCGGCGAAGGCGCCGCGGGGACCGAGGGCGAGTGCCGGAGCCGAGGATGCGGAGTTCCCCACGGTGCGTGGCAGTCCGGCCGGGGAGCCGCCGGGGCCGATCGCGAGGGCCATCACGGACCCATTCCGCGCGTCGGTCCAGGCGACAAGCGTCTGTCCGCCGGGTGCGACGGCGACGGCGGGGGCGGTGGAGTCGTACCTCGAGCCGCCGAAGGTGGACCAGGGTCCGATGGGCGAGCCGTCGGCCGCGATCCCGATCGATGTCACCTCGGGATCCTGGCCGACGAGGGCGACGACGACGAACGAGGAGCCGTTCCAGGCGAGGCGGGGGAAGCGGAATTGGCCGAAGCCGAGATCGGTGACGGGGGTGGCGGAGGGGGTCGCTTCGGAGCGTGCGGGGAGTGGCGTGGTACCGGGCGAGCAGTGGACGGGGGTCACGCGGACGGGTCCCGGAAGATCGTCGCGGCCGGGCGAGCGAACGAGCGCCAGGGACGGACCGGGCGCGGCGAGGATGGACCGGCCGCCGACTTCGGGTGCGGAGGGGGATGCGATTCCGCCGGAGGTTCCGTCGAGGCCGTAGCAGAGCAGGGTCTCCGGGCAGGAATCGTCCGAGCTGTCGTGGAGCACGAGGAGGTTCGAGCCGTCGGCAGCGGCCGAGGTCTGGAGAAGGCCGCCGCACATCAGCGCGGGCAGGGTCCCGAGGAGCAGGGCGGGACCGTCGGGAGCGCCGTCGGCTCGCAGTCTGCGCACGGTGAGCTGGGCGAGCGGCGATGGCGGGTAGGAGCGCGACTCGAGATCCTCCCAAACGACGGCGGGCCGGTCGCCGATCCGGACGGCGGCGACCAACCAGATGGGCGCCGCGCCCTCCCAGAGGGCATGCACAGGCTCCCCCGCCCCGGCGGCGCTCAACGGTGCGGCAACGAGTCTCGGGCCGTGGATGCCGCCCCACTCGGTCCAGACGCCGAGGAAGCCGGAGTCGGTCGCGAGCGGGACCGTGCTGCTGTCAGGCCAGTGTCCGGTCGCGGGGCGCCAGAGGTCATGCAGGTCGGCGGCCGCACGCGGGGCGAGGACCATGCCCGAGGAGTAGACGGTCGTGGGGCAGCCGACGAAGTCACAGACGAACGGGCAGGTGTGCCAGGTGAGAGCAAGGGCGAAACCCGAGCGATCGGACGCGGCAGCGGCCGACGAGAGGCACCCGGGCGGGAGGTCGTCGGGATAGCCTCGCCACGAGTGCAGGGTGTCGAGGGTCGGGGGGCTCGAACCGTCGGCGGGCATCCAGGCCACTCGGACTGCTTCGCCCAACGCTTCGGCGTCCGGCTCGTCCCAGAAGAAACCGAGCGTGCGGTCGTCCGTGGCCACGGACGCGCCATGGGCAAGTCGCCCCGAGCTCGAGATCACCCAGCCGCGCAGCCAATCGCCGGCGGGAGAGAACCACGAAAGGCCGAGCTGCGGGGTCGATTCGCCGGTGGTCTCGTCGAGGAATGCCGAGCGCCACGCGACGACGAGCTCATCTCCGGCCCAGGCTGTACCGACGACGTCGAGGACAGCGGGAGGCTCACGCAACGCGACGGGGGAGCCGTCGGATCCGCCCGCGGCGGAAGCGGCGTAGCAGGCGAAAGCCGTGGAAGCGACCAGCACGAGCAGGGGTGGGAGTCGCGAGAGCACGTGCGGCGGCGGTGCGAGGCCCGTGCCGCGGGGGCTCGCGGGAGATCCTCGGGGGGGCGAGCGGCGACTCGCGGCGTCAGGCCGGGTTTCCGTCGGATCCGTCGAGGGTCGCACCGTCGAACGTGCCACCGTGGTTGGCGGGAAGAGCAACGGGGTTGGCGGGGAACCCGGAGGGGTCAGGGTGCGGGGGTCAGCTCCTCGACGCGGTAGCCGTTGTTGCGGAGGGAGTCGAGGAACTCGTCCAGGGAGGAGGAGGCGCGCAGGAGGTCGCCGGCGCGGCTGCAGGCGAGGGGGTCGCCGCCGCACGCGGCGCTGAGAAACGGGTGCATCGAGGGAGTCGAGCCCGGCGGCGGCGGGGGGGCGGAGGTGTCCATGAGCACGCCGGGGACGTTGCTGATCTCCAGCAACGGGTTGTCGCCGTCGAAGACGCGCCAGTGCCGTTCGGGTGCCGGTGACGCAGCGGCCTGGGCGCCCTCGATCCGGAGGGTGCCGAGCACGCGGGCGAGGCTGTCGTCGGCCAGGGGAGCGGCGCAATCGGGGTCGCCCTGGGTGCCGATGCCTGCCAGGACGAGAAGGCCGGGGCTGCCGGCGGGTCCGACCGCCACGGCGACGGCGCACCAGCCGGTTCGCGCCATCGAGGTCCCGGTGACCAGCGACAGCGCGGGTCGCTGGGCGCCGGCCAGGGTGACGAGGGTTGGCGCACCGAAGACGAGCGGCTCGCTGCCGGGGTAGGCGAAGCGCTCGCGAAGCAGCGGCTCCAGCGCCGCGCCGTCCGCGGGCGGTTCCGGCAACGTTTGCACGCGCACTATCTGCGGCCCGCCCGGCGGTCCGCTCACGGCGAGGTACTCGTCCTGGTCGGGAAACGGCAGCGCCAGCATCGGCGTCCCGGCCGTGTCGACCGAGAACCCGATGGCGGGCAGGCCGTGTTCCTCGGCGGCCGAGGCCTCGAGCCGCACGCGGGTGGACGAATCGGGGAGGGGAGCCGCGACCGATTCCGAGGTGTCCGGCCTTGTGGCGGAGGAATCGGCGGTTTCGGTGGGGGACGACGCCGTGGGCGAGCCGGTCGTGCGGCAGGCGCCCAGGAAGGAGAGCAGGAGAGAGATCGTGGTCTTCATCGTTTCCACCTCGCTGCGGGCGATCATCATACACGCATGGCGGGGCCGAGTCGGGGGGGGAAACCGAGCGAGGAGAGGTGGAGAGGTCGGCTGGAGAGGAGGAGAGGCGAATCGGGCGGGTCAGGTGGGGAGTCGGATGGTGAAGGTGGTGCCGGCGACGGGGTCGGAGGTAAAGGCGACGGTGCCGCCGAGGTAGCGTTCGCCGAAGAGCTTCATGCTGAAGGTGCCGAGGCCGCGGCCGCGGCCGGACTTGGTGCTGAACGAGCGCTTGAAGATCTGGAGAGCGACCCGCGGATCGATGGCGCGCTCGCTCCACACCGAGAGAGCGCAGGCCGCGCATGCGTGCTCGGCCCAGGCGCGGATCGAGCCGCCTTCGGGAGTCGCCTCCAGGGCGTTCTTCATCATGTTGACGAGGATGCGCACGAGGAGCGACTCGTCGGTGACGACGGGCGGAACGTCGCCGCGGGGGAGGATCTCGATCTTCCGGTTGCGGGCGACGGGATGGTCGGCGAGGAGATCGGCGGCGGACGCCAGGGCCGCGGCGGGCGCGACGGACGAGCAGGCGACTTCCAGCGTGCCGTTTTCGGCCTGGATGAGGACGCGCTGGTCCTCGATTTCGCGCTGGAGGCGGTGGGTGAGGACGGCGAGGCGGCGCGAGGCATCGCCCAGGTCGGGCGGCGCGACAGCATTGATCACGCGGGAGAGGTTGACCAGGGCGCCGACGGTGTTGGAGATGTCGTGGAGGAAGACGCGCTCGAGCGCGGAGCGGCGGCGTTCGGGGCCGATGTCGGTCAGTCCGACGATGGTGAAGGTCCGGCCGTCGATGGTGAGCGGGGAGGCGCGGACGTGGAGCTCGTAGGCTTCGAGGCGATCACCGCGCTGCACGGTCAGGAGGCACTCGCGCTCGATGCACTCGCCGGTCCGCTGACTTTCGAGGACGGCGAGGACGGCGCCGCAGACGGAGCAATTCGGGGAGGTGCCGCAGCCGCCCGGGCAGGACCAGGAGTGGATGCAGCCGAGGGCTTCGCCGGGGCGCAGGCCTTCGATGGAGCGGACGTCGTCGACGCCGAAGGCGGCCATGAGCACGGCGTTGCCGACGAGGATCTGGCGCTCGCGGTTGAGGACGATGACCGAGGAGCTGGTGGCGTCGAGGAGGGCGCGCAGGAGCGGGTGCTCGACGAACGCGGCGATGCCGGCCTCGACTTCGGCGCGGGTCGCCCGCTCGGCCGGGGCGAACGCCGTCGCGGGTGGTGGCGTGCCGTTGTCGTAGATGCGGTGTTCGTCGGTCGTGCTCATCGTCGGCACCGTGTAGCACAGGCGGCGGCGGGTGTCAGGGGGGACGGGGGACCCCGGTGCGGCGGCCGGCTCGAGGCTGCGACGGCGGCGTGGCGAGGAAGCGGACGCGCAGGCCGCCGTTGGACGTGGAGAAGAGGGGTGCGAGGCGGAGACAAGTGCGGGCGGCGAGGCGGTCGTCGGCGACGAGGAGGCCGACGGCGAAGCCGGGGAGGCGGTCGCGAACGACGTCGCCGAGGGAGGCGTAGAGGTCGTCGAGGTCGGCGCCGCCGACGCGACGGCCGTAGGGGGGGTTGGAGAGGAGGCAGGGAGGGGGGAGTTGTTGGTCGTTGGTGGGTTGTCCGGGTGGAGTTGTTGGTGCGGAGGGGGGAGGGACAAGGTCGGCGAGGGGGCGGCATGTGAAGGTGATGGTGTCGGCGACGCCGGCGCGCTCGGCGTTGGCGACGGCGGCGCGGATGGCGCCGGGGTCGCGGTCGGAGGCGAAGATCTGGAGGGGGCGGGAGGGGTGGGCGGCGGCGCGCACCTGTCCGTGGACGCTGGCAAGAGTCCCGGGCTGGAAGGTCGGCCAACGCTGGAAGGCGAACTCGCGGGCGTGGCCGGGGGCGATGCCGCGCGCGAGGAGGGCGGCCTCGATGGCGATCGTTCCGGCACCGCAGAGGGGGTCGATGAGGGGGGTCGAGCCGTCCCAGCCGGAGGCGAGGACCATCGCAGCGGCGAGGGTCTCGCGCAGCGGGGCTTTCGCGGTCTCAAGGCGCCAGCCGCGGCGGTGGAGGGGCTCGCCGGAGGCATCGATGCTGAGGACGCACTGGTCGTGTTGGAGGCGGACCAGGAGGAGGGAGGGAGGGGGAGAGGGAGGGGAGGAGAGGGCGCTGAGATCCGACTTACCGCTGAGACGCTGAGGGCGCTGAGCCAAACGCTGAGAAGAAGGGGGGGATGCGCCGGGGACTACGGCGCAGAGGCGCTCGGCGACGGCGCCGGTGTGGTAGAGGCGGGAGGCGGAGGAGGAGACGCTGAGGGCGACGGGGGCGCCGGGGGCGAGCCACTGGTCCCAGGGGACGCGACGCGCCTCGCGCTCGAGGACGGCGAAGGACGGGGCGGCGAAGGAGGCGAGGCGCAGGAGGACGCGGGTCGCGGTGCGGAGGAAGACGTTGGCGGCGTAGAGCTGGCGCGTGGTGGCCTCGAAGGGGACGCCGCCTCGGTCGGGGCGGCCGGGACGGATGCCGAGGGTGCGCAGTTCGGCGGAGAGGATGGCCTCCAGGCCGGGGGCGCAGACGGCGAAGCAGGGGTGGGGGGCCGACTGCGCCGAGCCGCTACGACGTCGCATGGGGGGGGTCCTCGGCGGCCAGGGAGAGGCCGCGCAGGGCGGTGCGGTGGCGGGCGGCGAGGGTTTCGAGATCGGGGTCGAGGGGTCGGCGGTCGACGACGGCGTCGTAGACCTCGACGAGGGCGATCGAGGAGGGGTCGCGGCCGAGGGAGAGGCGGCCTTCGGGATCGCGGTGCAGGACGCCGGCCAGGACGAGGCGGGAGACGATGAGGTTCACGGAGTCGACATGGATGCCGATCTCGAGGGCGAGGAACTCGGGGGCGACGGGGCCGCGGCCGGCGCGCTGCGCGGCGGCGACCTCGCGCGCGGCGCGGACCGCGTTGGGCCAGGAGACGGAGCCGACCGTGTCGTCGCGCAGCGCGGTGCGCTCCTGGCGGCGGCGGGCGCGGGCCCACAGCACGCCCAGGTTCTGGCTGGTGTAGGAGACCTCGGCCCCCAGGAGGAAGATCAGCCAGCTCGCGTAGACCCAGAGGAGCGTCAAGGGCAGGAAGGCGATGGCGCCGTAGACGCTTTCGTAGGTCCAGCGGAAGCGTTCGACGTAGGCGCCGTAGGCCATGTGGCCCAAGGCGAGGAGGACGGAGGCGACGAGCGCGCCGGCGATGGCGCTGCGCCAGCGGACGCGGATGTGGGGCAGGAGCTTGTAGATGAGGGCGAGCGAAAGGACCAGGAGGCCGAAGGGGACGAGCCAGTCGAGCGGCGGGCGGAGGCGGTCGATGGAGAGATAGAAGGCGGCGGCGAAGGCCGGGAGAGCGAGGAGGACGAAGCCGAGCATGGAGAGGGCGCGCTGCCAGAGGGCCCGCCCGCGAGGCACGTTCCAGACGTCATTGAGCACGTCCTCGATCTGGAGCAGGAGCGTGCCGCCGAGGACGGTGAGCACGATGCCGCCGACCCAGCCGATGGTCGCGAAGTCGACCCGCACGACGAGGTCGGCCATGCGTTCGGCGAGGTCGCGCGCGGCCTCGGGCATGACGAGTTTTTCGAGGATCTGGGTGACGGCGGGGTTGTCGCCGAGGCGTTGGACCCACTGCGTGAGGGCGAGGAGGACGGCGCCGAGCGGTACGAAGACGAGGATGGTCTGATAGGAGAGGGAGGAGGCCTGGCGCAGGCAGCGGTCGCGGGCGAACTGGCGGCCCATCTGCCAGCAGAAGCGGACGGCGGTGGCGGCGAAGCGCTCGGTGCGGCCGATTTCGCCCTGGCCGGGGAGGACGGTCTGGCGGACCATCGAGCTGAACTTCCTGAGGCGTCCCGGCAGGCGCACGATCGGTCCCCCCTTCCCTACTCGACCCAGCCGAGGCGTTCGCGGCAGACGTCGCAGAGGAAGGTCTCGCGGTCGATGGTCTCGGCCTTGCCGCCGGCGTCCTCGAGGAAGCAGCCGTACGTCGGGCAGTGGGGCAGCCCGAGGGTGTGTCCGACCTCGTGGACGGCGACGCGGCGGAAGCGTTCGACGGGGGAGACGTCGTGGACCTTGCGGCGGCAGCGGAAGGTGCTCAGGACGGCGGCGGTGCCGGGCATGTCGGCCAGGCCGAGGATGCCCCAGTCCTCGAGATCTCCCTTGGTGGTGGAGATGTCCTGCGTGGTCAGGCCGGCGATGCGGTCGCAGCCTTCGGGGACGCGGTCGCGCAGGAAGTCGTTGAGCTTCTCGGCGCGCCAGCGTTGGCGAGGCTCGTACCAAGCGGACTCGGGGAGATCGACGGGCTCGAGGATGCGGACCTCGAAGCCGTACAGCTCGCGCAGGCCTGCGGCGGCGGCATCGATGTACTCCTGGGGGACTGGGCCGAGGGGCTGGAGGGCGACGCAGGCGACACCGGGGACGTGGGAAGTTGTTGGTTCTTGGTTGTTGGTTATTGGTTGGGGCGGGGGGGAGGGGGGTGGGGGGGAAGGGGGGGGAGTTATTGGTTCTTGGTTATTGGTTATTGGTTCCGAGGGGACAGGGGCGGCTTCCGGAACCGAACCGCGGGCTTTAGCCCGCGGCTGAGCTTCGGGGGCAGCCGCGCCCTGAAGGGCGCGGTTCGGTTCGGGGGAACGACCCGGGGAGCAGGAGAGGGAGGCGAGGAGCGCGGCGGCGGCGAGAATCCTCATTCCCACACGCAGCCCTGGCTGACGGGATCGCAGCGGTAGCCGCCGCACTGGTCGGCGGTGCCGCAGACGTAGTAGCAGCCGCCGACCGGATTGCCGTCGGTGTCGGGGCCGAAGTCGTGGCAGGCGGTGCGGTCGGGACAGCCGCTGTCGGCGAGCGGCAGGCGAGGGTCGCAGCGTTTGAGGCACTGGGAGTAGGTCGACTCCAGGCACCAGCCGCCGTGGTCCTCGCAGGCGGCGCCGACGGCGGGGACCTCGCAGCCGACGGCGGTGCAGTATCCGGCGAGCGTGGCCTGGTCGAGCTGGAGGCAGGCGGTGCCGTTCGTGCACTGGGAGGCATGGGAGCACGAGGCCCAGTAGTCGCCGGTCCCGCTCTCGTAGACGCAGCGGAAGGTGCCGCTGTCGCAATGTCCGACGCATCCCGGCACGGGGGAGACTTCGCCGTCGCCGCGCTGGCCGTCGGCGTCGAGGTCGTCCCAGGTTTCGCAGCACTCGCGATCGTTGGAACAGCCGGGGAGGCAGATGGCGGCGCCGATCTCGCAGGCGTAGCCGTCGCGGCAGTCGCAGTTGACGTCCCACGGGACGCCGCGCTCGTCGAGCGGATTGCACTCGTCGAAGCAGATGTAGCGCGGCAGGCCGCCGGTGCCGCGTCCATAGGGCAGACACCTGGCGCCCTCGGGGCAGTTGTCGGCGACGACGGAGCAATTGCGGGTGAAGGCGTCGGCCTGGAAGCAGTAGCCGCCGGCCCAGGAGACGTACTGTTCGCCGCCGTAGGACTGTTCGACGGGCGGGACGCACTGGTACCCCTCGGCGGTGGGGCATTCCGAGCACGGCAGGCCGATGGTGCCGTCGGCGGGATCGCCGGGGCAGGCCTGGGCGGCGGTCGCGGGGAGGAGGATCTCGGCCTCGACGCTTTCGCCGGAGCGGAAGCGGGCCTCGGTGTCGCCCGCGATGACGGGCTCGGAGCCGAGGCGCAGCTCGGCGTCGAAGACGACTCGACCGGAGTAGTGGGCGGTGGGCCGGACGGAGACCTGGACGGGCATGCCGTACTGGCCCTCGCCGGCTCCGAGCGGATAATCGTAGTCGCTTTCGAAGGTGGCGACCTCGGGCGAGTCGGACTCGGCCGAGATGTGGAGCGTGATGCGATCGGCGCGCTGCGGGACGGGGAGGTCGGTGCGGATGGTGAGGAGGATTTCGGTGCCTTGATCGGTGCAGGCCCCTGCGAGAAGAAAGAGCAGTGCGGGAAGGGAGGGGAGGGAGGGGAAGAATTTTCGCGCAGAGACGCAGAGACGCAGAAGAGAGGGGAGGGTTGTTGGTCGTTGGTTGTTGGTGGGTCGTCCGGGTCGAGTTATTGGTCCGGAGGTGCGGAAGTGGAGATGGGGGGTGGGGGAAAGAACCAACGACCCGCTATCTGCCCGGAACCGAACCGCGCCCTTCAGGGCGCGGCTGCGGCGGTCGGGCCAGCCGCGGGCTGAAGCCCGCGGTTCGGATACGGAAGTCCGGCTACATAGTGGGTCGTTGGAAAGAACTCGCATGGGGCTCACCACGAGCCGAGGCCGAGGACGATGGGGGGGACGGAGCCTTCGGAGTAGGTGGTGTCGTGGGGCCAGAGCAGGACGCCGGTGGTGACGGCGCCGCCGAGGACGACGACGCCGACGATGGTCCAGAGCCACCAGGAGGCCCAGACGGAAGTCTCTGGTTCGGGAAGGGGAAGAGGGGGGGGAGGAGGGGGGGGAGAGGAGGCGACGACCCGGATGACTTCGGTGAGGCCGCCGGCGAGGATGATCTCGCGGCGTTCGCGACCGCCGGGGAGGCGATCATCGCGGACCTCGACGAGGTGGGAGCCCGGATCGACGAGCAGCGGGCCGGGGAGGGGAGAGGAGCCGCGTTCGACGCCGTCCAGGAGGACGATTGCGCCGTCGACGTCGACGTCCACGCGGATGCGGGCGACCAGGGGGTCGAGTGACGCGAGAGCGGATTGGACTTCGGCGCGGCGGTCCGAGTCGATGTCGGCGGCGCCGAGGGCGAGGTAGCGTTCGAAGTAGCCGGCGGCGTCGGCGTTGCGAGCGAGGGCGACGCAGACCTGGCCGAGGTTGTAGAGCACGGACCACTCGCCGGTGATCTCGTAGGAGCGGAGGAACTCGGCGAGGGCGGCGTCGTAGCGACCTTCGTCGTAGTAGGCGACACCGAGGTCGAAGCGGCGGCCTGCTTCGGCGAGGAGAGGATCCACTTGGGGGGGGGGCTGGTCGCCGGGTGTGACGGTGGCGGATGCGTCGTCCTGCTGGGCGGCCGCGGGAGGCACGGCGGCGACGGATGCCAGGACGAGGACGAGCCATCCGACGGGTCGACGAGGGTCCACGGGCACACCTCCGGTTCGCGGAAGCTACAGATACCCGCAACTGGGGATTTGGGCAAGGAGAGGGGGGCGCTTCCCCATCCGAACCGCGGGCTTCAGCCCGCGGCTGCCTTCCGCTCGGGCGGCGCCGGGCACCAGCTCGACGTTCGCACCGGCCGGGTCCTTGCGGCGTGCCGCACCGGATGGTAGTTGTCGTCGCATGACACGAAGGCGATGGGTGCTCGGGGTGGTGGCGGCCGGACTGCTGCCGTGGACCGGCGTCTCGCGCGGGGATTCGGCCGAGCGAGCGGGAGGACCGGTGCCCGACGCGGCGGATGAGCAGTGGTGCGGCGCGGCCGTGGCTGCACTGGCGGACGGCGGCGAGGCCGGCCTGGCGGTGCTCGGCGACTCGGTGGTCCTCGGGGCCGCGCTCTGGTTGTCCGTCACCAAGGCCGACCCGAGCCTCGCGGATGCGGGGATCCCATCCCTCTTCCACGACACCACCGGTGGCGTCGACGTCGTCATGGCGGGACGCATGTTCATGAGGGACGACCGGTCGAAGCTCGTCTCCTCCGCCGCGTTCCGCAACATCATGCGGCGCGCGGCGAACGGCGCTCCGCAAGCGGCCGACTCGGACGAGCGCGAGCGGTTCTACCGGATGATCCCGTTCGAGATCGCCGGCCAGCCGCTGACCGTCGTGGGCGACGGTCCGGATCGGCTGGTCGTGCAGCGCACGGACGGCAAGGTGTTCTGGATGGATCTCATCGACAACTACTGGACGGCCGGCGCGACCGGAAACCAGTCCTACCTCGTGCCGGTTCTCCCGCGTCGCTGACCTGGTCCCTGCTACGGCGGCGCCGCGGTGAAGTCGGGAGCCTTGTCCGGGCTGACGTACGTCTCCTCGAGCCACCGGAGCTGGAAGTTCGGATCGTCCAGCGTCAGGTCCTGCTGGTCCAGGAGCGCCTGGCGGATCTTCGCCCAGCGCTCGGCGTCCAGAGCCAGCCAGTAACCGTCCTCGAACGGGAAGAGGCTGACTTCCTCGGACTCCGGGACGAAGAGGAGAACGTTGCCGCCCATCCGCAGTCCCGGGCTGCCTTCGGGATTGATCGCCTCGAGCTGCGTGGATCCCGGTTGCCAGACGAGCATGCTGTCCCAGGTGTCCGTGACGCCGCCGAGCAGTGCGAGAGGGTAGTCTGCGGGAACCTGGCCGAGGGCGCGGGCCAGCGCGTCGTGCGCGGAGGGCGGCAGCACCAGCACGAGCAGCGGGGGTGTGACCGACTGATCGAGGTGCACGTACATCGTCGGCAGGTTCAGGCAACCCACGCGGGCCAGCACCGTCTCGTCGTCCTGCCGCGAGACGACCGAAGCGCGTGCGGGATTGGTCCAGGGCGGGGTCGGGTAGTACCGGACCTGGAGCCCGAGGCGCGCGGTGATGCGGTTGTGACCGAAGTGGTTGGCGACGTTCAGCTCGTCGCCGGTGACGAAGACGACGAACAGGAACGGCCACGGGGGAGTATCGCGGCCCAGGCCCTCGTGCTCGACGAACAGCGCGCCGGTGAAGTCGTCCCGACCCAGCGTGCCGGCGTCCAGCTGCATGTAGCCGCCGGCGGCCAGCTTGATGCCTTGACCGGCGGCCTGGTGCACGGCGGCCACGAACCGGGCGACGTCGAGCTGCACCGACTCGAGGGTCAGCTCGGGCTGTACGCGGACGAGGAAGACGAGCTCGGTCTGTTGGACGGCGGCCAACCCCTCGGTCGCGAGCATCCAGCACTTGACCGGGCCGTCGCCGGCCTGGAAGACGTGTTCGCCCACGTGCAGTTCCACGCCGTCGGGGAGCAGGTCTGCGGCGGTCTGGGCGGTGGGTGGCGCGGCGACGTTCGCACCCGTGGCGGTGGCTCCGCGTGCACCGCAGCCGGCCAGCATGGCGAGCGCCAGAGCCGGGCGGCACAGCAACGACCACCGATTGCCGATCAGGCGTCGTCCGTTCGAGGGCATCATCGCCTCCTCTCGTCGCGGTCTTCGTCCTCGGAGGGGAAGCCTCTCCCACGCCGCGCCTACCGTCAAGCTGGACGTGCGTTGGGGCGCACGGTGGAACGGTCTCGTGTGACGAGGTCGCTACAACCAACGGACCAGGGTCAGCTTCGGTCGGTTTCGCTTCACCCGCCATCTCGTCCCACCCTTCGCGCCCTCCGCGTGCGCGCGGGTCACGGCGGCGCACCGACTACGGCGAGGCGGGCTCGGACGGCGTCGGGTGCGGATCGTACGTCAGGGCGAAGATCGACTCTGCGGAGGCGGGGACCTTGACGGAGTTCCTGTGCTATCGTCGCTGGTGGGGTGGCGGTGGGCGCCACGCGGCGGGCGTGGATCCCGCGGATGCCGAGCGCATGACGGCGTTCTGGGGCGACGACAGCTGGCGCGAGGTGGTCTACCGGCCGGCACGGCAGGTCGGGTTCGACTTCGCCGGGGCGGAGGTCGAGAAGGCCGCCAACGCGGAGGTGGCGGAGGCATTCCGACAGCGCCTTCACGAGAAGGCCGGCTTCAAGCGCGTTCCGGAGCCGATGCCGATGCGGAACTCGACGGGGGCCGTCGTGTACTACCTGTACTTCGCCAGCCAGAAGGACGTGGCGGAGAAAGTAGCCGTCGGCATCTTCGCGAGGCACCGAGGTCGGGGCTGCTGATGGCGCATTCCTCCATCGAGTGGACCAACGCGACCTGGAACCCGGTGACCGGGTGCTCGAAGGTGTCGCCCGGGTGCAAGCACTGCTACGCCGAGCGCATGGCGAAGAGGCTGCGGGCGATGGGACAGCCCAACTACGCGGCCGGGTTCGTCGTCCGATGCCACGATTCGATGCTCGAACTCCCTCTCGGGTGGAAGAAGCCGCAGATGGTGTTCGTAAACTCGATGAGCGACCTCTTCCACGAAGCCGTACCGGACAGGTTCATCGAACGCGTCTTCGCGATCATGCGCACGGCGTCGTGGCACACGTTCCAGGTGCTGACGAAGCGGGCGGAGCGTCTGGAGGGGCTCGGACGACAGATCGACTGGCCGCCGAACGTGTGAATGGGCGTCAGTGTCGAGTCGAGGACGCAGCTTCATCGCGTGGACCGCCTGCGTGGCGTGCCCGCAGCGATCAGGTTCCTGTCCATCGAACCGCTGCTGGAGAGACTCGGCTCGGTCGACCTGCGCGGAATCGACTGGGCCATCGTCGGGGGCGAGTCCGGGCCGGGAGCACGTCCGATGGAGCCGGCCTGGGTGGCGGAGATCCGCGACCAGTGCTTGGCCGCTCGGGTGCCGTTCTTCTTCAAGCAGTGGGGGGGGACCAACAAGAAGAAGGCCGGGCGGTTGCTCGACGGACGATCGTGGGATCAGCTACCTGCGGCCTCGCGGCATCGACGCTGCGCGTAGGACCTGATCCGCGGGCTACGCCGTCGGCTATGGTGCCGGCGCCTTGGCAACCTACCCCGCCTTCCTGAACCGCTCGTACCGCTCCTCCAGGAAATCGAGGCGCGGCCACAGCTCCCGGCGGCGCGGCCGGTGGATCATCTCGTCCTGGAAGCCCTGCAGGCCGTGCTTCAGCATCGGGCCGTCGGTCTCCGCGAGGATGTCCGTGCGGATCTCGATCCGGTAGTCGGGGCGGATGCCGACGATGTGGCGGTCGAACGCCGTGTGGTGCAGCACGCAGAGCGAGACGCCGTTGGTCACCGTCGGCTCGCCACGCGGGTCCCGGTCAGGAACGATGTGGGCGGCCTCGAGCAGCTCGGGGTGGCGCAGACGGCAGATGGCGCACTTCTCCTGGTACGCCCGAAGGACGCGCATCCGGAACGCGCTCTGGTGGAGCCGCTGCTGGGTCGAGACCGTGATGTACCTGCGCCGCCCCTCGTCCGCAGAATCCGCCGCCACGCCCGCGCCGGAGTCGGTCATTGGCAGGTCGGCCAGGACGGCGGGATCGTCGACCGCGATGTGGAAGATGCCCCGGGCCGGATCGTCGTGGACCACGAAGACCGGCCAGGTCGGCCGGTACCAGCCCTTCACGACGCCGTACAGGTAGACGAGCGGCGCCCGTCGCTGCATCGCCAGTCGGAGGCCGACGTTGTCGCGGTAGTCGGCGCCTTGCCGCTGGTATCGGTAGATGACCCTGACACTCGCGAGAAGTTGACCACTTCTACTTGTTAGAAGTTGACCACGTGATGATCAGCGTGCGGCGTGGTGATCTGGATCGTGTTCTTCGTCGTGGTGACCGGTAGATGAGGTAGAGGTTCTTCCGTCGTCTGC
>JACRCX010000146.1 GCA_016218815.1 Deltaproteobacteria bacterium
ACGTCACCGGCTCCCCCTCCGGCTGGCGCGGCGGCATCTCCACCCCCGGCGACGACGTCGGCAAGTACACCACCATCGCCGTCGGCGCCGACGGCGAGCCGCGCGTCGCCTACTACGACGTCACCCACGGCGCCCTCAAGTGGGCCGTCCACTCGGCATCCGGCTGGTCCGTGCGCTCGGGCCCCATCGATGATCAAGGCGACGCCGGCCGCTTCGCCGACATGGCCATCGGCGCCGACGGCCTCGCCGTGATCTCGTACAACGCGATCGAGGAGCGATCCGACATCCCCGGCGCGTACGTCTCCAAGCTAAAGGTCGCCCGCGGCTCCGACGCCTCCGGCTCGCTCTGGACCATCGATGAGGTCGAGTCCATGGACATCCCGTGCTGGGCCGACCTCTGCGGCGAGGACCTGGTCTGCCTCGCCTCCAGCCGCACCTGCGCCACCCCCGCCCCCGAGGACGACTGCGGCGCCACCGGCTGCGCCACCGGCCAGGCCTGCGTCGCGGCCGTGTGCGAGGACCTCTTCGAGTCGCCGATCGACTTCCCCGAAGGCGTCGGCATCGTGACCGGCATCGACTTCGCCCCGGACGGCACCCCCGTCGCCGTCTACTACGACCGCGGCGCCTGGGACCGCGCCGCCGGCGAGGTGCGCCCGCACGGCGATCTCAAGCAGGCCGCCCTGGTCTCCGGCGCCTGGACCGTGACGGTCCTGGACGGCGCCGGCGGCGACGCCGGCTGGTACCCGTCGCTCGACATCGACGCCGCCGGACAACGCCACATCTCCTTCGTCGACGGCATCGCCGAGACTCTCGTCTACCTCAATCCCGACAGCGGCGTGCGCGAGGTCGTCGACGGCCGCACCATCGCCGGTCGCGAGCGCAACATCGTCGGCGACGACTCCACCATCCGCGTCACCGCCTCCGGCGAGATCTGGATCGCCTACCAGGATGCCACCGCGCGCACCCTGCTCCTGGCCCACCGCACCGCGCCCGGCACCTGGGAGGTCCGCAGCGTCGACACCGAGGACTCCAGCGGCTTCTTCGCCAACATGACGCTCGGCACCGACGGCGAGACCCCCGTCCTCTCCACCTACTGGCACCGCACAGCCGTCTCCGGCACCACGACGACGCGCTACTCCTACTCCGGCGGCGCCCGCGTCTTCGAAGTCACGCCCTGATCCCCTCCCCCCCCTCTCCAGCCGACCTCTCCACCTCTCCTCTTCCGGCTTCCGCGCCGCATGATCCTCCCCTCACCACACCGTCAGATCGACGCAGAAATGCCGCCGTCCGTTGTCCGTCGCCCCGATCGCCAGCTCCACCCGCCCCCCGTGGTCCGGCGGCAACGCCACCGCGCGCCCGAAGCGCCCCGGCTCGTTCGCGAACGTGAGCCGCTGCAGCGTCCGTCCGCTCCCCACCCGCACGTCGACGAACACGTCCGAGCGCCCGAACTCCGCCGCCTCATCGATGAGCCCGCCGGAGACCAGCACGAACCTCGCGGCCAGCGGGATCGGCATCGCCACCACCAGCCGCCCCTCGTCCGGCGGGTGCGCCCAGACCGCCTTCACCTCGAGCCCACCGTACTGGCATCCCCGCACCCCCACGTCCTGCCACGCCTCCACGCCGTCGAACGTCCACCGCGGCGGGTCGTCCCGCCACGTCCCCTCCCGCCGCGTCCCCGAACGCTCCAGCCCGACCGTCGCCAGCGGCAGCCGGTCCACCAGCCGGATCGGTCGGTTCCCCACCGTCCGCTCCAGCGTCGTCAGCCGGTAGACCCCGAACCGCTCCTCGCTCGCGACCCGGTAGATCCCCGCGAACGCCGGCCGGTCGACGTCGAACAGCTCGTAGCGATCGACTGCCAAGACCCTCTCGTTTGGCCCCGGCTGGATCGCGATCCATCGCGGGAAAACTCCGGCGTACGCCCCGCTCGCCAGCCACGCCCCCTCGGGCACCTCGCGCTCCTCCAGGATCCACGGCGTCCGGATGAACGCGAAGCGCCACCCCGTCCGATCGATCACCAGATCCCCCTCACGCACCCGCGACAAGAGCGCCCCCCGCACTTCCTCCCGCCCCTCCGTCGAGAAATGCCGCGCCAGCAGGATCCCCATCCACCCCCCCAGTCCGAGCGCGACCACCCCGCCCCCGACGAGCACCCGCGCATCCGCGAGGAATCCCCGCAATCCAAGACCCTTCTCTTGGCTTTGACCCTCTCCCTCCCCTTTGCGCCCTTTGCGTTCTTCTTGGCGAGCTTTGCGCGGACTTCCCTCCCTCGCCGGGCAGCCCACCGCCGCCGCCACCCAGATCGCCGCCCCGATCCAGAAGCTCATCCAGATCAGCGGATTGAACGCGACGGTCAAGCCGTACACCGCCGCGCAGGCCGCGATCAACCCGCGCGGCGTCCGCACCAGCCAAGCCGCCAACCCCAGCCCGACCCCCGCCACGACCAGCTGCACAGGATGAAGCCACCCGCCGTGGCCGCCTTCCAGCAACGGCCCCGTGAAACCCATCATCCCGTGGTACCAGTCCGCCGTGACCCGCGCGTACTCGAACAGCCACTGCACCGTGCCCAGGAAGAACGTGTGCGGGTTCCACAGCACGAACGGCAGGTAGAAGGCCAACGCCACCGCCGCGCCCGCGAGTGCTGCCTGCGCCGCCTTGCGCAGTCCGAAGATGCGCCACAACCCCACGCACACCAGCGGACCCAGCGGCAGGTTGAGCGGACGCACCGCCAGCGCGAAGCCCAGGGCGACGCCCGTGGCCAGCGGCCTTCGTGTGGCGATCGCGCAACCCAGCAGCGCCGTCGCCGCCCAGTCCACGTGCGGCTCCGCGTAAATCCCGTTCCAGTGCGTGTCGATCAGGAACAAGTACGCTGCGACCGACAGCAGCACCGGCCACGTCGCGGGCGGCAGCAGGGCTTGTCCTGTTTCCGCGCCCGCAGGCCGGGCCGCCGCCGCCCGCAGCGCGGGCCACGCCAGCGCGGTCGCGGTCACGGCGTCGGCCACCCACGACGTCCAGCGGATGTCCACCCCGAGCGCCCGCGCCGGGAGGAACGCCAGCCACAACCCCGGCGGGTAGGTCAGCGGCACCTGCGAGCCGAGCTGCATCTGGTGTACGGCGTACGGATCGAGACCGGACAACAGCCGGTCGCACGCCGACTGCACCAGCGGCAGCATGTCGCCCACCCACGGCTCGACCGGCCATTCCCGCGCGAAGTACGCCCGCAGCGTGAGATCGCCGGCGATCAGCGCGGCGAGCACCACCCACGGCCGGGGAGGGCGCGCGAGGATCAACACCAGGCCCGCGATCACGCACCCCACGGCAATCCGCCACCCGGTCGTCCGCGCCGCGTAGACGATCATCCCCTGGTAGGGGAATTCCGACAGCAGCAGCCAGAGCAGCCCCAGCGCCCCCAGCGCCACGAGCCGCAGGCCCCAGGCGTCCGCGCCCCTGGCCCAGAAACCTCCCACCGGCCCGGCCGCCGGCGGCTCGCGCGCCCGCGCGCGCCCGAGGACCAGCGCCAGCGCTCCCAGCCCCAGGAAGATCGGCGTCGTGCGCCACGGCCGACGGAACCCGTCCGCGTACCAGACGAGCAGGAACAGCAGCGCCGGCGCACCCAGCGCCAGCCCCCGCAGCGCTTCCCGCGCCGTCGGCAGCCAACCGCCGTCGCCGCGCTCTGCTCGGCCGCCGTCCGGGTCACGCTTCCACCACCCCATCGCCAGCAACCGCCCGCCTCTTTGCGCCCTTTGCCTCTTTGCGCCCTTTGCGAGCGCCAGGCGCTACGCCTGGAACAGCCGCACCGACGCCGCCTTGAACACGAAACGCACCTCCTGGCCCGTCGCCAGGCCCATCCCGCTCAGCGTGGCGCGCGTCACCGCGGCTCGCAGCCGCAGCTCCGGCGCACCCGTCGTCGCGATCTCGACCACGACCGTCGGCCCGCGCTCGTCGATCGCCGCGATCCGCCCCGCCACGTCGTTGAGCGCGCTGGACTCCACCGGCCCGCGCGAGATCAACACGTCGCGCGCCGGCAGCCCCGCCCAGCTCGCTCCGGCCCGCTCCGCGATCACCGCCCAGTCGATCCCCGGCGCCACGAAGCGCTGGACCTCCCCGCGATCCTCGACCGTGCCGCGGAACAGGTTCTCCAGCCCCACGAACTCCGCCAGCGCCACCGATTGCGGCGCGTCCAGCACCGCCGAGGCCTCGCCGTCCTGCGCGATCCGCCCGCTCGCCAGGAAGTGCACCCGGTGCGCCAGCCGCCGCGCCTGCGCCAGGTCGTGCGTGGCCAGCACCACGGTCGTCTCGCGCCGCTGCGTCAGCTCCGCGATCGCCTTCTCCACCACCGCCGCCGACAGCGGGTCCAGGTTCGCCGTCGGTTCGTCCAGCAGCAGCAGCTCCGCCCGCAGCGCCAGCCCCCGCGCCAGCGTCGCCCGCCGCGCCTCCCCCGCCGAGATGCGATCGACGCGCGCGTCCAGGATCTTCTCCAGCGCCAACGGCTCCGCCAGCTCCGCCACCCGCGCCGCGCGATCCTCGCGCCCCGCCCCCGCCGCTCGCAGGGCGAACTCGAGGTTCCAGCGGACCGTGCCGCGCAGCAGCGCGGGACGGTCGAAAATCATCGTCACTCGTCGCCGCGCGCCCCGCGCCGGCCGCGCCCGGCCCGCGTGCGCCACGCACGTCTCGTCGAAGTGGATCGCCCCCTCGTCCGGCGGGTCGAGCAGTGCGAGCGCGCGCAGGAGCGTCGTCTTGCCCGAACCGTTGGCTCCGATCACCGCGTGCACCCCCGGGCCCGGCAGCTCCAGCTCGAGGCCGTCCAGGATGCGCCGCGGCGGCCGGCCCGCCGTCCGCACCAGCCGCTCAGCGCGCACGCGCATCGGCCCTCGGCTCCAGCAGCAACAGCGCGACGTTGACCACCAGCGACAGCCCCAACAGCACGATCCCCAGCGCGATCGCCAGCTCGAACTCGCCTCGCATCGTCTCCGTCGCGATCGCCGTGGTCATCGTCCGCGTCTGACCCAGGATGTTGCCGCCGACCATCAGCGTCATCCCCGTCTCCCCGATGACCCGCGCGAAGGCCGTCAGCCCCCCCGCGAACAGCGCCGGAGCAGCCTGCCGCACCGCAGCCCGCGCCGTCCACCACGGGCCCGCGCCGGACGTGCGGATCGCGTCCAGCAGCAGCGGGTCCACCGACTCGAACGCCGAGACGAACAGCGCCGTCGCCAGCGGCAGCCCCAGCAGCGCCTGCGCCACCACGATCGCCCACGGCGTGTACAGCCACTCCAGCCCGCCAAACGGCCCGCCGCGCCCCAGCAGCAGATAGACCAGCAGCCCGATCAGCACCGCCGGGACCATCATCAGCGACCGCACCACCGCCCGCAGCAACCGCCGGCCCCGGAACCGCCCGAGCCCGAGCGCCAGCGCCGCCGGCAGCCCGACCACCGTCGCCGCCGCCGTGGCCAGCGACGACGCCGCGAGCGACAGCCCGACCACCTCGAGGACTCGCGCGTCCAACGAGCCGAGCATCCCCAGCGCGCCCCACAACGGCGACCCTTCCGTCATCCCGCGTCCGCTCTGCCCACCCTCTTTGCGCCCTTGGCGTGAACCCCCTCTTTGCGCTCTTTGCGCGAAACCCTCTTCGCGTGCTTTGCCTCTTTGCGCCCTTGGCGCGAAGCCCGCTTCGCCCGCCCACTCACCCCGCGTCCGGCTCGCGGTCCAGGTCCCGCCACTCCTGTTTCAGCTCGTCCTTCAACTCGTCGCCCGTCTTCTGCGCGCCGGCCTTCGCGCGCTCGACCGCCGTGCTCGAGCCGCCGTCCCCCGACCCCCACACGAAGTAGATGATCCCCGCCCCGGCGATGACCACCAGGAGGATCACGATCAGGATCCACGGCTTGAATCCCGGCTTGCCCGCCGGCGCCGTGCCGCCCTGGTAGCGCGGGATCTCGAAGTCGCCGCGTGCCGGCATCGGCGCACCCGGAACCGGCCCGGGCACCATCCCGGGCGGCATCCCCAGCGCCGGCATCGCCGCCCCGGGCACCATCCCGGGCGGCATCCCCAGCGCCGGCATCGCCGCCCCCGGCACCGCTCCCGGCGCCGCCGGACCGGCGGGCGCCGCCGGTGCGGTTGCCGCGCGCAGCGGCGTCCCGCACGCCATGCACACGCTCCACGAATCCTCGACCCCCCGACCGCACTTCGGACATGCGCTCATCTTCGTCCTCCCGCCGGAATCCGTTCGACCTCTCCCTCCGGCTGCCGCGTTCCCCGCGACCGCGCGAGTCTACCGCACCGACGCACCTCCCCGAAACGACCTTGGGTCCGTTGGGTGCATCCCCCAACTGGGGGCATCGTGCCGCTCTGCGGACCGGAAGGGGAGTTCCCTTCGACTTCGCTCAGGGCAGGCTCGCAGAGACGCAGAGTCGCAAAGGGGGACAACTGGCCCAGTGCGCGAGCGGCGACGGCCCGGCGGGCGGAATGTCGTGCAATTCGCCCGCGACGTTTGCACCGTGAACGCCGCGCCAGTCACCTCCAACGAAGAACGCGTGGATCGAGGTGTGACCGACAAGTGGCGGCAAACCCCGGAGGCCGCCCGCCGGCCGGCCGCTCGCGGGCTCGCGGTCCTCCTTGCCGCCCACACCGCCATCCTCGCCGGCCCTGTCCTCCTGGCCGCCACCGGCTGCCGCTACCAGGACATGAACGCCCGGGGCGAGTTGGGCGCCGCCCCGTTCGCCGATCTCGAATGCTTCGAACCCGGCAACCCCGAGGGCTTCTCGTTCGAGGTCCCCGCTTGCGAATGCTCGGCAGGCATGCGCCTGCGCTACTTCGCCCGGCTCGCCCCCTCGCCTTCCGACATCCACTACGAGTTCGAGACCGGTTTCCGCGACGGGGATCCCTCCGACGACGTGCGCATGGTCTCTCGCTCCAGGGACCACCTGGACCACCTGTTCATCGGTGGTCGCGAGCTTCCAGCCTACGATGACGCCTCCCCCGCCGATCGCGCCCAATGGGACCTGGCCCGCCCGTCGTTCGCCGAGATGATGCGCAACTACGGTCCCGTCCTCGACCACGGCTTCCAGGTCTGCGCCGAAGATCGCGTCGACGCCGAGGCGAAAGCGAGGACGCGCGCCGCGCGCTGAAGCAGCGCTGAAGCTGCCCAGGTGGACCTCCTCGCGGCAGGTGGTAGGCTTGCGTCGTGTCACCCTGCCGTCCCGTCGCTTCGCTCCCCGCGCGCCGCGCAGTCGCTTCCGCACTCGCGCCGCTGGTGGTCGACGCCGTGGTGGCGCTCGCCTCCTCCGCCGGCTGCGTCACGACGGTCGTCAGCCGCGTGCCCGAGCTCGATCACGGGGCGATGCTGGGGGACGGACGCGTGAGCCCGATCCTCGAGGTGCGAGCCGACCTGGATGAGGTCTCGGGCGACTTGCTCGTCACGCTTGCCGCACGCGTTCCGGAAGGCGCCCACTGGTCCTCTCCGGACGCGACCGAATGCGTGTCCAGCGACTCGTGGCCGACATCCCTGGCCTTCGGACTCGTCGGCGGCGCGATGACCATCGCCGGCATCGCGACTGCCGCCACATTCGCATGGGAGGATGAGCATCGCCCTTCCTCGGGATCGGCGGAGCCCGATCAGTCCGGCTCGCGCATCCTGATCATCTCGACGCCCCTGCTCGTCCTCGGCTTCTCCGGCGACCTCGTCGCACTCCTCGCCGGCCTGACCAACGATCCGGACGAAGTCGAATGCTCGACCGTTCGGCTGACCGGCGCCGACGGCCGAGCGGCCGAGCCGATGCCGGTCGCGCACTTTTCCGTCGTCGTCACTCGCCCGGACGGAACGAGCCTCTCCGCCATGTCCCAGGACGGCATGGCTCGCGTGGGCCTCGGACCGCCCCTCTACGATTGCGCCGTCGAATGCCCGGCGGTGGGATCGCCCCGGCCTCCGCTGAACATCCCGGCCGATCGCCTCGTCGTCGAGACCCTGACCATCGAGGCGACCCCGCTGACCGGGGAACAGGAAGGGCTCGAGCCGCCGCCCACCGCGACGACGAGCATCGACGTGACGCTCGCCCCGCCGCCGCAGATGTAGCCTCCAGGATCTCTCGCCCCGCCGGTGGATCTTCCCTCCGCCGATGCTACTCTCGCCCCGTGCTGCTCTCCGACCTCCGCATCCTCCTCCGTTGGCGCCGCCTGTGGCTCTCCGCCGGCGCGTCGCTGCTCCTCGGCGTCGGACTCCTGTTCGTCCCGCAGTTCGACGTGCTCGGCTTCGAGGCGGCCTTCGCCGTCGCCGTGCTGATGCCCGTCTTCGCCGGCGCGCTCGGCGCCGGCTTCCGCCGCTCCGGCCTCCCCGACGACCGCCCCTGGGCCTCGCTCCTCGCCCTCGTGGTCGCCGCCGAGACGCTCGTCGCCGCTCCCCTGCTCCTCGTCGCCGCCAACATGCTCCGGGCGCCGATCTGCGACCCGTGGGAGGGCCTCCTCTTCTTCCTCCTCCTTCCCGCCTTCTCCGCCGCGCTGGCCGCCGTCGCCGGCTGGTTCCTCGCCCTCGCGTTCCGCAAGCCCGCCGTCGCCCTCCTCCTCTGGCTCGTCGTCTTCCTCGCCTCGGTGTGCCTCGTCGCCTGGCGCTTCTACTCCACCCCCGCCGTCTCGTTCTTCGGCCCCTTCTTCGGCCAGTACCCCGGCGTGCTCTACGACACCCTCGTCCCGCTCACCGGCCGCCTGCTCACCTACCGCGCCACGAACCTGCTCGAGGCCGGGATCCTGCTGGCCGTCGTCGCCTTCGCCTGGGACCCCGCGGCACGCCGGCTCTCCGCCCGGCGCCTCCTCCGCTCCCGCGTGGCCGCGCTCACGCTGCTCCCCGCGCTGGGGACCGCCTTCTCGCTGTACGCCCTCGGCCCCGCGCTGGGCCACCGCACCGACACGGCGAGCATCGGGAAAACCCTCGGACGCCTCGCTCGCGGCGGGACGTGCGACGTGTGGGCGCCCCGCGAGTGGCCCCTCGCCGACCACCTGCTCCTCCTCGAGGACTGCGAGTTCCGCGTCTCCCAGATCCGTCGCTTCGCGGGCATGAACCCGCGCGGCGAGCGCATCACCGTGCTCGCCTTCCGCAACGAGGCGGAGAAGGTCGCGCTCATGGGTGCCGGTCGCACCTCCGTCGCCAAGCCGTGGCGGCGCGAGGTCTACATCCAGGGCGGAGCGTTCCCCCACTCCGTGCTCAAGCACGAGCTGGCGCACGTGCTCCTGGGCGAGCTCTGCCCAGGCCCCTTCCACCTCCCCTCCCGCTGGAGCGGCCTCCTGCCGCTGCCCGGGCTCGTCGAGGGCGGTGCCGTCGCGGCCGATTGGCCCGTCGACGAGCTGTCGCCGCACGGCTGGGCCGCCGCCATGGATCGTCTCGGCCTCCTGCCCTCCCCCCAGACCCTCGTCGGTGTCGGGTTCCTCGGGGAGAACGCCGGTCTCGCCTACACCGCCACCGGCTCCTTCGTCCGTTGGCTCGTCGAGACCCGCGGCGCCGACGCCTTCCGCAAGGTCTTCGTGGCCGGCGACTTCGAAGGCGCCTACGGCCGGCCGCTCGACGTGCTGTGGGCCGAATGGCGCGAGTGGCTGCACGCGCGCCCGCTGACCGCCGAACAGCTCGCGTCCGCACAGGTGCGCTTCGCAGGCCCCGGGTTCTTCGCTCTGCGCTGCCCCCACGCCGTCGCCGCCGCCGTCGAGCGGCGCGACCGGGGGCTGTTCGTCGGTGATCCGGCCGGGGCGCTCGCCGCCCAGGACGACGCCTGCCGCCTCTCGGGCAACGACCCGTGGCAGCGCGTCGCTCGCCTCGCCCTCCTCGTCGCCGTCGGTCGCGCCGCCGCCGCCGAGGCCGCCGCCGACACCCTCGCGGCCGATCGCACCCTCGGCGGCCGACTCCTCGACCTCGTCGCGTCCCTGCGCGCGGATGCGATCTGGCTCCAGGACCGATCAGCGGACGCGCGCGCCGAGTACGAGCGCCTCCTGCCTCACGCGACCAACTCGCTCGAACGCCGCCTGCTGTTCGCCAAGATCCACGCCACCACGCAGCCCCGGGAGGTCCAATCCCACTTGCGCGATTACCTCGCGGGCAGGTCGCTGCCCAGCCGCGCGCCGTCACTCCCCGCGGGCCGCGACGTCCAGGCGCTCGTCGCCGCCACGCGCCTCGCGCCCGAGGATCCCGTCGCGCAGTACCTTCTGGCCCGCGGCCTGCTCAACCTGGGCGAGTGGCCCGCCGCGTACGAAGCCCTCGAGCGCGCCCTCGCCCTGGGCTTCGAATCCGAAGCGTTCCGGCTCGAGGCCCTCGCGCAGCGCGCGACCCTGCGCTACCGCTTCGGCGACCTCGACGGCGCGGCAGCCGACGCCCGCGCGCTCGAACACTGCGGCACCCCCGAGTACGAAGCCGAAGGCGCCGACTGGCTCGAGCGCATCGCCTGGAAACGGCACTCCCCCCGCGGCTGAGGCCCCGGTCCACCAGCCACGAGCCACCAGCCACCAGCTGATCATCACGCCGCGTCCGGAGCCACCCAGTCGGAAAAGATGCGGCCGAGCGCCTCGCGCGCGCCGCCCAGGAAGTGGTCCTCGCCGCGCAGGATCTCGCAGCGCACCCCCGCCGGCTCGGCCCACGAACGCAGCTCGGCCGCCGGACAGAACTCGTCGCCGTCTCCCGCGACCGCGACGACCCCTCCCGGGAACGCCGCGGCAACGAGCGGCGGCAGCGCGGCCATGGCGCACGGCGGAGCGATCAGCCCCAGCGCGAACAGGTCGCGGCCCTTGCCGGCCGAGGCGACCCGCGCCGCAACCAGCGCGCCGAAGGAGTAGCCGGCCAGCGCGAGCCGCGCATGCGGCACGCGCCCGGCCAGGAAGGTCAGCGCCGCTTCCACGTCCCGCAGCTCGGCGACACCCCCGCCGTGCGTCCCGCCGCTGCTCCCGGTCCCGCGGAAGTTGAAGCGCAGCACCGCCGCGCCGCGCGACGCCAGCGCCTCGCGCACCCACGCCACCGGCGGGCTGTGCATGTCGCCGCCCATGAGAGGATGGGGATGGCACAAGACGACGGCCAGCGCGGGCGAGCGCGGCAACGACAGCCGGCCCTCCAGCTCGAGGTCGTCGCAAGGGATGCGGACCGCCTCCTCCACGAAGGGATCCTCCCGGACGAAACTGCCCTACTCGCCCGGCTCCTTGGGCTCCTCGTGCGCGAGCGGGTGGGCGCGGTCGTAGACGTCCATCAGATGATCGAGCGATACCTGGGTGTACCGCTGCGTGGTGCCCAGGCTGGCGTGCCCCAGCAGCTCCTGGATCGAACGCAGGTCGGCGCCCCCGTCCAGCAGGTGCGTCGCGCAGGAGTGGCGCAGCGCGTGCGGACTCGCCGCCCGCGGCAACACGCCGCTCGACCGCCGCTCCACCAGCCGCTGCACCGTGCGCACGCTGATCCGCGGCCCGCCCCGCCGCACGAACAGCGGGCGCTCCTTCCCGTTGGCGTGGCCGTTGGCGCCGTCCAGGATCGACGGCCGCACCGCCAGCCAGGCCTCCAGCGCGCCCTGCGCCTTGCGGCCCAGCGGAACCACGCGGTCCTTGTCGCCCTTGCCGTGCACGCGCAGCGCGATCGCGCCGTCCGAGCGCTCGACGCTGTCGTCGTCGAGATCGACCACCTCGGAGACGCGCAGGCCGCCGCCGTACAGCACCTCGAGGATCGCGTGGTCGCGCGCGGCCAGCGGATCGTCGTCCTCGTCCCCACCGTCCAGCACCGCGAAGACGTCGTCGACCGAGAGCACCCGCGGAAGCTTGCGCGCCTTCTTCGGGCTGCGGATCGCCTCCATCGGGTCGTCGTACGTCGGGTACATCCGCGCGACGATGCCGAAGAACGAGCGGAACGCGGAGATGCGCCGGCCGATCGATGCGGCGTCGAGCTTCCGGCGGTGCAGGAGCGCGAGGTACCGGCGGATCACCAGGACGTCGAGCTGCCGGACGTCCGTGATGCCCTCGTCCGCCGCGCATTCCACGAGGTCCGCGACGTCGCGAACGTAGGCCATCACCGTGTTCCACGAGCTCCGCCGCTCGCGCGCCAGGAAGGCCTCGAACGACCGAAGCCACCACCCTAGGTTTTGAGGGAGTGCAGGACTTTCTCCGTCACTGTTTTCCATGGACCCCAACTTTATCATGTCGCGGACGGTCGATGGAAGTACCGTGCCGCGAAGCCCCTCGCCCGTCGCGCCCTAGTCCTCGTCCACCTGCTCGACCAGGTAGTTCGCCGTGCCCATCTGGTCGAGCTGATCGAGCTGCGCCTCGAGCCAGTCGATGTGGACCTCCTCGTCCTTGAGGATCGATTCCAGCAACTCGCGCGAGCCGTTGTCCGCCAGCTCCACGCACAGCCGGATCGCCGCGTTGTACGACTTGATCGCGTCCTCCTCGGCCTTCCAGTCGTTCTTGATCTGCGCCGGCACCTCCGGCCCGATCCGGATCGTCTTCAGCTTCGTCACGACCGGCCGGCCTTCCAGGAAGAGGATGCGAGCGATCAGCTTCTCCGCGTGCTTCATCTCGTCGATGGCCCGCTTCTCCACCGCCTTGTGCAGCCGCGCGTAGCCCCAGTTGTCGCACATCTCCGAGTGCACCATGTACTGGTTGATCGCGGTCAGCTCGTCCGAAAGCAGATCGTTCAGCGTCGCAATGACCTTCGTGTTCCCCTTCATCCACTCCTCCTCGGCGTTCGCCGTCCCGTGCCGTCCGAGATGCTTGCACCCGCGGTGAACGCCCGTCAAGGGGGTTGTGAAACCACCCGGAAATCAGCCTCGCCCGCGCCGCCTGGCCGCCGATGTCTCACCACGAACTGTGTCGACCGCCTCACATCATCATCCCGAACTGCGACATCCGTGTCAGACGCGACACCGACTCCTTCCCCCACTCCCGGAATTCGCGAATCACCCCACTGGGAATTCCGTCTGTTTTCGAACGCCCGATCCCGAACCCCTCCCGCCGGCGTCCCGGATGCCGCGTGGCACCGATCCTGCTAGTGGATTACCCCGGAGGTTGTTGGTTCGTCCCGTGCCCCTATCTGGCAACCTCCTCCTTCCCGCTGGCCGCCGGCATCGGCGGCCAGCCCCCCTCGGAGGCCCCCACCAAGCCCGGCGCCAGCCGGGCGGGGGCCTATCTATCGATCGGAGAATGCTCGTCGCTCGTCGCTCGTGGCTCGTGGCACTCCACCGTCTTCGGCCCGTATCGGTGCGTGGCTTGCTGTGCTATACGGCCCTTCGATGAGCGCCTCGCGGCACGCGACGATCGACGACGAACGCTTCCACGACGAGTGCGGCGTCTTCGGCGTCTTCGGCCACCCCGAGGCCGCCAACATGACCTACCTCGGCCTCCACGGCCTGCAGCACCGCGGCCAGGAGTCCGCCGGCATCGCCGCCGCCGACGGCCGGCGCATCAACACCCACCGCGTCATCGGCCTCGTACAGGACCACTTCTCCGCCGATACTCTCGCCGGACTCCCCGGCAACCGCGCCATCGGCCACGTGCGCTACTCCACCGCCGGCGGCTCGGGCCTCTCCTGCGCCCAACCCATCACCGTCCGCTCCTCCCGCGGCTGGCTCTCCCTCGCCCACAACGGCAACCTCCCCGACGCCGAGGAAATCCGCCTGCGCCTGGAGGAGGAAGGCTCGATCTTCCAGACCACCACCGACAGCGAGGTGATCGTCCACCTCATCGCGCGCTCGACCGGCGAGTCCCTCACCGACCGCATCATCGATGCCCTCTCGCAGGTCGAAGGCGCCTACTCCCTGCTCTTCCTCTCCATGGACCAGCTCATCGCCGTGCGCGACCCCTACGGCTTCCGACCCCTGTGCCTGGGCCGCCTGGGCGACGCCCACGTCGTCGCCTCGGAGTCGACCGCGTTCGACCTCATCGAGGCCACCTTCGAGCGCGACGTCGCGCCCGGCGAGATGGTCGTCATCGACGCCCGCGGCGTGCGCTCGTTCTTCCCCTTCCCCCCGCGGCCGCGCCGCATGTGCATCTTCGAGCACATCTACTTCGCCCGGCCGGACAGCGTCATCGACGGCTTGCCCGTGATCGACGTGCGCCGGCGCCTGGGCGAGCGCCTCGCCGACGAGCAGCCGGCGGAGGCGGACGTCGTCATCGCCGTCCCCGACTCCGGCACCCCCGCCGCCCTCGGCTATGCCAATCGCCTCCATATCCCCTTCGCCCTCGGCCTCATCCGCAGCCACTACGTCGGCCGCACCTTCATCGAGCCCCGCCAGTCGATCCGCCACTTCGGCGTCAAGCTCAAGCTCAACCCCGTGCGCGCCGTCCTGCGCGGCCGTCGCGTCGCCGTGATCGATGACTCGATCGTCCGCGGCACGACCTCGATGAAGATCGTGCGCCTGCTGCGGGAAGCCGGCGCCGCCGCCGTCCACCTGCGCATCTCCTCCCCCCCCACCCGCTGGCCCTGCTACTACGGGCTCGACACGCCCACCCGCGAGGAGCTGATCGCCTCGCTGCAGTCCATCGAGGCCGTTCGCGACTTCGTCCGCTGCGACACCCTCGGCTACCTCTCCCTGGAAGGCGCTCATGCCGCAGCCGGCGGCGCCCTTTCGGACAAGCAGTTCTGCGACGCCTGCTTCTCCGGCGACTACCCCATCCCGGTCCGCCGCACCTCCCCCAGCCGCCCTCCCGCCTGCGGCTGCGGCGAGTCCGAAGCGGCCGGCCCCGCCCTGAGCCCGCCGACGGGCGGAGCACCCGCCCTGGAGGTCCCACGATGAACCTCTCCGACGCCCGCAACGCCCTTGCCGAGCTGCTCCGCCGCATCGAGAACCTCGGGAGGCATCTTTGACCTCCCGTCCCGCCGCGCCGAAATAGCAAAGCTCGACGAGGAATCCGCACGCTCGGACTTCTGGGACAAACCCAGCCAGGCCCAGGAGACCTTGCGCAAGCGCTCCGACCACGAGCGCGTCGTCGCCACGCACGAAAAGCTCGGCGCCGGCCTCGCCGACGCCCAGGCCATGCTCTCGCTCCTGGACGAAGCCGGCGAAGACCCCGCCACGCTGCTCGAGCTGTCCCAGATGGTGCAGGCGCTGGACCAGCAGCTTCGCACCGCCGAGCTCGAACGCCTGCTCTCCGGCACCGAGGATCGCAGCCCGGCCATCGTCTCCATCAACTCCGGCGCCGGCGGCACCGAGTCCCAGGACTGGGCCGAGATGCTCCTGCGCATGGTCCTGCGCTACTGCGAGCGCCGCGGCTGGGCCACCGAGCTCATCGACCGCCAGGACGCCGAGGAGGCCGGCATCAAGAGCGCCACCTTCATCGTCCGCGGCGACTACGCCTACGGCTACCTGCGCTCCGAGTCCGGCGTCCACCGCCTCGTCCGCATCTCCCCCTTCGACGCCAACAAGCGCCGCCACACCACCTTCGCCGCGGTCTTCGTCATGCCCGAGATCGACGACTCCATCGAGGTCGACATCCGCGACGAGGACCTCAAGCTCGACTTCTTCCGCTCCGGCGGCAAGGGCGGCCAGAACGTCAACAAGGTCGAAACCGCCGTCCGCATCACGCACCTCCCCTCCGGCATCGTCGTCGCCTGCCAGAGCGAGCGCTCCCAGCACCAGAACCGCCACACCGCCATGAAGGTCCTCCGCGCCCGCCTCTACGAAAAGGCCCAGCGCGAGCGCGAGGAAGCGATCGAACAGACCTACCACTCCCAGAAACGTGACATCGCCTGGGGCAGCCAGATCCGCTCCTACGTCCTCGCCCCCTACCAGCTCGTCAAGGACATGCGCACCGACCACGAAACCGGCAACGTCCAGGCCGTCCTGGACGGCGAGCTCGAACCGTTCATCGATGCCTTCCTGCTGCACGAGCTGACCGAGCGGGGCAAACGCAAGGGACAAGGGTGAGTCCGATGGCCGAGAACGAAAAGGACGACAAGGGCGGGCTCGAGCGCATCCTGGCCGACCGCCGCGACAAGGTCGCGAAGCTCCGCGCCCTCGGCCTCCACCCCTACGCCAACGACTTCCACCCCACCCACCCCGCCGCCGAAGCGCTCGAGGCCGGCAAGTCCCTCCCCGCGCCTGCCCTGAACGAACCCCCACAACCGAACCGCGGGCTTCAGCCCGCGGACGTCGCCCCGCCCGGCCCGCGCCCTGAAGGGCGCGGTTCGGCGGAGGACGGTGGTCCCCATCCCGCGGGGCACGCCGCCGGACCGGCGGCCGACGCGCCGCGCTTCGCCGTCGCCGGCCGTATCGCCGCCCTCCGCTCCTTCGGCAAGGCCGCCTTCGTCAAGCTCGACGACCGCTCCGGCCGCATCCAGGTCCAGGTGCGCCGCGACGTGCTCCCCGAGGCCGACTTCGCCGCGTTCAAGCTCGCCGAGCCCGGCGACTTCGCCGGCGTCACCGGCCCCCTCTTCCGCACCAGGACCGGCGAAGTCACCATTCTGGCCGAGCGCTGGATGCATCTCACCAAGGCCCTGCGTCCGCCCCCCGAGAAGTGGCACGGCCTCACCGACGTCGAGACGCGCCTGCGCCACCGCTCGGTCGACCTCTTCGCCAACCCCGACGTCCAACGCCTCTTCCGCGCCCGCGGTCTCGTCGTCCGCGCCCTCCGCGAGTACCTCGACGGCGAGGGCTTCCTCGAGGTCGAGACCCCGATGCTCCACGCCGTCCAGGGCGGCGCCGCCGCGAAACCCTTCGCCACCCACCACAACGCCCTCGACCTCGATCTCTTCCTGCGCATCGCCCCCGAGCTGTTCCTGAAGCGCCTGCTCGTCGGCGGCCTCGAGCGCGTCTACGAGCTCGGCCGCTGCTTCCGCAACGAAGGCCTGTCCACCCGGCACAACCCCGAGTTCACCATGCTCGAGTTCTACGAAGCCTACGCGACCTGCGACACCGTGCTCGAACGCACCGAGGAAATGCTCTGCCACGTCGACGAACGCCTGCGCGCAGCCTTCCCCGCGTACGGCGAGGGCCGCGCGTTCCGCCTGGAGCGCCCGTTCCGCCGGCTTCGCATGGCCGACGCCGTCGTCGAACGCGGCGCGCCGCCCGGGTCGCTGACCGACCCCGCGGCCATGGAGGCGTTCCTTTCCGGCGCCCATCCCGCGCAGCGTGCAGCCTGGGGTCCGCTGGATCACGGCGGTCGCATCTACTGGCTGTTCGAGACGCTCGTCGAGCCGAGCCTCGGGCCCGAGCCGGTCTTCGTGCTCGGCTACCCCGCCGCCGTCTCCCCGCTCGCCCGACCCAACGACGCCGATCCCTTCTGGACCGATCGCTTCGAGCTGTTCGTCGGCGGGCAGGAGCTCGCCAACGCGTTCTCCGAATTGAACGACCCCGACCTCCAGGCCGAGCGTTTCCGCGCGCAGGTCGAGGCGCGCCGCAAGGGCGACGCGGAGGCGATGGAGTACGACGTCGAATACGTGCAGGCGCTGGAGCACGGCATGCCGCCCGCGGGAGGCTTCGGCCTGGGCGTGGATCGGCTGACGATGCTGCTCTGCGGCGTCGGCTCGATCCGCGAGGCCATCCTCTTCCCGTTGCGCCGGCCCGTGGGGTGAGCGATGCAGGTCGTCTGGTGGGCCCCCCTCCTCATCTTCGGCTTCGTCGTCGGCGCCGTCCTGCTCAACCTCGGCGTCTGGCACCTCCTGCTCAAGTCCTGCGAGGCGATCGGCAAGCGCTGGTCCGCCAGCCTCTTCATCTCGGTCCGCCAGCTCGGCGGCCCCAAGAGCGGCTTCCTCTCCGTCATCGGCCTGCTCTCCATCCTCGGCGTCTCCTTCTCCTCCTGCGCCCTCGACTCCGTGCTCTCCGTGATGAGCGGCTTCCAGGAGGATCTCAAGCACAAGATCGTCGGCTCCAACGCCCATGTCGTGATCGACCGCGCGCAGGGCGAGGGCATTGCCGACTACGAGCGCGTGTTGGCCGTGGTCCGCGGCGTCGACGGCGTCGTCGGCGCCACCCCCTTCGTCATCGGCGAGGCCCTCGTGCAGTCCCCGCGCACCCAGAACCTCGCCGGCGTCGTCGTGCGCGGCGTGGACTCCGCGAGCGTCGACTCCGCCACGGATTTGGGCGAAACCCTGCGCGACGGCGCCCGCGTCGAGGATCTCGAAGCCCCCATGCGCCGCTTCCAGACCGCCGCCGCCGGCACCCCCAAGAAACTCCCCCCCTCCCCCGAGCCACCAGCGACCAACGACCAGCCCCCTCCCCCCCCCGGTCCGGGTCCGGGTCCGGTTTCGGATTCGGGTCCGGCTTCTGCCAGCCCCCGACCCCCGACCCCCGACCCCCTCTCGTCCCCACCCCCCACCCCCCAGTCCCCGAGGGGCCTCTTCGTCGGCGCCCAGCTCGCCGACGCCATGAACCTCGAGGTCGGCGACGAGATCCAGCTCGTCGCCCCCATGGGCGACCTCGGCCCGACCGGACCCATGCCCAAGAGCCGCCCCTTCACCGTCGCCGGGATCTTCCAGTCCGGGATGTACGAGTACGACTCGAAATACGTCTACATCCCGCTCGCCGACGCCCAGCGCTTCTTCGGTGTCTTCGACGTCGCCTCGCAGATCGCCGTCCGCGTCCCGGACCTCGACCGCGCCGTCGCCGTCGCCGCCGCCCTGCGCCAGGCCCTGCCGCCCGAGCTCCGCGTCCTGGACTGGCAATCGATCAACAAGAACCTCTTCTCCGCCCTCAAGCTCGAGAAGGTCATGATGTTCGTCATGCTCTCGCTGTCCATCCTCGTCGCCTCGTTCTCGATCATCTCCACGCTCACGCTCATGGTCTTCGAGAAGCACAAGCAGATCGCCGTGCTCAAGGCGCTCGGCACCTCGGACCGGACCGTCCGCTGGATCTTCACGCTGCAGGGGGTGCTGATCGGCGCCGCGGGGGCGATCACGGGGTCGATCCTGTCCGTCTCGTTCTGCCTGCTCGTGCGGCACGTGATCCCGTTCCCCGTGCCCAAGGAGGTCTTCTACATGAGCCGCATGCCGGTGGCGATGTCGATCGCCGAGTTCCTGACCGTCGGGCTGGCGGCGATCGCGGTGGCCACGATCTCCACGACGTATCCCTCGCGCATCGCCTCGCGCCTGCGTCCGGCCGACGGGTTGAGGTTCGAATGATGGACACCCAAGCGCCGCTGCTGCGGGTCTGCGGGTTGCGGAAGTCCTTCCGCCACGGCGGCAAGGATTTGCCCGTGCTGCGCGGGGTCGACCTCACGATCGAGCGCGGCGAGATGCTGGCCATCGTCGGCCTCTCCGGCGCCGGCAAGTCGACCCTGCTGCACGTCATCGGCACCCTCGACGCGCCGTCCGAGGGCCGCGTCGAGTTCGACGGCGTCGACGTGGCGCGCATGGGCGGCCGCGAGCTGGCCGCGTTCCGCAACCGCACCATCGGCTTCGTCTTCCAGTTCCACCACCTGCTCCCCGAGTTCAATGCGCTCGAGAACGCGATGATGCCCGCGATCATCGGCCGCGTGCCCCCGGCCGAGGCGCGCGAGCGCGCCCTCAAGCTCCTCGGCGAAGTCGGCCTCGGGTCGCGGTTGACGCACCGGCCCAGCGAGCTGTCGGGCGGCGAGCAGCAGCGCGTCGCCATCGCCCGTGCCCTGGTCATGGAGCCCCGCCTGCTCCTGGCCGACGAGCCCACCGGCAACATCGATTCCACCACCGCCTCCGGCATCCACGAGCTGTTCTTCGAATTGAACCGCCTGCACTCCGTGACCATGGTCGTCGTCACCCACGACGACCGTCTCGCCCGCAAGCTCCCCCGCCGCGTCGAAATCCGCGACGGCGTGATCGTCGATGACGCCACCGCCGCCGCTTGCGGCGGCGCCGCCCCGAGCCCCGTGGAGGGGTCGAAGGGCGGCGAAGCCCCGACCGAAGTCGAGGGGCCCGCCGCCGACCCGATCCCGACGGGCTGACATTCTCGCCCTCCCTGTCCTCTTCCCTCCTGCGTCTCTGCGTCTCTGCGCGGAAATTCCGGCTTCCGCCGTCGGGCCGGCACAGCCCCCACCCGGGGGGATCCACCCTACGTGGCTCGTTCCCTTGACCGTGGGCCGGCTGCCGCCTACAGTCGGTGGCGCACGCTTGGGGGTGGACCTGTCTGCGGGGGGGGGACTGCGGATCGGCCCTCGGCCTTCCGCACACGTTGGGAGATCGAGCTCATGACGGAAAGAGTCCTGCGCGCCGCCCTGTGCTTTGCCCTGGTGGCCGTCGTTCCCGCCTGCGGAGACGACAGCTCGAGCCGGGATTCCGGCGGCGATGAGCCGATGGAGTCGAACGAAGGCGGAGCGGACGCCGACGCCGAGCCGGACACCGATCCCGGCACGGACGCGGACGCGGACGCGGATGCGGATGCGGATGCGGACGCCGATGCCGATGCCGATGGCGACGGCGACGCCGACGCCGACGCCGACGCCGATGCGAGCGACGACGGTGGAAGCGGGTCGCTGGAGGTGACCCGCACGGCGGTCGGCAGCCCCGCCTGGACCGTCGAGGACGTCCAGATCTTCGCGGGCGTGTGCTGGGACGGAAGCAGCATCGCACCCGCCGTCGAGCTCGTCTCCTCGATCCTCCCCGACCACGGGTTCTACTCGCGCGAGGGGCTCTTCGGACCGGGAACGCCGCATGCGCCGCCGTACGATCACGAGGTCACGGACGGGCTGACGGCCCAGGGAATCCCGTTCGGCCCGCACCGCGCCTACGACGATCCCCGCTCGCCGAGCTGCATCTTCCTCCTCATGCTGCTGGTCCCGACGGCCGATGCGCCGGTGGGCTCGTCGCCCGACTTCGCCGGCGGGCCGATCCTGCCCTCCGCGATCTTCCCGATCACCTACGACGGGGAGCTCTACCAGGGCGCGACCCTGATCGACCTGTACTTCGACGGGACCCTTCCGCCTCTGAGCGGGCTGGCGCCCCCGGTCTCGGGAGACGGCTACAGCCACGCCGTGCTGCAGTTCGCGGAGAACGACGTCTTCGGCCCTCGGTTGATGCCCCCGGACGACTACTCGCTCGAGCTGCGCATCACCGGCGCGGACGGCGACGGCTGGCAGCTGCACGTGCCGTTCGTCATCGATCCCATCACGGGTCCGTGCACGACCGCCGAGGATGTGCTGGGGCCCAGCTCCTGCCCCTCAGGCCAGGTCTGTAGCCCGCTCGGCTACTGCCGGGACGCGGGCGGCTCGGGTCTCGGCAGCCCCTGCTACTTCGAGAGGGAGTGCGGCGGGTCGCTGATCTGCGCCACCGATCCGCCCGCAGTCGCCGGGTCGGGTCCCACGTGCCGCACGTTGTGCGGCTACCCGGACGGGACGTGCCCCGGAGCGGACGAGGCCTGCCTGCCGCTGGCGTCCGTGGCGTACTGGGGGACGTTGATCGACGGCCTGGGCGCCTGCCTGCCGCGCCCGACGTCCTGGCCGAGCTGCAACCCGATGACCAGCGCCGAGTGCCGCGGGACCGATGCCTGCTACACGTCGCTGGGACCGGGGTGCAACCCGCCCGGCTCGACTCCCGCAGGCGGATCGTGCGCTCGGGACACCGAGTGCGTCGCGGGCGCGACGTGCTACGGCCCGGCCCCGGCACCGACGTCTTGCCGAGAGTGGTGCTGGTGCGACGCCGACTGCGACGCCGGCCTGACCTGCCGGGGACACCTCGGCAGCAGTGGGGCGATGTGGGGCGTCTGCATCTAGCGCGCGCCGCCGGCGTCTCCTTGATCGCTTCCAGTTCTCCACGGAGCACGGCCGTCAGAACGAGCCGCCGTCCAGGCGAGTGCCGGGGCTGAAGGCCGCGCCGCCCGAGCCGGCTGCCTCGTCGTGCGGCGTGAACGCCCCCGCGAGATCCGGCGAGCGGGTGAGGGACACGTCCACGGCCGGCAGCAGCGCACAGTCCGCCAAGCTTCCGCCGTAACAGAAGCGGTCCACCACCGCCCCCCCCGCGTCCAACAGCCAGATCGCGTCGCTCGGGACCGACAGATGCAGCCCGAAGCTCAACCCCGGCTGTGGACGCTCGCCCAATGGCGCGCCTGTCGACCGCGCGGATCTCGATCCCCCGATCGCACGCGTGGCACGCAAGATGCTTCCGTGACTTGCGGATCGCCATCGTTGCGGTTGCACAGGCGACAATCCCGATCTCGCGCTTCTCGACGGTTGCTTCCATTCTCGTGGTCCGACGACCTGTGCCGCGCTCCCTACGGCGCGGCCAGCGACACCACCGCGTGCGGATACCCGTGGAAGTCGCCGCTCGCCTGGCCGTACTCGTTCGCGCCCCGGCAGTACACCTCGCCCGTCGCAGACGCGGCGCACGTGTGCTCGTCTCCGTCGCCGTCCGCTCCGTCCTCCATGGAATCGGGGCCGGCTTCGCCGAGCGTTCCAGCGCCTTCGCGGCGGCCGTCGTGCTATTCTCGTTTGCTGTCGGCGGCCCGCCGGCCGCGCCGTGCACCCCGCCCCGGGAGCAGGCGTCGCGGCCACCCCGCGGAGCGTGCGCCGCACGTGACCCGATTTGCAGTCCCCGCACCTCCATCCCTGGGCGGGGAGGGACCCAAGGGGGCTGACCGTGACCAGACCGTTCCACTCGCTCCCCCGTCGCACGGCACGCTCCCGCTCGGCAACACGCTCGTCGCGCGCCCGGTCCGTCTCCAGGATGCTCGCCGTTGTCCTCTCCTGCGCCGGGTGGACCCCCGCCTGCGTCGCCCCCGCCGACGACCTCGGGACCCGCGTCGGTCTCCTGGCCTCGAGCGAGTTCTTCTCGCGCGTCGAGCACGTCCGCATCTGGGTCTACGATGCCGCCGTCCAGCACTGCGCGGGCGACCTCGTGCCCGACCCGCGCGCGGCCAGCGTCGCCTCCTCGGGCCGCGTCGAGCCCGGCCAGACCATCCGCCTCGAGGTCCCCCCGGGCGCTCGGACCTTCTATGCCGAGGCCTACGACGGATCCGACGAGACCGGCATCCTCGCTACCGGCTGCACCGAACGCTCCCTCACCGCCGGCGAGAATTCCCGCGTCACCATCCGCCTCGCCGAAACCGCCTCGACCGATGCCGACGCCGATGCCGATGCCGATGCCGATGCCGATGCCGACGCCGATGCCGATGCCGACGCCGATGCCGATGCCGAAACCGATGCCGTAGCTGAAGCCGACGCCGAGGCTGAAGCTGATGCTGAAGCCGATGCTGAAGCCGACGCCGACGCCGATGCCGACGCCGATGCCGACGGCGGACCGACCATCTACTACGCCACCTCCTTCTCCGCAGACGATTGCGCGAGTTGGACGACCGGGCGGGCTTCCTCAGCCGGGGTCAATGACTGGGAGTGCGGCTCGGGCACCGGAGACCCCGGTGCCGGGCACGATGCCCTCGGCGGGGTGCTGGCGACGCGGATCGCCGGCAACTACTCCCTGCGTTCGGATGGCTACGCCGAATCGCCGGTGATCGACGCCAACACAGGCTCGGGGCCCCTGCGCCTGATCTTCTGGCACTGGATGGAAGGGGAGGGCCGCACGACCGACTGCGCCGGCTCCACGGGCAACAACGACGGCGGCCTGGTCGCGGTCTCCACGGGCGGCGCCTTCGAGACCGCCGGCGTCGCGCCGAGCGACGGCTATCCGTTCGCGTCGCTCGACGCCTGGTTCACCGGAGGACCGGCCTACGTCAACGGCCGCCCCGGCTTCGGCTGCCGCTCCGGACGTCCCCTGCCGGCCGCGCCGACCGTCGCCTGGGAGCAGCGCTGCTTCGACCTCTCCGCGTTCCGCTCGGCGACCCTGCGACTCCGCTGCTACTTCGGTGCGGATTCCTCGGCCGTCGCGCGCGGCTGGTACCTCGACGAACTGGTCGTCGAGGACGGAAGCTGCCCGTAGTCCTCGCCCGCGCGAGCGGCCCCCTACCGATCCCGCCCGCAGCACCGCTTGTGCTTCCGCCCCGACCCGCACGGACACGGATCGTTCCGCCCGACCTCCACCACCGGCGCGGCCTCCACCGCCGTCGCAGCCGCCGGGTCGCACCCGTAGAACCGCGACAGCTCCGCGTACAGGTCCGCCGCCTGCTCCCGCATCCGCGCCGGCTTCTCGAAGAACGACTCCGTCGCCACCGCGAAGAACTCCGCCTCGTTCGTCGCCCCGTACGCCCGCAACAGCGTCCGCTTCCGCTCCGCCGTCGCCTTCAATTCCAGGTACCGCCGGCCCAAGACCTCGCCCCACGGCCGGTAGTGCTCCGACGCCCGCAGCTCCGGCGTCCCGTCGAACGCCCCGTCCGCGCGATCCAGGACGTGCGCGAACTCGTGCACCGCCGTGTCGTGCCCGTCGGACGGGTTGAGCAGCCCCTGTTGCACCGCCGGCCACGCCAGCACCACGGTGCCGAACGAGTGCGCCTCGCCCAGGATCGCCCCGTCCCGTCCCGGGTGCCCGTAGACGTACGGGTACACCACGATCTCCGTCAGCCGGTCGTACGCCGACAGGTCGAGGTGCTGGACCAGCCGCACCGCGGCGATCGAGACGGCGACGCGGATCTCGTCCGTGACCTCCAACCCGCCCGCGCCGAAGAACTGCTTCTCCCAGACGAAGACCTTCAGCCGCTCCAGGAAACGCTCCTGCCGCTCCGCCGGCAGCGTCGCGAAGAACGGCGCGTACCGCCGCACATGCGGCATCCACGCCGGCGGGAACTCCCTCCGGGCCAGCTTCCTGCGACGTCGACGGCGCCACCACGCAAACATGGATCGACAGTAGTACAACCGCGCGCGGCCGTACTACTCTACTCCGCCATGGCAAAGCGCCGCGCCGCGCCTCGAAGCGCAACGTCCGGGCGTCGCATCACCGCGACCCTCGACGCCGTCGAGCTGGCCCGCGGGCACGACGGCTTCCTCCGCGGCAAGCCCGAGCCCGCCCTGCTCTTCGCCGCATGGTCCGTCGGACCGGCGTCCTCCCGCCTCCTCGGTCGGGCCGCGCGCCTCCTCACCGTGCGCGGCTCGTTCCCCTGCACCACGGTCCCCGACGAAACCCTGCTCCTGCGCGCCGCCTCGTCCCCCGGACACGACCGCGTCGCCCTGCTCGTCGCCGCGCTGGAGGTCGATGCCGGCACCGACGTCAAGTGGCTCTACGCCGCGCTCGGGGATCCTGACGCCGTCTCCGTGTGGTCCGAGGACGCGGCGGCTCCCGAGCCGTCCGCGGTCGCCGAAGCGGCGCGCGCCGCACCCCCCGCCGGAGCCTCCGGTCCGGTTCGCCTCCTGCGCGGACGCGTCAACGTCGAGGACTCCTGCCGGCGTGACGAGTGGGTCGGCGCCTGCCTGCTGGTCCGCCCCATCGGCGCCGGCGAGACCGAGGAGCGCCTCCGCGTCGTCTCCGCCGACCGCCGCAACGACTGGACCGCCTGCCTCCGCCTGCGTACCTAGATCGCGCCCCCCCCTCCTCGTGGTCGTCGTCGTGGTCGTCGTCGTGGTCGGGGAGTCCGGATCCGAACCGCGGGCTTCAGCCCGCGGCTGCTTTTCCGCTCTAGCCGTGCCCTGAAGGGCGCGGTTCGGTTCTCGCTCAACGTCACTTCCCGCCCTTCTTCGTCACCGGCTTCTTCCCCGCCGTCCTCTTCGCCACCGTCCTCTTAGCCGCGGGCTTCTTCGTGGCCGGCTTCTTCGCCACCGCCCTATTCGCCACCGTCCTCTTCGCCGCGGGCTTGGGGCCGGCGGCTCGGGCCGGTGGTGTGCTGCGAGCTTCCACGGCCTTGGCCGCGCGCTTCGATCCCTTGATCGGCAGCGTCAGCGCGAACGCGAACGCCCGGTCGATCCACTCGCGCAACGCCACCCCGTTCTCCACGATGCGCGGCGGCACCACGACGTACTCCCGCATCACCCGCCCCGGCATCGGCTCGAAGGTCTCCGCTCCCGGAATCCCCAGCAGCTCGGAGCGGGCGCGCTCCTCGAGCCGCACGATCAGGTGTTCCTGGTGCAGGCCGGCGAACATGTGCCCGTTCACGAACGCGCACGGATAGCCGAACATCTGGCGCCGCTGCGCCCGCGGATCCCCCGGCAGCGCCGCCTCGAACGCCTCGATCAGGGCCGGCGGCGACTTCCTCCACTTCATCGCGCCCTCCTCCTCCGCTTCCCCGCGCGGACTCCCCGCAGCCTACGCCCTCGTCCCCACCCGGTTCAACCGCCACCCGCACCAACAGATCAGTTCCGTGTTCCCCATTCCCCCTCCCGTGTTCCGTGTTCCTAGTTCCTAGTTCCTAGTTCCTTGTTCCCATTCCCCATTCCCCATTCCCCATTCCCCATTCCCCATTCCCCGTTCCCCGTTTCGCCCGCCCCCCCCGTCCCCCCCCGCCCCAAAAACCAATTGCCCCCCTCCTCCGCCCTGCGTCATGCTCTCCCGTACGGAAAGGGGACGAAGATGAGCGACGTCATCGACACCTTGCTGCTCCTGGCCCTGCCCGCCTCGGGCAAATCGGAGGTCCGGAAGTACCTGGAACAACTCTCGCCCGAGAAATGCCGCGCCGACTTCGGCGTCGGCCCCAACGTGCAGCTCGACGACTTCCCCTACGTCCACTTCCTCCGCCGCGTCGACGACGTGCTGGAGAAGCTCGGCCGCGCGCGCCTCTTCTACCACGGTCCCGAGCGCGGGTTCCGGGAAGGGCGCGACTGGGGGACCCTGATCGAGCTGGTCAACCAGGACCGCGAGGCCCTCGAAACCCGTCCCGCCGTGCCGCCCAAGGGCGCCCGCGGAAAACAGCTCCTGGCGCGCATCGATGAGGCCGGCATGAAGGCGGGGATCAAGCCGCGCCTCGCCGCGCTGGACGGCAAGACCCGCACCGCCGTCGCCGAGGCCCTCGACCACGAGGCGGGCGACCTGTTGCGCGGCCTCGCCGAAGCCCGCCCCGAGTCCTTGAAGGGACGGACGATCGTGATCGAGTTCGCCCGCGGCGGGCCCGAGGGCTCGACGATGCCCCTGTCGGCCCCGTTCGGCTACGCCTGGTCGCTCGCGATGCTCTCGCCGCGCATCCTCGAGCGCGCGTCGGTGCTCTACATCTGGGTCACGCCCGAGGAGTCCCGCCGCAAGAACGTCGCCCGCGCGAATCCCGACGATCCGGGGTCGATCCTGCACCACGGCGTCCCCGAGCCCGTCATGCGCGGCGACTACGGCTGCGACGACGTCGAATGGCTCCTCGGACAGTCGGATCGCCCCGGCTCGATCCGCATCGCGGCCCACGGGAAAACCTGGTACCTCCCCCTGGCCCGCCTCGACAACCGCGTCGATCGCACCTCGTTCATCCGCGCCGATCCGAAGAAGTGGGCCCCCGCCGACGTGAAAACGCTGCACGACGGTCTCCGGGAAGCCTTCGCCGCCCTTCTCGCCTCCCGTCGCTGACGTGTGTTCGGAAGGTCTACGGCACCGGAGCGGGATCCGAGCTCGGGCCGACGTACCGGCGGTGGATGCGCACCCGGACTCCGTGGAAGTCCAGCTCCACGGTCTCCGCGAGGTCGACGACCTGCTTCGAGATGAAGCACTGCACCTTCCCGGGCGGCAGCGAGCCTCCCGAACGGGCGCCCTGTTTCGTGTCAAGACCAGACATCATCCTCAAACCTCCCCGCGCCGCTCCCCTCGACGCCGCCTCCCGGACCGCCCGCGTTTTCCTTGCCGGCTCCGGGTCATGCCCCTGCCTACAGCAAGTGCGATGCCAGCCCCCCGCCGCATCCCCCGGCGTGCCCCGCGTCCACCTCGCGAATCGCGTTCGAACGGGCCCTCCCACGCGATCTCCGCGGAATCCTGGTACTCCCGTTGGATTCTCCGCCTCCGGGTCGTCCCCGCGTGCCTCCGGAGGATCGGGGTCGTCGCGACCACCACCCCGACACGGCTGTCGCGGTGCCGCCCGGCCTAGTGACTTCCTTGCGGCGCGGCAGCCCGACGGCGCCGAGCGGCCCGAGGTTACCCCGCCCCGCCGGAATTGCGCCCTCGAGGTCTACAGCCAGAGCAGGACGCGCACGACGACCACCACCGAGAACGCCGCCATGAACGCGCCCATCAAGCGGTTGAGCACCAACGTGCGACGCAACGGTACCGCCGGCGGGTCCCCCTCCGGCCGGCGCGCAATGAAGGTGTACGGCAGCGCCGTCACCAGCGCCCCGGTCACCGTGCCCAGAATCCCCAGGAGCGCCAGGAGCAGCAGCAGGTCGGGGGCCTCGAGCATCAGCAGGCGCGCCGGCGGCGGCAGTGTCGCCAGCAGCGCCACCACCCCGACCAGGAACGACATCACCGTGAGCGACCAGAGCAGCGGTCCCAGCGCCAGATGCCGCCGGACGAAACGCGCCACCCCCGCCCGGCAAGCCTCGTCGCACGCCCGGTACTTCCGCGGCAAATAGCGGTGCGTCTTGCGCCCCACGTCCCCCGCCAGATCGCGCTCCTCGGCCGCGCCGCCCAGCGCCCGCCCGCACCACTCGCAACGGTACGACCGCGTCTCCGCCACCACCGCAGGCGGCAGCTCCGGATCCTCCGCGTGGGATGCAGCGTCCACCTTCCTCCCATGCGCCGAGTGTCGTCCGGTGTCAAGACGTGCTAGCCTCCATCCGATTCCGAGAGGCGGAAGTCGCGGCGTTCCGGCGCCGCCCGGGAGGGGTTTCGTGACGCACCTCGGAGCCGCGTGCCCTGCTTCTCACCGTTTCCTCGCCGCCTGTGCACTGCTCGCCGCCTCACCCGCGTGCTACCGCAGCGAGGGCGACTCCCCGCCGCCCTCGTTCACCGTGCCGCTCGCGCCCGCCGCGCCCGTCCGCGTCGACATGGTCGTGATGGTCGACAACTCGGGCTCCATGAGCCAGGAACAGAGGGCGCTCGCGGCGAGCGTCCACCTCCTCCTGGAGGACCTGCTTGATCCGCCCGACACCGACGGCGACGGAACGCCCGACCACCCGCCCGTCGAGGACCTCCGCGTCGGCGTCATCTCGTCCGACATGGGCTCCGGCGGTTACCGTCTGTCGACCTGCTCGAACTCCGACGTCGGTGACAACGGCTGCTTCCTTCGCGATCCTCCCGGCGCCCCGGCCGGCTGTCCGTCCACGCTGCCCCTCTTTCTTTCCCGCGACGGCGCGAACGCCGCGACCTACCCGCCCGCCGACCTTGCCCGCGACTTCGGCTGCCTCGGCGCGCTCGGCACCAGCGGCTGCGGCCTTGAGCAGCAGCTCGAGGCGATGCGTCACGCGGTGACGGACGATATGGCGCCCGGCGGCTGTAACTTCGGCTTCCTCCGCCCCGACTCGGTGCTCGTGCTGATCTGGATCACCGACGAGGAGGATTGCTCGGTCTCGCCGGATCATCTCGAGATGTTCGACACGAGCCGGGCTGATCTCGGTCACCTCGGCCTCCGCTGCTTCCTCCACCCCGACTTCCTGGTGCCCGTGGCCGACCTCGTGGCGTCCTTGCGCGCCGTCCGTTCCGACCGGCCGCGCGACCTCGTGGTCGGCGTCATCGCCGGCGTGCCGCTCGACGAGCCGCTCTGCGTCGGCACCGGCGACGCCATCGCCCGCTGCCTCGCCAGCCCCGGTATGCAGGAAACCATCGACCCGACCGACCCGGTCTACGTGCTCCCCTCGTGCCACACGGCGATGGGCATCGCCTCTCCGCCCCGCCGCATCGTGCAGGTCGCGCAAGCCTTCGGTGCTTCCGCCTACGTGGACTCGATCTGCAAGGAAGACTGGTCAACCGCCATGGCAGGCATCGGTGGGCGCATCGCCGACCGCTTGCGCCACCCCTGCCTCGACCGCGAGCTGCCGTTCGACCCCACCTCGTGCGCCACGCGCTGCCTCGCCGTCGAGACTCTGCCCGACGACCGCCCCTGCGAGGAAGACCCCTCGTGCCCCTCCGCCGGCTGTCCTCCCGCCTCGCCGCGCGACCTGCCCGCCCTTTCCCCGTGCCGCCACCCCTCCTCCGGCGAGCTGTGCGACCCGCTCAAGCGCGATCTCGGCTTGGGCGCAACCCCCGCCGGTCGCATGGTTCGCCGCTGCCTCGTCCGCCAGGCGTCGCGCACCCCCACCGGCGACCGCTGCTCCGCGCCCGCCACCTCCGGCTGGTTCTACGTCCCGCCCCTCCACAGCGCCGCCGTCCCCCCCTGTCCCGAGGCGTTCTTCGTCCGCGGCGCCGCCCGCCTCTTCGACCCCGGCTCGACCGCCGAGCTCCGCTGCTTCGACTAGGCGAGGTCGGAAGCCCGATTTTCCCCCCTCTTTGCGTCCTTTGCGGCCCTTTGCGTCCTTTGCGCGAACTCCGGATCGCCCCGGCCGGCGGCGCCCGGATTGCCGAAGGCCGCCGAGCAATGCTATAGCCCTTCGCCATGGACTGGGGACTCGCCAACCGACTGAACCTGATCATCCGGCCCGAAACCGGCCGCACCGTCATGCTCGCCGTCGACCACGGGTACTTCCAGGGCCCGACCACCGGCCTGGAGAACCCGCGCGCGACGATCACGCCGCTGCTGCCCTACGCCGACACCCTCATGCTCACCCGCGGCATCCTGCGCACGTCGGTCGACCCGAGCAGCGGCACGCCCGTCGTGCTCCGCGTCTCGGGCGGCACGAGCGTGCTCAAGGAGCTGTCCAACGAAGGTTTGGCGACCTGCATGGAGGAAGCGCTCCGGCTCAACGCCGTCGCCGTCGCGCACTCGATCTTCGTCGGGGGCGAGGGCGAGCGCGAGTCGCTGCTCAACCTCGCCAAGCTCGTCGATGAGGGCCAGCGCTACGGCATGCCGGTCCTGGCCGTCACCGCCGTCGGCCGCGAGATGGCCCGCGACGCCCGGTACCTCGGCCTGGCCAGCCGCATCGCCGCCGAGCTGGGCGCCAACATCGTCAAGACCTACTACTGCGACGACTTCGAGAAGGTCGTCGCCGGCTGCCCCGTGCCCATCGTCATCGCCGGCGGCAAGAAGCTGGCCGAGTACGAGGCGATCAAGATGGCGTACAACTCCATCAAGCACGGCGCCGTCGGCGTGGACATGGGACGCAACATCTTCCAGTGCGACGCCCCCGTCGCCATGATCCGCGCCGTCCGCGCCGTCGTCCACGAGAAGAAGACCGCCGGCCAGGCCCTCGCCCTGTTCGAGAAACTCAAGAACGAAGGAGCCAAGTGAGGAAGGGGAGTCATCCGTCATGAGTCATGAGTTCTGAGTCGACTCACGACTCACGACTCACGACTCACGACTCTGTGCTGCCGCCCATGCGCGCCGCCGTCTACCACAACAACCGCGACGTCCGCCTTGCGGAGCTGCCCGTCCCCGCGATCGGTCCCGGCGAGGCGCTCTTGCGCCTCGAGTCCAGCGGCATCTGCGGCAGCGACGTCGTCGAGTGGTACCGCGTCCGCAAGGCGCCCCTCGTGCTCGGCCACGAGGTCGCCGGCGTGATCGAGGCGGTGGGGGAGGGCGTCACGAAGGTCGCGCCCGGCGACCGCGTCGTCGCCGCCCACCACGTCCCCTGCAACACCTGCCGCGCCTGCCTCCGTGGACACCATTCGACGTGCGATACCCTGCGCACCACGACCTTCGACCCCGGCGGCTTCTGCGAGCGCGTGCGGCTGCCCGCGATCAACGTCGACCGCGGCGTGTTCAAGCTCCCCGACGACCTGTCGTTCGACGAGGGGACCTTCGCCGAGCCGCTGGCGTGCGTGATCCGCGCGCAGCGCATCGCCCGAATACGTGCCGGCGACTCCGTGCTCGTGCTGGGCGCCGGTCTCTCCGGCCTCCTGCACTTGAAGCTCGCCGCCGCGCTCGGCGCCGGCCGCCTCCTGGCCACCGACGTCCTGGAATCGCGCCGCGCCGCCGCCCTGCGCTTCGGCGCGGAAGCGGTCTTCGACGGGCGTGACGACGTCCCCCGCCGGGTCCGCGACGCCAACGAAGGCCGCGGCGCGGACCTCGTGGTCGTCTGCGCCGCCCAGGAAACGGTCTACCAGCAGGCGTTCCAGTCCGTCGACCGCGGCGGCACGATCCTGATCTTCGCGCTGCCCGAGCCGGGGGTTCTGGTCCCGGCGCCGCTGCACGACCTGTGGCGCGACGGCGTTACCATCACCTCCAGCTACGCGGGCCCGCCGCGCGAGACCCGCGAGGCGCTCGAGCTGCTCCGTGCCCGCCGCGTGCGCGTCGAGGACATGGTCACCCACCGCCTCCCGCTCGCCCAGACCCCCCGCGGCTTCGCGCTCGTCGCCGACGGCCGCGAGTGCCTCAAGGTCATCATCCGCCCCCAGGAGTGATCCACCCCCCCTGCCCCCCCCATTGGCCGGTTCCCTGTTCCCCGGTCCCTGTTCGCCGGTTCCAGTTCTCGGTTCTCAGTTCTCAGTTCTCTCCCCGAAGCGTGCTACCGTTCTCCACAGGAGGGGCTTGCTGTACGCTTCGCTCTCAGCGTTCGCCCCCGGACCCCTCGAACGGCTGGCCGACCTGCCGGTCGTGGGCGTCCTCTTCGTCGGGCCCGTCTGGCTCGTCGGCCTCAAGCTCGCCGGCGTCCTCGTCGGCCTCTGGATCGTCATCGCCCTCCTGCGCGGGCTCGCCGGCGGCGGCGAACGCCGCCTCGCTCGCGAAGCCCGCCGGCTCGTCGCCGACGGCCGCTACGAGCAGGCCGGCGACTTCCACGTCGTCCACGGCAACCTCCAGGCGGCGATCCACATGTTCGAGCAGGCCGGCGCCTGGGCCAAGGCCGCCCGCGTCGCCGAATCCCTCGGCCAGGAAGCGCGCGCCCGGCAGTTCCGCGAGCGAGCGGGGGCGGCGAGCCCCGGGTCGCGGGCTGCGGCCGCCGCTCCGTCGCGGGGCGCTACCGTCGGGACTGCGGCCGCCGCGCAGCGTGCTCCCGCGGCGCAGGGCCGGGCCGCCGCGGGGCCGGCGCCCGCCCCGGGCTCCCGC
>JACRCX010000148.1 GCA_016218815.1 Deltaproteobacteria bacterium
CGCCGCCGCCGCCGCCGCCGCCGCCGGGCGCCGAGCCCGCGCGACCGCCCATCGGCAGCGCCGCGTCGTCGCCCTCCGCGGCCCCGGGGAAGCCGCCCGGCCCGGCGACGCCGCCCGCGGGGGGCGCGGCGATCCCCGGCTGGCCGGAGGCGACAATCGAGGAGCCCGCGGCGAGCGAAGCCTCGCTCGTCACCAGGATGTGGCCGGGCAGCCCCGTGGCGTCGGGCTCGACCGCGAGCGGCACGTCCGCGCCCAGGCGGAAGTCGTAGAACATCCAGGTGCCGCTCATGTGCGGCGGAGTGCTGGTCGAGGAACCTCCGCCGTGGTCGAGCGGCAGGACGAGGACGGTGGAACTGATCTGGACGGCGGCGCCCTGGAAGGTGACGCGCACCTGCTGGCCCTGGATCGGCGACGGGAGCGCCTGGCCGTGTCCGGGCAGCCACTTGCCCAGGCGCAAGGCGACGCCGCAGCGCACGTTGTTGCACAACCAGTCGGTGACCTCGATATCGCCGGGTCGCGGGTTGTTTCCCGAAGTGACGGCGAACGAAGGCGGAGCGGCCACGCCGGTGAAGTCGGTGCCGGAGAAATGCAGCGCGAGGTGCTGCAATCCCTCGAAGACGGGGGTGGGCTCGACCGCCGCCACTTGCGGCGCGACATACGTGTCGGTCGGGCCGTGGGAGTCGGACTCGCACGAGCAGCCGAGGGCGAGGACGGCCAGGGTCGGCGCGACGGAGATGCGGAACATGGGCGGCACCTTAGCAGAGCGGAGCGCGATCGCAACGCGTTCTTGACTCCGAGCCGCGGCGGTGTAGGCTCCAAGTCGGCCGGCGGCCGGGCGCGCCAATCGACCCGCAAGGCATCTCGCGCGCGGTCCGGGGCGCTCGGCAACCGACGAGGCTGCGGCCCGCACGGCACGCGGCCGAGGGGAGAGCCGATGAAGAACGGCGACAACCGTCGCTCCCATCCGCGCAAGCCGATCGAGCTGAAGGTCGAGTACAAGCGGCTCAACACCTTCTTCGCCGACTACACGCGAAACATCTCCAAGGGCGGCACCTTCATCAAGACCCGCAACCCGCTCGATATCGGCACCGCGTTCATCTTTCATCTCCATGTCCCCACCCTCCAGCAGCCCCTCGAGCTTTCCGGCCGGGTGAAATGGATCATCGCCGACGGCGAAGAGAAGGCGGGCGAGGAGCCCGGGATGGGGATCGAGTTCGTCTATGACGACGACGAGGCGCGCGCTCACGTGTCGCAGATGGTCGAGGACCTCCTGCGCGAGGCGCTCGGCCCGCACGTCGCCACGCAGTTCCAGTCCACGCGGGGCGGCAAGCCGCAGGAGTAGGTCAGCCTCGCGCTACTTCTCCGCGGCGGCGATCGCCTTGTCCAACTCGCCGGCTGCAACCGCGAAGGCGGCGTAGGCTTTGAGGAACTCCTTGAGCGGCGGCTCGAGATCGATGGTCTGCTTGACGCAGATGTCGGCGAGCACCGCGTAGGAGGAGTAGGCCTCGTCGCCAACGCGCACCCCGTCGCTCGACCACCACGTCACCATGTCCTCGAGCTGGTCCGGCTTCGCTGGGTCGGCCAGCTCCAGCAGCGGATAGCATTGCGAGGAGACGCGCTTGCCCCACTCCAGGATGTTGGTCGGCTGGCCGTACGCGCCGGTGCACAGCTCGGTCAGCTTGTCCCGCAGCAGCTTGACGCCCAGGAGGTACCCGCGGCCTTCCTCGACCGCCTTGGTGTCGTGCACCAGCAGCGAGGCGACGTCCACGTCGTACGACTTGAGGATGCAGACCATGAAGTCGAGATAGCGGTACGCGTTCTTCCTCTCGGGCTCCCCGGCCCCGATGCGCGTCAGGCAATCATCGACCGTGTTGTCCTTGCTGCAGGGCGGCGGCGGCTCGGCGGCGGGTGGCGCGGCCGGCGGCGCGGCCGGCTGACCCGCGGGCGTCGCCGGCGGCGTCTCCGAGGGAGGACAGAGCATCTGGCACTTCTGCAGCAGCGCCCAACCCTGGTCGCCGGCCGTCTTCAGGAGCGGCGAGTACACCCCGTTGAACTCGATCCGCGTGTCGTCGACCTGCTTGTAGTCGAGGAACGCCTGGTGCACGACGCCCCACGCGGTGATCATCGCGTCCGCGGCGTCGGTGTAGGCGTCGCGGGCCGAGCCGATCTCGGTCGTCGGCGCCACCATCAGCCGAATCTTCTCGATCGTCTGCTCCAGGTTCGCCGTGCAGCCCTCGGACTTCTCCGTGATGAAGCCCTCGGGATCGGAATCGAAGCGGACCTTGATCGTCTCGATGAACTCCTTCGCCTGGTTGGGCAGGTTCTCGCTGCCGTAGAGGCAGCCGAAGAAGCCCTGGCGCACGCCTTCCTGGTGGATCTGCGCGAACTCGGTGTGGAACTTCTTGATCGGGCCCTTCGGATCCGATTTCTTGCACGACCACGACCCGACCAGCGACACGATCGCGACCAGAACGAGCCACCGCAATGTACGTCCCGTCATCGGTCGTCCTCCTCGGGCCGCCGCCGCCCCCAAACGGCGCGGACCCGTCTTCCAGAACGACGCCAATGTACCGCGGGCGAGGGCGACCGCGCAACCAGACCGCGCTAACAGCCGCCGCCCTTCTTCGGCCCGCGGGGCTGAACGCGCGCGGGCCCGGCCGGCGCAGGGGGTGGCGGGGCCGCCGCCGCGCCGGTGAACTTGGCGTGCAGCGCCGAGACCAGCCGGAAGCGCGCCAGCGCCTCCGGCGTGACGGGCGACGGCGCGACGGGCGCCGTCAGGATCGCGGTCTCGAACGCGGCGAACCCGCCGGCCAGCACCAGCACCGGACCGCCGAAACGCGCGGCGGGTCCGGGCAGCGCCCGCAGCTCGGCCGCCCCGTAGAGCACCAGGCGCCGCGTGGGCGGAAGGTCGGCGAGGAACGACCCGCCGGGGTCGTCGGCGGGCAAACACATCGCGCCCGGAATCCGCTTCGCCTCGCACGCGGCCGGCTCGCGGACGTCGACCAGCCGCACGGAGTCGGGACTCTCGACCAGCGTCCGCGCGAGCGTCAGGGAATCGATCCGGACGACCCTCGGCGCGGGAGCGGCCGCGGGCGCCGGCGGCTCGAGCGCGAGGGTCCCGAGGCCGCCGAGCGACGCGAGGGCGATGCCGATGAAGACCCAGTTGCGGGGGACGGGAGCGAGCAGCGGGCCGCCGCCGCGCCTGCGCGCGAAGAGCTTCTCCAGCGCCTCGGCGCCAAGGAACATGCCGACGGCCATGGCGGCGACGCCCGCGGCGAGCAGCGCCTGCGGCACGCCCAGAAGGTCGGGCAGCCGGGCCACGCCCATCGCACCGGACATCTCGAACTCCGCCACCCACGGATGGAAGAAGCCGTAGAGCAACGAGCCGGCCATGACGCCGGCGACGGTCATGGCGCCGTCGAGGTTGCCCGAGCCCGCGGCGACGACCGCCGTGCCGGGGCAGTAGCCCGAGACGATGAAGCCGACACCGAGCAGAAGGCCGCCGGCGAGCTGCGGCCAGAGGAAGGTCTCGGGCACGGTGAGCAGGGAGTAGTCGAGCACGCCGGCCCCGGCGAGGATCGTGGTGCCGAGCAGCGCGGTGACGATGGCGCCGAACATCACCTTCAGCACCCGCGTGTCGGCGAAGTAGAACTGCGCCGCGAGCACCGGCGCGCGCCCGAAGCCGGAACGCTCGAGCACGAACCCGAAGGCGAACCCGAGCAGCGTCCCCGCGACCAGGCTCGCCTCGTAGCCGAACGCATCCAGGGGGTAGAGGGGAAAGATCATCGCCATTGCCTCCGGACGAGCGGCGCGGCGAGGTACCCACCGGCGAAGACCATCATCATGAAGACCCAGGAGCCGAGGGAAAGGACCGAGCCGCCGGTGAGCGCCTGGCCCGAGGTGCAGCCGCGGGCGAGCCGTGCGGCGACGCCCATCAGGATTCCCCCGGCGAGCGCCAGGCCCAGCCGGCCCCAGGCCGGCATCGGGCGTGGGCCCATCAGGATCCCGCGCCGCAGGCGGCCGGCGGAGTAGGCGCCGACGACGCCGCCGAGGAACACGCCCAGGACCTCGAAGACGAGCCAGTCGTCGAGCACGTTCTTGCCCGGCCCGACGTACTTGGCGAAGTACGGGTCGTGCCCGACCGTGTCGGGCGCGACGACGTACGCCGCGCCGATCGCCGCCCGGTTGGCCGCACCGGACGCGCCCAGGCCGTTGCCCATGACGAGGAACGAGGCGAGCAGGACGAGGCCGAGCGCCACGCCCGCCACATACGGATTCCAGAGTTTTTGGTGGGGCATCGATCTGCACTCCTTACTCGGCACCGCCTGGTGCCGTGTTCTCCCCCGCGGCGCTCCTGGCGTTCGGGGCCGGACTCATGGGAACTCCCGGAACGAGGACGCCTGCCCGGCGACGAGCAGGACCCAGCGCAGGGCGAAGCCTCCGGCGAGAATCAGCGCGGGCGCGAGCGCGGCCAGCGGCAGGCGGCGCCGCCGACCGATCAACTCCATGGCCAGCGGCACCAGGAGCCCGGCGAAGACGACGAGCGACCAGAAGGCGCTGGTCCACGGTCCGCCCATCAGGTGGTAGAGCGCGTGCTGCGCCGACCGGTCGCCTGCGGCGAAGCCCAGGAGCATCGCGCCCAGCAGCAGCAGCTCGACGAGAATCGCACCGACGTCCCAGCGCACGACGAAGTCGTGCTCGCGCTCGTCCAGCCGGAAGAGGAGGAGGAAGGCGGCGCCCGTCGACAGCCCGGAGGCGAGGAAGAGCGGTCCGAGCACCGCGGTGTTCCACTGCGGACGCGCGGCGAGGGTGCCGAGCAGGAGGCCGGTATAGAGGCCGAGGCCGAGGCCCGCGACGACGGACGTCTTGAGCACGGCGCGGCGGGCGCGGTCGGCCCAGCGCAGGAGCGGGCGGAGCAGCGGGGCGAGCGCCCGGCGCGCGAGCAGCGTCTCGCGCTGCCCGGCCGTGAGCGACCCGACGCCGTGGAGGAAGGCGACGGGGTAGACGAGGAGCAGGATCCACGAGCCCCAGGACATGGGCGAGGTCCAGCGGAAGGCGAGGTAGAAGCGGTAGACGTGGAGCTTGTGGGCGAGGTCCAGGAACAGGGCGAGCATGCCCAGGGAGAGCAGGCCCAGCGCGGCGAAGGGCATGGCGCGCAGGGCGCGGCTGCGCGGGCGGTCGGGATGGAGCAGCTCGTAGCCTGCGCCGAGGATCAGCAGCCCGGCGACGAGGCCGCCGAGGAAGAGGTAGACGGGGATCTCCCAGCCCCATGCGGAGAGGACGGGATCGATCGCGGCGTTGTGCCGCGTGGTGACGACCTCGAGATTGCCGGTCATCGTCGTCGCCTCCTCTCATTCCAGGAAGTAGACGTTGGGCCCGCATCCGGTCTCGGGGTGCAGGACCTTGAAGCGGCGCTCGCGCAGCTTGTGCGAGACGACGGAGTCGGGATCGCCGAGGTCGCCGAAGTCGAGACAATACGTCGGGCAGACGGAGACGCAGGCGGGCTGGTCGCCGCGCTGCGCGCGGTGCAGGCAGAAGGTGCACTTGTCGACCCAGCCTCCGGGGTGCACGTAGCGCGCGTCGTAGGGGCAGGCGGCGATGCAGGCCTTGCACCCGGTGCACTTGTCGTGCGTGACCAGCACGGCGCCCCCTCCGGCGACGTGGCTGGCGCCGGTGGGACAGGCATCCACGCAGGGCGGCTCGGAGCAGTGGTTGCAGCGCTCCGAGCGGTTCTGCGCGTGCAGCTCGGGAAACTCCCCGCGGGTCTCCTCGACGAGCCAATCGCGGCAGAAGCCGTCCGGGACGGCGTTCTCGGCCTTGCAGGCCAGGACGCAGGCCTTGCAGGCGACGCAGAGCCTGGTGTCGACGGTCATCGCCCAGCGCGGCCCGGTCACGGCTGCCGCCTTTCCACGCGGACGAAGTTGACGTTCATGCCGGTGCCTCCCATGAGCGGATCGATCTTCGTGCGCGTCACCAGCCGCGTGTCGTTGGCGCCGCGCCCGCGTGCGAAGCGCAAGCCCGGCGCGTCGTGCCCGTAGCCGTGGACCAGGTAGACGCAGTCGGAGCGGATGCGCTGCGTCGCGCGCAACGCGAGCGGCTCGGAGCGCACCTCGTCCTGGTTGACGACGACGACCTGCTCGCCGTCGGCGAGACCCAGCTCGTCCGCCGCGCGGCGGTTGAGCCACAGCTCGTTGCTCGACATCACCTGGGAGAGGAAGCGGTTGTTCGTCGTGCGGCCGAAGGTGTGGACGGGCGAGCGTCCGAAGAGCAGGCGGAACATGCCGGGCGGGGGTTCCTCCGGCGGCGTGAACTCCGGCAGCGGGTCGAAGCCGGCGTCGGCCAGCGCCTGCGAGTAGAGCTCGATCTTCCCGGACGGGGTGTCGAAGGCGGGCTCGACGCCGTCCTCGATCGTGATCGCGGCCGGCGCACCGACGACGACACCGTCGCGCTTCATGACGTCGCAGTCCAGGCCCGCGGCATGGGCGCGCTGCATCGCGTATTCGACGCTGTCCTTCCACGGGAAGTAGTCGGCCAGACCGACGCGGTGGGCGATCTCGCGCGCGATCCACCAGCCGGGCTTGCTGTCGTACATCGGCTCGACCACGGGCTGGCGCACCGCCGCGAACGGCACGCGCCAGGGCGGCGCGTCGAGCTCGTCGCAGCGCTCGAGGTACGTGGACTCGGGGAGCACGACGTCGGCCCAGCCGGTGATCTCGGCGGGCAGGACGTCGACCACGGCGATGAAGTCGAGCGCCTGGATCGCCTGCTTCGTCTTCTCGGGCTCGGGCAGCGCCAGCATCAGGTTGGTGCCGTAGACGAGCCAGCCCTTGATGTCGTAGTCGGCGGTGCCGGGGATCGATGCTTCGCAGACGCCGGAGGCGATCGTCTCGTCGGCGAAGGGGTAGTTGTGGCCCTTCGCGACGTCCGCGGGCGGCTTCGGCTCCGTGCCGTAGTGCGTGTACGGGTACTTCGGGAGGGGGAGCTGGGCGGGAAGGAAGAAGCCGCCGCGACGACCCCAGGAGCCGAGCAGCGCGTTCAGGATGGCGACGGCCCGGGTGCGCTGGGTGTCGTCGCCGTACCAGGTGACGTGGCGGCCGGGGTGGACGAGCGACGCGGGGCGAGCGCCGGCGAGGAAGCGGGCGGTCTCGACGATCTTCTCCGGCGGGAGCGTCGTGGCCGCGTACGCCCATTCGGGCGTCTTGTCCGCGACGTGCTCGCGGAGCTTGTCCAGCCCGACGGCGTACTTCTCGACGTACTCGTGGTCGTAGAGGCCCTCGGCGAGGATGACGTGGATCCAGGCGAGGAGCAGGGCGAGGTCGGTCCCGGGCTTGATGGGAAGCCAATGATCGGCCTTGCCCGCGGCGACGGAGAAGCGGGGATCGACGACGACGAGACCCGCTCCGCGGGAGAGGGCGAGCGCGAAGTCCTGGACCTGGGTGTTGTGCATGTTCTCGCCCAGGTGCGAGCCGAGGAGGGTGATGCACCGGGCGTTCTCCATGTCGGTGTTCTCGGGGGAGCCCACGCCCTGGCCGAAGGTGAGACGGAAACCGGCTTCCCGCGGCCCGCGGCACTGGGCATAGGAGGGTGCGGCGACGTTCGCCGAGCCGTACGCACGGAGGAGGTGCTTGAACCACGAGCCGCCGTAGCCGTGCGTGTACAGCGCCAGCGCCTCGGGCCCGTGCTTGTCCCGCAGCGCCTTCAGACCGTCGGCCACGCGGTCCAGCGCCTCGGGCCATTCGACCTCGCGGAACGACTGGCCTCCCCGGCCGTTCACCCGCAGCAGGGGCTTCTTCAGGCGGTCCGGGTCGTAGAGCAGCCCGGTACCGCCGGTCCCACGCGGGCACAACCGTCCGCGGGAGAGCGGGTGCTTGGGATTGCCGACGATCTTCGTGACCCGCCCGTCCTTGACGTGGCACAGGATCCCGCACTTCCAGAAGCACAGCTCGCAGAACGACGGGACGACCCTGTCGCCGTCGGTGCCGGGGTCGGGCACGGGATCGCCGTCCGCGCCCCACCAGCGCGAGGCGAGCCCCGAGCCGACCGCGGCCGCACCCGCGCCCGCACCGGCGATCCGGATGAACTCCCTTCTCGTGTACGCCATCTCGACCCTCCCCCCCCTGCGCCCCCCTGTCCGATCCCCCCTGCCGGCCCCCAACCCCCAGCCCCCAGCCTCTAGCCTCCCGGGAGCTTCGCCCCGTGCTCCTCGTAGCAGCGCGCCAGGCAGCCCACGAGATCGCCGACGACGGGGAGCGCGACGGAGTAGCGGCGGAAGCCGCCGTCCCGGCGTACCCGGAGCAGTCCGTTGAGGCGCAGCGCGGAGAGCTGCTGGGAGGTGACGGCCTGGGCGAGGCCGAGCGAGGCGGAGATGTCGGTGACGGTGCGTTCGCCGCAGCCCAGGAGGTAGGCGAGAATGCGCAGGCGCGCGGGGTTGCCCAGGGCCTTGAGGACCCCGGCGAGCACTCCCGCCCACTCGCGATCCTCGGCGACCTTCGCCACCAGCCGCTGCGTCCCCTTCGTCGCCCCGCACCGCATCGTCCGCTTCGCCATCCGCTTCCCTCCCGTCATCATATATTCGGATAGTCTAATATCATGATGCTGTCAAGCACGAAGATGGACAGCCGCGACGGGGACGCCGCGCGCACCCCGCCTCCCGGCCCGACGCAGGACGGACCGACGACCGGGGAATCAACCCCGGGATCACGCGCGGTGACGGCTCAGCGGCGCTCCGTGGCGCCGTGTGGTAAGGTGCGGGCCGCCGGGGGGGGGGACCGCGGTCGTGCGAAAGCGCGAGGCGGCACCCGTGATCGGAACGGTCATCGAAGGCAAGTACCGCCTGCTCCGCAGGGTCGGAGCCGGCGGCTTCGCGGAAGTCTACGAAGCGGTCCACGACCAGATCGGGCAACGCCTGGCCGTGAAGGTGATGCACAAGGAGCTCGCGCACGATCCCGCTGTGACCTCGACGTTCCTCCATGAGGCGCGCGTCGCCGCCGCGACGGGACACGGCAGCGTCGTGCAGGTCTTCGACGTCGGGACCCTCGGCACCGGCGAGCCGTTCATCGTGATGGAGTTCCTCGAGGGCGAGCCTCTCTCCGAGCGGCTCGACCGCCAGCGCCGACTGGGGGTCGAGGAGACGGTGGACATCGGCGTCCAGTTGCTGTTTGCGCTCGACGCCGTGCACCGGGCGGGGGTCGTGCACCGCGACATCAAGCCGGAGAATGTCTTCCTGGAGAGCCGTCCCGGCCAGGCGCGCTGGGTCAAGGTCATCGATTTCGGCGTGGCGCGACTGTTGTCCGAGGGCGCGAACGCGGCGAAGTCCCCGGCGGGCGAGGTGGTCATGGGGACGCCGTTCTACGCGTCGCCGGAGCAGATCCGCGGCAACCGTCTCATCGACGGACGAGCCGACATCTACGCCGTGGGCGTGATGATGTTCGAGATGCTGGCGGGGGACGTCCCGTTCCGCGGAGGCACGGCCCAGGACGTCTTCGCCGCGGCGTTGACGCAGCCCTACCCTGCGTTGCGCGCGCTGCGCCCCGATGTCTCGGACGAGCTGGAGGACGTCCTCCGCCAGGCAACGGCCCGCAACCGGGACGGGCGGTTCGCCACGGCGGCGGAGTTCGCGGTGGCCCTGCGTGCGCTGGGCCCCCACGTCTTCTCTGTTCGCGTTTCACACGCCGACATGGCGATGTTCGCCCCGGCCGAGGTCGCCGGGCCGGCGGGAGTTCCGGCCGGCGTACAGGCTCACCTCCGGGTCACGCCCGGGCCCGACGACACCGTCGAGGCTGCGGTCGCCATGGAGGCGGAATGCCTCTGGGAGGTCCGCGACGGACCGCCCGCGGTCACGGTGGTGTTCCAGGGGCCCGGAGCGTTCACCGAGCGGTATCGTGCGGCGGCCGGCCTGTCCCTCACCATCACGGGACTGCGGCCCGGCGCTTCCTTGGCCGGCGGCGCCCTCGGTGCCACCGACGATCCGGAACCCCGCGAACGCTAGCGGGCGCGGCCGATCCCCGGCGTCAGCGCCCCGGGACTCGTGCCCACCTGCGGGCCGCGACGCGCAACCCCGACGGGACGAGGTTCTGCAGCTGCACGTCGTCGGTCAGCCTGCGCACGGCGCCCAGTCCCACGCCGCGTCCGCGCAGCCGCCGCGGATCCTCGTCCCCGGCCAGGAACCGGCCCTCCGAGTAGCCGTCGGCGAAGACGATCGCAGCGTCCGGGACGCCGGGGCCCGAGTCCTCGGCGACGACCTCGACTCCGGGACGTGGAGCGGTCAGGCGGGAGAGCGTCAACCTGCCCCGGCCCGCGAACTTGACGATGTTGCTGGCCAGCTCGCTGGCCGCGATGCCCAACGCCCATGCGGCCTGCTCGTCCAGCCCGGCCTCGCGGGCGAACCGCACGGTGAGCGCCCCGCAGCACGAGACATCCGTCCCGGCGTCGATCGGCCACGAACGCACGAGGGCCGGCGCCACGGCCCCGGCCCGCGCGCCGGACCCGTCACAAGCGGACGGCAATGCAGGTCGCGTCGTCATGAGCCAGACCGTGGGCGGCGAGGACCCGCTCCGCCAGCAGCTGCACCGGCAGCCGGGCGTAGTCCTCCACAACCATGCGGCGGGAGATGCCGTCGGAATACAGCACGATCAGATCGCCCTCGTGGGCGGCGTACTCGTAGCAGACGACCTTCCGCACGCGCCGACCGAGCACGCCGGGCACGCTGATCGGTCGCACGCGCTCGCGGCAGACGGACTGGACCTCGATGTTGCCGACGCCGGCGAACTGCATGCGCCCCGCGCCCGAGTCGATGCGCAGCACGGCGACGGCCGCGCCGCGAGTCGATGCCATGTCGTCGCTGGCGAGGCGAACGAGCTGCTCGAGCCCCGCGGCGGCGTGACGCTCGATCGCCGCGCAGAACCGTTCGGCTGCCTCGCGGGCCTGCGGGCCGTGCCCGGCGCCGTCGGCGAGCGCCACGGTGGTCACCTGTTCGCCGGAGAGCACGCGCACGACGTCGCCGCACTCGGTCTCGCCGGCCGCGACATGTTGCGCGAAGCCGATGTCGGGCTTCATGTGAGAAACGCCCTGACGACGACCTCGGTCCCCTGCCCCGCCGCCGTCTTGATCTCGAACTGGTCCACGAGATTGCGCGTCCCGCGCAGGCCCATCCCCATGCCGGTCCGCGACCGGTACTCGCCGCTGAGCACGGTGGCGAGGTGTGGAATGCCCGGCCCGCGGTCGCGGGCCACGATCTCGATGCCGGGGGGATTCGTGGCCAGGGTCGCCAGCTCGATCACCCCCGTGCCGGCGTACTGCACGATGTTCCGCGCGAGCTCGGAGATGGCGGTCGCCACCTTCACCTGGAACGAGGCCGAGAAACCGATCTGCTGGCACAGGCTGCGCCCGGCGGAGCGGACCGTGACGATGTCCCACTCCGTGTTCACCGGCAGCGAGACCCGGCTCTGCTGTTCCACCTGCCCCTCGACGTGCGACTCGAGCAGATGTGCGACGTTCCGCAGGCAGCGATCCTGCGCCTCGCGGTCGGCGAGATAGAGACGGACACCGCGTTCGATCTGGTGCAACAGGCGCCGGCCGTCCCCCGGTTGCGGGCGCTGCATGTCCACGTGCGCGCGCGCCAGCCCCATGGTCAGCACCGACCGGGCCGAGACCGCGCTCAGGTGGCGGCCGAGCACGTCGAGCAGCACGGATTCGGGCTGTGTCATGCGGACGTGTCCTGCCCCGTGGAACGAGTCGCGGCCTCGCGGCGGAGGTCCTGGAGCAGCTCGAGCGCGGCGTCCAGATTCAACGCCGAGCGGACGACCTTCAGATCCACGCCCATCTCGACGAGCGTGATCGCCACCAGCGGGCTGACGCCGCAGATGACGGTGAGCACGCCCATAAGCCGGGCCACCAGCGCGATGTCCCGGATGGTGCGCGAGATGTAGCTGTCCATCAGGTCGACGCCCGAGACGTCGATGACCAGCCCTAGCGCACCCGAGGAATCGATGGCGTGCGTGACGTCGTCCTTGAGCTGGGCCACGAGTCGATCGCTCAACGAGAACTGGATCGACACGACGAGGTTGTCGGCCAGGCGGATGATCGGGATCCGGCCGACGTCCTGCGGGTGGAGCTCCCCGGAGTGCATGGTCCGCTAGCCCCGCGCGGCCGCCGACGGCAGCGCCGTCGCGCCCATCTGCCGGATGCACTCGCGCAGCCCCTCCCGCAAGTTGCGCAGCGTGGCCACGGCCGACAGATCCACGCCGATCTCCACCAGGGTCTGCGCCACGGCGGGGCGGATTCCCGTGATGACGCACTTCGAGCCGAGCAACTGCACTGCCTGGACCATCTTGATGAAGTGATCGGCAGTCCTCGTGTCGACGACCTCCACCCCGGTGATGTCGAGGATCACGAACCGCGACTGCCGGGAGGTGATCTCCGTCAGCAACCGCTCCATGATCTCCGCCGAGCGACGCGAGTCGACCACGCCGATGACCGGCAGCGCCAGGACGTTGTCCCAGACCTGCAGGATCGGCGTGGACAGCTCGTGGATCATCATCCTCTGCCGCTCGATCAGCTCGAGCTTCTGGTCCAGCTCGCGGTTGGCCGTCTGCAGCGCGTCGACCGAGGTGCTGATCCGCCCGACCGTCTCGTTCACCGTCCGGGCCAGGCTCTGCATGATCGGGTTGGGGACGTCCTCGGCGGCCTTCGCCGAGTAGTCCCCCGCCGCCACCCGCACCAGAACGTCGAACGCGTCCGAGATGCCGATGACCATCTCCTCGACCTCCGAATCGTGGTGCTCGCCCTCCGTTCCGGCCGCGGGCTTCCAGCGATCCCGCAGCTCGCGCGCACCCTCGAACTTCGCTCCCTCCTCCGTGACGACCCGGCGGTAGAAGTCGCAGAGCAGGCAGCTCGCGAACTTGCGGGCGAAGGTCCCCTGGGTCTTCCCGCCGCAGAACGTGCCGGCGACGACCCAGCACGCACGGCCCCCGTTGACGCCGCGATTCGCCCCGTTGATCGCGACCTCGGAGGCGGCCGGACAGACGCCCAATTCGGAGATCTTGGCGCCGCCGGGCTCGCGGCCGCACTTCTTGGACTCCCAACAGTTCAGCATCGCATCAGGCACAGCGACCTCCCGGTTTCCCCCCCGGTTGGCCACGGCCCCCCCCCAAGAAGATTGGTCCTGCCGTACCGCGACGACCACTCGGGGCCGCCCACCAGGCGGGCCGAGCTGCGGCGTCAGCAACAGTGGCGGAAATCTACGACCAGTGCAATGGTATTTGTGGGCGGGCAGCCGGAGACGCGGGGCCTCGAACGTAGGGTGTTCGCTTCCGCACGCCCGGCCCGGTCCGGAATTTCCCGTTCCGCGCCCCTACCGTCTACAGTGGGTTGATGCGGCGCTGCCACGCGGGAAGCGCGCCGCGAGGACGTCATGGGACTGGGAGCCGCCGAAGTCGGGAGGTTGCGCCGGGAGTTGCGCCGGATGGGCGCGGGCCGGGGAGCGGGCGTCCGGCACGAGGCCGGGCCGCGGCTGGTGCCGCAGCCGCGGGCGCCGTGGCCGCTGGTGATGCCGATGCCCGAAGCCAACGTGCGGGGGCCGGGCCGCAACCGCGCGTTCCGGCTGCCGCAGTACTTCGCGATCGCCAACGGGCTGCGCACGGCGTTCTGCGACGCGGGTCGCGGCGAGCCCGTCGTGCTGATCCACGGCCTGGCCGGCGACCTGACGCATTGGGTCTACGTCGCGCCGCGGCTGGCGGCCGACCACCGCGTCCTGGCGCTCGACCTGGCCGCCTGCGGCGAGAGCGAGCGTCCGCGCGGGCCGCTCTCGGTCAAGCTGTACGCGGAACAGGTGCGCTCGCTGCTCGACGTCGTCGGCCTCCCGCGCGCGGCGCTGGTCGGCCATTCGCTGGGCGGCATGGTCGCCGCGCAGCTCGCGCTGGAGGCGCCCGAGCGCGTCTCGAAGCTGGTGCTCATCAACCCGGCCGGCTTCCAGAGAATGCCGCTCCTCTTGCGCGCGGCCGGCCACGCGTTCCTGCGCGAGCCGCTGCTCAACACGCTCCTGCCCCCGCTGTGGAAGAAGGTGCTCGACGTGGTCTTCTGCGAAAAGAACGAGCACACGCGCGGGTTCGTGCAGAGCGTCGAATCGACCTACCGGGTGGACGACATCCACGCCATCTCCACGGTCATCGCGGGGCTCAGGCGCGACTTCCTCGAGCGGAACTTCCTGGCCGCGCTGGATCGGCTGACGGTTCCGACGCTCCTGATGTGGGGCGCGAAGGACCTGCTGACGCCGGCGAGGGAGCTGCGCGAGGCGTCGCACCGCCTGCCGAACGTCACGACCCACGAGATCCCCCGTTGCGGGCACATGCCGCTCATCGAGCGTCCCGAGCTGACGGTCGAGCTCATTCGCTCTCACCTCGCGGCCTAGGGATGCTAGGCCTGGGCCGGCGACTGCGGCGTTCGTTGCGTCATGTGCGGGTGTACCCGGCCGAGGAGGTGACGCGGCGCAGCGAGGCGGAGTGCGACCCGCGAGCGGCGGGGTTGGCGCAGGACGACGTCGACGCGATCTGGCGTTCGGTCGTGCGCTTCTACCGGCAGGGGTTGCACCCGGCGATCGGCATCTGTGTGCGCCGTGGCGGGCGGGTGGTGCTGGACCGCACGATCGGCCACCTGCGGGGAAACGCGCCGGACGACCCGCGGGACGGGCCGAAGGAGATCGCGACTCCCGGCACGCTGTTCAACCTCTTCTCCGCGGCCAAGTCGGTGACGTCGATGCTCGTGCACCTGCTGGACGAGCGGAACCTGCTGCGGCTGGACGACGCGGTGGCCGACTTCATCCCCGAGTTCGGGCGTCACGGCAAGCACTGGATCACGATCCGCCACATCCTGACGCACCGCGCGGGCATCCCGGTGGTCCCCGACGCGAAGGTGAACCTCGACCTGCTCGCGGATACCGGACGCATCCTCGCCCTGTTGTGCGACGCGCGGCCGGTCTCTCCTCCCGGGCGGCGCTTGGCGTACCACGCGATCACGGGCGGTTTCATCCTGGGCGAGATCGTCCGCCGGGTGACCGGGCGCGACGTGCAGACCTTCCTGAAGGAAGAGGTGCTCGACCCGTGCGGTTTCCGGGACCTGCGCTACGGTGCGCGTCTCGAGGATTTCTCCCGGATCGCGGTCAACGCCTTCACGGGCCTCACCCCGCCCTTCCCGGCGTCGTGGCTCCTGCGCCGGGCACTGGGGGCGGACATCCGCGACGTGGTGGCGATGTCGAACGACCCGCGGTTCCTGACGGCGCTCATCCCGTCGGGGAACGTCCAGTGCACGGCGAACGACGCGTGCCGGTTCTTCCAGCTCCTCCTGAACGGCGGCGCGATCGACGGGGCGCGAGCCTTCGCCCCGGCGACGGTGCGGCGCGCGGTGGCCGAGCAGACCTACTTCGCGTTCGACTTCACGATGTGGCTGCCGATCGGCTACGGCATGGGGTTCATGCTGGGGCACGAGTGGGCGAGCCTGTACGGTCCGAGGGCGCCGCACGCGTTCGGGCACATCGGGTTCACCAACGTGCTGGTGTGGGCCGATCCGGACCGCGACCTCGCCGTGGCGCTCCTCAACTCCGGCAAGCCGATGATCAACCCCGAGCTGATCTGGTGGTACGACCTGACGCGGGTCATCGCCTCGCGCTGCGCAGCCACGCCAGGAAGCGGAAGACGCCCTGGAGGGTGAGGTCGGCGCGGGGCGAGTGGAAGACGTCGAAGGCGTGCTGGCCGCCGGGAATCTCGGCGTAGACGACCGGCGCCTTCGAGACCGCCCGCAGGGCGCGGGCGAAGCTCCGCGCCCCGGCGACGGGGGCCAGGACGTCGATCGAGCCGTGCACGACGAGGAACGGGGGCGCGTCGGGGCGCACGCGCGCCAGCGGCGATGCCTTGTCGTAGGCCACGGGGTCCTTCTCCGGCGTGGTCTTCATCACCACGGCCTGCACGACGCGGATGCCACGCGGGTCGGGCCACAGCCGCTCCCGATCCGCGAAATCATACACCCCGTAGATCGGCACGCAGCCCGCCAGCGTCGTGTCGGCGGTCTCGAAGCCCGGCTGGTACTCGGGGTCGTTCGGCGTCAGCGCCGCCAGCGCCGCCAGGTGCGCCCCGGCGGAGATCCCCGAGGCGACGACGAACGACGGATCGGCGCCCAACTCCCCGGCGCGCTCGCGCAGCCAGGCGATGCCGTGCTTCACGTCCACGAGATGCTCGGGAAACGTGGCGCGGGGGCTGAGCCGGTACTCGACCGAGGCGCAGACCCACCCCTGCGCCGCCAGGTCGTGGAGCAGCGGTTGTCCCTGGTGCTCGCGGTGGCCGATCACCCAGCCCCCGCCGTGGACGAAAACCAGCAGCGGCGCCCGGGCCGTCCGCACCCGCGGCAGGAACAGATCGAGGCACAGCTCCCGGCCGTCCGGGAGTCGCGCGAACGGCACGTTCCGGCGGACCTCGACGTCCCGCCGCCGCGGCGTCGGCAGCGCCCAGCGCCAGGCCTGCGGGCGTCGCGGCAGCCGGTCGGCGAGCGGACGGTCGATGAAGTCCGTCCAGCGCGGCCCCAGCGCCTCGGCCAGCGCGTCCTCGATGGCCCGGCGCGCGCGGAAGCCGCGCAGCCAACATAGGGCGAGCAGGGCGACGTTGAGCCCCCAAAGGCTCAGCCCGATCTGTCCCGCGGCGTCGTGCACGGCCCCGGCCCGGGCGAGCCACAGGGCGATCACCACCTGGATGACGGCGTGGTGGAGGGCGAGCTCGGCGGTGAGCCAGGAGGGGAAGAAGCTCAGGCCGACGGACAGCTCGACGGGACGGTAGATCGGCCGGAAGGCATTTCCGGTGAACGCCAGCAGCACGATGCCCAGGGCGAGCGTCCAGTGCGAGACGTCCATCGCTTTCCCGGGCCTCCTTCGTCCTCGCGGCAGAAACTTTGACCATACTCTCTTCGGCGCAGCGATTCCAATGGCAAGCGGGTCGGGGATCGGCTCTAGTACCCCCGTCCGGGGGGGAACCCGAGAGAGGAGGAAGCGCATGGCCAGCCGGATGTCGCTCAAGCAGTTCGGGTTCTTCGATCTGTTCGACAAGCACGCCACGCTCGTGCTCGAGGGGACCAAGGTGCTGGCGGACGTCGCGGAGACGTGGCCCGAGAAGCAGGAGACGGCCCATCGCGTCGAGGAGATCGAGCACGAGTGCGACTCGGTCGCCCACATGACCATCGACCTGTTGCACCAGTCGTTCATCACCCCGCTGGATCGCGACGAGATCCTGCGGCTGGTCTCGCGCCTGGACGACGTCATCGACCTGACCGACTCGGCCGAGCGGCGGATGGGCCTGTACGAGCTGGGCCCGTTGCCCGAAGAGCTAAAGCGGATGACGAGGGTCCTGCACGAGGCGATGGAGAGGGTGCTGGAGCTGGTGCGTCTGCTCAACGGCCTGAAGAAGGTCGACCGGATGCGGGAGCTGTTCCAGGAGATCAACCGGCTGGAAAACGAGGGTGACACCCTGATGCACGCGGCGCTCGCGCACATCTTCAAGGCCCACGCGAACGAGCCGCTGACGGTGATCAAGCTCAAGGAGGTGTACGAGACGGTCGAGATGGCGCTGGACCGCTGCGAGGACGTGGCGAACGTGATCGAAGGGATCGTGCTGGAGCACGGGTGATGGACTCGTTCTTCAGCCTGTTCCACAGCCCGTTGATCCTGATCGCAGCCATCGCGGCGCTGGCGTTCGACTTCGTCAACGGGTTCCACGACGCGGCGAACTCGATCGCGACGGTGGTCTCCACCCGCGTTTTGTCCCCGCGGCTGGCGGTGGCCTGGGCGGCGTTCTTCAACTTCGCCGCCGTCTTCGCCTTCGGCGTGAGCGTGGCGATGACCGTGGGCAAGGGGGTGGTGCACACGAACCTGGTCACGGTGCCGGTGATCCTCTCGGGCCTGGTCGGCGCCATCGCGTGGAACCTCATCACCTGGTGGCTCGGGCTTCCCTCCTCCTCGTCCCACGCGCTGGTCGGCGGCTACGCGGGCGCCGCGCTGGCCTTCAAGGGCACGGCGATGCTGATTCCGTCCGGCCTGATCAAGGTCGCCGTGTTCATCGTCGTGTCGCCCATCGTCGGCGCCGGGCTCGGCCTGCTGGCGCATCTGGTCGTCGAACGTCTGGCGGCGCGCGGCGCGCCGCAGCGCATGACCAAGAGGTTCAAGCGCCTGCAGCTCCTCTCGGCGGCGGTCTACTCGTTCTCGCACGGAACCAACGACGCGCAGAAGACGATGGGCATCATCTTCGCGCTGCTCGTCGCTGGCGGGTCGGTGGCGCCGAAGGACCCCATGCCGATCTGGATCATCTTCGCCTGCTACACGATGATCGCGGCGGGGACGCTGTTCGGCGGCTTCCGCATCGTGAAGACGATGGGCATGCGCCTGACGAAGCTGGCGCCGATGCAGGGCTTCTGCGCCGAGACGGGCGGAGGGGTGACGATCCTCGCCGTCTCCGCGCTGGGGATCCCCGTCTCCACCACGCACACGATCACGGGCGCGATCGTCGGCGTCGGCGTCGCCAACCGCATCCGTTCGGTGCGCTGGATGGTCGCCGGCCGCATCCTGTGGGCCTGGCTCCTCACGATCCCGATGGCCGCGTTGATCGCGGCGCTGTTCTGGTACGCCGCCGGGCAGTTCCTGTAGCGCGGCCGCGTCCCGCGTGCGGCGCCGTCCCCCCGGACATGCACGCCGGCGGTGAATTCCACGGGCAACTCCCGTATGCTCCCCCCCGGTGCCGGGCGAGGATCGTCCGGCGGAGGTCGGTGCGTGGCTGCGGCTCGCGTCGAGAGAATCGTCTTCCTGGGCAAGGGCGGGATCGGCAAGTCGACGATCCTGAGCAACCTCTCCACCCTCTACGCCCGCATGGGACGGCGCGTGCTCTTCGTCGGCTGCGACCCCAAGCGCGACGCGACGATGCTGCTCACGAGCCGCACGGACGTTCCGACCGTGGTCGAGCAGCTCATCCGCCACAACGATGTCCGCGCCGAGTCGGTGCTGGTGCGAGGGCGGGCGGGGATCGACTGCATCGAGGCGGGCGGTCCGGAGCCGGGCGTCGGCTGCGCGGGGCGCGGGATCGCACGCATGCTGGAGTTCTTCCAGGAGAGCGACCTCCTGGCGAAGAACCGCTACGACACCGTCCTGTTCGACCTCCTGGGCGACATCGTCTGCGGCGGCTTCGCCACGCCGCTGCGGCGCGGCTTCGGCCAGAAGGTCTTCATCGTGGTCTCCGACGAGCTGATGTCGCTGTACGCCGCCAACAACATCGCGCGCGCCGTGCTCAACTGCGCGCCCAACGGCGTCGTCCTCGGCGGCCTGGTGGCCAACCTCAAGGACGTGACGGCCGACGAGAAGCTGATCGGCCGCTTCGCCCGCCTCCTGCACACGAAGGTCGTGGGGACGCTGCGGCGCGACCCGGCGCTGCGCCGTGCCGAGTTCAAGCGCCTGACCATCGCCGAATACGCCCCGCGCTCGCCCACCACCGCGACCTTGCGGCGCCTGGCCCAGGCCATCCTCAAGCTCGATCCCAAGAAGCTGCCCGCGCCGACCCCGCTGGACGACCGGACGTTCTACGACCTGTCGCGCCGGGGGTTCGCGTGAGGTCGCCGGCCCGCGAGAAGCGACCCGCGGTCGCCGTCTCCGCGATCGGCCGCGACGGCGACACGATCCGACTGACCCTCGCCGTCCCGGGGACGTCCGACCTGGTCGTGCTCGTGACGCCGCGCGACGGGAGCCCGGCCTGGGGCCACACGCGACAGCTCGCGCTGCGCTACGAGGGCGCGGTGCTGGCGCCCCCGCAGGAGCGGGCCTTGCGCCTGCTCGCCCTGCGCCTGCGCGACGTTCCGTTCCGGTCGCTGGCGGAGCGCGCGCCCGAGGTTCCCGGCGGCGCCGCCTCCTCGGCCGGCCCGGACGCGCCGTCCGACCGGGAGGCGACGCAGGAGGTCGTCACGGTCGACGAGTGGGGGAACCCGGACCGCTGGCGGACGTTCCTTTTCCGGCGCGAGTTCCAGCGCAACGCGTCGTCCTCGATCCAGCTCGCGGGGCGGAGCGTGATCCAGGTTTCGCACGGGGAGTCGGAGTGCCTGTTCGCGACGCCGCGGATCGATGGCCGGACGATGTCGCTCTACAACTACCCGTGGGTGCGGCCGCTGGAGGAGGGCCCGGGGCCGGCGACGGACGGGAGCCGCGACCGGCGCCGGCTTCCCTCGCACATCCTGACCGACCTGCGCGACGCGCACATCATCACCGGGGGCACGGCGCGACTCGAGGCGGTGCTGGGTGCGCTGGCCCCGCGCACGACGCGCGAGGATCTCGTGCTGGTCAAGTCCACCTGCGTGCCGCGGGTGATCGGCGACGACATGGAGGGAGCGGTCGCGCGCTGGCGGGGCCCGGCGGAGATCCGCTACGACGACGTGTTCGCGACCGACCCGAACGCCTTCCTGTCGGAGCTCATGGCCCGGGCGATCGCGGCCGGCGGGAGGCGGCGCCGGAAGGCGGGGGCGAGCATCGCCGGTCTGGCGCCGGGGCGGCCGTTCGAGGAGCTGGCCGGTCTGCTGGGCGACGCGGGAGTCGCGGTCCGCAGCGCGCTGCTCCCGCGAGTCGACCTCCGGGCCGCCGTCGCCTGGAAGACGTCCACGGTGCAGGTCCTGGTGCCCAACCCGTACTTCCGGAGCTACTACGAGCAGGTCTTCGCGCCGCTCGGGATGAGGACGGTGACCGCGGCCGCGCCGTTCGGAGTGGCCGGCACGCGGACGTGGCTGGAGGCGATCGCCGGTGCCTGCGGCCGCGCTGCGGCGATGCGGCGGGCCTGGCGCCGGCTGGAGGAGCGGACCGCGCCGGCGTTCGAGCGCCTGCGCCGCGAGATCGCCGGGGCGCGGCTGGGCATCGTGGCCGGTCCGGGCGAGCTGGCGGCGTTGTTCGATCCGATGGAGATGGCGGGCGTCCCCGCGCTGGACCTCGCGGTGGAGCTGGGCTTCGGCATCGATCTGCTGCTCTTCGATCCCGGCGACCGCTCGCCGGAGCCGGCGATCCCGCCCGCGTTCGCGCACGCGGTCGATGTGTACCATTTCGGCGACCGGGACGCGCTGGTGGCGCTCCTGCATGACGCGCCCTGCGCGGCCGTCTACTCGGACCTGTACGCGGACGAGCGGGTGACGGCGGCGGGGAAGGCGCCCTTCTCGCTCCAGCTCTTCGAGCCCGGGGTGGCGGGGGCGCTGCGCACGGGCGAGCGACTGCTGGGGGCCTGCCGGTTGCCGTTCTACAGGAAGTACGGGGGCACATGAAGGCGCGCGCCGACGAGACGACGCTGGAGGCCGAGTTTCCCTACGGGTCGCGGCTGAACCTGTCGTATCTGATCGGAGTGTGCCTGGCGGTCAACGCGCTGCGCGACGTCTGGCTGGTGGTCGACGGACCCGACTGCGCGCACTTCAAGGGGCAGTACCTCTTCGGCAAGCATGACTGGGCCTCGACCCTGTACCGCACGGACGGGAGGCACCGTATCGTCTTCACCGGGACCAACGCGCAGAACGTGACGGGGAACCGCGACCGCTGGATCGAGCGCACGATCCGCAAGGCGATGATCGACGAGGCCGGCGCGGTGCTGTTCACGTCCATGCCGATGTGCGGCATCACCGGGGCGCAGTACGACCGGATCATCGCCGGGATGGGTGCGACGCGTCCGGTGGTCGAGGTTCCCGGCCATTCGTTGCGCGGCGACTGGCTCGACGGTTTCGCGGAGACGTTGGCCGCGATCGCGCGGCACAAGGAGCTGCCGCGCGTGCGACGGCGGAAGGGGGCCGTCGCGCTGGTGGGCTACCTGCTGGACCGCAACGAGGGTGATCACGCAGGCAATCTGGCGGAGCTGCGCCGGATCCTCGAGGCGCTGGGGCTGGAGCTGGCCTCGGTCTGGCCGGGCGGCGACTCGTGGGGCGAGCTGGACGCCGTGGCGCGCGCGGGGACGATCGTGTCGCTGCCCTACGGGAGGGTCGCGGCGCGGACGCTGGCGGAGCGCACGGGGGCGCGCCTGGTGGAGACGGGCGTGCCGATCGGGCTGGACGGGACGCGCCGTTGGGTCGAGGCGCTGGGCGCGGCGTGCGGTCTTGGGGCGCGGGCCGAGCGGCTTGCGCAGGCCGAGTGTCGGCGGGTGGCGGCGCGTCTGGGACGCGTCGTGCCGTTCTATTTCCTGAACCGCGGAGCGGCGGTGTTCGCCGACCCGCACCTCCTGGGCGGGCTGGCCGGGCTGTGCACCGATCTCGGCATGCGGCTCCGCCTGGCGGCGTCGGTCGGTCGCGAGGCACACGCGCCGGAGCAGCTGCGCGGGGAGCTCGCGCCCGGCGTGCCGGTGCGACACGAGCCGCCGCTGGGAGCGATCGAGACACGGAGACTTGCGGAGGCGGGGCTGGCGCGGGGCGACCTGGTGCTCATCAACGCGGAGATGGCGCGCGGCCTGCATCGGCAATTCTCTGTGGTCGACTTCGGCGTGCCGTCGTACTTCCACCATGCGGTCACCGAGGCGCCGTTCCTCGGGTTCGAGGGTGCGTTGCACCTGGTCAACCGGATGGCCGACGCGCTGGCTTGGTCGCTGGACTGAGAAGGGGGCAGGGATGGCACGGGCACCGCGGGCGGCGGGCGGGGCGGGGCGCGGCACGGGGGGCGACGTCCATCCGCCCGATCCGGCGCAGAGGTGCTGCCTGCTGGAGGGAATGACCCGGCTGCTGTCGTTCGCGCCGGGCGACTTCGCGGTGGTGCTGCACAGCGAGCCGGACTGCGCGAACCTGGTGCTGCGCGACGGCCGGGTGGTCGACGCCGGCCGCTTCTTCTGCAGCAACCTGTCGGAGGCGGACGCGATCGGCGGGAGGAGCCGCGCGCGGCTGGCGGCGGCCGTGCGGGAGGCGGTGGAGCGACGGCGGCCGTCGGCGGTGTTCGTGGTCGGCGGGTGCGTGGCGGGCCTCGTCGCCGACGACGCGGGAGACGTCGTCGCGTCGCTGCGGCTGCCGCGAGGCGTGCGCGTCGTCGCCCTGGACGGCGGGGCCTTCACCCTGCACGGGCAGGCCGAAGTGGTCGACCGGTTCACGGGCGTCCTGGCCGAGGCGGCGCCGCGGCGCGCGCGGAAGGTCGCTCGTTCCGTCGGCCTGGTCGGCTTTCCTCCGGACGGCGGCGAAGCGACGGGAATCCTGGGCCGCGCCGGGATCGCCGTCCGCGCCTGGCCGCAGCTCGACTCGCCGCAGGTGCGGTGGAACGCGCTGTCCGGCGCGTCCGCAATCGTCATCAGCGACGGGAGGCTGTTCGGGCGGCTGGCGGGCATCCTGGCGAGTCGTCACGGCGTGCCGGTAATCGAGCTGCCTCCGCCGGTCGGGGCCGAAGGGTCGGCGCGCTGGTATGCCGGATTGGCGGCGCACCTCGGCCCGGGTGCGGCGATGCGCCGGGCGTTCCGGCGCGAGCGGGCCGCGGCGGGACGCGCGGTGGCGGCCTTCCGGCGGCGGTTCGCGGGAAGGAAGCTCGCGTACCACGTCGGCGGCCGGAAGGACTTCGAGCTGTGGACGCTGGTCCGCGACGGACTGGCGTTCGTTCCGGCGCTGCGGGAGCTGGGGCTGCGCGTCGAGCTGCTGTTCCAGGGCGCGGTGGAGGAGGCGCAGCGGCGGCGGATCGAGGCGCTGCTGGCGCACCACGACCTCGACCTCCCGTACCGTTGCCTGCCGGACCGCGTGTCGCTGGCGGGCGAGCTGCAGGGCGGCCGGTTCGACGCGGTGTACTGCTGCGACTCGCTGCGCGAGGAGGCCGGCGCGGCCGGCGTGCCGATCGTCGCCGCCGGAAGCCTGCGAACCGGGTTCGCCGGGGCGGAGGCGAACGCCGCGGTCCTGGCCGCGCTGCTGGAGCGGGGCCGATGACGCGGGAGTTCGACATTCCGCTCGACAACCACCGCCGGATGTTCGGCGCGTTCCTCGCGGCCCATGCGATCCCGGACGCCGTCGACGTCCTGTTCACCGGCGTCGGTTGCAAGTCGAAGGCGCAGCGACAGCTCGCCATGCACGACCGCGTCCGGGAGGCCGGGAACAAGATGGTCTGGGCGGACGTGGGCGACGTGCAGCTCATCTCCGGGCCGGCGGAGCGGCTGCGCGACATGACGGTCGAGACGGTCCGGCGCCGGGGCAACGTCGGGCTGGTGTTGATCACGGATTCGGCCGCGATGGAGCTGACCGGAACGGACGTGGAGGCCGTGCTGCCCGCGATCCGCCGCCAGGTCGGGTGCCCCGTCGTCCACGTGGGGACGGCGGGCTGGGACGGCGACGCGTTCCTGGGCTACGCCGAGGCGGTTTCGGCGGTGTTCGCCCTCCCCTCCTGGAAGGCGGCTCGCGGCGACCGGCGCTCGGTCAACGTCGTCGGCTATGTCTTCGACCGCTACGAGCACGACCACGCGGCGAACCTGATCGAGCTGCGACGGCTGCTGGAGGGCCTCGGCCTGCGGCTCAACGCGACGTTCCTGTCGGGCGTCCCGCTGCGGTCGCTGCTCGGGGCGCCGGCGGCGGGGGTCAACCTTCTGCTTCCGTACGCGAGGTCGATGCGCGCGACGGCGTCGAGGACCGCGCGGCGGCCCGCGGCGCCGTGCGTCCTTCCGGTCGGGCTGGGCGGGACGGCGCGATTCCTGGAAGACGCGGCGCGGGGCGCGGGCGTGCCGGTCAAGGCGGCGCGCGCGCGGGCGGCGGAGGAGGGGGAGCGCTTGGGTCCGGCGTTGCGGGTGGCGCGCGAGGGGCTCGCCGGCGTGCGCGTGGGCATCCTGGCCGACACGCCGACGGCGGCGGGACTGGCGGGGCTGTTGCGCGAGCTGGGGGCGGAGCCGGTCCTGGCGGGGCTGCTCGACCGATCGCTCGGCGGCGACGAGGGCTTCCGGGAGACGCTGGCCGCCGCGGGGCACGACGCCGGGGCCTGCGTGGTGCTGCCGGATCCGACGGCGCAGGAGGTCGAGTCCGCGTGCGGCGAGCTGCGGCATGGCGCGAGGGCTCGCGGCGGTCGGCCCTTCGACGTGCTGATCGCGCCCGACCTGTGGCTGCCGCGGGCGGCGACGGACGGTACGGCGCGCCTGGAGCTGGGGTTCGCGTCGAACCGGCGGCATGCGGTGGCGCCGTCGCCCTTCCTGGGCTTCTCGGGCGTGCTCTCGCTGGCGCAGCGCCTGCTGGACGCGGCCCACAGGGTGCACTGACCCATGGGAGGCGCCGCGTCCATCCCCCGGTTCGAGCGTGCGTTCGCCGGGCTGGGCTACGACCTGGCGACGCTGCTCCGGCGCCTGGACGAGACCGGCGAGCGCGACGAGCTGAGCGCGGCCGGCCTGCGCCGGGCCTGGGCGGAGTGCGTCCGCGACGCCCGGCGGGGCCGCGGTCCGACCCGGTTCGGCTGCTACATCCACATCCCGTTCTGCCGGCAGCGCTGCGCGTACTGCCGTCACTTCCAGGCCCGGCTGGAGTCCCCGGCTCAGCTCGAACGCTACCTCGGGGTGCTCGACGACGCCTTCGCCTACTATTCGCCAGCCTTCCGCGGCGTGCGATTCGGCAACCTGATCGTCGGCGGCGGCACCCCCGGGATCCTCGAGGCCGAGGCCCTCGAACACCTCCTGCGTCGCCTGTTCGCCGCGTTCGCCTTCGACGAAAGTCCCGGCGATCGGGCGTTCGAGTTCAACCCCGCGGGCGTCACCGCCGGGAAGCTGCGGGTGCTCGCGCGCTACGGCTTCCGCCGGGTCAGCATGGGCGTGCAGTCGATGAGCGCCCGCGTGCTGGACGCCCAGAACCGGGGCTACCAGACGGGGAACGTCCTGGACCGCGCGTTCGCCCTGGTGCGCGACTCCGGCATCGCCCAGCTTTGCGTCGACCTCATCGCCGGCCTGGCCGGCGACGACACCACCGGTTTCCGCGAGTCCTTCGCGGCCCTCGCCCGGCGCAAGCCCGACCAGATCACGGTCTATCCGCTGGTGCCCACGACGTTGTACCTCCGGCAGCGCTTCGGCGGGGATTTCGGGGCGTTCCTCGCGCGGCGACGGGAATTCCTCGCCGAGGTCGTGCCGTGGATGCACGCCCACGCCGGCCATCACGGCTACCGGAGCGAGCGGGAGCGGGACGGCCCGGGCGACAATGCCTGGGTGTTCAACCGCTGCGGCGTGCGCCGCCTCGCGGCCGAGGACGAGGAGTTCTACGACGACACCTCGTCCGTCCCGGCGTCGATCTTCGGCCTGGGACCCGGCGCCGGCTCGAGCATCTGGGGGCGCCTCGTCTGCACCGACCGCGGCCCGATCCCCGGCCGCTTCGATCCGCGCGAGCGCCGGTACTGGGCCACGCGGCGCGACCGCCGCGACGAGATGGCGCGGTTCGTCCTGATGAACATGCGCAAGCACGGCGAGGTCCGGCGCGACCAGTTCCGGCGCTCGTTCGGCACCGACCTGGTCGACGAGTATCCCGTCGCGGTCGCGCGGCTGGCGTCGCTCGGGCTCGCGCGGCTCGACCCCGGACGCCTGCGCCTGCGGAGCGGAACCGGGAAGCGCCGCTTCCTCTGCGCGGTGCCGTTCCTCGACCGCAAGGTGCTGCAGCGCGCGCTGCGCGGGGGCGCGGACGGGACCGCCCCGTTCGTGCGCGTCTCCTCGCGTACCTGCGCCGCCGAGTTCGCCGTCGAGCACGCGCTCCCCGACGTGGCCTACCTTCGTGTCCTCAAGGGACTGGGCCTGCGTCTCCTGTACGCCGGGGAGCAGCAGACTCCCTCGGCCCGCTCGCTCGCCGGTCGCGCGACCATGCTCCGTCTGGCGCAACGCGCTTTCGCCGCGGCCGTGAGGGCGTCCCGCCACCGCGAGCCCGCCGCGGTCGCTCGTGTGCTGCACGCCCGGCTGCGACGTGCCGCCGCGCGCCTCGGGCTGCTCTGCAGGCTCGCCCGGCCGGTCGGCTGACGCGCCCCTTCCCGGTCGCCGGGCCGATTGTCGGGCCCGAGCGCGGATGGTATCTTCGCGACGGATGTCGGTTTCGCTCCACGTCCGCCGTGGCTCTCGCGTCCTCCTCCTGAACCCGCCGATCTCCGACACGGACCAGCAGGAGGCGAACGGGATGATGATGTCGGCCCCGCCGTACGCCCTACTGCGGCTGGGCACTTGGTTCCGGCGTCGAGGCTGCCGCGTGCAGCTCGTGGACTGCCTGCGCGACCCGCTGCTCGAGGGCAAGCTCCGCCGGCGCGTGCGCCGGAAGCTCCTCTGCGGCAATGACCGGCAGGAGCGGATCGAGAAGCCCATCTACCACTACGGTCTCGACGGCCCGCTGCTCGAGACCCGGCTGCGACAGCTCGACCCGCCCGACCTGATCGCGGTCTCGGCGCTGTTCACGTGGCACGGGGAGGCGGTGCGCGAGGCCCTTGCCGCGTGCCGCCGGGTGTATCCGCGGGCCCGCATCGTGCTCGGCGGCAACTTCGCCACCCTGTGTCCCGCCGAGGCCAAGGCGACGGGTGCCGACGAGGTGTGGGCGGGCGACCTCCCGGGCGCCGGTTTCCTGCCGACGGCGATCGATCTGCTTCCGGCGGCGCCCTCGGTCGACCTCCTGCGCCTGGTCAAGGGTTGCCCCCATCGGTGCAGCTTCTGCGTGACCCACGTGCTCAACGACGGCCGCGTGCAGGCGCGTTCCGCCGAGTCGGCGTTCGCCGAGATGAAGGCGAAGATGAAGGCGGACGGCACCCGCACGTTCATCTTCTTCGACGACTTCGTCCTGTACCGCCAGGCGGGCCACCTCGATCGCTTCCTCGAGCTGGTGATCGCCGAGAAGCTGCCGGTCAAGCTGAAGTTCGGCCTGGGGTTCTCCGCCCACCTGATCACGGAGGCATTCGCCGCGAAGGTGCGGGCCGCCCGCGTGGAGCACCTGGCGATCGGCCTGGAGACGATCGACAATCCGCGCGCGGCGCAGATGCGCCGCCCCCAGCACATCCGCGACTTCGTCCGGGCCGTGGAGATCCTGCGCGCCCACGGCTACCAGGGCTCGACGCTGGGCGCGTTCTGCCTCATGGGCCTCCCCGACAGCACGACGGACGAGGTGCTGCGCGCCATCCTCTTCCTCTACCACCTCGGGGTCACGCCGCTGCTCACGACCTACACCCTGACCCCCCGCAGCGGGGACATGCTGCGCTACGGGGACCGGGTCCGCGGCCGGTCGCTCGAGGAGTTGGCCCCCGGGCTCTGGCGGTTCGCGCACGCCGGCATGCGCGTCCCCCACCTCGACGCCATCTACCGCTACTTCCACGAGCGGCACTTCACGATCGAGCGGATCGCCGATTCGCGCACCACCGATCCCGTGATTCGCAAGATGCAGCAGCTCATCCGCGGTCGCCGGTACCTGCCCGGGAACGGGGACTGAGCGGGCCGTCATGGACTCCCGGGCCTTGCAGCGCTTGATCGCCAGGTACGTCGCCACCGACCCGCCCGACTCGCGCCGGATGTTCTACACCTACGAACCGCTCCGCTACGTCCGCCTGGACGTTGCCCCCCCTTCGTTCCGCAAGACGCTGGCCGGCTTCCTCCGTCGCTCGCAGGTACCTCTGGCGCTGTACGTGCACGTCCCGTATTGCCCGCGGCGCTGCCTGTACTGCACCTGCAACGCGACGGCGTGCTCGGACCGTGCGCGGGTGCGCGAGGTGGCGCGGCTCCTGCTCCGCGAGCTGGACCTGCTCGCGCCGACCCTCGCGCCCGCGGGAGCTGCCGGCCGCATCGATACGATCCACCTCGGCGGGGGCAGCCCGACGATCCTTGCCGACGGCGAATTCGATCGCCTGGCGGAGCGCCTGCGCGCGCTGGCAGCGCCGCACGGGCCGCGCGAGTTCGCCGTCGAGGTCGACCCTCGCGCCGTCGACACTTCCCGCCTGCGCCGCTACCACGAGCGCGGCGTCAACCGGCTTTCCGTGGGTGTCCAGGACTTCGAACCGCGCGTCCTCGCGGCCGTGGGCCGGACCCAGGCCCGCGCGGCCGTGGAGGCGGTCTTCTCGCCCGAGGTGCGGTCGCTGTACCCCAGCATCGGCATGGATCTGATCTGCGGCCTGCCGCGTCAGACCGTCCGCACGTGGGCGCGCACGCTGGAGCACGTCCTCCGGCTGCGCCCGGACCGGGTGGCCGTGAACCCGCTCAACGTCGTCCCCGGCCAGGCCGCGGCCACGATCCTCCGGCGACGAGGCCCGCTGCCGGGACCCGCCGCTCGCGTCGCCATGGAGCGGCTCACCGTCGACACCCTGGTCGGCGGAGGATACGTCCGGACCGGTTTCGATCACTTCGCCCTGCCGCACGACGACCTGGCCCGCGCCGTCCGGACGCGCACCTTGCACCGGAACCTGCTCGGCTATACCCCGGGCGTCTGGCACGACGTCGTCGGGGTGGGGCCCGGCGCCAACACGGAGCTCGGTCCGTTCCGGGTCAAGAACGAGCCGCTGGGGCCGTGGTCGGCCGCGCTGCGCGGCGGACGGCTGCCCGACCATCACGGGTTGCTGCTCAGCCGTGACGACCTGCTCCGCGCGGACGTCATCCACGAGCTGCTCGCGTGGTACCGCGTCGACGTCCCGGGGCTCGAGCGCCGCCACGGGGTGCGCTTCCGCGAGGCGCTCGCGGCCGAGCTGCGCGCCCTCGCGGGGTTCGCCGCCGACGGCCTGGTGAGGCTCCGCGGGGAGGAGCTGGTCGTGACCGCGCGGGGACGCCCCTTCGTGCTGCCGATCTGCTGGGCGTTCGCCCGCGCGTCGGGTTGAGGCGAGCCGCGCTCGGTGTTAGGTTCCGCGCGCCGCGGGCAGGGCGGCGGAGGCCGGTGACATGGTCGACAAGTTCGTTCCTGGCGAGATCGAGCCGAAGTGGCAGAAGGCGTGGGCGGAGCGGGGTTTGTTCCGCGCGGCCGAGGTGCCGGGGCCGGGCAAGTTCTACCTGCTCGAAATGTTCCCCTACCCTTCCGGGCGGCTGCACATGGGCCACGTGCGCAACTACGCCATCGGCGACGTCGCGGCGCGCTTCTGGCGCATGCGGGGGCGGCAGGTGCTGCACCCGATGGGCTGGGACGCCTTCGGCCTGCCGGCCGAGCAGGCGGCGATGGAGCGCAAGCTCGACCCCAAGAAGTGGACGTTCGACAACATCGACGAGATGGGCCGCCAGCTCCGGCTGCTCGGCCTCTCCTACGACTGGGAGCGCGAGTTCGCCACCTGCGTCCCCGAGTACTACCGCTGGGAGCAGCTCGTCTTCGTGCGCATGCTCGAGCGCGGCCTGGCCTACCGCAAGCGCTCGCTGGTCAACTGGTCCGAGGCGCTGCAGACGGTGCTGGCCAACGAGCAGGTGATCGACGGGCGCGACTACAAGCTCGGCGAGCCCGTCGTGCAGAAGGAGCTGTCCCAGTGGTTCCTGCGCACCACGGCCTACGCCGACCGGTTGCTCGAGGGGATCGAGCAGCTCTCCGGGAAGTGGCCCGAGCGCGTGCTGCTGGAACAGCGGGCGCGCATCGGCCGCAGCGAAGGCACGGAGATCGTGTTCCCGCTGGAGAAGCCGGCGGGCGGGGAGAAGGCGGTCGTGGTCTTCACGACGCGCCCCGACACGCTCTTCGGCGTGACCTTCATGAGCCTGGCGGCGGAGCATCCGCTGGCGGTGGCGCTGGCGGAGGGGACGGGCCGCGAGGCGGAGGTCAAGGCGTTCGTCGAGAAGACGCGCAACGACATCCGCCGGCAGCGCGCCGAGGAGATCACCAAGGAGGGCTGCTTCACCGGCGCGTGCTGCACGAACCCGGCGACGGGCGGGCGCGTGCCGATCTACATCGCCAACTTCGTGCTCATGGACTACGGCACGGGCGCCGTGATGGCGGTGCCGGCGCACGACCAGCGCGACTTCGAATTCGCGCGCAAGTACGACCTGCCGATCCGCGTCGTGATCCAGCCCGCCGGCGCGAAGCTCGACCCCGCGACGATGGACGCGGCGTACGTCGAGCCCGGCTCGCAGGTGAACTCCGGCGAGTTCGACGGCATCCCCAACGAGGAGGGGATGAAGCGCATCACGGCGTGGCTGAAGGAGCGGGGCCAGGGCGGGCCGACGGTGAGCTGGCGGCTGCGCGACTGGTGCGTCTCGCGCCAGCGCTCGTGGGGCTGCCCGATCCCCGTCGTGCACTGCGAGAAGTGCGGCGTCGTCGGCGTCCCCGAGGCCGAGCTGCCGGTGCTGTTGCCGGAGGACCTCGTCTTCGACGTGCGGGGCGGCAATCCGCTGGCGCGGCACCCGGCCTTCACCAAGGCGGCCTGCCCGAAGTGCGGCGGCCCGGGGCGTCGCGAGACCGACACGCTCGACACGTTCGTCGAGTCCTCCTGGTACTTCCTGCGCTACACCGACCCGAAGTGGGACCGGGGGCCTTTCCGCCCCGACCGCGCCAAGGCGTGGATGCCGGTCGACCAGTACATCGGCGGGCACGAGCACGCGGTCGGGCACCTGATGTACGCGCGCTTCTACCACAAGGTGCTCAAGGACCTCGGCTTCCTGCCACCCGACGTGCCCGAGGAGCCCTTCTCGCGCCTCCTGACCCAGGGCATGGTCTGCAAGGAGACCAACTACACGGTCGATGAGGTCGGAAACCCCGTCTGGCACTACCCGGAGGAGGTGAGCGACGGGATCAGCACGCTCGACGGCCGCAAGGTCACCGTCGGACGCATCGAGAAGATGTCCAAGTCCAGACGCAACGTCGTGGGCCTCGAGGCGTTCGTCGCCGGCTACGGCGCCGACACCGCGCGGCTGTTCACGCTCTTCGCGGCTCCGCCGGAGAAGGACCTCGAGTGGCGCGACGAGGGGGCGGAGGGGTGCTGGCGGTTCCTGCAGCGCGTGTGGCGGTTGACGCTCGAGGGCGCCGACGCCGTGGGGCGGGCGCCGGAGGCGGTGCCGGACGCCGAGCCCGGCGAGCGCTGGCGCAAGCTGCGGCGGACGACGCACCAGACGATCCGGCGGGTGACCCAGGACGTGGACGGGCGCTTCCATCTCAATACCGCCGTCGCGGCGATCATGGAGCTGTGCAACGCCCTCTCCGAAGCCGGCCTGCCGCCGGCGTGGGACGCGGCGACGACGACGAGTTGCACGCCGGAGCCGGATCCCGACCCGCGAGCGGCGCAGGCGATCCATCGCGAGGCGATCACCTCGCTCCTTCGGCTGCTCTCGCCGTTCGCGCCGCACGTCTGCGACGAGCTGTGGTCGCGCCTGGGATTCGAAGGGACGGTGCTGGAGGCGGGTTGGCCTTCGTTCGATCCGAAGGTCGCGGCGGAGGACACGATCGTCTACCCCGTCCAGGTCCTGGGCAAGCTGCGGGGGCAGGTCGCCGTGGCGCCGGACGCGTCGAAGGACGACGTGCTCGCGGCGGCGAAGGCGGAGGCCAACGTGGCCAGGCATCTGGCGGGGAAGACGATCGTCAAGACGGTCTTCGTCGAGCGAAGGTTGGTCAACTTCGTGGTGAAGTGACGGGGGGCGACGCGACCGTATTTCGCGCAAAGGACGCAACGGGCCGCAAAGGACGCAAAGGGCCACAAAGGACGCAAAGGGGGTATCGGCTTGGGCCCGTCTGAATTCCGGCGTCGCGTGGTTTTCCTGCTTGCTGTGGTCCCGGCGTGTTCCTGCGGGTACTACCTCGTCGACAACTCGCGCACCATCCACGTCGCGCTGTCGGCGGAAGGCGCGGTGCACCCGGAGGCGCTACCCGCGGTTTCGGAAGCGCTTTCCTCGGGGCTGCGCGACCAGGGACTGCGGCTGTCCTCGGGCGAAGCGGACGCGGAGCTGGCGGTCGTCGTCACGGGGTCCGCGGAGCACGCCGCATTGCCGGCGGAGGACGCGGCAGGGAACTTCCAGCCGTCGGCGTGGGAGACGGCGCTCGAGGCGCGGGCGACCCTGCGGCGAGCGGACGGAGCAGAGACCGACCTGGGAACGTTCGAGGCGTCGGGGTTGGAGGCGCTCGGGCACGACGCGGCGGCGGACGACGCGGCCCAGGCTTCGGCCTACGCGTTGGCCGCCCGGCTGCTGGCCGAACGCATCGTGGCCGCGGTCCTGGCGGCGTGGTAGCGGCGCCCGCAGCTTTCGGCGCCGGCGGGTGGGGCCGCAAGTCCTTGCCGCGAACGTAGCGCGTGGCCCATCCGCGCCACCCGGGGATCGCTCGACCCTCACGAACTTCGCCTTGGGCGCGTTCGGTTCATCCTGGCGGCCGCCGCCCGTCCGCCGCCGGTCCGCCGGCGGACGGCTGCAGAAGCTCCGTCATTTCGAGATTCGGCCGGCGGCGCGGAAGCGGCAGCGCCCGTCGCGCGTGGACCTCGCTCCGCCGCCGCCGTCGTCATCCCTTCGTCCCCGCCGTCCGCAGGACACGTTGCTCTGGCGCGTCGTGAACGACCGCCTCGCCGACTTCCGCCGACTCGTTCACGAGTCGTACGAGAAGCCGTTGCCCCGGTACGTGGAGAGCGTGTGGTCGGCGGCGCTTTCCGCCGCCGACTCCCGCAGGGTGGCGCGGGCTCCGCCCGCGCGCATCTTGGCTGTGGCCGGTCCGCTGCGCGGCCCCGGCCACCGGCGGGGCCGAGGAGTACCTCCGGTGTGGAGACTACGGGCAGGGCTACACGCGCGTTTTCTGCAAGACGTGCGGCCATCTTCTCCTGGTCCCGTTCTCTTGCCTGCGAAGAGGAATCTGCCCCTCGTGCTCGGGAAGGCGGATGAGCGGCGTCGCCGCCAATCTTGTCGATCGGGTTCTTCCCGACGTGCCGTTGAGGCAGTGGGTCTTGACGTTTCCGTGGGAGTTGAGGCGCTTGGCCGCGTTCCGTGCCGACGTCGTTCGGGCCTTCACGCGCCGGTTCTCGGACGCGGTCTTCGGCCGCTTCCGCCGGCGGTTCCGGGGCGTCGGGCGCGGTGGCGGGGTGGTCTTCCAGCAACGGAGCGGCGGTTCGATCAACCTTCATGTCCACCTGCACGGCCTGTTCCTTGACGGTGTGTTCCGTCGCGGCGCTGGCGACGTCCTCTTGTTCCGTCGCGCGACGCCGCCCACGCGGGAGGAACTGGCCGAGGTGCTGCACGACCTCCGTGAGCGCTGCCTGCGATGGCTGCGGCGCGAGGGCCTCGTCGATCCCGAGGACGCCGGGGCGACCGGGGATTCGTCGGAGTGCGGTGCGCTCGAGGGTCTGGCCCAGGCCGCGATGCAGCGCGGTACCGTGGAGTCCCTCCCGCTGCCGGGCGGCGCCGGACCGGCTGACGCGGACGACTTGGCGTTCGCGCCGCAGCCGGGCGGGCGATGGTCGGTCGAGCTGGACGGCTGGAATCTCCACGCCGGCGTCTGCATCCCGGCCGGCGACTTCGAAGGAAGGGAACGGCTGGTCCGGTACGCCGCGAGGCCCTCCCTTGCGCTCGGTCGGCTGAGCGAGCTGCCGGACGGTCGGCTCGCGTACCGGGTGCGTTGGGCGCGTTCCGCGTCCGGACCGTACCGGATCATGGAGCCGTTGGACTTCCTGGCCCGTCTGGCGGCGATCGTGCCTCCGCCCCGCTATCCCCTGCTGACGTACCACGGCGAGGAGCTGGTGAGCGGGCCGGAGGCGTGGTTCGAGCGCATCTGCGGCTACGTCGGCGTGCCGTTCGAGCCGCAGGCGATCGAGTACGGCAAGGAGGGGGGCGAGGCGCCGCGCCCGCAGGGTTTGGGCGATCCGATCGGCGTCGGGCAGCACAAGCGGCCGTCGAAGGCATCGTTGGACAAGTGGCCCAAGGAGTTCGCGCAGGACCCGTCGAAACTGGAGCTGGTGCGCAAGATGGTGGAACGGATCGATCCCGAGGACCTGCGGACGTTCGGCTACGAGCCCGCGGACCTCTGGAAGCCGATGGAGTCGGTGAAGGCGGGCAAGCCGCCCAAGCCCCCGAAGCTGACCCGCTACCGCCTGGAGCGCAAGATGATCATCCACCTCCGCAACCACGCGCAGCAGGGCGGCCCCTTCCGCCGCCTGCTGGAGAAGGCCCGCCTGGCCTGCGACGTGCTGCTGAGGGAGTAGGGACGCGCCCCGCCGATCAATCCAGGCGGCCGGCAACGGGCGACCGGCGATCATCAAGGTTGCTGATCACTTCCGGTCGCCAGTTTCCTGTGGCCTGTCGCCTGTTCGTCCAAGCCTGCCGGACGCAGGCGCTCAAAGCCGCCCGCTGAAGCGGGGGGCTTGAACCCTCTCAGGTCGCGACCGTCATCGCCGGTGTCCGTCAGGGCCCTGGCACGAACCTGCGGAACATCGACGCGTAGGTGCTTGACGACCGATCCAGGATCCGAACCGCTAGCCCGTACCCTTCGTCGTCGGCCGCGATATCGACTGGGGCGCCCGGATCTGCTCCTTCCCACATGCTGAACACCAGCCCCGGAGCGCTGCGCGCGTTGCCGAATCGATCCGTGTTGAAGAGCAGGATGCCCTCGGTCTCGGAGGCGTGTTCCAGGCCGTAGAACACGACGGCAACGCCCGCAGGACCATACGTGACACGCAGCTCGTTACCCGTGCCCGCGACGACTTCCGGCAGGACGATCCGGGGCGGCATCGTCATCGTGCCATCAAACCCCAATCCGGCTGCCCAGATGTTGCCGAGCCTGGCGGGGGCAACCGGATACGCCCCCCAGAAGAACAGGAGTCCGTCCTCGGTGCGGGCAACGTGCTCCGTCTCCAGGCCTGTGCCCGGGGAAGCCAACCCTGGACCCGACACGACGCCGGTCCACCCGACGACGTCGAGGTGTTCGTCCAATCCCACCACACGGAAACCGTCCGTAACGACGAAACCACCCGGGACGTCCAGAATCTGGCTAAAGAAGGTGCCGGAATCGACCGGGCGGAAGAGGTGGGTCGGTCCGGCGGCCGTCGCGTCGGGGTCAACGAGGTGCAGAAGCCAGCCGCCGCCGGCGTCGCTGGGCAAGCTGTAGCCGGCGACGAATCCGGTCGGACCGACGGCGACCGATTGCAGCGGCAGTCCGACAGGTTCGGCGGGCGCCCCTGCAACGTCGTGTGTGTCTTCCACCGGAACGAGGCTGTCGTCGAACTCGGCGGCCCGCAGGGCGCCAAGCATCTGCTTGCTGAACAGCACCAGCCGACCTTCCGAGGCGACCAGTTCCAGCGTGGGGAGCGAGAATGGCTCGGGCCGCTCCCAGGGATCGCCGACAGGGACGCCGGACCGGTCCAGGCGTTGGATCCGCGTCGCCAAGATCGGATGCCCGGCCGGGTACGCCAAGGCGAACCCGTCACCCGCCCGGCACAGAGAGAATCCGGCAAGGCCCGAACTCTCGGCAAACTCGCCGTCGGGGACTACCGAAACGGAAACCCCGGTGTCCTCGATCGGATGCACCGCCGGGTCCGGATCGGGGTACTCGAAACTGCCGGGGCCGGCACGGCACTCCCAATCGCACGCATCCCCGTTCATCCTGTTCCCGTCGTCGCACTCCTCGCCGGGGTCGATGACGCGGTCACCGCAGGTCGAGGGAAGCGGGATGACGTCGCGGACGTCCGCGGCCTCGGGGCCGATGCTGCCGTCCTCGACGCCGGAATCGCTGACGTCGAGGACCTCATGGACCTCGCCGTCCGACGTCTCGGCATCGGCGGGCAGGGCATCCGCATCTGGCTGATCGGACGTGGGCGCTCCGCTGCATCCGAACGTCACGATGGTCACGGCCTGCCCCCACCACTTCAGCCGGGACATTCCGGCCCTCATGGCCCCTCCTCCGTCAGCGGCACCCAGTCTCCCGCCGGGCCCCCGAAGGCACCCATGTCGCCGCGCGTCCCGTCAACGTCCCGGAACGAGGCGGAAGGATCTGACGCGTCGCGGACCGGCGAATCCGCCCTGAGGCGGAAGTCGCAGGCCACCCGGTCCACGAACAGCGGGTCCATCGCGACATTTCCGACCCCCACCTCGAAACCGATGAACGGCGGCTCTGGAACTTCGAAGGAGTCGCAGTACTCGACGACGGCGTCGCCAGGAAGTCCGGCCGAACTCGTCGTCCCGGCATCGCCCTCGCCCCCCCAGAAGATGTTCCCGGTCAGGACGACACGCGACACCCCGAGATGGGCTGATCGAGAGGACGAATTCCCTACGAACGTGTTGTTCAGCACGCGCACCTCCCCGTCGCCGGTCATCAACGCACCCGGACCGCTCTGGCCGTACTCGGCATCCGGCTCGGACACGTTGTCGATGAACAGGTTGTTGCGAATCGTACCGTAGGCCGGCCGGAGCTGCAGGGCGCCGGCCGGGTCACAGCATGAGGTGCCGCCGGTGGTGACGGACGCAGCCCGGTTGCGCAAGAAGACGTTGTTGACCACTTCGGCCGCCGGCCACCCGCCGTTCCCGACCACCGCTCCACCACTCGGCCCGCCGATGTTGTCGACGAACAGGTTGCCGGTCATGACACCACCGAGGTTCCCGAATACGGCCGCGCCCGATTCCGACGCGCGGTTGGCGACGAAGCGACTCCCCTCGATGCGTACGTCGACGCTGATGACCTGAAGGGCCAGCCCTGCGCCGTGCGCTGCCTCGTTTCGCCGGAAAGCACTTCCGCGAACGACTACCGTGGCCGAGTCCGTCCGCCCTGCAAGAGCCGCACCGCCGCCTTCACCGACGGCCATGCAGTCCTCGAAGGCGCTGTCCGTCAATTCGACGTAGTCCGCCAGGACGAAAACCGCGCCACCGTCGCCGGACGACTCGCATCCGTTCCAGGTCGTCCGTCGCAACTCGATCCGCGAGACCTCGGCATCGAGGCACCCGCCGCGCGATGCTTGCCCTCCGGCAAACGCCAAGCCCTCCAAAACGAGGGACCCGCGGCCACGAACGGCCAATCCTGCCTCGCCGTCGACGGAGGCAAGACGTGGAGGGGCATCCGCACCGGGATCGGCCTCGATGACGAGGGCCTCACCCTCTTCCAGCGTCAAGTCCACGCGCGCCGAATACGCGTCCGGACCGCCCAGCAAGCGAACACGATCGCAATCGCCGCGCCCGTTCAGCGCCTCGCGCAAGCCGAAGAACGGCATCGCCTCGGTGCCGTCCCCAGGCGTGGGCCTGGGCGTTGTCGTCGCCCACACGGGACAACTCGGTCCAACGCTGTCGGGTCCGTCCGGAATGGGCGGCGTGTCCTCGACACCGTCGGCCACCGCGTCTGCGATCGACTCGTCGGATGACTCGTCCGATGAAACCACGGTCTCGGGCGGGTTGGCGTCGCCCAGCAGAGCGACGCCGCTGCGGCACGCCGGGGAATCGATCAGGATCGCAGCGAGTAGAAGCAGCCCGCCCCATCTCTCGACGGAAGGGACGTACCTCCGCCGTGGTTGCGTGGCGGTCACCGGCAGCACGGGGTACCTACCCACCATCGGGGCAGTATTCTACACCACCATCCGGGTCCGTGTCATACGGCGCCACTGCTTGGCTGCCGCCTTCGGGTCCATCGAAGCAACCGGGGCAATGCGATGGGTACTGGCATTCGTACGCATCGCCCTCCCATGTGTAAGGACCGCAGTAACAAGTGTCACCGTCGGTGGTGGGGGCTGGGTCGTCGCCGTACAGCGCGTCGCAGCCCTCGCCACCATCAAGGGTGTCGGTATTGGGTCCACCGTGGAGCGTGTCAGACCCGGAGAACGTCTTGATGGTGTCGTTCTCACTTCCTCCCCACATCTCCTCGATCCTCGGACTGCCGTACAGGGAGTCGGCACCGGCGCGGCCATCCGCCCGCCCGGCGTTGTGGTTCGCATCGGTGTACCGACAGTCCGAGTCGGAGGGCTCAACCGTGCCTTCCGTACCACAGAGATGGATGTTGTCCGTTCCTGCGTCCCCCCAGAACATGAAGGTGTCCGAGGAATCATCGAACAACGGGTGGATCGTCCATCCGCTGTCGCACGCCTCTCCTGACCCGCCGTTGTACTTGGCCAGCCGCATGATGTCGTTTCCGTCTCCGCCAAATACGCGGTAGTCCGCGCTGTCCGTGATGGCCATTTCGCGGTCCACCCAGGCGTTCGGCCATGTCGTGTTGAAGACGCACACCCCAACACCCTGCCAAGCGCCGCCGTACTTCAATTCGCCAAGGACGATCCGGTCGTTGCCGCTCGAGCAGTGGAACTCGCAGTAGGTGCCCGTGCAGTTTGCCTCGGTGGGTGTATCGCAACCCACCGCCTCCGCGTGCCGCGGCACCGACGCCACGAGGCATATGATGAGACCAGACAACAGGATCCACAAACTGCGCATCTTGCTTCTCCCTCCTCCCCCCAACCAAGTCCATGGACCGACGGGAAACGGGACCGCGTCCCTACTCCCCGCGTGAGCCGCACGGACGCCCCGGCCCTCCTTCCCGAACCCTCAGCTGCCCCTCACCACCCATGGGCATCCTGTTAGTCCCTGCGGCGGGCGAATCCTGACAGGGAATCGATGCGGCTTCCTAACGCCGAGTTGGGCGGTGAGGTTCCTCCTCGACCTTGGCGGAAGTCCGAGGACCGGTAACGGCAGCGGCCGGGGGGGGGGGCGACTCCCGGTCGTTGCGCAGGAACGGGGCGACGAACGGCCGGGCGAAGGGGCCGGGCACGGCCTCGGGAGAGAGGCAGGGCGGAGGGTCGGATTCGCACTAGGCGAAGGTCGCACGCACGCTCTCGAACGGGCATCCCGGCGCGAGGAAGGCGGGCCGACGAGCACCACGCAGGGACCCCAGCTCACGAGCCTTGTCGTGCAGCATCATCCGCCCGCGGCACACGTCCTGCCACACCAGGTCCCTCGTCAAGCCGAGCTTCGTCGCCACGTCCGCCACCGCGAAACCCCAGAACGTCACGGCGAGCAAGCACACCGTCTGGCGAGGGTGGTCACAGGACAAGAGTTGAATGCAGGTCGAGAGCGTGCAGTACCCTGCGATCCGATCCAGTTTCTCGGAGCTCGATGGCCGGTCGTCGACCAGCGCCGCCACGAAGTCCTCGGCGTCCGAGTCCGAGACCTCCACACGACCCCTGCCCGACACCCAGTCGGCTATCGTGTTGCGAACGATCCGGAAGACCCACGTGTCGAACGCGCAGTCCGCGCGAAAACTCGCAAGGCCGAGCATCGCGTCCGTCGCGATGTCGTGCACCAGGTCTTCAGGCACGGCGCTCCGTACGCCGCAACGCCGGAGCATGCGAGGAACGACCTCGCGCAGCCAGGCGTAGACCTCGACGCAAGCCGCACCATCGCTCCCCGCCGCGGCACGCAGCACCTGGGCGGCCGGCGTCGGACGCACGCTTGGAGCGCGAGCGACGGCGCTGCCCCCACCGGGGACTCCTGCCGTTTGCATCAACGCGCGAGGCTCCCCCGGTTCGCGGCACGCCATCTCTTCCGACTCCCGACGTCATCTTGGTCGGGCAACTCATGCCGTGTCAAGCGGCGCCCCGACCGCGCCATCGTAATACCCCACGCCGCCAGGGTGCACCCCGAACGGCGTGACCGTCAAGTCCTGGATACCGCCCGTCCTCCGCGAGTCGGCCTTGCGCCGGTCTGCCCGGTGTCGTAGATCCCATCTTATCCCGCATTCCGGATTATTCCGCATCGGCGTAGCCAGGTGAGCGGCGCGGGGCGGCGGCGGCCGATCGGGCCCTGGCTGATTCGGGATAATCCTGGTCCGCTCTTCCTCGTCCGGGACCGTACCGGGCAAGGAGGAGAGGCATGCTTGGAGATGATGTTCGCGATGTTCAGGCAGCCGCGCAGCGGCTGCGACCGCGCGTCGTCGGCTTCGACCGGGACGCGTTCTGCTCGCGGCTGGCGGATCTCGGCCATCCGCCAGGGACGGTCCGGACCAAGCTGTCGATCGCCGACAACTTGGCGCAGTGGTTGGCGGAGAAGAACCTGGCGGTCGCCGATCTCGACGAGCGACGCGCCGACGAGTTCATCGTCGAGCGGCGTCGTCGCGGGTACCGCTGTGCCGGCTTCCGCACGACGATCCTGTTCCTGCTCGACCAGCTCCGTTCGGCAGGTGTCGCATCACGGCTCGCGCCCCCCCGCGACGAGTCGCCGGCGGCCGTCCTGCTGGAAAGCTACGAGCACTACCTGCGACGGGAGCGGGGAGTGGTCGACAACACCATCAAGGCCTATCTGCCGTTCGTTCGTGGTTTCGTCGCAGCGCGCCTGGACGGGGATGTCGGGCGCAGCGGGTCGTTGCGGGCCGGGGATGTGCGCGAGTTTCTCCTGGGCCGAGTTCGTGGCATGGCTTGCAGAAGCGCTCAGCTCATGGCCAGCGCGTTGCGGTCGTTTCTGGGATTCCTGTTCCTGCGTGGCAGGACCGAGACGGACTTGGCCGCCGCCGTCCCGACGGTACGTCGGTGGCGGCAATCGAGCGTGCCGCGTTACATCCCCGCGGCGGACGTGGAGCGCCTGCTGCGTGCCTGCGACCGCTCGTCCGCCACGGGCCGCAGGGACCACGCCATCCTGCTGCTTCTCGCTCGTCTGGGTCTTCGCGCCAGCGAAGTTGTGGGGCTGGAGCTTGGCGATCTGCGCTGGCGGGAAGGGGAGGTCATCGTGCGCGGCAAGGGTCAGGTGCGCGACCGCCTGCCGCTGCTGCCGGACGTCGGACGGGCGCTCGCCCGGTACATCAGGAAGGACCGGCCACCGGCCACTTGTGCACGAGTCTTCCTTCGCCGGCCAGCGCCACACCGTGGTTTCGCCCAGCACTGCACCGTCTCCAACATCGTCGCGCAAGCCTTCCGCCGGGCCGGCTTGGCGCCAGCGACCCGTGGTGCGCACGTACTGCGGCACAGCCTGGCCACGGCGATGGTGCGGCGCGGTGCCTCGCTGGCCGAGATCGGGCAAGTGCTCCGCCACCGCTCGGCCGACACGACGGCAATCTACGCCAAGCTCGACTTCGATGCTCTGCGCGACATCGCGCTGCCGTGGCCCACGACCGGAGGTGGACAATGAGCTCGTTGCAGGAAGAGCTCTCCTCCTATCTCGCCCTGCGGCGCGCGCTTGGCTCGGAACTTCGCGGGCCGGACGGCCGCTTGCGTCGTTTCGTCGAGTTCCTCGACCGCGAGGACGCGACGGTGATCACGACGGAGTTGGCCCTGCGCTGGGCCACCGCGCCTGCGGACATCGCGCCCTCCACGTGGGCCGTGCGACTGGGCGAGGTACGCCGCTTTGCCAGGTGGCTGAGCGCCAGCGAGCCGCGCACCCAGGTCCCCCCCTACGGGCTGCTGCCTTTCCCCTGCCGGCGACGCACGCCCTACCTCTATCGTGACGAGGATGTCGCGCGCATCGTCGGCGAGGCGCTACGGCTGCCTTCGCCGACGGGCCTGCGTGCCTGGACCTTCGCCACGCTGTTCGGTCTGCTCGCTGCGACGGGCCTGCGATTGGGCGAGGCTCTCGCCCTGGATCGAGACGACGTCGACTTGCGGGCCGGCGTGATCGCCGTCCAGCGCGGGAAATTCGGCAAGTCCCGCTTCGTCCCCATCCACGACTCCACGTGCGCGGCCTTGCGGCGATACGCACGGCGGCGGGATCGCTGTGTGCCGCACCCGTCGTCGGGGGCGTTCCTGCTCTCCGAGCGCGGCCATCGACCGACACCGCGCAGTGCACAGCACAACTTCGCGCTTGTCACGTGCGCCTTGGGTCTGCGGCCACCGGCGCCCGCCCAAGGCGATGGACGTGGACCCCGACTTCACGACTTGCGGCACCGACTGGCCACCGCCACCTTGGTCCGCTGGTACCGCGAGGGACGCGACGTCGGACGCGAGCTCCCCAAGCTGTCCACCTACCTTGGGCACGTGCAGGTCACCGGCACCTACTGGTACATCGAGGCCATTCCAGAACTGCTCCGACTCGCCACCGAGCGGGCGATGACCCCGCGGGAGTACGCACCGTGAGCCCCGCCGCGCCTGCCGACTTCCCCGTCCTCCTTCAGGCGTTCTTCTCCGACCACCTGCTCCGGCAGCGGCACGCCAGTCCGAACACGGTGCTCGCCTACCGCAACACCTTCCGGCTGCTCCTGCGCTTCGCCGTCCCCCGTCTCGCGCGGGCCCCATCCCGCCTCAGCCTCGCGGATCTCGACGCCGCCTTGCTGGGCGATTTTCTCGACCACCTCCGTCGCGAGCGCCACAACTCCGCGCGCAGTCGAAACGCCCGTCTGGCGGCCTTGCACTCGTTCTTTCGCTGGGTCGCGCTCAACGAGCCGGCCCATGCGCTCCTCTGTCAGCGCGTCCTCGCCATCCCCAGCCAGCGCTCCGCACGGGGCATCGTGGAGTTCCTCGTCGAAGACGAAGCCGCCGCGTTGCTCGATGCTCCGGACACGACGACGTGGATCGGACGACGCGACCGTGCCCTGCTCCTGCTTGCCGTCCAGACCGGGTTGCGCGTCTCCGAACTCGCCGCTCTCCGCCGGCAGGACGTGACCCTTGGCGCCGGTGCTCACGTCCGCTGCTACGGCAAGGGAAGGAAGCTCCGCTGCACACCGCTGCGCCGCGAGGTCGTCAAGGTACTCCAGGCTTGGCTTCGCGAACGTCCGCCGACACCCGAAGCTCCGCTCTTCCCGAGTTCCCGCGGCCGAACGATCAGCGTGGACGCCGTCGAGCAGCGCGTGGCGAAGCACATCGCTGCAGCGCGAAACTGCTGCCCTTCGCTCCGCGCCAAGCGCGTTACGCCGCACACCCTGCGCCACACCGCCGCCATGGATCTCCTGCGGCATGGCGTCGACCCCACCGTCATCGCCCTGTGGCTCGGACACGAGTCGACGGAAACGACCCAGATGTACCTGCACGCGGACATGCACCTCAAGGAGCAGGCCCTCGCCAGGACGACACCCACCGGCGCGACCCCCGGGCGCTTCCGCCCCGATGACGCCCTGCTCGCCTTCCTCGACGGCCTCTGATTATCCC
>JACRCX010000149.1 GCA_016218815.1 Deltaproteobacteria bacterium
CAGGCCGTCCGCTCGGCCGAGACCGGCCTCTCCCCCCCTTTGCGCCCTTGGCGGCCCTTTGCGCCCTTGGCGCGAAATCCGGCGCGCCCGAAGCGGGGCCGCACGGCCCCGTGCCGCGGCGACGACTACGGCGAAGCCCTGCGGGGCGGACGGTCCCTATTGCGCTGCCCCCGGCCCCCGTGCTATCTATCATCGCGTACCCCGCTGGATCCGACCCGCGTGCCAGCCGTCGATTGATTCGGCGTCGGGCTACCTGCATGAGGGAACGGAGGTGAGCCAATGCGGCACCCGCGCGGCGTGGGCCAGGTAGGAGATTGGCGGGACGCCTTCAGTCGAGCGGGTCGCCTGCTCCTTTTCCTCGCCGCCGCTGGGAACGCGGGCTGCAAGGCGGAGGTTGCCGGTTGCTCGCTGCAAGGGGCGGGAGAACCGGTTGACTGCACCTGCGCTGGCGAAGGCTGCTCGTGCACCGCAGTTGGCTGCGCATGTAGCTCCGGCGCATGCGACCTGACGTGCCCGTCGCCCCTCGGGTGTCAGTTGGGCTGTCCGACACCAGGAACCTGTCGTCAACACTGCGGTCACGCCAGGTGCACGACTTGGTGTTCGGCCGAGACGACAGGCTGCGAGGTGTTCTGCGACGACTCGGACCAGTGTCGGTGGAGTTGCGGGGGCTCGTGCCGCATTCATCTTGGTACGGCCGACTTGTCCTCCGGCGACTGCCTTGATCTTGATGCACCGCTTACCAACTGTGGCAGCCCCGAGGAGTGGGCCTGCGGGTCGTGCAGTGGTGGACCTTCGCCGGGCGATGGGGGAACCCCTGACGCCATCGATGATGGGGGCGTAGAGGACTCGCCGGCGCTTCTCGGGGACGCACCGATCCGGGCGCTGTGCGGTGATCGCTGCTCCGCGGACTGCGCGCGCTTGGTCGAGTGCGGCCGGTACTCAACGGGCTCGGGATACGCGGACTGCATCTCCGAATGCACCGGGACGACAGGACGCGACTGCGCGAGTCAGACGTTCGACCTGTTGTGCCCGCTCGATACCTATGGGCCGGACCGCGTGGTCACGCAACACGAGTACGACACGTGCGTGAACGAGGCGCGTCGGGCGTACTGCTGGTGCGATGTCCTGGAGTACTGCTGGGACCCAGGCATGCCCATGCCTTTGAGCTGCACACCCGGCTGGCTGTGCGGCCCGAGCGGGTAGTCCCTCCAAGCACGTTCCAACCGCAGCCCGGCGGCGGTTCCGCATCCGGCCGGACGCGGGCGGCGCCTTGCCGAACATCGAGAACGCGCCGTGGCCCGCCTACCCCGGCGACCTGCTGAGCATCGCGCTCGTGCTGGCCACGCAGGCGCGCGGCACGCTGCTGGTGTACGACCAGATGTTCGAGAGCCGACAACTGGACATCCGATGGCCTTTCGGTCTGAGAGCCGTCAGGATCCTTGGTCGCCCTGCGGAGGGCTGCGGGCCGGCCGTCGGCCGGGTTGAGGGGTGCCGGGCGCGGCGCAGGTCCGTCGGCGCGGGCGCGGTCGCCGCCGGGAGGGGTGAGGCCGCGGACGCCGGCGTCGACGGTGGGGGTGGCCTCTGGATCCGGGGAGTCCGCGGCCGTCGGTGGACGGTAGCGCGCGGCCGTCCTGCGGCGCCGGGGGAGGGGCACCCGCGGAGGGTGGATGGACGCCGGCGGGGTGCAGGCGCGGGCGGACATGCGCTTGCGGGCCACCCTGCCCCTTTGCGCCGTTTGCGGTCCTTTGCGTCCTTGGCGCGAAATCCGGATCGCCCGAAGGTCTACCGATCGCGGGACTTGACCTCGCCGGCGCCGAAGAAGGTGAGGTTGGAGTAGGTGTCGGCGTTCTCGCCGTCGGAGCGGACTTCCTCCGAGGTCATTAAGAAGGCGGCGTGCTCGCCGACGAGGCGGGAGAAGCAGGCGCGGTCGTCGAGGCCGTTGGAGAGGCGGAAGCGACGCACAGATCAGATTGTCGCGCGGCAGCTGCCCAACGACCGGGCCTCGTGCGACGTGCCCCTGCAACAAGGCCTCGCAGCGCGAGCGCTGCCTCTCCGCACCGGGCTCGAACCGACATGTCCGCGGGGCCAGATTGCTCCCGCCCGCTTCCGCCGACGTCGATCGCCGTTGGGCGAGGGTGCGCGCTACGGGGTTACGGCAAGGGCGGCAGGCGTGGCGCCGTGGCGGCCGCGCCGCGGCCCGGCCTCCGGAGCCGGAGGACCTCATCCGGGCAGCCGTCGTCGTCGGCGCGCTGTGCTACTCCAGACAGACCATGTAGATCGCGTACTCGGGCGTCGCACCATCGACCTGAACGTCGAACAATGCACGGCCATCCCACATCTGCGGGTTTCCGGCCCCGGTGCCCGGAATGGTCCCGCTGAGCAGCCTGGTCTCCCCGGTCGCCACGTTGTGGGCGTACACCTCGAGCCTTCCATCCGGGCCCATCGCATCGCTGATGTTCGGCGTGACGTCGTTGCGCTCATCGTCCCAGACGACCCAGTCCCCGAAGATGTCGACGTTCTGCTGGATGCTGCCCTCGTTCTCCACTATCTGTCCGCCGCCACCAAGAAAGCGAATGTATACGTCGGGATTCTCGCAAGTCCAGTAGCCGCCGGTGCATTCCTCGTTGCGCGAGTCGAGCCACGCCACCCGGTCCTCCCAGATCGCCGGGTCGTAGTGGTCGCACGGGCTGTCGCCGATCGCGGTCGTCACGCCAGTCGAGATCTGGTGCAGCATCACGCGAGCTCGCGAGCTGTCGACCAGCTCCAGGTAGACGAAGCGATCACCCCACAGGTCCATCTGAGTCATGACAGACCACGGGTACGTGCCCGACGCGATGATCCGATCCTCAAGAGTGTCGACGTTCAGCAGGTGGATCTCGGTGACGGGGTCCCGGGGAGGATAGGGTGCCGACTTCTCCCATAGCAGGTAGGTCCCATTGAACCCCCACGGAAGGACACGCTTGCCCTCGTGTTCGGCGGAATCCCACAGAAGTCTACGTGTTTCCAGGCTGGAGTCCCGGATGTACGTTCGAGTCTCCCAGAGCGTTTCCCCTATTGGTCTCGTGGATTCGGTCCACACCAGACGTCCACCGTGGACGAAACCCCTCCCACACGTTTCCCCTGCGGACATGCCGGCGGCAGCGCAAACGTGCTCCTCCTCTCCCGTGGCGACGTTCAGCAGCCACCTCGCGTCGTATTGGACAGTGCCGTAACTGAGGTACCCATCTGAGACGACCCAGCCGCCCCCGACGTTGCGACCCTCTGGCGTGATTCGCACCGGATCCATGCCGCACGGCGGCGGAATGGCGTCGATGGCATCGCTGTGCAGGTTATCGTCGGGCGATCCTTCGACGAATTCACCGTGGTCCGGCGAGACGTCGGCAACGCCCTCCTCCTCGCCGTGATCGGCCAGGTCGGCCTCGCCGTCGCTGGGGGTGTCGGGCACTTCGATCCCATCGCGGCCGCTGTTCGTCCCGCATGCCAGTCCGGTGCCCGCGAGAAGAGTGAGCCGGATCCCCATCACCTGCGGGAAACCGTGACGCCTACCGAACAAGCGCCACCTCGAACAGGGCGCCGTCCAGCCGGTACGCCAGGCCGGCCCGCTGTTCTGCGCCAAGGACCCACGCCTTGGCCGTGTGCACGCCGGCACGGGCAGGGGCACCACCCTCTACGGCCTCCAACACGAACGCATCGCTGCGCGGTCGCCACGGCCGGCACTCCTCCGCGAAGCCGTAGATGGCCGAGCCCTCGCGGCGCAGGCCGCGAATCGGCATTCCCGCGTCGAACTCGCCGAGCAGCAGCGGTAGCGTCGGATCCGTCACGTCGAACGTGACAACCCGCGAACCGGCCGAAAGGTGCGCCTGCCCGTCGCCGACCGCGACGCCCCGGGATGACAGGAAGGACAGACGCGAAACCCGCGCCCACCCCGTCTCCCGCGGTGCCGTGGGGTTTGACACGTCGACGACCGCCAGGCCGGCCGTGGTTTTGACGCAGGCGACACCCGAAGCGATTGCGACGCCGAGGCCGGCGCCGCGCAGCGGCAGAAGCGCGACGCGTGCCGGCGCCTCGAGCGCGGAGATATCGAACACCTCCAGCCCCACCGTGGTGGCGATGTAGGCGTAGGTTCCCTCGACGGCCACATCGCTCGTCCAACCGATCGTGTGCCGGGACCCGATCACCGTCGGAGCATCGGGAATTGCAACATCGATAACGGAAAGCTCGGTGTCGCCGACGACGACTGCCGCGTTCCCCAGAAGTGCGAACGCCTTCGCGAAGCGCACGCGCAGCGCGCCGATCGGCTCGCCCGACGCCGGCAGCGCGTTGCATCCCTGGCCCCAGCCGGCATCGCACCCGATTTGCCCCAACGGCGCGTACCACTCGTCGGACGTGGTACACCTCCAGGCGTCCCCCGGTTCCGGCACGCCATCGCCATCGCAGTCCCCGGCCCACGGAGCGCCGATCATCCGATCGTAGCTGCTCCACGTTCCCCAACCACCGCTCGCTGACTCCCAGACGGGCTGGGCGACGGTGGCCAGACCGGGGAGCACGAGGATGTCCCCGGCGACATGCCGAAACGCGACGGCGGCGCCGGGGGAGGCCGGCGGGCATTCGCCTTGCGTGCAGTCCGCGCGGACGAGCCTCCATGCGCCGCCGTTCAGGTCGTACGCCCACACGTCGTTGTGCCAGCCGGACGAATCCTCACCACCGAAAAGGTACAGCGTGGACCCGTAGTCGCCGACGACCATCGACGCGCCGGCGCGCGCGATGGGCCCCGCCCCATCCAGCCGCCGGACAAGGCCGCGCTGCACGTCCCAGCGGTACAACGAGTTGCCGAATCCCGAGTCCGTCTCGCCGCCGAACAGATACACCACCCAATCCCAGCGTGCGAACGCGGATCGGGCAACTGCAGGAAGCGAGTCGCCCGCGGGCTCGCCCGGCTCCCACCGTCCCGCCTGCCCCGAGAGCGCCGCGGGGTCGGCAGCTTCCGCCGCGGTGGTCCCGGCCAGCGCTCCCTTCGTCCCATGGAACGGCTGGAAGAACCACACGTCGGCTAGCGGACCGTCGCTGCCGGCTCCGCCGAACACCGCGAGGCGCCCGTCCGGGAGCCGCACCATCACTCCGTCCGACCGTGACGGGGGGGACACGCCAAACATGATCGGCGACCAGACCACCTCTCCGGCGCGGGGCGCCGACCCGGTTCGCTCCACGGAGGATCCGATCGCGCCGCCACCTTCGCCGATCACGGACGAGAGCCGGCCCTCCCACAGGGTGTTGTACTTGCCGCCATCTGCGTCCCGGCCCCCGAACAGCCAGAACGTGTCGGCGTTCGCGCTCGCCACGAACATCGGTCCTGCAACGTCGAGTTGCATCTTGGGGTCGACGGTCCGGTTGGCCAGCAGAGGCCCCAACTCCCCGGTCGTCGAATCGAACGTCTGGAAGGCCATGGCCACAAGACCGGAGTTCGGACGGGCGTTCTGGATCAGGTACGGGGATTCCGGAGGCAGCGGAGGGAGGGGATCTCCGCGATCGATCAACTTCAGGTACGCGCGCAGTCCCGGAAGCCGGTCGTACTTGCCATGAAACGGCGGATCACCCTGCGAGTCGCCGAGCAGCGTGCGCCCGACCTCCAGCAACTCCTCGTGGTACATGATCAACATGTCGTCCCGGTACTCGAACGGCTGATGGTCGGACTCACCGATCCGCGAGTACTGGTTGTTGAACAGCACGTCCGAGCGCTCGGGCCGCATCCAGATCTGCCCCCACTGCGCTTGGCATCCTCCGGACGGGAAGGGGCTTCCGTTCGGGCCCGTGCACAGCGTGGAGGACGGGCGCAGCCCATCCACGCTCCACGACTCCGGGCGCCAGCTCCACCAGACGTCCTGCGTCGAAGAGAAGAACTCGCCATCCGCCGGGCACCGGCCCGCGCGGCAGTATTGGACGTCCGGGAGGATGTCTCGGCTGTCGATCCGGCTCTCGCCGTACCAGTCCAACGGGTCGGCAAGCCGGCGAACGTCCAGCCAGCCAACTCCGCGGCGCGCGTCACGGACGCGGGAGCCGCCTCGGTTGCAGGCGTTGACGGGATCGGATTCGCCGGCCCCTGCCGCGCAAGCGTCCTCGTCCGGCTGGCCATCGTACAACGAGCACTGGCAGCGTTGCATCAACGTGTCGACCTCGGCCGGCGCGCCTCCAGCCGCGAAGTCGAATCCGACCGGCGTGTACGAGAACCCGTACATCCGGCCCACCCTATGGAAGTCGACGATCGGCCCCACCAAGTCGAGCTCGCGCGTCGGACGGAACGCAGACATGTACACGCAAGGGTCGGGATCGCACGCGTCGCCGAGCCCCGTCCCGCCGACTTCCGACGAATCCGTTTCGGCGTCGCAGTTCGCCTGATCAGCGTTCCCCGTCGCCGGACAGTTGTCGCACGCGTCGCCCAACGTGTCGCCGTCCGTGTCGACGTTCTCCGCCGTCGCCACATCCGGGCACGCATCGCAGGTATCGCCGATGCCATCGCCGTCCCGGTCGGCCTGGGCCGGATTGCGGTTCGCGGGACCGGCGCCCGGGCAGTTGTCGCAGGCATCCCCGATGGTGTCGCCGTCGGCGTCAGGGGACCCCACGTCGTAGATCCAAGGGCAGTGCTCCGATGGACCGGTCACGCCGTCCCCATCGAACTCCTCGACTTGATCGTCCCGGTCAAGAACCTCATTGGCGATCAAGTCGGGCCGCGGCCCCACCCCATCCCAGGGTCGCACGGCCAGCCAGTCGATCCAGTCCTCCTCGCCGCCGGGACACGAGAACGCGATGCCCAGGGGAAAGCGGCCTTCCGAGACTTGGACGGTGAACCGCCGCCAGCCCCACTTCCAGCGGACAAGCGTTGGAGACCCATCGACCAGGATTCCTGACTGGGTGACGGCGCCACCTTCGCCGCCGAACGGTTCCTCGATGAGCAAGGGCGTGCATCCCGAAGTCGCATCGCGACCGCGGAGGAGGATGGCGCGGAAGTCGATGAGCCACGTACCCGCATGGTCGAAGTTCACGTTGGTGTTGACGAGACTGCCACCGCTCGCCGTGATGCCGCCGTACCCCGACCGCCGGGCGACGGTCCTGCCGAACTCGGTCGTGTCGTCTGGACCGAAATCGCCACCGGACCACACCCGCCAACCGGTCCGCTCGTCGGCCGAGTCGAACGTCCACCAGTAGTCATCATCGATGATGGACAGGTCCGCGCCGATGATCGTCCCTGACGATGACGTGAAGAGCAACTCGTACTCGCCGGGGGACGAGTAGCCCGCGCCGTCGGCCGGAACGTCGAAACCGATCGCCAAGCGCCGCCACGTGCTGGCGTCGCGACAAGGTGTCGTGACGTCCGCGAGCGGGGTGCCGCCGCCGGTGGGACGCAGGACGACCTGAAGCGAGGTCCCGCCGCCTGCCGGACAGGAGAACCACCCGCCCAGCCGATACCGTCGGCCGCGCTCGAACACGAGCGACGTCACGGTCCGGCCGGGACTGGCCGGGACGTCAAAACGGCCATCCAACTGGGGTGAGTCGATCAGACGCCGCCTAGTCCACCACGCCCGGTTCCACTGGTTGAAGTGCGCTGGCTGGTAGAAGTAGGAAACGCGGCCGCGATCATCGACCCAAACGGTACGTTCTGGTGTCGTTGCGTACTGTTCGGTGATATCGAAGATCCCCTCCAGCGGAAACACCACTGGATCCCATTGGCGATCGTACTCGAAGTCAAGCCAATTCATCGCCGTCTCCCCGACGTTGTCGCCGGGGGGAAAAAAGCAGATGGAGTCGAGCCAACCGCCCTCGCCCCCTACCCGGATACCGACAAGCGCCGTCGGATCTCGCCCGGCGCGCGGGATCAGAACCGTCGACGAACCGGAGAAACCGTGACAGGCGAAGAACGAATCGTAGATGCGGCGCGGCGCCTCCGGGTGGGTGGTCAGGGTTGCCGCACCGTCCGGCCGGTGCAAGAAGTGGAACGGCGCCGTCCCGGCATGGTAGTGTGGGCCCAGGAATTCCCCCGCTCCGGTCGTCACTGTCTCCGGGTCAAACGAAACGAGGCTGTTCTGTCCGACCGAGGTTGCGAAGTACGCAGTCCGATCGAGCGGAAGAAGCGGAGCGCCTTCGGGCATTCCCTCGCCGAAACCCAAGTCCGTTGCACCGTGCGTGAACGCCGGGCTGTCCGACAACGGCCCCGGCTCACCCGCAACATACGTCGGCGCGACCGTGTCCGGATCGTCGGGCGCGCGAAAGCACTCCAACAGCAGGGCATCTACGTCGGTCCCGCCCATCATCGGGACCGGGGACCACGACCATCTCGCGGTATAGCAGCCGTCGGCGTTGTGCCACTCGTAGCCGAGCGGGTGACACCAGTAGTCGTCATGGCTGTACCACGCCTGGGCATCGCCCCCATACACCTTGTGCCGCCATGCGTCCGGATCGCCGCTGCCGGCATCGGGCGGCGCGGCGGCGCTGCCGTCCAGGATGGCCTCGGGCAGCCGCTGCGGATCCTGGTCTGGGGCCAGTCTGGGCAAGCGGGCGATGTGCGTGACATGGTAGGGGGCGCCGGTCAGCGGGTTCGCCCACGCCAGGCAGCGCGACGGATCGTCCGGTCTGCGAATGCACTTGTATCCCTCGTAGGGCCCCGTGGCGATGTCTTGCTCGTCCGGGCTGGCGAGATCGTGGTTCGGGAAGCCGCAGTGCCCTGCGCTGAGGACGTGGTTGGGCCCGATAATGGCTCCAGAACAATACCCGCGCAGCTCGTAGAACGGCTCTGCATACTCGGGGTCCGCAGGATCGTCCGTGCAATCCAGCCCGTTGCCCGCCGGCATGAGGATGGTCACCGCCGTGCGGGAGTACGCCTGGGACTCCACGCGGAAGGTGCAATCCTCCCTGTCCCGGCACGGAGCTGCGGGTGCCTTGAGCGAATGCGCCCAGGCCAGTTGCTGGGTGCCGTCGGCCGGGTCCGGCGTGAACCAACCCGGCAGGATTGTCCCGTCGTCCGAAATCGCGTCGAGGTCGAGCGGCTGGCGGGTTGTGCCCGTCGACTCCTCGTCCAGGCCCGTGCACGCGCCCTGCCCAAACACCACCACCACCGCGACCAGCATCCACGACGAACGCCGTGCCATCGCGTTCCCTTCCTCTCCCCCCAGGTCAGTCACCAAGACCCGATCGGGAGGGAGGATACGGCATGGAAGTCTGTCCTGCAACCAGGGTGCATTGCATGGACCCGGGTTTCCGGGATGCCGGCATCGCGAAGCGGTGCGTGTCGGATCGCAGCGGCGAGGCGCAGCCGCGGATGGCCGTCGGGCCGCCCGGCGGCCAGCCCGCCGGGCCCCGGAGGCACGGTTCGTGTCGCGTGCCCGGTGCTGCCGACAAGGCGATCCCGAACGTGGCACTTCCCGACGGCGTCGTCCCGATGCTCCCGGCGGCGCCCGCCGAGGCCCGCGTCTCGCGCGACGCCGACGGCGTTCCGCGCCGCGCGTTCACGGTGCGCTTCCGGTGCGTCACAAAGGACCGCGGCCCGAGCCTCCAGAGGACAGGACATCCGATGGCCGAGGACAGGACATCCGATGGCCTTTCGGTCTGGAAGGTGGCGGAATCGTAGGTTGCCCTGCGGGGGGCTGCGGGCCGGCGCTCGGGCGGGCTGAGGGGTGGCCGCCGCGGCGCAGCGCGGTGGGCGCGGGCGGGGTCGCCGCCGGGAGGGGTGAGGCGGCGGACGCCGACGGCGGCGGTGGGGGCGGCCTCCGGATCCGGGGAGCCCGCGGCCGTCGTTGGACGGCAGCGCGCGGCCGTCCTGCGGCGCCGGGGGAGGGTCACCCGCGGAGGCTGGGTGGACGCCGGCGGGTGCAGGCCCGGGCGGACATGCGCTTGCGGGCCACCCTGCCCCTTCGCGACCTTTGCGGTCCTTTCCGTCCTTGGCGCGAAATCCGGATCGCCCGAAGGTCTACCGATCGCGGGATTCGACCTCGCCGGCGCCGAAGAACTTCAGGTTGGAGTAGGTGTCGACGTTCTCGCCGTAGGGGCGGACCTCTTCCGAGGTGATGAAGAAGTTGGCGTGCTCGCCGCCGCGGCGGGAGAAGCAGGCGCGGCCGTCGAAGCCGTTGGAGAGGCGGAAGCCGATCTCGGCGAGGTTGTCGTTGACGCGGGAGGCGTGGCTCTTGCCGCAGGCGGGGCAACGCAGCTCGGGGAGGTCGCCGGAATGCAGGTCGAGCTTCTCGGCGGCGATGACCTCGCAGTTGCCGGGCTGCGGACCGAGCAGGATCAGGCCGTCGCTGCGGTCCTTGACCGCGGTGAGGAGGACCCCGGCACGGTCACCGGGCGCCTGGAGCAGAACGACCGCTCCACTGCGCACGTCCCGGCCGCCGCCTCCGCCGTCGTCAAGCGCAACGACGCCCGCCATCCCAAGGACCTGTGGACCGCCAACGCGGCCGGCGATCCCGTCCGCGTCGCCCTGGCCGGCGACGAGCGCGAGCAGGCCGCTCGCCGTCGCGCGCCGCGTCTTCGAGGACTCCGGCCTGGAGCAGGCCTTGCGCGACGACCGCGCCCCGGAGGCCGAGAACCGCCTCCAGAACGTTCGCGAGCTGGTCGGCTCGATCGGCGACTGGGCCAAGGAGCACGAGGCGCCCACGCTCTCGGCGTATCTCGAGCACGTCACGCTCCAGACCGCGATCGACGAGCTGGACGAAAACGCCGCCGATCGTCTCGCGCTCATGACCGTGCACTCGGCCAAGGGTTTGGAGTTCGACGCGGTGTACGTCGTCGGCGTCGAGGACGGGCTGTTCCCGTACCACCGCCGCGGCGATGAGATCGACCGGCACGAGGAGCGCGCGCGGCTGGAGGAGGAGCGCCGGCTGGGCTACGTAGCGATGACGCGCGCGCGCCGCTTCCTCTGGCTGTTCCACGCGCGGCGCCGCATGCTCTTCGGCGGCACCCAGACCCTGCCCCCCAGCCGCTTCCTCTCCGACCTCCCCCCCGGCGTCGTGGAGGAAGCGATCCTGCCCGGCGCCAAGGAGCAGGCCGCCTGGTCCCTCCCGTCCCCCGAACGCCGCCCCGCCTGGGGTCGTTCCGGACCACCAGCCACCAGCCGCCAGCCACGAGCCGAATCCTGGGATGATCAGCTCTCCCCCACCCTCGAGCAGGAGATCCGCCAGTCCGTCGTCGAGGAAGCGGGCACGTCGTTCCGCGTCGGCGACAAGGTCCGCCACGCCCGGTTCGGCATCGGCAAGGTCGTCGACATCGAATCCGGCGCCGAGGTCAAGCTCTCC
>JACRCX010000150.1 GCA_016218815.1 Deltaproteobacteria bacterium
CGACGGCATCGATGCCGTCCGCGAACCCGCACGCGTCCGCCCCAGCCTCGGCTTCGTCCCCCAGGAGCTGGCCCTCTACCCCGCCCTCGGCGCCCGCGACAACCTCGCCTTCTTCGGCCGCATCTACGGCCTCCACGGGCGCACGCTGGACCAGCGCGTCGATGCCGTGCTCGATGTCGTCGGCCTGCGCGACCGCGCCGCCGACCCCGTCCGCACCTTCTCCGGCGGCATGACGCGCCGCCTCAACCTCGCCGCAGGCCTCGTCCACTCCCCCAAGGTCCTGTTCCTCGACGAGCCCACCGTCGGCGTCGATCCCCAGTCGCGCAACTTCATCTTCGACCACGTCCGCCGCCTGCGCGACCAGGGCCTCGCCATCCTCTACACCAGCCACTACATGGAAGAGGTCGAGCGGCTCTGCGACCGCGTCGCGATCGTCGACGAGGGACGCCGCTTGGCCCTCGACACGCCCCAGGAGCTGATCCGCGAGCTGGGCCAGGGCCTCCTCGTCGTCGGATTGCCGCCCGCGGCGCTTTCGCCCGAGGGCCGGTTCGCCGACGCCCTCCACGCCGCCGCCCGCACCACCGTCCGCGAGGGGCTGCTCTACGTCGAGGCGCGCGATCTGAACGAGGCGCTGCTCGAGCTGCTGGCGCTGTGCAAGGAACGCAACGTCGCGCTCACCTCGCTGCGCGTGCTCGAGCCGAGCCTGGAGAGCGTGTTCCTGAAGCTCACCGGCAAGCGGCTGCGGGATTGAGGTGCCGACGATGACGCGCCGCATCCTCGCTCTGGTCCGCAAGGACCTCCAGCTCTTCTTCCGCGACCCCCGCGGCCTGATGCTCGTCTTCCTCATGCCCTTCATGTTCATCGTCATCATGAGTTTGGCCATGCGCGGCGCCTACGGCGGCGACGACGACGCCCCCATCCGCGTCCTCGCCGTCGTCGAGGACCAGGGCGGGCGCGCCGCGGGTGTGCTTTCCGACCTGGAGACGCTGGGCGGCTTCGCCGTGGAGACGACCCGCGACGGCCGGCCGCTCGATCGCGCCGCTGCGGCCGAGCTGATCGCGGACGGCGAGCGCCCACTCGCGGTGATCTTCCCGCCGGGCTTCTCGCAGGCGCTCGAGGCGGGACCGGCCGGGTCCGCGGCCCAGGCCGTCGTGGAGGTCATGATCGATCCCGCCTCCCCCGTGCAGCTCGTCCAGCCCCTCGTGGGCACTCTGCAAGGCATGATCGAACGCTCGATGTACCTCGCCATGGTCCCCCGCGGCGTCGACCTCATGATCGACTGGGTGGCCCCGCAGACCACGGCTGCACGGCGCGCCGAGCTGCGGTCGATCAGCCAGCAGGCCACCGCGGGCGTTTCCGGGGACGGCGGTGCTTCCCCCGTGCGGCTCGAGCGCGTGGCGCCTCCCGGCATGACCGTCGAGAAGATGCCCGACTCGTTCCAGCAGAACATCCCCGGCTACACCGTCTTCGGCATCTTCTGGATCGTCAGCTTGATCGCCCACTCCATCCACGACGAGCGCCGCCAGGGCACCTTCCGCCGCCTCCTCGTCGCGCCCCTGGGCCGCGGCACCATGCTCGTCGGCAAGCTCATCCCCTTCTTCCTGGTCAATCTCCTCCAGGCCGCCGTGATGCTCGGCGCTGCCGGCGCCATCTTCGGCGTCGGCCTGGGCCGCTCCCCCGCCGGCCTCCTGGTCGTCGCCGTCGCCGCCGCCGCCGCCTCGTCCGGCCTGGGCGTCCTGGTCAGCGCCTTCGCGCGCACCGAGGCGCAGATCGGCGGCCTGACCACGATGCTCCTCCTGGCGCTCTCCGCCGTCGGCGGCTGTTTCGTCCCCCGGGTCATCATGCCCGACTGGCTCCGCACCGTCGGCCTCGCCTCGCCCCACGCCTGGGCCCTCGACGGCTTCCAGGACATCCTCGTCCGCGGCCAGGGCCTCGTGGACGTCCTCCCGCGCGCCGGCGGCCTCCTCGCCTTCGCCGCCGTCTTCTTCCTGGTCGGCGTCTGGCGCTTCCGCTTCGAATGACCCGCGAACCCCCCTGGCCCCCGCCCGCCCGACCGCGTATATTCCCGGCGCGGGGAGGTTCGGGAGGTACCCACCATGACGGCGACACGAAGGACCCTGACCCTGGTCGCGACCGTGGCTCTCGCAGTCGCCGTCGTCGGCATCGTCCGGGCGACCGTGGTGATGGCGCTCGACTTCGACGAAATGGCCGCGCAGGCCGACCGCGTCGTGCTCGGCGACGTCTCCTCCGTCACCGCCCGCTGGGTCGAACGGGACGGCGCCAAGACGATCGAGACGGTGATCGACATCGCCGTCGACGACGAGTTGGGCAACGTCTCGGCCGCGCCCGTCGCGCGCATCGTCCAGCCCGGCGGCACGATCGGCGACGTGGGCCTCGCCGTCGCCGGCATGCCCGAGTTCCGTGCCGGCGAGCGCGTGCTGGTCTTCCTCCGCGTCACCGGCGCCGACGAACAGGGGCAGTCCGTGCACTCCGTCGTTGGCATGGCCCAGGGCAAGTTCGTCGTCCTCCCGCGCCTGGGCGGCGGTTTCGACGCCATCCAGCAGCTCGGCCCGGGTTTCGGGGTCGCCGCCGCCGGCCAGGACGGGACCGTCCGTCCCGTCGAAGACAGGGCGCCCATTCACATGGACCTTGGCGAGGCGCTCGCCCGCGTCCGCGCGATCCGCGGCGAGGTGACGCCATGACCCCCTGCCGCCGACCGCCAGCCACCAGCCGCCGGCTACCAGCCGCCCTCCTGGCAGCGTTCGTGGTCATCCTCTCGGGGACGCCCGCGGGAGCCTACACCACCATCACCTCGCCCGCGTCGCGCTGGGCCGACTCCGACATCCCGTTGCCCGTGCGCCTCAACCAGAACGGCAGCGACGACATCGGCATCGATACCACCGAGCGCGAGGTGCAGGCGGCCTTCGACTCCTGGAACAACGTCGATTGCTGTTCCTTCATCTTCGAGTACGCCGGCCGGACCGGCATGACCGCCGGCAGCAGCAGCGGCTCCAACGTCATCTCCTGGAGCGAAAGCGGCTGGGGCTACGAGTCCGGCGCCATCTGCGTCACCCAGGACTGGTTCGGTCGCGGCACCATCGTCGAGACCGACATGGACTGCAACGGCGTCGACATGACCTGGAACACCACCGGCTCCCGCGGCGGCGTCGACACCCAGAGCATCATGGCCCACGAAATGGGCCACATGCTCGGACTCGGAGACCTCTACGACGGCGCCCACTCCGGCTCCACCATGTACGGCATGTACTCCGGCGGCGTCGGCTCCCGGTCGCTTGCCGAGGACGACATGGCCGGCTGCCGCTTCCTCTACGAGGAGCCCTGCGGCGGCTGCACGGTCGATACCGACTGCCCCTCCGGCTACCACTGCGACGCCGGCGCCTGCGTCCGCAATACCACCGCCGGCAACATGTGCGACCCGTGTTCCGCTCCCGAGGATTGCGCCGACGGCCTCTGCCTCTCCGGTTTCGCCGACGGCGGCACCTACTGCGGCGTCAACTGCACCTCCGACGCCGAGTGCGGCGCCGGCAACACCTGCTGGGCCGTCACCGGCGGACCCAGCCAGTGCGCCCCCACCGACGGCGACTGCTCCGGCGGCTCCAGCGGCTGCACCACCGACACCGACTGCCCCAGCGGCTACCATTGCGCGTCCGGCACTTGCCTGCCCGACGAGCCCCGGCCCGACTGCACCGTCGACACCGACTGCGGCGACGGACGGCACTGCGAAGGCGGTACCTGCGTCGACAACCCGCCGGCCTCCCGGGGGTTCGGCGAACCCTGCACCAGCGACACGCAATGCGGCAGCGGCCTCTGCCTCGGCGGCATCTGCACCCAGAGCTGCGACCCCGCCCGGCCCTTCGACGGCTGCCCCGGCGGCTACTATTGCGACGACGTCGGTTGCGGCGAAGGACGCTGCCGCCCCGGTGGCCCAGGCGCCGGCGAGCTGTTCACCTCGTGCGCCGGAGACGGCGACTGCCAGACCGGCTTCTGCGACGCCTCGGGCGGCGCCGGCGCCTGTCTCAACCCTTGCAACCCCAGCGAGGCCTTCACCACCTGCCAGCTCGGCGAGACCTGCCAGCCCCTGGGCGGCCCCAACTGCGGCTCCTGCCTCTGCGGCGCCGGCATGTTCGGCGACCCCTGCGACAGCGACCTCGAGTGCGTCGTCGGCCTCTGCCGCGCCGCCGTCGAGGGCGAGCTGCCCCGCTGCACCACCGAGTGCGTCAACGGCGCCTGCCCCTTCGGCGCCTCCTGCAGCGCCGTCATCGCCCCCGACGGCTCCTCCGAGATGCGCTGCGCCGCCAACGGCCAGCGCCTCGGCGGTCGCTGCACCGCCAACGAGGAGTGCCAGTCCGGCTTCTGCTGGAACTACAACGGACAGAACTTCTGCACCCGCCCGTGCGGCGGCGTCTGCGGCTGCCCCTTGGCCCAGACCTGCGTCACCGCCAGCACCGGCGCAAGCTACTGCGCCCCCAACGGCGTCGTGGAAGGCGACGGCTGCGGCTGCCGCACCACCGGCCGGCCCGCCGCCGGCGGCCTCCTCGGCCTCCTCGCCCTCGCCCTCGTCCTGGGTCTTCGCACCGTCCGGCGTCGCGCGTAGACTCCGGGCCCGATGGACCTCACCGCCGACCTCTCCGAGCCCCAGCGACGCGCCACCCTCCACGGCGACGGCCCGCTCCTCGTCCTCGCCGGCGCCGGCAGCGGCAAGACCCGCGTCATCACTTACCGCATCGCCCACCTCGTCGCCGACCGCGACGTCGCCCCCTGGCGCATCCTCGCAGTCACCTTCACCAACAAGGCCGCCGGCGAAATGCGCGAACGCGCCCGGAAACTCCTCGGACCCGACGCCGCCCAGGTCTGGCTCGGCACCTTCCACTCCACCTGCGCCCGCCTCCTGCGCCGCCACCCCGAGGCCGTCGGACTGGGCAAGGACTTTTCCATCTACGACGACGACGACTCGCGCGCCCTCGTCACCCGCATCCTCAAGGAGAAGAACGTCGACCCCAATTACCTCGCCCCGCGCGACGTGCAGGGCATCATCGACCGCGCCAAACAGGACGGCCGCGGCCCCGACGCGCTCCCCCGCCGCGGCACCCGCGACGAGACCGCCGCCGAGATCTACGCCGAGTACGACAAGCGCCTGCGCACCTCCAACTCTGCCGACTTCGGCGACCTCCTCGTCCTCGCCGCGAAGCTTCTCGCCGAGCACGACGAGGTCCGCGAGGAGCTGCGCCGCCGCTTCCTCCACCTGCTGGTCGATGAGTTCCAAGACACCAACCGCATCCAGTTCCGCCTGATGCAGCTCCTGGTCAACGATCAGCGCAACGTCTGCGTCGTCGGCGACGACGACCAGTCGATCTACCGCTGGCGCGGCGCCGAGGTGAAGAACATCCTCGAGTTCGAAAAGCACTACCCCGGCACGGTCACCGTGCGCCTGGAGCAGAACTACCGCTCCACCGCGCACGTCCTGGCTGCCGCGTCCGCCGTCGTCAAACGCAACGAGGCCCGCCATCCCAAGGAGCTGTGGACCGCCAACCCCCCCGGCGATCCCGTCCGCGTCGTCCTCGCCGGCGACGAGCGCGAGGAAGCCGGCGCCGTCGTCCGGCTCGTCCAGGCCCAGCGCGCCGAGGGCATCCCGCTCGCCCGGCAGGCCGTCTTCTACCGCGTCAACGCCCAGTCCCGCGTCCTGGAGGAGGCCCTCCGCGGCCACGGCATCCCCTACGTCGTCATCGGCGGCTTCCGCTTCTTCGAGCGCGCCGAGGTCAAGGACCTCCTGGCCTACCTGCGGCTTCTCGTGAACCCCGCCGACGAGGCCGGGTTCCTGCGCGTGGTCAACGTCCCGCCCCGCGGCATCGGCAAGGTCTCCGTCGAGCGTTTGGCGGCCTACGCGCGCGACGCCGGCAAGCCGCTCTCCGTCGCCGCCGCCGAGGCGGGCGACATCCCCGGCCTCCCCGCCGCGGGCGGAAGGGCCCTCACCGCCCTGGCCGGCCAGCTCTCCACGTGGCGCGAGACCCTGATCGAGGGGCCCCAGGCCGTCGCGCGCCGCGTCTTCGAGGACTCCGGCCTGGAGCAGGCGTTGCGCGACGACCGTGCTCCGGAGGCCGAGAACCGCCTCCAGAACGTCCGCGAGCTGGTCGGCTCGATCGGCGACTGGGCGAAGGAGCACGAGGCTCCCACGCTCTCGGCATATCTCGAGCACGTCACGCTCCAGACGGCGATCGACGAGCTGGACGAGAACGCCGCCGACCGCCTGGCGCTCATGACGGTGCACTCCGCCAAGGGTTTGGAGTTCGACGCGGTGTACGTCGTCGGCGTCGAGGACGGGCTGTTCCCCTACCGCCGCCGCAACGACGAGATCGACCGGCACGAGGAGCGGGCGCGGCTGGAGGAGGAGCGCCGGCTGGCCTACGTGGCGATGACGCGCGCGCGCCGCCTGCTCTGGCTGTTCCACGCGCGCCGCCGCATGCTCTTCGGCGGCACCCAGACCCTGCCCCCCAGCCGCTTCCTCTCCGACCTCCCCCCCGGCGTCGTGGAGGAAGCGATCCTGCCCGGCGCCAAGGAGCAGGCCGCCTGGTCCCTCCCGTCCCCCGAGCGCCGCCCCGCCTGGGGTCGTTCCGGACCACCAGCCACCAGCCGCCAGCCACGAGCCGATGCCTGGGACGACCAGCTTTCGCCCACCCTCGAGCAGGAGATCCGCCAGTCCGTCGTCGAGGAAGCGGGCACGTCGTTCCGCGTCGGCGACAAGGTCCGCCACGCCCGGTTCGGCATCGGCAAGGTCGTCGACATCGAATCCGGCGCCGAGGTCAAGCTCTCC
>JACRCX010000151.1 GCA_016218815.1 Deltaproteobacteria bacterium
CCGCATCCGCATCCGCATCCGCATCCGCATCCGCATCCGCATCCGCATCCGCATCCGCATCCGCATCCGCATCCGCATCCGCATCCGCATCCGCATCCGCATCCGCATCCGCATCCGCATCCGCATCCGCGTCCGCATCCGCGGACAAGTCGGCGGGCGAGTCCGCACCGGCATCTGCCTCCCCGCCCCCGTCAGGCTCCGGACGGCACGCGCGGCTCCCTTCGCAGCCGCTGTCGTCGCAGTCCGTCTCGCCGTCGCCGTCGTTGTCGACGCCGTCCGTGCACTCGCCGTGGTCGTCGCCTTCGTAGGCGCCCGCGGCGTCTTCGGCCGCGGCTTCCGCGTCGGCTCCCGCGTCGGGTTCGACGTCGGTGCCGGGTTCGGCGTCCGCGTCGGGCTCGGAGGCACACGCCGGATCGAGGGAGCATCCGGCGTCGGCGCAGTCGGTGGCGCCGTCGCGATCGTTGTCCGCCCCGTCGGCGCATTCGCCGGGGTCGTCGCCCTCATAGGCGCCGCTCGGCCGGCCCCGGCAGTCCGGGCCGCTCGCGCATCCGGGATCGTCGCAGTCGAAGAGCCCGTCACGGTCGTTGTCGGCGTCGTCGGTACACTCGCCCGGTTCGTCCCCCTCGTAGAGTCCGCCCGGCGGCACGTCCAAGCCGCCATCGGACCAGCTCGTGTCGTCATCGCCGTCGAGTCCTCCGAAATCCTCGCCGGCACCCCCGCAGCCCGGGGAGGCTGCGAGCAGCAGCAGGGCCGCTCCGATGACTGCTTTCCGATACCTCATCTCGTCCGTCGCTCCCCGAGAGCCTCGACCTCCCCGGTCCCGACCTCGGGACCGCCGGGCTCTCCGCACTGCGCCGGCACTTGCCGCGCGCAGAACCCAAACAACCGCTCGATTCGCCGGCCCCTGGAGCGTCTCGAAGCGTTCCGACCGGCGTTCCCCGGAACGGGAAACAGGTCCGGCCAAGAGGCGATGTTGCCGTGGTCCGCGGTAAAGGTCAAGCCCCGCGGTAGACGTTTCATCGCGGCCTGCTCGGCGGGCCGCGCCTGTCATGTGCCAACACGCACTCGAGCCTGTCGCACGCCCCATCGAGCGCCGATCAGGCGGGACGGAACCCGATCGGACGGCGACGCGGGCGCGGCGATGCCATCAGCCGGCGGATGGCCGAGAAGACGATCCGGAAGCGACCGTCGTACTTCCGTTCGAGGGCGCCGAGCTGTCGAGCGAGTTGTGCGTGGGACGCGAAGATCGAGCGCAGCCGGGCGAACGCGCGCATGATCTCGATGTTGACCTGCACGGCGCGCGGGCTGTGGAGGACGCTGGACAGCATGGCCACGCCGTGCTCGGTGAAGACGTACGGCGGGACGCGCCGGCCGCCCCGCTTTGAGGTCACAATCTGTGACCTCAAACCCGCGTTGGGGATCGAGCCGTCCAGGATCCGGGCCTCCTCGACGCTGAGCCGGAACATGAAGTCCGCCGGGAAGCGCTGCAGGTTGCGCTTCACGGCCTGGTTGAGCACCTTGGTCGGCACGCCGTAGAGGCGGGCCAGGTCGGTGTCGAGCATCACCTTTTCGCCCCGCAGCAGCAGGATCCGCCGTTCGATGCGATCCGCTGGCACGGCCACGGCGCGGCCCGCCGAGCGGGCCAGAGCCGTTTCGGCTCCGGTCGTTCGCGAACGAGATGTGGTTTCCATGCCCGCCCAAGTCGCGCGCTCCGGTCCAACCGTTGCGTCGCGCCTGCGGCTCCGCGGGAGCGCGTCCCCGTTTGAGGTCACAATCTGTGACCTCAAAGCCGAGCGGCGAGGGGGGGCGTCCTGGCGCCACGGTCGTCCGAGCCCCCGGAGAACGCGGCGCGGCTCGGGTCGAACGGGCTCCTGCTACGGGACCGTCACGCTGCCGTCGCCGAACTCGCGCCCTTCGACTTCGCTCAGGGCGCTCGGCCCGCTACTGCAAGGTGACACTCCCCGTCCCGAACTCGCGCCCTTCGACTTCGCCCAGGGCGCTCGGCCCGCTACTGCAAGGTGACACTCCCCGTCCCGAACTCGCGCTGCACGCCTACGATCAGCGGATCGGTCGGGGAGACGCGCCACCGGTCCGGAAGCGCGAGGATCGCCTCACCCCGGTTGGGCACCCGCAGATGGAGAAAAACGGCGCAATTACCTCGACTTTCGTCGAGGATCTTGCGCAGACGCTCGAATGCCGCCTCGTTCGCCAGGCCCGCGCCCACGAGCACGTGCACCGCGCGCGTGTGCTCCAGCCGCTCGTCCTGGAGCCGCACGGCGTCGGTCAGGACGAAGCGCACCGTCTCGTCGTCGCTGTCGTCTCCCCCGCCGCGGTTCGGGTCGCGGAACTGCGCCGTCTCCACCCGGCCGCTGCACAGGATCGGCTGGCCCGAGTGCAGGACGGCGTCGAGCCGCTCCAGGGCCTGGGGCGGCACGAACGTCTCCACCGCCCCGGTCAGGTCCTCGAGCTGGAACACCGCCGTCCGCCGCCCCGTCTTCTTGTTGATCCGCTCGACCAGCCCCTCCACCAGCCCGCCAACCTTCAGTTCCGAGCCCACCGCGCGCTCCTCGACCTCGGCCGCGATGCAGTTTGCCGCCCGCGCCAGGTCCTCCTGGTACCGGTGCAGCGGGTGGCCCGAGAGATAAGCGCCGACCGATTCGCGCTCGTGGCGCAGGAGCGTCCCCTCGTCCCATTCCTCCGCCGCCGCGTACACCGTGTCGCCGGCCGCCGCGGCCGCCTCGGCCGGCGCCGCCCCGCCGCCGCCCTGGAGGAAGACGTCGAACAGGCCGGTCTGGCCGATCTGGCGGTCGCGCTGCCGGGCGCGGCCGAACTCGAGCGCCCGGTCGACGCTGGCGAACATCGCCGCGCGAGAGACGCCGGACTTCTTCGCGCAGCCGTCGAACGCGCCGGACTTGATCAGCGCCTCGAGCACCCCGCGGTTGACGGGCCGCGGATCGACGCGGCCGGTGAAATCGAACAGGTCCTGGAACGGGCCCTCGGCCCGCGCGGCCAGCACGGCCTCCAGCGCCGCGCCGCCGACGCCGCGGACGGCGCCGAGGCCGAAGCGGATGCGATCGGGGGGCGCGCCCGGGGACGGCGCGACGACGTCGAAGTCGGTCCCGGACTCGTTGACGTCCGGCGGCAGCACGGGGATCCCGTGCGCCCGCGCCTCGGAGATGTACCGCACCACGCGATCGGTGTCGTCGCGGTCGCAGGTGAGGAGCGCCGCGAGGAACTCGACCGGGTAGTGCGCCTTGAGCCACGCGGTCTGGTAGGCGATGACGGCGTAGGCGGCGGAGTGGCTCTTGTTGAAGGCGTACTCGGCGAATTTGGCCAGATCCTCGAAGACCTGGATCGCGATGGCGTCGTCGACGCCCTTGCGCCGCGAGCCCTCGACGAAGGGCTCGCGCGCCTGCTCCATGACGTCCTTCTTCTTCTTGCCCATCGCCTTGCGCAGCTTGTCGGCGCCGCCGAGCGTGTAGCCGGCCATGCGCACCGCGATCTGCATCACCTGCTCCTGGTACAGGAGCACGCCGTAGGTCTCGTCGCAGACCTCGCCCAGGATCTCGTGCAGGCAGGTGATCGGCTCCTGGCCGTGCTTCCTCCGGATGTACCGCTCGTCGGCCCCGACCCCCAGCGGCCCGGGGCGGAAGAGGGCCACCGCGGCGACGATGTCCTCGATGCGGTCGGGCTTGAGCCTCTTGAGCAGCTCGCGGAACCCGCGCGACTCGAGCTGGAACACGCCCAGCGTCTGTCCGCTGGTCATGAGGTCGAACGAGGCCTTGTCGTCGAGCGGCACGGAGCCGATGCGGAACTGCTCCTGGCCGGGACGGCGGCGGATGAGCTTCTCGGTCTTGTCGATCGTCGTCAGGTTCTTGAGGCCCAGGAAGTCGAACTTCACCAGCCCGACCGCCTCGACCGCGTTCATGTCGTACTGGCTGACCAGGACGCCGTCCTTGGAGCGGAAGACGGGGACGATCTCCCACAGCGGGCGGTTGCCGATGACGACGCCCGCGGCGTGCTGGCCGGCATGGCGATGAAGCCCTTCCAGACGCGCGGCGAAGTCGAGCAGGCGCCGGACGTCGGGATTGTGCTCGTACTCCTGGCGCAGCCGCGGCTCGACCTCGATCGCCTTCTCGATCGAGCTGGGTTCGGTGGCCGTGGGCGGCGGGATGAGCTTGGCCAGGCGGTCGCGCTCCTGGAAGGAGACCTCCAGCACGCGGCCGACGTCCTTGACCGCGGAGCGGCTCTTGATCTGGTGGAACGTGGCGATCTGGCCGACGCGGTCCTCGCCGTACTTCTTCGTCACGTACTGGATGACTTCGTCGCGCCGCTCCTTGCAGAAGTCGACGTCGAAGTCGGGCATCGACGGCCGCTCCGGGTTGAGGAACCGCTCGAACAGCAGCCCGAACCGCATGGGATCGATGTCCGTGATGCGCAGGCACCACGCGACGAGCGAGCCGGCGCCGGAGCCGCGGCCCGGACCCACCGGGATGCCCTCGTCCCGCGCGTGCGCGATGAAGTCCTGCACGATGAGGAAGTACCCGGCATAACCCTTGTCGCAGATGATCTTCAGCTCGTGCTTGATCCGCTTGCGGTAGTCCTTCTCCTCGAAGGTCTTCCCGTCCCGGCGCAGCTCGTCGAACCGCCGCCGCAGGCCCTCCTCCGTGAGCCGGCCGAGGTACGACTCGCGGGTCTCGCCCGCGGGGATCGGGTACTCGGGCAGCATCGCCTTCTCGAGCGACAGCTCGACGTTGCAGCGCTCGGCGATCTCGACCGTGCGCTCGACCGCGTCGAGGTAGTCGGGCAGGGCCGCCCGCATCTCCTCGGCGCTGCGGAGGTAGAGCGCGAGCTGCGAGTGCTGGAGGTTGACGGCGTCGCGGATGGTCTTGCCCTCCTGGATGCGCATCAGGATGTCGTGGGCCGCCGAGTCTTCCTTGTACAGGTAGTGCGCGTCGTTGGTGGCGACGAGCGGGATGCCGGTCTTCTGCGAGATTCTCCGGAGCGCGGCGTTGAGCTGGTCCTGCACGGGGTCGCCGGTGGACTGGACCTCCAGGTACCACGCCCCGGGCTCGAACAGCTCGCGGTACGCCAAGGCCACGCGCTCGCCCTCACCCTCCCCCTGCTCGCGGGTCGCGCGCGGGACGTCGCCGCCGACGCAGGCGGACAGGCCGATGAGGCCCGCCGAGTGCTCGGCCAGCAGCGCGCGATCGATGCGTGGGTGGTAGAAGAAGCCTTCCAGGTGGGCCTTGGAGACGAGGAAGATGAGGTTCTTGTATCCGTCGAGGTTGCGGGCGAGGAGGACGAGGTGACCGGCGCCGCGGCGGGTCTTGTCGTCGCGGGCGCCGGGGGCGACGTAGATCTCGCAGCCGAGGATCGGCTTGATCTTCGCGGCCCGAGCCTGCTTGTAGAAGTCGATGATGCCGAACATGACGCCGTGGTCGGTCATGGCCACGGCGGTCTGGCCCAGCTCCGCGAGCCGCGGGAACAGCTCGTGCAGGCGGATCGCGCCGTCGAGCAGCGAGTACTGCGTGTGCAGGTGGAGGTGGACGAATTCGCTCTTGCCCATCCCGGACGATCTGCGCCTCCGCGCGCGCCCCGTCAAGGAGGAAGGGCGCCGTATGGCGCGCCACATCGCCGTTCGGTCGTGGCTCGACCTTCGGGTCCGAACCGCGGGCTTCAGCCCGCGGCTGCCGGCCGCGCCCTGAAGGGCGCGGTTCGGTTTTCGGGACCGGACCGTGAAGGACGTTTGCGGCGCCGCCGGCTGCGTGCTACCCTACCGCTCGTCCGAACGCGGAGGCTCGGGGACCGGTAGTCCCCCCCTTGACGAGGAGGCAACAGGAAGATGACGAGCAGGCTGTGGACGGTGGTGTTGGCGGCGTCGCTCGCGGCGCTCGCGGCGATCGGTTTCGCGGCGTCGTGCGACGGCGGGGACAGCGGCACGCCCGACGGCGATGTCGTCGGCGGCGACGACGGGGCGACCGACGACGGCGGGGGACGCGACGAGTCGAACCCGACGAACGGCACGCGCGCCGACTTCGTGATCAACACGATGCGCATCGGCAGCATCGACGACGGCGAGGGCTTCAACCTCGACGGCGTGAACACCGGACCCGAGGGCTACCTGCCGCCGGACGGCCCCGGAGGCGTGGACAACCAGCTCGGCGCGCTCATCTCCGCTCTCCAGGACGCGGGCCTCGACTTCGACGCCGACGCCGAGATCGCGGCGTCGCTCGAGGAGGGCGGCCTGCTGATCCTCCTGCGGCACGACGACGTCGACGACTGGACCGACGACCCCGGGTTCGTCTACCTGCGCGGCTACGCCGGCAAGGACGCCGACGACCCCGAGGACCCGACGAACAACTTCTCCGGCGACGCCGAGCTGCTGGTCGACGAACGGTCGCTCACCGACCCCTCGGACATCGACAGCTCGTTGATCTACTTCGACAACGGCGTCCTGCACGACACGACGGCCGCCGACACCAACCTCCAGATGGGCGACTTCCACGCCGGCCCGAGCCTGTTCACGGTCGACATCCCGATCCAGGATACGACCCTGAGCCTCGACGTCAACGGCACGCAGATCGTCTGGGACGTCGACACGGCGCCAACCGGCGATCCGGCGGTCAACGGCAGCATCAAGAACGGCCTGCTTGGCGGCTACGTGCTGCTCGGCGACGCCGCCCGCGCCCTGTCGCACATCGACCTCAGCGGCACCACGATCGACGAGGACACGATCCGCACGATCCTGGCCGGCCAGGCCGACATGGACGTCATCCCCGAGGGCTTCGTCGACGACACCTGCACCGAGGCCACTGCCACCGCCGACTGCGCCCCGGGCCAGGGCTGTGAGGCTGATGCCGACCGCGGCGGCGCCTTCTACTGCTACGAGTACGACGAGAACCCCGACGCCATCTCTCTCGGCATCGTCTTCTCCGCCGTCTCCTGCCGCATCACCGACATCTGGCACGACACGCCCACGCCGTAACGCTCCCCCGGTCGCCCTCCGCTCCCCCAAACTGTGGTACAAGGAACCCGCTCGGCCTCTGCGCCGCGCGAGGGAGCACGCGTGATCCCGCGAACCGATCGAGGTCGCCGCGTCCAGCAGCGGATCTACGCCGACCGGCCCCAGTGCGTCGCCGTCGTCGGCGATCCCCGCATCGGCAAGTCGACCTTCCTCGATTGGCTCGCCAAGGCCGCCGAGGACGCCGATCCCCCTCCCCCGCCCGGCACCCGCTTCGTCCGCCTCTCGCTCGCCGGACCCTCCAGCGCCAACCCCAGCACCTTCCTGCACGACGTGCTGGAGCAGATCCGCGTCAGCGCGTCCGCGGCCGGCGAGGAGCCGTCCGCACGCGTCTCCACCCTGCCCGGAAGCATGGACGCGTCACCGCGCACGTACGCCGCGTTCGAGGCCGAGGTCCAGGCCGTCTCCCAGTCCGGCGGCCGGCTGATCCTCCTGCTCGACGATTTCGACCACGTGACCGCCTCACAGGCGTTTCCCGGCACCTTCTTCTCCTTCCTGCGCGCCCAGGCCAACAACTTCCCAGTCGCCTACGTCACCACCTCGCGCCAGGACCTCCAGCAGCTCTGCGTGCTCAAGGAAGTCGAGGAATCCCCGTTCTTCAACATCTTCCAGAACCTCGGCCTCGGACCGCTCGATGAGTCCGCCACGCGGGCGCTCGCCGTCGCGCGCGCGCCGGCGGCCGATCCCGCGACGCTGGGCGACTGGGCCTGGCGCGAGTCGGGCGGTCTGCCGGAGGTCGCCGTCGCGTGCGCCGGACTCGTCGCCGGCGGGACGGCGCCGGGCGGCGGCGCCGTCGCAACGCTCGACTCGCAGCTCGCGCCCTACTTCACCGTGCTGTGGGAGCACTTCGACGCGACGCAGCGCGCGCTTCTGGAGCGCATCGCCGCCGGCCAGCCGCCGGGCGAGCGCGACGCGCGTCCGCTGCGCGACCTGGGCCCGCGACGCGGGTACGTGCGCGAGCAGGACGGGAAGTGGTGGCTGGTCTCGACGGCCTTCGAGCGCTTCCTCGCCTCGCGCAAGGGCACGAGTCCGGGGTTGATGACCCGTGTGAAGCGGCTGTTCGGGGGTTCGAGGTGAGGCGGTGAGGAAGAATCCGTACCTCAACCGCCTCCCCGTGCGCGACCCGGCGCGTTTCTACGGCCGCAAGCGCGAGGTGCGCCGGGTGATGGCCGGACTGGCCGCCGACCCGCCGCAGTCGTTCTCGCTGGTCGGCGACCGCCGCATCGGGAAGTCGTCGCTGCTGCACCAGCTCCAGAACCCCGACGTGCTCAGGACCAACGTTCCCGAGACCGTCGTGGGCTCGCTGCGGCTGCGCTACCACGACTTCCAGTCCGGCGCGCCGTCCGACGAGCCGGCGTTCCTCGAGTTCCTCTGCCGCCACGTCGCCGCCGCCCTCGGCGCGCCCGCCGCGCCCGCACCCTCCCGCGAGTGCCTGCTCGACTTGCTCCGGCAGCTCGACGCCGCCGGACTGCGGCTGGCTCTCTTGTGGGACGAGTTCGAGGTGGTGACCCGCCACCGCGGCCTGGGGCTGGAAACGTACGCGTTCCTCCGCTCGCTCGCGCAGAACCACCGTCTCGCGTTCATCACGGCCTCCGGCCGCGACCTGCGCACCGTCTGCCATTCGGCCCAGGTGGCGGATTCGCCGTTCTTCAACGTCTTCCAGACGCTGCGGCTGCGCCCGCTGTCGCGCGAGGAAGCGCGGCTGCTGGCGACCGAGCCGTCGGAGGCGGCGGGGCTGCCGCTGGGCGCGTATGCGGACCGGCTGATCGATGATCTGGCCGGTACGTTCCCCTTCTTCCTCCAGATCGCGGGCGCGGCGCTGTTCGAGCACCTGGACGAAACGGGTGCGGGCGCGCCGGATTTCGCCGCGGTCGAGGACCGGTTCCTCGAGGAGTCGGAGCCGCACTTCCGCTACGTCTGGGAGGAGCGACTCTCGGAGGAGGAGCGCCGCGTGATGGCCGAAGCGGCGCGGGGCCGGGTGACGACGGCAACCTCGCGCCGGGTGGCCGAGCGGCTGGAGCGCGAGGGGTACGTGGCGAAGCGCGACGGCGGCTATGCGCCGTTCTCGCGGTGCTTCGCGCGGTTCGTGCGGGAGTCGCTCGACGAGGCGACGACAGCGGAGGAGGAAGGCGCGACGGTGATGGGGGAGACGCGCGCCGACACGTCGCGCCTGCACGGCGCGCCGCCGGCGGCCGGAGTCGCCGGTCCGGCCTCGCGTCGGATCAGCACCCCGGGGCCGCTGGGGCCGGGCTCGGTGCTCCTGGGCAAGTACGAGGTCGTCTCGGAGCTGGGTGAGGGGGGGATGGGGAAGGTCTACCTGGCCCGGCACATCGACCTGGGGCGAAAGATCGTCGTCAAGGTGCTCAACCCGCAGGTGGCCAAGGCGCCGGACATGATCACGCGCTTCCGCCGCGAGGCGATGGCCGCCAGCGCGATCGGACACCCGAACGTGGTGCAGGTGCACGACTTCGACTGGCACGAGGACGGCCGCCCGTTCCTGGTGATGGAGTACCTCGAGGGGGAGGACCTGGCGCAACGGATCTACGGGAGGGCGGGCAACGAATCGCACCCGCTGGCGCCGCGCGAGGCCCTGGAGATCGCCTGCGCGGCGTGCGAGGGGCTGGGCGCGGCGCACGACCGGCACGTGGTGCACCGCGACCTCAAGCCGAGCAACCTGTTCCTGGCGCGACCGACGGGGACGACGCCGAGCGGTCCGCGCGGCTACGTGGTCAAGCTGCTCGATTTCGGCATCTCGAAGATCGTCGACGTCGGCGCCGCCCAGCCGCTCACCCGGTCGTCCGGAATGCTCGGGACGCCGTGCTACATGGCGCCCGAGCAGATCGCGGACGCGACGTCGGCCGGGCCCGCGGCGGATCAGTACGCATTGGGAGTGGTGCTGTACGAGGCTCTGACGGCGGTGCTGCCGTTCGAGGCGGGACCGGCGATGTCGCGCCCGTTCTGGCCGAACCCCCCGCCTCCGCCTCCGCCTCCGCCGAGCGCGCGGCGCGCGGGCATTCCACCGGCGCTGGACGAGGTCGCACTGCGGGCGCTCGCGTTCTACCCCCACGACCGTTTCCCGACCGTTCACGCGATGGCCGACGCGCTGCGGATGATCGATGCCGGCTGAGGGGGACCCGAAACCGACCGGTAGGGGAGCCACGCTGCGCCGGACGGACGCGCAGCGGACGTCCCGGCGCAAGTGCTCCCGCACGGGTTGGCTCGCGGGCGCACTCGCCCCTCGGCTCGCTTCGCTCGCTCGGGGCTACGTGACGCCCCTACCGGTCGCAGTTATTCTGTTCCTCCTCACCTGCCGCTCCACGTCGCCCGCGGCGCCGTCGACCGAGGTGCCGGCGGGGGCGGCCGTCGACGCGGCCGCGCCGGAATCCCCTCGCCTCGCCGCGCCGGACGACGCGACGAGCGCGGACGCAGAACTGGAGTCCATCGCCGTCGACGACGCGCATCCCGCAGTCGACGCCGTCGAGCCCGCGCCATCCGTCCCGTCGCCCTCCCCTCCCTTCTTCGCCATGTTCGGCGGCGACCTGATGGCGCACGACCAGATCCGGAGCGTGGCCGCGGAGCACGCGACGGGCGATCCTGCGACAGGCTGGTCGTGGCTGCTGCGGGAAATCACTCCGATCAAGCGGCGGCTCGAGGCGCTCGGCCGCGTCGTCTTCGTCGCCAACCTCGAATTCCCCGTCGCGAACGAGCGCGAGGAGCCGCGGCGCTGGCCGCCGCGGTTCAACGGGCCGCCGGCGGCGCCGCTCGGGTTCCACGAGGCCGGGGTGGACGTCGTCACGGTCGCGAACAACCACGCCTACGATCAGCATCGCGAGGGTCTGGCCGAGACCGTCGCCGCCGCGCGCGACGCAGGCCTGAGGACGGCCGGCGGCGGCGCGGAGTTCGAGGCGCACGCGCCGGTGTTCCTGTCCGAGGCGGAGCCGCGGATCGCGATGCTGGCCTACCTCTGGACGCCGTCGACCTACCGGGATCCGTCCGACCCGGCCGCCGCGCGGGTCGCGACGCTCGACGACCGCGTCGAGGACGAGGTGCGGGCCGCGCGGGCCGATGCCGACCTGCTGTTCGTCGTCGTGCACTGGATCGGGGAGTTCGTGGAGGAGCCCCTGCCGGAGTGGCGAGAATGGACCGAGCGGATCGCGGCGGCGGGAGCCGACGCGATCGTCTGCCACGGACCGCATGTGGTCGGTCCCGTGGAGAAGACCGCCGTCGAAGGGCGCGCCGTGCCCGTCGTCTTCTCGCTCGGGAACCTCGTGTCCAACATGGGCTGGGGGGTCCACCCCGGGGTGGTGCCGGCCGAGACGGACGACTCGGAATTCCGGTCCGAGGCGCGACGTGAGGCGTTGGCGACGTTCCGCATCGTGGCGACCGGCGACGGTTCCGCGCCAGGCTGGGCCATCGACGGGCTGTGGATGATCCCCTTGTGGCTGGAGGACAACAAGCCGGTGACGACGCTTCGCGGCGGCCCGCTGCGCGAGATCTTCCCGCGCCCGATGCCCTGGTGCGTGCCGGACCCGCGGGTTGGATGCTGGGAGCGGGCGCCGGACGAGTGGTGCAAGGGGCGGCTCGCGATGATCCTCGCGGCGCGGGAGGAGCTGCACCAGGTGATGTGGAGCGCCCCGGCGCCCGCGCTCGAGCCGTGTCCGCCGGGGAGCAACGCGTACGAACCGCCGTTCGAGTGGTCGGACCCGGACGGCATCTGACCTGCGCCGCCGATCTGTGCTATTCCGGCCCCCCGTGAGGCCCCGAATCCCGCGACACCCTCCGCCCGCCCTCGCGCTGTCGCTGCTCCTCGCCGCCTCGCTCGCGGCTCGCGCCCATCCCTCCCTCGCGGATGCGGAAGGCGGGAACTGGCTGTCTCCGGCCTGGCCTCTCGCGGCGTTGGCGGTGCACACGGGATTGACGGCGGGGACGGCGGCCGCGGCGGGGTGGCCGGTCGACGACGCGATGCTGCGCTACGCCGCGGGCATGGCCGCGGGATCGGCGCCGGGCGCGCTGCTCCTGTGGCTCTGGGGCATCCCGTGCGCGGGCACCGACGAACGGACGGCAACGGGGTCGTGCTGGGTCGAGGCGGCGTTGCAGGCCACGGTGGTCGCGCTGCTCGACGCGAGCGCGATGTTCGCGACGATGCTCTTCGTCGCCGATGTCCCGGGAGACGTGCGCGTGCCGTCGGCGGGACTGACCGCGGGGTGGATCGCCGGCTGGACGTCCGGCACGACCGTGGCGCTCGTCCTGCCCCCGTTGCTCGGGGCCGGCTGGGGCGAGGACATCTGGTCGCTGGTCGGGTTGTTCGGTTGGACCCACGGCGCCGTGGCCACCGCCTTGCTGGCGGCGGTGTATGCCATCCGCGGCGAAGGCGCCGGGAGCACATGGTCGGTCCAGCTACCGCTCGTCGCCACGGAGTGGTAGCGCTCCGGATTTCGCGCAAAGGACGCAAAGGAGACGCCAACGCCAAGCTCGCCAAGGGGGATGCGGAATTGTGAGGGAGAGCCGCCCGTGTGTTACAGGTGGCGCCGGGGGATAGAAGCGTGACGACGATGGTCGCGGAAGATCTCGAGGTGACGGCGGCGCTGGCGGGGACGAGGCTGGAGGCGCTCGTGCGCGGGCGCTTCGCCGGCAGCTCGCTGACGCAGGTCCGCCGCGTGATCGCCGCGGGCGACGTGCTGGTCAACGGCCGGCCGCAGGCCAAAGGCTACCGGCTGCACGAAGGAGACCGGGTGGCCATCGGACGGACGCCGGAACGCGCCGACTGGCATCCGGCTCCGGGGGAGGTCCCGGGGCTCCTGTTCGTGTACGAGGACGCGGAGGTCGTCGCCGTGGCGAAGCCGGCGGGCGCCCCGTCGGCGCCGCTGCGGGCCGAAGAGACGGGAACGGTGGCCAACGCGCTGGTCGCCCATGACGCCGCGCTGGCTGGGATCGGCCGCGGCCCGCGCGACGCCGGATTGGTTTCGCGCCTGGACACCGGCACCAGCGGGCTCCTCCTGGCCGCGCGCACGAAGGCGGCCTTCGCGGCGCTGCTCGAGGCGTCGAGCCGCAACGAGATCGCCAAGGGGTACCTGGCGCTGGTGGAAGGGGTGCGGCGCACGCCGTGGCCTTCGACGATTCGCCGCCCGCTCGTCCCCCACGGTCCGCGCGGCGCGACGGTCGTCGCCGGCGCCGAGCACGACGGGTCGCGAATTCCGGAGACGCGCATCCTGCGCACGCGTTCGGGGACCGGCGCGACCATCGTCGTCGCCGAGATCCGCCAGGGGATGCGCCACCAGGTCCGCGCGCACCTCGCCGCCATCGGGCATCCGGTGCTCGGCGACGTCGAGCGCGGCGGGCGTCCGTTGGGGGACGGCCGGCTGGCCCTGCACGCGGCCTGGATCGAGTTTCCCCATCCGCGCACCGGACACCGCATGAAGCTCGACACGCCGCCGATGGAGCCGCTCGCCTCGGCGCTGCTGGAAGTGCGGCTCGCCGTACGCAAGCGCGAGGAACCCTAGAGTGGCCGGGACGGACGAGCGCCGGGCGGCCGACCGGGAGCGGATGGTCGCGCGGCAGCTCGAGGCCCGCGGGGTGCGCGACGAGCGCGTCCTGGCGGCGATGCGGCGCGTGCCGCGGCACCTCTTCCTGCCGGCAGGCCACGAGGACGAGGCGTACGGGGACCATCCGGTGCCGATCGGCGAGGGGCAGACGATCTCGCAGCCGTTCATCGTGGCCGAGATGACCGCGCTGGCGCTCTCGGCGACCCCGCCCGTCCGGCGGGCGCTCGACGTCGGCACCGGCTCCGGCTACCAGGCGGCCCTCCTGGCAGAAGTGGGATTCGACGTGGTGTCGATCGAGCGGTTGCCGAGTCTGGCGGAGCGCGCCCGGGCGACGCTGGCGGCGGCGGGCTACGGGCGCGTCGACGTTCGCGTGGGCGACGGGACGCTCGGATGTCCCGACGCCGCCCCGTTCTGCGCGATCGTCGTCGGCGCCGCCGCGCCCGAGGTTCCGTCGGCCCTGAGCGAGCAACTCCGCATCGGCGGCGTGCTCGTCCTCCCCGTCGGCACGCGCTCGCTGCAGGACATGGTGGTCGTCCGCCGCACCCCGCACGGCCTGGAGCGCGAGACCGCCGGCGCCTGCGTCTTCGTCCCGCTGGTCGGCGAGCAAGGCTGGGAGAAGTAGACCGCTCCACCTAGCACGAACCGACGCGCGCCTGGCCGGGGTCCATCCACGAGCCGAACTCGACCTCGGGCTTGCCGTCGCGGAAGACGGCGAGGAGGTAGTTCCTGAAACCCGGCCGCAGCTCGGCGGGGCGACGGCGGCTCATGATCGGCGCCCAGGCGCCGGTGTCGACGAAGACCAGGGTCTCGCCGAGCGGGATCAGGCGGGGCTTGTGCGTGTGGCCGAAGGTGACCACGCGCGCCGGCAGCATGCGGGCCACCGCTCGCGCGCGCTCGGGGATCTCCTGCTCCAGCGTGAAGATCGTCTCTCCCTCCGCAAGCTGCTCGTAGATGAAGTAGAGCAGCGGGAAGGTCGAGAGCGGCACCATCAGCTTGGCCCACAGCGGGACGGGAAGCAGCGCCAGCGCCACCGTGCCGCTGCACATCGCCAGGGCGATCAACACGCGGTCCAGCCACAGCTCGCGGAACAGCCGGAACATCCGGCTCGTGATCGGCTTGCGCTGGAGCTGGCCGAGCGCGCGGAGATCGTCGAGCCCGAGCCCGTACTCGCCCGCCACTTCCGCCAGCCGCTCGGCGTGCTCGGGTGGCGGGAAGAGCAGCCTCTTCTTCGTGCGAAAGAGCATGACCATCACGACCAGGCTGCCCCAGAACCAGCTCACGACCAGGCTGCGGCGGGAAAAGGCGTAGTAGCGCAGCCAGTGCACGAGGTAGCGGAAGGCGTTGAGGATGTAGTCCGAGGCGTGCGGGTTGAAGTAGCCCATGCGGGTCATGAGGTAGCGGTTCGACAGGTTGCCCATCGGCAGGGCGAGCGTCGGCTTCCCGCGCCGCTCGACCGTCGGCCAGAGCTGGTGGCGAAATGTCGTGTACATGTCGTACTGGTGCCCATGTTCGATGTAGATCTCGTCCCGCACGTAATGGAACCACGGCCGGAAGAGGACGCGATCGATGGCCAACGAGCGGCCGGCGGCGGCGGCGCGACGCTCGAGGGCCGCGACGAGCGCGCGCCGCACCTCGGGGAAGTGGAACTCGCGGTCGTGGTTGCCCAGGACGTAGATCAGCTCGTGGCCGTCCGCGACGAAACCGGCCAGGGTGGCCAGGAAGCGCGGGTGGTGTTCGAGCATCCGCTCAAGCTTCCAGACCGATTTCTCGGCGGTGGCGTCCAGGCCGCGGCGGCGCTCGAACCTCCGCACGGGCCAGGGCGGCTTCTCCGGCACCGCGGTCACGACGTCGAAGTCGAAGATGTCGCCGTTGAGCACGAGGGCGAGGCGGTCGCCGCCCTCGGCCTCGGCGACGAAGCGCCGCACCAGCCGGTCGAACTCGTCGTCGAAGAGGTAGCGCGACGACTTGTAGGCCTTCCAGCCGTCGGGATTGTCCTCGACGTCCGCGAGGTGGAGATCGGAAACGACCAGGTAGCGATTCGCCATGGGCCCGCCGTGCCGCCATCCGAGAAGATGACCACGCTTGGGCCCCGCGACAACCGGCGGCAGGCCGCGTACGCCCACGCACCGCGACCGCTCGACCGGTCGCCCGCCCGGGGCGACCGCTCGCCCCCGCCCGTTGCCGCTGGCTACAGCCTCGTCGCGGTGACGCTCAGGGTGTAGGTGCCGCCGGTGCCGGAGCTGAAGGTGTCCATGATCAGGTAGTAGGTGCCGGCCTCGAGCGTCAGGCCGGAGAGCATCGAGCAGACGCTGCACGAGCCGCCGTCGTCATCGCAGGCGATCTCGCTCGACGGGTCGTCGCAGCGGCTGCGGATGTGCAGCGCCGTGTCGTACGACGAAGCCGTCACCTCGGCCGTCACCGTGCTGCGGACGGGAATGACCAGCGCGTAGGGGACGTCGGGGCCGGCGGCGAGGCCGGCGCAGGTGGCGCCGAAATCGGCGGGGCGACCGGAGGTCGAGCCGGAGACGGACGTGTTGTAGGTCGAACCCGAGGTGTAGTCCACGGTGATGGTGGCCGCGCCGTCGCAGGCCGTCGTCGGCGGCCCCACCGTGACGTCCAGGGTCGTATTCGCCTCGACCGAGGTGTCCACGAGGACCCAGTAGCTGCCGGCCGGGACGTTGCGGTTGAAGGAGGTCGGCGCGGCGCCGCTGGCGCAGCGGAGCGACGTGCTGCCGGTGCCGCAGGCGCCGCTGCGCAGGTCGAGGTAGTTGAGCGAAGAGCTGGAGGTCAGGGCCAGGCTGACGTCGTGCGGCGACGTGAGGGTGAGGTTGTAGACGATGTCCGGGTAGGCCGCGGCGGTGCCGCAGGTCGGGACGTAGTCGTCGGAGCAGGCGGAGGTGGAGCCGACGAAGCTGCCGCCGGCGGACACGTCGATCGCGCCGAGGCACAGATCGTTGGGAGGAACGGGGGTCGGCGGGGCCAGGGTGAGCTGGAGCAGGAACTGGTTGCCGGGCGCGGTGGTCGGGCCGGAGACGACGACGTAGTACGTCCCGGCGGCCACGCTGCGGCGGGTGAAGCGGGCCGGGTTGCCCGAGCGGCACGCGATCTCGGTGCCGGCGTCGTTGCACGTCGTGCGCAGCGCGGCGACGTAGGTCGTCGACGAGCCGACCGGCGTGACCTCGACCGTGACGTCCTGCGCCTCGGTCGTGGTGAACGAGTACACGACGTCGGAGAGGGACAAGGTCGAGCAGCTCGGCGGGTAATCGCGGTAGGTGTCGGCCAGTGTGCCGACGAAGAGGCCGCCGCCGGAGATCTCGGTTCCGGGGCAGCGGTCGTTGGCCGGCGGGTAGATGGGCGCCTCGAGCAGCACGTTGAGCGAGAACGGGTTCTCCTGGTCGCCGTCGACGGCGATGTAGTAGGTGCCGGCGTCGAGGAAGTTGCGGGTGATGGTGGGAGCGTAGCCGCCGGCGCAGGCCAGCTCGGAGCCGGCGTCGCCGCACGTCGTCATGAGCGAGACGTAGGTGTAGTACGAGGACGGGGTGAGGGCCGCGGTGATCGTGATCTTCTTCGGCTCGGTGAGCACGAGGCGGTAGAAGACGTCGGGGTACGCGCCGGCACCGGCACAGCTCGGAACGTAGTGGTTGGTGGTGTCGAGCAACGTGCCGGCGACCGAGCCGCCGGCGGCCGGGATGTCGATGGCGCCGGAGCACACGTCGTTGGGCGGGATCGGCGTCGGGCCTTCGGTCGTGTAGGTGATGGAGAAGTCGGAGTTGCCGCCCTGGACGATCACATAGTAGGTGCCCGCGGGCAGCGAGTTGCGGCGGAGCTGGACGGTCGAGCCGGTGAGGCAGCGCATGGAGGAGGACGCGACGCCGCAGGTGCGCTCGAAGTCGGCGTACAGCGTGCCGCTGCGCGAGGTGATGTCGACGATCACGTCCAGCGTGGCATCGATGGTGATGGCGAAGGCGACGTCGGTGACGCCGTAGGGGTAGTAGTTACAGGGGATGGTGTAGTCCAGGACCGTTCCGCGGGTCGAGGCGTTGACGGCGACGCCATCCTCCAGGAGCATGGCGCCGGAGCAGGAATCGTTGGCCGGGCGGCACGCGGGGTCGGCAAAGTCGGCGACGGTGTCGCAGTTGTTGTCGCGGATGTCGTCGCAGATCTCCTCGGCGTCCGGGTTGACCAGCGGATCCCGGTCGTTGCAGTCGTTCCCGCCCTCCTCGTCGCAGCCGTAGTCGCGGGTCATGAACCCGTCCTCGTCGAAGTCGCGCGGATCATGGACGCACCCGCCGCGCGCCTCGTCGCAGGTGTCGATGGTGCACGGACTGGTGTCGGCGCAGCTGGGACTGGTGCCGGGCGCGCAGCCGGCGGCCAGGCACTGCTCCTCGCCGTTGCAGGCCAGCAGGTCCTGACAGAGCGAGTCGTCGCCGGTATGGAAGCAACGGTCGCTGTCCTCTTCGCAGGAGTCGACGGTGCACTCGACGCCGTCGTCGCAGGGATCGTCGCCGCTGATGCAAATGCCCTCCTCGCAGCGTTCGGCGCCGTTGCACCACGAATCGTCCTGGCACTGGTCGTGGGTCGTGCACGGCCCGTCGAGGACCTCGCGGGCGTCCCCGTCATCGGCGTCGGCCACCCCGTCGGAATCGGCGTCCGCGTCGGCGTCCCCGCCACCCTCCGGCTCGACGTCCCCTTCCGCACCACCCTCGTCGCGCACTCCCGCGTCGTCGGCAGGGTTGCTCGAATCGCCGGAACAACCCGCGGCCCCCGCGACGAGCCCCGCCAGCAACCACACGATGATGCGACGATTCGACATATCCATCCTCCTGGCGCCCGGGACCCGCCGTCTCCGGCAGGGCTTCCGCACGCCGTGAAAAGCTCGCGTACCTTGACACGGACTTGGCGGACGCGCAAGGCCGGTCCGGCCTGCCCCTCGCCTCCGGACCCGGGTCGGCCCGGTTCCGGAAACCAAGAACCAATGACCAAAAACCAACAACTCCCCCCCACCGGATGCGCTAGGCTTGCGACGCCATGCCCCGCACCGCCGCCTCATTCGCCCTCGCAGCCCTCGCCGCCCTCGTCGCCCTCCCCTCCTGCCGCCCCCCGCCGAAACGCAAGTCGGTCGACGACCCGCGGCGAGAGTTCGGGCGGCTCCAGACGCTCGTCTTCGCCGGCGACACCGTGCTCGCGCGGCGCATGCACTGGGGCGTCGACGACCGCGACGCCAAGGGACCGCTCGGCGCCCTGCGGCCGCTGTTCGACGCGGCCGACATCTCGCTGGTCAACCTGGAAGGCGTGATCTCCTCCCGCGGCAAGATGCAGGACAAGGGCGAGAAGAACTCCTACTTCTTCCGCGGGCGGCCGGACCTCGTGCGCGTGCTGGTCGAGGGCGGCATCGACGTCGTCACCCTGGCCAACAACCACGCGGGAGACTACGGCCCCGACGCGCTCGTCGATGCCCTGGGAATCCTCGACGCGGCCGGGATCCAGCACGTCGGAGCGGGCGCGACGGACAAGGACGCACAGGCGCCCATCTTCCGCCGCGCCGGAGATCTCGTCGTCGCCGTCATCGGCGCCGACATGACCCAACCCACCTTCGCCGCCGCCGCGGACCGCCCGGGCGGCAACTACCTCGCGGAGAACCGCCCGGACGAGGCGGTCGCGCGCGTGCGCGCCTCGGTCGTGGCCGCTCGCCGGCACGCGCATCTCGTGTTCCTCACGGTGCACTGGGGACCGAACAACAAGGACGAGCCGGACGACGACCGGCGCCGGCTGGCGCATCGGCTGCTGGACGAGGCCGGTGTCGATGCGATCCTGGGACACTCGGCCCACCGGGCGCAGGGCGTCGAGATCCACGACGGCAAGCCGATCTTCTACGACGTCGGCAACCTCCTGTGGGACTACGACGACGAGGGGCCGAGCCACCGGGGCGTGGCGTTCCGCCTGCACTTCGATCGCAGCGGCGTGCGCTGGATCGAGGCGCTCCCAGTCCGGCTGCGGAAGAATCGCACCGAGGTCGACGCCCAGCCTGCCGAGGCGCTCGACCGGCTCGCCGAGCTGTGCGGGACGCTCGGCACGACGATGGAGCGGTCGGAGGCTCCCGGAGAAGGCGCCGGCCCGGAGGCCGGCGTGATCGGCATCGCCGAGACGCCGCCCGTCCCCACACCCGAGGACCCCGCGGGCGCGCCGGCCGAGCCCGAACGCCGGATGCCGGGGACCGACGTGCTGTTCCCCCGGCCGGTGACCCTCGTCGCCGCACCACCCGCGGACGCCACGAGGCTCGAGCCGCCCGTGGCCTTCGCCGGAGGGATCGAGCTGCTCGCCTGGCGGCTCGACACGCCGCGTATCGGCCGGCACCGGCCGCTCGTCGTGACGACCTGGTGGCGGGCGACGCAGGCGGTCGGCGCCCGCTGGGAGATCTTCCTCCACGCCGAGCCGGTGCCGCCGGCCAAGGAGCAGTTCTGCGGCGGAGGCGCGGGCGAGCACGAGCCCGGCGACTGGTCGTACCCGACGAACCGCTGGCGCGCGGGCGACGTGATCGAGGACACGTTCGACGTGCGGCCCTTCCCGGACGTGCCCCCCGGCACCTACGAGCTCTTCGCAGGCATGTGGCGCCCCGACGCGCGCACGCGCCTGCACGTGCTCGACCCGTCGCGCAGCGACGGCGACGACCGCGTACGCCTCGGAACGTTCGAGCAGACCGCCGACGAGTAGGTCGAAACGAGAAGTCGTCGGCTGTTGGTTCTTGGTCCGGTCGGGTCTGCCAGCCCCCAGCCCCCAGCCCCCAGCCCCGCGCAGCCGCGGCCTCGCCTAGATGAACAGGGAGCTGACGGAGTCGCCGAGGTGGATGCGCTTGATCGCCTCGGCGAGGAGGTTGGCCACGGACACGACGACGTACTTGGGGTTCCCGCGCGCGGCCTCGGGCAACGGGATCGAGTCGGTCACGATGACCTGCTCGATGTCCGACTCCTGGATGCGCTTGACCGCGGGTCCGGAGAGCACGCCGTGGGTCGCGCAGGCATAGACCTTGGACGCGCCGGCGTTGTGCAGCGCCTTGGCGGCGTTGCACAGGGTCCCGGCCGTATCGACCATGTCGTCGCACAGGATGCACGACCGGCCCTTGACCTCGCCGATGATGTTCATCACCTCCGACTCGTTGGCCCGCGCGCGCCGCTTGTCGACGATCGCCAGGTCGATACCCAGACGCCGGGCGTAGGCGCGCGTGCGCTGCACGCCGCCGGCGTCCGGCGAAACCATGACGGTGGAGGTCTTGTCGCCGACGAGCGGCCGGAGGGAATCGACGAGCGCGGGCATGGCGTAGAGGTGGTCGAACGGGACGTCGAAGAAGCCCTGGATCTGGCCCGCGTGCAGGTCCATGGCCAGGAGGCGGCTGACGCCCGACGCGGACAGGAGGTCGGCGACCAGCTTGGCGGTGATCGGGGTGCGGGGCGCGACCTTGCGGTCCTGGCGCGCGTAGCCGTAGTACGGGATGACGGCGGTGACGGAGCTGGCGCTGGCGCGCTTGAGCGCGTCGATCATGATCAGCAGCTCCATCAGGTGGTCGTTCACCGGCGAGCACGTCGGCTGGACGACGAACACGTCGACGCCGCGGACGTTCTCGCCGATCTCCACGAACAGCTCGCCGTCCGAGAAGCGGGAGAGCTTGCTGCGCCCCAGCGGCACCTCGAGGTAGGCGCAGATGGCCTGCGCCAGCGGCAGGTTCGCGTTGCCCGAGAAGACCCAGATCGAGCGCAGCGGCATGTTCGGCCACCTTTCCGTTGTCCGCGGTCGCGCGGCCGCGGGAGCGACCCGGTTGGGGCGGCAGGATTCGAACCTGCGGTGGCGGGATCCAAAGTCCCGTGGCTTGCCAACTTGCCTACGCCCCACCACCCCACCCGCAGGGTGCGCCGAGGATTTAGCTCCGGGGCGCTGAAGTTGTCAACGCAGCGGGGGGACCGTCGCAGTCGAGCGGTCGAGCGGAGCGAGCGGGCGCCTCGTCAGGGCGCGGCGTGATCGGTCGAGGTGCTCGGGGGAGGCTTGTCGGTCTTCGCGGCGGGCTTGGACTCGGTGGCGGCTTCCTTCCCGGCGCCTTCCGCCTTTGAGCTGCCGTTGCCGCCGCCCTTCTCGCCATTGCCGTTGCCCTTGCCGCCGTTGCCGTTGTTCTTGTCGGGTTCGCTCGCGGCGGGAGCGCTGGAGCCGGAGCGGCCGTAGTCGGTCACGTACCAGCCGGAGCCCTTGAGCACGAAGCTGGAGCGGGAGATGAGCCGCTCGACGGCGGGCTTGCCGCACTTGGGGCACTTGCGGATCGGCGCGTCCGTGATCCGCTGCATCTCCTCGAACTCGTACCGGCACTTCCCACAAAGATACTCGTACACGGGCATGATCGCCGCCTCCTCGCGGGGCTGCGGAAACATAGACGCCGTGCGGCGTTTGTCAAGCGGCGCGCGGTCTGCTAACGGTCGCGCGACCGCGCGGACCGGAGGTGTCGATGTCGGTGTTCCGGACCAAGAGCCTGGACGCGCTCCTGCTGGACGCGAAAGACGCTGGCGGCAAGCTGCGCCGCGTGCTGGGCCCGTTCGACGTCACGATGATCGGCATCGGGGCCATCATCGGCGCCGGCATCTTCGCCATGGTCGGCGAGGCCGCCGTGGGAGCCTCCAGCGGCTATCCCGCCGGCCCGGCGCTGATCATCTCGTTCCTCCTCACCGCCGTCGCGTGCGGCTTCACGGCGCTGTGCTACGCCGAGCTGGCCGCGATGGTGCCGATCTCCGGCAGCGCGTACACCTACTCCTACGCCACGATGGGCGAGCTGGTGGCGTGGATCATCGGCTGGGACCTGATCATCGAGTACGCGATCGGCAACGTCGCCGTGGCGATCTCGTGGTCGGGCTACTTCAACGATTTCCTCGGCAACACGTTCGGCCTTGAGGTCGAGCCCTGGCTGCGGCTGGACTATCGCACGTTCACCCAGAAAGGCTTCGACCTCGCCTCGGCGCCGCACCTGTTCGGCATCCCCATCGTGTTCAACCTGCCCGCCGTCCTGATCGTGCTCCTCCTCACGGCCGTGCTGGTCAAGGGCATCCGCGAGAGCGCCACTCTCAACACGATCATGGTCGCCATCAAGCTCGTCGTGCTGGCCCTCTTCATCGGCGTCGGCCTGTACTACTTCCGTCTCGAGAACTGGACGCCGTTCGCCCCGGGCGGCTGGAAGGGGATCCAGGTCGGCGCGGCGACCGTGTTCTTCGCCTACATCGGCTTCGATGCCGTCTCGACCGTGGCCGAGGAGACGAAGAAGCCGCAGCGCGACATGCCCTTCGGCATCATCGGCTCCCTCGTGATCTGCACGTTCATCTACATCCTGGTCACCGTCGCCCTGACCGGCATGATCCCGTTCCTGTCGCTGCGCGACAAGATCGCCGAGCCGCTGGTCGCGGGCCTCGAATACAACGACGTCAGCACCTGGGTGATCGCCGTCGTCGCCCTGGGCTCGGTCGTCGCCCACACCGCCGTCCTGCTGGTCTTCCAGATGGGCCAGCCGCGGATCTTCTTCGCCATGAGCCGCGACGGCCTCCTGCCCAAGTACTTCGCTCGCGTGCACCCGCGCTTCCAGACGCCCCACGTGACCACGATCTGGACCGGCCTCGTCGTCGCCGCCCTCTCGGCGTTCTGCAACATCGACGAGATGGCCAACCTGTGCAACATCGGCACACTGTTCGCCTTCGTCCTGGTTTGCCTCGGCGTGCTCATCCTGCGCTTCAAGGAACCCGAACGCCCGCGGCCGTTCCGGGTGCCGCTCGGCCCGGTGCTCCCGGTCCTCGGCATCGTCTTCTGCCTCTTCCTCATGCACGGCCTGGACCGCGTCACCTGGTTCCGCTTCTTCGGCTGGCTGGCCATCGGGCTGGTCCTCTACGCCGCCTACGGCTACCGCAAGAGCCGCCTGCGGGCGGGAACGCACGACGCCGGCGGACCACGAAGCTGACCGCCGGAAAGGAGGTCCGAACATGATCGAGGGGAACAGGGGAAGGTACGTCCTCGGGTACATCGCGCTGCTCGCCGCGCTGGCCGCGCTGGCCGGCTGCAAGAAGAAGCAGGAAGAGCCGCCGCAGGTCTCGACCAGCCTGCCCATCCAGCGCGTCGTGCTCTACCGCAACGGCGTGGGCTACTTCGAGCGCGCGGGGCAGGTGCAGGGCGACGAGATCCGCTTCGCCGTGCGCAAGTCGCAGGTCGGCGACTTCCTCGCCTCCCTGACCGTCGTCTCCCGCGACGGGCGGCCGGTGGAGTTCGTGTCCTTCCCCGTCGAGACGGAGAGGGAGAAGAAGAAGGAGCCGCCGGTGCCGGCCGTCCCGGCCTGCTGGCCGATCGTTCCGCCGGCCTGCCCGGCCGACGTCGCGCCCGAGCCGGAGGCGGAGGAAGACGACACGCCGGAGGACGCCATCGAGGTGGTCGTGCGGCTCAAGGGCGGCGAGGGAGCGCACGACGTGCTGATCGCGTACGTCGTCGAGTCGCCGATCTGGAGGCCGACCTACCGCATCGTCCTCGACGAGCAGGGGAAGAAGGCCCTGCTGCAGGGCTGGGCGGTGGTGCAGAACCTGTCGGGCGAGGACTGGACCGACGTGGCGCTGACCGTGACGGAGGGCGCGCCGCTGACCTTCCGCGCCGACCTCGCACAACCGTTCATCCCCGGCCGCCCGCTCGTCACCGACCGCGGCGAGATCGTCCAGGCCGCCGTCGCTTCCTCCGTGTCGGTCTCCGACGAGACCCGCCGGACGCTCGAGCTGGGGCAGGCCCAGGCGAACGCTGCCCAGACCGTCGCCGTTACGGAGGCGGAGAAGGACGAGGAGGCGAGCGGCGCGTACGGATTCGGCCTCGGCGACGTCGGGCAGATGGGCCACGGCTACGGGACCGGCGACGGCGTCGGCTTCGGCCGCGGCGGGGGGCGCATGGGAGCGGGCGGGGGGGCGCCCGGAACGGACCTCGGCGGGAGCACAGGCAGAACACCCGACCTGCGCCTGGGCGAGGCGACGACCTACGGCGGGCTGTCGAAGGAGGTGATCCGCCGCATCGTGCAGCAGCACCGCGGGCGGATCCGCCACTGCTACGAGGCGTCGCTGCAGTCGTCGCCGGAGCTGACCGGCCGGGTGACGGTGCGTTTCTCGATCGCCCCGCAGGGGAACGTGCTCTCCGCCGAGAACGCCGGCAACACCACCGGCGACGACACCCTGGCCCAGTGCATCGTCGCGGTCGTCAACCGGATGGCCTTCCCGCAGGGCGACGGCACGACGTCGGTCACGTACCCCTTCCTGCTCCAGGTCGTCGGCGAAGGAGAGACGACGGTCGGGGCGACCGAGCCGCCGGCACCGCCGCCGCCCCCGCCCGGCCTGACCGCCGCGGGCGCGCAGGCGAGCCTCGCGCTCCTGGCGCTGGGCAGCCAGGAAGGCGGCATCACGACCTACCGCTCGAACGCACCGGTGACGGTGCGCGACGAGGCATCGACCCTGGTGGCGATCTTCAACCAGAGTGTCGAAGCGTCGGACACGCTGCTCTTCCGCCCCGACGCCGGCGTGCCGGCGTCGAGCACCCATCCCTTCCGCGTCGTGCGCTTCACCAACCAGGCCGGCGTGACGCTGGAGCGCGGGCCGGTCGCCATCTTCGGCAAGGAGACCTTCCTCGGCCAGGGCGTGCTCGAACCGCTGCCGACGGGCGCCACGACGTCGATCCCGTACGCGCTCGAGCGCGGCGTGACGATCACCGTCGAGCCGGGCTCGGATCTCGAGGAGGCCCGGCTGGTCAAGCTCGTGCACGGCGTCCTGACGGTGGAGCGCTTCAACGTGCGCAAGACCAGGTACACGGTGCAGAACCTCACGGGCGCCGCGGGACGGGTCTACGTCCAGCACACTCGCTGGACGGGCTGGGAGCTGAAGTCGCTGCCGCAGGGAGCGGAGGAAGTCGACGCGACGACGGTGATCGTGCCGGTGGAATTCCCGGCGCAAGGCAAGGTCGAGCTGGAGCTCGTCGAACGCTCGCCGACGCGCCAGGACGTGGAGCTGATGACCACGGTCGGGCGCGACGCGCTGGCGCTGTACCTCCAGGGCCCGGCGATCGATGAGGCCGCGGGACCGGCACTTCGGCATGCGCTGGAGCTGCGCGACCAGGTCGGGCAGATCGACGACGACATCAGCCGGTTCTCGGACGAGCGCGACGAGGTCTCGCGGGCGATGAGCGAGACGCAGGGCAACCTGTACGCCATCGAAGGCATCAACCGCGCGGGCGAGCTGCGCACGCGCCTCACGCAGCGCCTGGCCGACCTCGAGAAGCACTACGCCGAGTTGCAGACCAAGGTCATCGACCTCACCGCCCAGCGCGGCGAGCTGATGGTCGAGATGGACGAGGCCTTGCGCGACGTGACGCTCGAGGTGCCGGACGAGCCGGCGCCCGCGCCGTCGCCGACGCTGAGACAGCGCGAGGGCTTCACCTGCCCCGGGGATCCGCGCTGTCCGGTGCCGGCGACGCCTGCGTCCGGCGCGGGTCCTCAGCCGGGGAAACGACCCTCGGCGTAGAACCGCTCGAGCAGCGCGTCCTTCTCGTAGAACCGGTCGATCAGCCAGCGCGACAGCTCGTCCTCGCCGGCGGGCAGGCCGGCCATCGGGTAGCGCCTCACGTGGAAGTGCGCCCGGTCGGCGAACCCCTGCATGAACTGCCACAGCGTCGGCACGCCGTCGGGATAGCCGATCGTCACGTCGTAGACGGCGTCGAGCTGGTCGCGCAGGCCGGCGACCGAGCCGGTGAAGCCCCTGGTGCGCGGGAACAGCACGTGCCGGAGCGGCGGCAGGCCTCGCCGGAGGGCGTGCTCCCCGCTGCGGGCCAGCTTGGCCCCGGTGACGCGCGTTCCCTCGGCGAACAGCAGGAGCCACAACGGCACGTTGTCCCGGCGGAACGAGGCGAAGGTCCGCTCGATGCCGGCACGATCGGCGTCCCAGTCGCGCTTCACGAAGAAGGTGCCCAGCAGGTAGAGCCCCCAGCCCACGCCGGGGACCCACTTGAGCCGGTCCTTGACGAACCAGCGCATGTCCCCCAGACGGCCCTTGCTGCGGGCCAGCATCATCAGGAACGAGATGTCGGCCATCTGCTGGTGGTTGGCCACGACCAGCGCGCTCTCGCGCGGCGGGATCGGATCGCCCGTCACCACCAGGTGGGTCCCGTGCAGATTCTCCGCCAGCCTCACGGTCCAGCCCCACCATGTGTCGGCGCCCCACCGCCCGAAGCTGCGGAACGCCCGCCGCGAGAACGGCCGCACCGCGACGCTCGCGAGCTGCGCGGCGTTGAAAGCCAGCAGGCTCGTGCCGAGGAACCCCGCGACGGGGAGCACCTGGGCCAGCGCACGCGCGCGGCGGACGGGATCGGTCGGGTCGGGCAGGGGATGTTGGGGCATGGAACGCTTCAGCACTCGCAGCCGGCGGTCACGCAGGTCAGACGCACCCGCAGGTCGTAGTCCCCCTCGTCGTCGAAGGCGGTGTAGCCGTCCACGACCAGGATGTACCAGCCGTCCGACGGCGCGGTGTAGCCGTAGTCGAACGAGTCGGGAATCGACTCCTCGCACACCACCCGCGTCGCGCAGGTCGTGTCGGTGCACCCGGCCGAGCGGTAGATCTTGAAGCTCGAGTACCACCAGGAGGAGCTGTAGCCGGGGCACGACCACCCGACGTCGATGTGCACGTCGATGCGGTCGCCGGTGCGCAGGAAGATGCGGTAGTGGTGGTCGGCGCCCGCGTCCCAGCAGCTCGTGTCGGAACGGTTGGACGCGTAGCAGGTGTCGTCGCTGATCGTATAGCCGGCGGCCCCGCGGGCCGTGGAGCGGCCGATGACCCGCGCGCCGCTGCATCGGTCGCGGCTCTCGCTGCCGGTCGTGCACCCCTGGATCGGGCACGAAGGCGCCACGCAGTGGCCGCCGGCGTCGCACGAGGCGGGCGCCGTGCAGGTGCCGCAGACGCCGCCGCAGCCATCGTCGCCGCAGTCGCGCCCCGTGCAGTTGCGCGGGCACGTCGCGCACCCCGCCAGCCCCTCGTCGGTCGACCCGTCGCAGTCGTCGTCCAGCGCGTTGCACGTCTCGGCCGGCGGCGGGCACGACGCCCCCGACGGAACGGTGCAGGTCGCCGAGCAGGTGCCGCTGGCGGTGCCGCCGCAGGACGTCGTGCACGCGACCGTCGCGCCGCGGATGCACCCGAAGCCGTCGTCCGTGGCGCCGTCGCAGTCGTCGTCCAGCGCGTTGCATGTCTCGGCCGGCGGCGGGCATGCCGCCCCCGTCGGCAACCCGCAGGTCGCGGAGCACGCGCCGGTGCCGGCGCCGCCGCAGGAGGTCGAGCACGCGGTCGTCGCGCCCTGGACGCAGGGGAAACCGTCGTCCGGAGCGCCGTCGCAATCGTCGTCGCGGGCATTGCACGACTCGGCGGGCGGCGTGCAGGAGGCGGCGGAGGGCAGCTCGCACAGCGCGGAGCAAAGCCCTGTCCCCGCGGTGCCGCAGGTGGTGACGCAGGGCAGGACCGCGCCCGGGACGCAGGGCAGGCCCTCGTCGGTGAGGCCGTTGCAGTCGTCGTCGCGGCCGTTGCACGCCTCCACCGGCGGCGTGCACGCCGCCCCCGACGGCAACCCGCAGCTCGCCGTGCAGCGCCCGCTGCCGGCGCTCCCGCAAGAGGTCGAGCAGCCGACCGTGGTGCCGGCGATGCAGGAGAAATCCTCGTCCACGGCCCCGTCGCAGTCGTCGTCCACGCCGTTGCACGCCTCGGCCGGCGGATTGCACGCCGAGCCGCTCGGGATCTCGCACAGCGAGGTGCAGGCGCCCGTGCCGCCGCTGCCGCAGGGCGTCGTGCAGGGCATCGTCTCGCCCGGGCTGCACGGCAGCTCCTCGTCGGTCGTGCCGTCGCAGTCGTCGTCCTCGCCGTTGCACGCCTCGGCCGGCGGGACGCAGGCCGTCTCCGCGGGCGGCGCGCAGTCCGCGGTGCAGGTACCCGTGCCGTGGGTCAGGCACGAGGTCGTGCAGCCGACGCTCGTCCCGGCCGCGCAGGGGAACCCGTTGTCGGTCGTCCCGTCGCAGTCGTCGTCGACGCCGTTGCACGATTCCGGACCTCCCCCGGGACAGGCCGTTTCGCAGCCGGGGTCGCCGTCCAGATCCACCCATCCGGGGAGGCAGCGCACGACGCAGTACGAGCCGACGCAGACGGGCTCGGTGTGCTCCCAGGGGGCCGAGCAGGCGACGCCGCAGCCGCCGCAGCTCGCGGGGTCGGAGGTCGTGTCGACGCAAGTGCCGCCGCAATCGGTCCGGTCGGGCGGGCAGCCGCCCTCCCCCGTCTCTTCGCCCTCCACGTCGCCGGCCTCGACGACGGCATCTTCCGCCGTCTCCTCGACCGCGTCCGGCGTGCCGCCGTCGCCGTCATCCGGCACGCCGATGCCGTCGCGTGCATCGGGCGCGGTCCCCGCGGTGGCGCAGCCGGCACCGAGCGACCCGGCGGCGACGAGCCACGGCAAGATCCACCCCCAGCGGCTCGAAGGATCCCGTCCAGCCATCGGCCTCCGCTCCCTTCGGCGGGATTGTGACATGGCGGCGGCGGGAGTCAAACGCGACGGGCTCAGCCGATCCACGTCCTCAAGCGGCCCATGCCTTGCTCGGCGATCTGGCGGGCCCGCTCGCGGGAGCGCCCCAGCCCGTCGGCGATGTCCTTGAGCGACTCCTCCTCGGCGCCGTCCAGGCCGTAGTGCCGCCGCAGCACGCTGCGCTCGATCGCGGGCAGGTACTCGAGCATTTGCCGCAGCTCGCCGCGCCATTCGGAGAGACACGCCTGCTCCAGGGGGTCGGGCGCACCGACGTCGACCAGCACGTCGGCCGGGCGCCGGTCGGACGGACCGTCGCCGAAGGGCTGGTCCAGCGACACGACCGCGTCGCCGTCGCGCAATCCGACCGCGCCGGCCCGTTTCGCATCGATGCCCAGCTCGGCGATGATCTCCTCGTCCGACGGATCCCGCCCGAACTCGGCGGCGAACGATGCCTGCGCGGCATGGGCCCGGCGCCGCTGGTCGTTGACGAGGGCCGGGAGACGCACGAGGCGGCCCTGTTCCACGACGGCCCGGCCGATGTAGTGGCGGATCCACCAGGAGGCGTAGGTCGAGAAGCGGTAGCCTTTGCGCACGTCGTAGCGGTCCACGGCCTTCATCAGGCCGATGTTGCCCTCCTGGACCAGGTCGATCAGCGGCAGGCGCGGGGAAGCGTAGCGCTTGGCAATCGCCACGACGAGCCGGAGGTTGGCGAAGAGGAAGCGCTCCTTCTCGCGCGCCGTGGCCCGGGTGGCGCACAGCACCGTCTCCAGGTAGGGGCCGGAGGTGTGCGCGCCCTTCCGGGCGGCCGCGCCGCCGTCGCGCGGCTGGGGCTGCGCGTGGACCGCTGCGATCGTGTCGTTGAGCAGGCGCCGCTCGCGATCCAGGTCGTGCAGCTTCCAGCCCAGCTCCTGTGCGGCGGCCGCGAGGGCCCGGCGGTGACGGTCCGGCAGGCGACCCCGGTACCGCCGGCAGAGGCCCGTGAAGCGCAGGAGCGACCGGGCGCCGGCGGGGGTCGAGCGGCCGAGGCGGGCGCGGACGTGGTGCAGCACCCGCGGCGCCGCCGGCGGGTGGGAGAGCAGCGCCACCCACTCGGCGACCTCCAGGCGCTGGATGCGGTGCGTCGCCTCCGCCTCGGCCGCCGGCGTCAACGGGGCGAAGTCGCGAATGTCCGCGAAATAGATGTCGAGCAGCGGATCCCCCCCGTCGCGCGGCCGGTGGACCCCCCCGCTTCCGGGTGCCGCGCGCACGGCGCGGGGTTCCGGATCGGGAAGCTGCGGTGCGGCCAGATCGCGCATCGTCGGTTCTCCCGTGTCCGCGGGCCGACGGAACGGCTCAGGGTGCGCTATGCTTCCCCGGGGCGGCGAGCCGAAAGGACCGCTTGCGGACACTGGAGGAACGTGAGTCCAGGAGTCGCCGATAGGGCCGGGCGGGGGGAGGCGGACGACGCCCGGGTCGTGCGGCCGTCTTTCTTCTCGGGCGACGACCGCGCGCTGCTCGAAGCGCTGCGACGCGGAGACCCGGGCGCCTCGCTGGCCCTGTACGACCGCCACGCGCCCTACCTGAGACGCGTGCTCGCGCGGGTGATGGGGGTCGACGACGAGCTGCCGGAGCTGCTGCACGACACGTTCGTGAACGCCTTGGCCTCGATCCGAAGCCTGCGGGACGACGCCTGCCTGCCGGCCTGGCTGACGCGCGTGGCGGTGTTCACGGCCCGGGGGTGCATCCGCCGCCGCCGGCGCCGCCGGTGGCTGGAGTTCCGCGCGCCCGAGGCGGTCGAGGATCCCGCCGTGGCGGGCTCCGAGCCGGAGGACGTGCAGGCCCTGCGACGCCTCTACGGCGTCCTCGGACGGCTCGGGGCGGATGAGCGGATCGTCTTCGCGTTACGATACCTGGAACAGATGACGGTGGCCGAGGCCGCGAGCGCGTGCGGGATTTCCGCGGCGACCGTGAAGCGGCGCCTGGCGCGGGCGGAGAAGCAGTTCTGCGGCCTCGCGCGGGAAGATCCCGTGTTGCGCACGTGGGTCGAGGAGAGTCCGCGATGGAGGGAACGATGAGCCGGCTGGACGAGATGGGACGTCGTCTTGCGGCCGAGCAGGACCGGATGCTGGCCGACCGGGACGACCTGGCCGAGGTGCGGGGACGGCTGGCGGGCACGGGTGCGCCGCGCGCCGGGACGCGCCGCCACGGGTGGCTCCCGCTCGCGATGGCCGCGGGACTGGCCGCGGCCCTGGCGACCGGGTTCCTCGTCGCGCACGCCCTGCGCTCGACCGGACCGGCGCCCGGCACCGGGGCGGAGTCCTGGCGGCCGGGCGCCTGGATCACCGCGCCGGACAACGCCGGAGTCCCGATCCGTTTCGCCGACGGGTCCGCCGTGCGCCTCGAGCCGGGTGCGGAGGCCAGCGTGCTGTCCGCGAGCGCGACGGCCACGCGGCTGGCCCTGCGGCGCGGGGGCGCCCAGGTCGATGTCGTGCACCGGGAGGGCGTCCGGTGGGAGCTGGAGGCCGGCCCGTTCACGATACGGATCACCGGCACGAGGTTCCGGATCGAGTGGAATCCCGCGGCGGAGACATTCCGCCTGGAAATGGAGCGGGGCGCGCTTGACGTCACCGGTCCGATGCTGGCCGATGGCCGGCGCATGGCGCCCGGCGAGGTTCTGCGGGTGTGGGTGGCCGAGCGGCGGGTTGAGGTGCGTTCCGACCGCGGAACGACCGTCGCGGCGGTCCCCGCTCCTCCCGCTGCACCGGCATCGCCGGCCGGGTCTGGGGCTTCGGCGTCGCCCGGCGGCGGAACGCCCGCGACCGAGGCCGCGCCGCCGGTCGCGTCGCTCCCCCTCCCGACCGCGACCGCGCCAGCGGAGCCGCCGGTTTCTCCCGGCGTCCGGACGCCGCCCGTCCGCCCGGCCCCGCACTCGACCCCAGGCCCCGGCTGGCGGGACCTCGCGCGCGCCGGCCGCTACCACGACGCGGTGGCCGCCGCCGAGGGGACGGGATTCGAACGGGTGCTGGCTTCGGCCTCCGCGGCGGAGTTGCTGGAGCTGGGCGACGCCGGACGCCTCGGCGGGCGCGCGGATCGGGCCGAACAGGCCTACCTCGAAATCCGCGACCGGTTCGCCGGGACGTCCGAGGCGGCGGTGGCGGCCTTCGACCTGGGGCGCCTCGCTTTCGACGTGCGCCGCGACTATGATGCAGCGGTACGATGGTTGCGCATCTGCCTGGCGGAACCGCGGGCGAGCGGCGTGGCGCGCGAGGCTTCGGGACGACTGATCGAGGCGCTGGATCGGGCGGGCCGCGCCGAGGCCGCCGCAACCGCGGCCCGGGAATACCTGCGCCTCGACCCCGACGGACCGCACGCCGACTTCGCCCGGGCCCTCCTGGCAGGGGAGCCGGCGTCTCGTGACACGCCCTGAGCCACGAATCCCGCGCTCCGTGACGTCGCGTCGGCCTTCTCCGGCTTGCACGCCGCAGCCCGCAGGGCGGAGGCGGGACCGGACGAGGAGAGGTGGGGAGATCGGCCGGAGAGGTGGGGAGAAGCTCGTCTGTCCCGGCGCGGCGCCGGGACAGACGACTCTCCACCTCTCCAGTCGGCCTCTCCACCTCTCCTCTTCCCGATCGGCGGGGTGCGGGGCGCAGCCCCGCCCGACGGCGGAGAGGCAGCCCCGCCGCTCCGCTCGGCCCTCGGCATCGCTCGCCTTGTTGCTCGCCTGGTCGGTCGCGGGGGCGGGGTCCCCTCCCGCCCGGGCGACGGAGGGCGCGCTGCCCCGCGTGGTGCTGATCGGCGAGCCGCAGGACGAACTCCTCTCGCGGGTCGCGGCCGAGCTGACGGCGTTGGGCTTCGAGCCCGTGTTCCTGCCGCGGGCGCCCGACGTCGCGCCGCCCGAGGGGCTGGCCGAGGCGGCGCGCTCGGTCGATGCCGCCGCCGCGGTCCAGCTCCTGCCGACAGCCGGCGCCGTGCGCATCTGGCTCGTCGATCGCGTGACCGGAAAGACCGTGCTGCGCGAGGTCTCGTCGGAAGCGGAAGGCGTCGAGGACCCTTCGCTGGTCGTGCTGCGCACCGTGGAGCTGCTGCGCGCCAGCTTCCTCGAGATCCGCATCGGCTCCCCGGGTCAGGGGGAAGTGCAGGCGGGGCCGCCCGTCGAGAGCCTCGTGGCCCTCCAGCCGGCGGCACCCGAGGAAGAGCCGCCGCGGCTGACGCTGGAGCTGGCGCCGGCGGTGGCGGTCGGGTCGTTCGAGGTTGCGCCGACGCTGACGGTCCAGATCGGCGGCCACCTGCGGTTTTGCGAGCTGCTCGGCGTGGAGCTGTTCGCCCTCGCGCCGGCGCTGCCGCTGCACCTCGCCGCGGCCGAGGGGGAAGCCGATCTGCACATGGGACTTCTGGCGGCCGGCGTGCGACTGACCTTCGCCGCGCCGGAGGACCGCTGGGTGCCGTTCGCAGGCGGCGGGGCGGCCGTGACGTTCGTGGACGTGCGGAGCGACCCGCAGCCGGGCTTCGTCGAGCGCCCGGCGCTGGTGGCGGCGGGCGCGCCGTACCTGCGCGGCGGCGTCGCCGTCGCCGTCGCACACCTCCTGCGCGTGCGGTTCGACGTGCTCCTCGCGTGGGCGATGCCGGCGACGACGGTGCGGTTCGGCGGGCGCGACGTGGCCACCTGGGGCCCGTTGATCGTCACCGCGGGCCTCGGACTCGAGGTGCTGCTTTGGTAGGGGGGCTGGCTTGCCCTGAGCGAAGCTCGCCCCGAGCCTATCGAGGGGCGCAGCGAGCCGAAGGGGGGCCCTTCGGCAGGGCTCAGGGCAGGTTGGCAGAAGGCGGGGAGCGGCGTGGGGAGGAGACGGGGAGCGCGGGGTTGATCGTGCGTTGGACTTCGGTCTTCGCTGTCGCGGCGCTTGCGGGCTGCGTCGGAACGTCGGTGGACGTCCTGGAGCGGGTCGAGGCGGGGGACGAGGCGGACGGGGACGGCGCGAGCGACGGCGACGGGCTGGGCGAGGAGGGGGCGGGCGACGTTGAGGGCGGCGCGACGGACGATGCGCCCGAGGACGCGTCCGGGGAGGAGGCGGACTCCTCGGGCTGCCGGCCGGGCGCCGGCGATTGTCCGGCGGGCGAGCGCTGCGACGTCCGCGGATGCGGCTCCGGGGTCGCAGGGACGTGCATGCCGGCGCCGGCCGCCTGCACGGCCGACTGGAACCCCGTTTGCGGGTGCGACGGGGAATCCTACTGGAACGACTGCGAACGTCTGGCGGCCGAGGCGGCGTGGAGCGGCGACGGACCGTGCACGACCGGGAACTGCATCCCGTGGCCGCTCGGCGCGTGCGCCGCGGACGAGGTCTGCGCGTGGATCGGCTGCCTCCCCTCGGCGCTGGGCACGTGCGTCGCGCGCCCAAGTTCCTGCGCCTCGAGCGGGGCGGACGCCTGCGGCTGCGACGGGTTCACGTATTCGAGCCCGTGCGCCGCGATCGAGGCGGGGATGCCGGTGAGCCACGCGGGGGTCTGCACGTCGGCGCCCTGCACTCCGGTCTGCGAGCCGGTGTCCGGGGGCGGCACGGCGTGGCGCGACCACTGCACGGACTCGACCATCTGCGCCGCCGACTGCACCGGCTGTTCGCCGCTCTGCCTGGGCGCGGGCGTACCGGTCGAGGGCTGGTACACCTACTGCTTCCGCGACCTGATGCACGACGGGGGCTGCGGCCTCTTCCCGTCGCTGATCGAACTGGGCGCCTGCGGTTCGTGACCGCCCGTGCCGGAGGGATCGTGCGGGAGGATCAGCCGCCGCGCTTGCGGGCGCGCAGGTGGCGGCGGCTTCCCTTGGCCTTGAACGGCTTGCCGCCGCCGAAGGGGTTGCCGAATCCACCCTGGCGATCGCCGGGGGCATCGGGACCGAAGTTGCGGGGACGCGGCGGACGCGCCTCGGCCTCGTTGACCCGCAGCGCGCGCCCGTCCAGCTCGTAGCCGTTGAACCGCCGGATCGCTTCCTGGGCCTCCGCCGGGGTGGCGTACTCCACGAAGGCGAAGCCGCGCGGCCGGCCGCTGTCACGGTCGGTGGGCAGCACGACGTCGACGACCGTCCCCGCCGCGGCGAACAGTTCCAGGAGCTGCTCGCGGGTGGTAGAGAAGTTCAGACTACCGACGAAAAGCTTGGCCGAAATGACTCACCTCCAGATGTCGCCTCCCCGGCCGAGGGCCTTCCGCGTCCGTCCAACAGGACGGACGTCGGATTGCCCGGTCTTCGCTCGAAGCCCAACAGACCACGTCTGTCGCCGGCGAACGGCCCGGAGGCAACGGCCTACGTACCACGACACGGAGGGGAAGGGAAATCGATGTTCGCGCGGCTCGGCCCGCTTGTTCGACCGTGATCGACTTGCGCCCGGAGGCGATCCGCGAAGACCTCACCGGCGATCGCCGCTTTCTCGACATGTCGTGTCCCGAACCCGTATCTTCTCCCTGCAACAGCTCGCCGGGGTGGAGGAGGGCGTGGCGCCTGATGAGCCTTCGAGATGAGAAGCCCGCAGCGGAACCTGCGACAGCCACGCCGGCGCGCCGCCCCTTGACCTGGACGGACCCACCCGGCACCTGCCGCGACACGGGACGGCACAGCACTCCGATGCTCGTGGGCACAGCCGTCAGGGAAATCGTGGACGAGATCGGCCTCGCCGAGGCAGACGTGCAGAAGCGCGCCGCCTTCCTTGACCTCGGTCCCCGTGACGCGGAACTCCTGCGCCGGATCCGGCCCCGCCTCACGGCCGAGGTCATCGGCGAGTTCGCCGCGCGGCTGGACCGGCATCTCGCGTCGTTCAAGGAGACGAGCGGACTGCTTGGGTCGCCGGGACGGAGGGCGAAGTTCGGCGGCGTGGCGGAGCGGTATCTCCTGAAGATCGCCGCCGGCGACTGGGGCGCTGCCTACCAGCAGGAGCGGATCCGTCTGGGCGTCGTCCACCAGCATATCGGCCTCGAGCCGCGCTGGTACGTCGGCACCTACCCCCGATTCCTGCGCGTCCTCTTCGACGCGGCGCGCGCCGAATTCGCGGACGATCCGGCCTCGCGGGCCGACGCCATCGCGGCCTGCGTCAAGCTCGCCATGCTGGACGTCTCCCTCGCGCTGGAAGCGTACTTCCATGCCGACCACAAGGCGCTCGAACACGCCGCCCGCTACGACTTCGTGACGGGCCTGCCGAACCGGCGGTATCTGGCGCAGAAGCTGGACAGCCTCATTGCCCGGAAGGCCGGCTACGTCGACCTCTTCCTGGTCGGGATCAACCGGTTCAAGACGGTGAACCAGACGCTGGGACCCGAGGTCGGCGACCGGGTGCTCGCCCTGGCGGCGGACCGGATGCGGGCGATCGGCGATCGCGCGGACCTGGTGGCCCGCGTCGGCTCGGACGTCTTCGCCGTGGTCTGCGCCGACGTCTGCGTACCGACCGCTGGCGGGATGACCGAGCTCATCCTGGACGGGTTCGAGCGCGACTTCGACCTCGACGGCTACAGCGTGAGCCTCGGCGCCGCCGTGGGGCGGGCGTCCTTCGCCGCAGACGCCTCCGACCGCGACACGCTCATCCGCCGGGCCGAGATCGCCCTCTACGAGGCCAAGCGCCTGCAAACCCGGGTTGTGCCGTTCCACCCGGAGATGGAGCGGCAATCGCCCGAGCAGCTCTCGATCCTGGGCGAGCTGCGGCTGGCCATCGCCGCCGGCCAGCTCGAGCTGCACTTCCAGCCGAAGGTGCGCGTCGCGACCGGAGAGCCGCTCGGGGCCGAGGCGCTGCTGCGCTGGCGCCATCCGAAGAAGGGCCTCATGCCGCCCGGGCTGTTCATCCCGTTCACCGAGGAGACGGACCTCATCCACCCCGTCTCGGCCTGGGTCGTGCGCGACGCCCTGCGCCAGCTCGGCGAGTGGAACAAGGCGGGCATCGGCGGGAGCGTCGCGATCAACATCGCGCCTCGCAACCTCCTCGACTCGGGGTTCCCGGCGGAGATGGCCAAGGCCATTGCCGACGGCGGAGCCGACCCCTCGCGGCTGATGGTCGAAGTGACCGAGCGGGGGATCATGACCGACACCCGGCGGGCGGCCGAGTCGCTCCAGCGCATCCGCGACCTCGGGGTGCGGGTGTCGATCGACGACTTCGGCACCGGCAACGCGTCGCTCGTCTACCTCAAGGACCTGCCGACCAACGAGCTCAAGGTGGATCTCATCTTCGTGCGGAGCATGGCCAGGAGCGAACGCGACGCGGCCATCGTGCGCTCGACGATCCTCATGGCCCACAGCCTCGGGCTGTCCGTCACGGCGGAAGGGGTGGAGGACCAGGAGTCGCTCGACATGCTGCGCGAGTACGGCTGCGATGCCGCGCAGGGGTACTTCATCGCCAAGCCGCTGCCGGCGGGCGAGTTCGCGCGGTGGTGGATGGAACGCTCCGGCCGCGGATAGCGGACCCGACCGGCCTCGGCCGCGACCTGTTCGGTTTCAGTCCCCTCTTCGTCGGGGAGGAGCTGGTAGCTCACGAAGCGCCCGGAGCGGATGCGGCGATTCCTCGGTTTCAGTCCCCTCTTCGCCCTGACTCCCCGCCCCAGCGTTCTGCCAACGCCCTCCGCAACTTGTCCGGGGTCAGCCGGCGCTTCGCGATCAAGGCCCCGGTCGCCGCTTGCGGCAGCCGAGACCACGGAATCGGCCAACCGTGCCAGTGGCGCCCGTTCCCATGAGTCGCGGCGGCAAATGCGTATCTTCCGGACACGTTGTAGACGAGGTCGCCGACCCGGACTCCCGTCTCCAGCAGGAGTTGCGGCGGGTCGGGGAACTCGTCGAGATCCGGACACAGCGATCCTCATCCTTCGCGCCGCTTGTGCTTCCCCCAATTCTCCCCGTCGTAGACCCCCAAGTCAGCAGCCATCGTTTCTTTCCCCACGGGGCCCGCGCCCGCCCTTGGTACGAGAGATGTTCGCCCCGATCCTCACGCGGCAGAGTATGTTGCCCGCCCTGCCCCCGATCAAGTTTGAAGACGGAACGCGGACTCCAACGCCCGGAGACGGCCGCCACCTACCTCGGCTGGCAGCACTTCCTGTACCGCCGCCCGCTGCCACACGGGCACGGCGCGTTCGGCGCGGGAGCGGGCTCGCCCTCGCGCGGCGACCAGCGCCGGGGATTGCGGTGCACGCGCGGATCCCGCGCGGTCGCCTCGCGCAAGGCGCTGCGCCCGCCCAGGAGGCTCGCGACGCGTCGATGCGCGGCCTGCCGCGCCCGCAGGTCCGGCTCCAGCAGGATGGAGGCGCACTGCGAGTCGATCTCCGACCAGCGCACGCCGCTCGCCGCGAGCTGCGCGGCGTCGACCAGCTCCGCGCCCTGATCCGCCGGCTTGACCACCAGCCGTCCCGAGAACGTGAAGGCGTCGCGCACCCGCGCCAGCCGGCCGAGGATCACGGCACCGGCCGTCGCGACGCCGAACGCGGACATCGGCACGCTCGGCACCACTCGCAGACGACCCTCGTCCTCCACCACCGGGCGCAAGTGGAACGCCTCATCACCGCACGCAGGCACCGACGTCAGCCCTCCGGCTCGATCTCGATCCTCCCGCACCCGAACGTCGCCGCCTTCCCCACGTTGATCCGCTCGCCCACCCGCAACAGGGGAAGGAAGGGCGCCATGTCGCCGGCGTAGGTCACGTCCCCCAGGTAGCCCGGGATCGCGTGCACCGCGCCCGTGCGCGACGACCGGCGCTGCTGCTCCACCCACCGGCCGGCGTCCTGCACGATCGCGACCGACTCCGCGGCCAGGCCCAGCGCCCGGTGGTCGACCTCCCACGCTTTGCCGCAGTAGAAGTACTGCGTCGCGTTCACCCGGTCCCGCAGCCGCTTGACGAGGTGATGGAACTCGGGGACCTCGGCCGCCTCCCCCTCGGAACGCAACAACGTCGGCGTCCGGTAATGGACCGTCCACCGCCCGGCGACGCTGCCGGCCGGAAACGCTCCGGGACGCTCCTCGCACTCGATGTTCCGCACGACCGACTGATCGAAGCGGTAGACCGGCTCGCCGCGCCGCCCCTCCGCGACCACCGACTCCAGCACGAACCGGCCCCGGCCCGGTCCGATGCCCTGCTCGCCCAAGGCACGGAACGCGACGACGAAGTACGGCATCCACGCCACGGATTCGCCGATCAAGGTCAGCTCGAACTGCGTGAGCGTCGCCGGCCGGACTTCCTCCCCCTTCTCGAGATCCGGTGCCACCACGAACGGTCGCGGGATGTCCGACTGCAGCCTCAGCCGCTCGGCATCCGCCGGCGGCGAAGGCGTGAAAACCCGCGCGTACGGACACGCACCCGACAGCGGACAGCCGCGGCACTCCGCCTGGAGGTCGTGGCAGACGAGCTTCCGGAACGCGAGGCCGAACGCACCGCGCAGGATGATGCCCACGCGGTCCCGCGGCAGAACGATGCGGTTGATCGCCCGCAGCGTGAAGCGATACCGCGACACGCGGTAGTCGGGGAGCAGGAACTCGTCGGCCGCGACAGGCACGGCCCCAGGCTACCGCAAGGCGTGGCCGCGCGGAAGGCGAGAACCGAGAACGAACAACAAGGAAGAAGGAATTGGAACGGCGAGGCGGGCTGCCGCGCCCGACTCTCGCCGATACGAGCCATCCTGGTCGGGACCTGCCAGCGGTAGCTCGGCCTCCCGCGACGGCGGAAGGCCAGACGTCGTCACGGTCGTCGTCGTCGTCGAGCCGGGTCCGGCGGCGCGGACGTTGACGGACCTGTGCCAGCAGGCTATCAAGTCCTCGGGAGGCGGCCGTGGCAGTTGGCAGGCATCCGCAACCAGGAGAACGGCGCATCGGGGGCGTCCTGCGTGTCGAGCGCAGTGGACGCAAGACAACGGTGAGCGGGCGACTGGCCGGCTTCCTCTTCCGCGAAGGACAGACCTGGGTCGCCTGCTGCGCGAGCCTCGACCTGGCGTCCGGCGGCCCGACCCAGGCGGCGGCGCTCGACGCCACGCAACACGCGATCCGGCTGTGGCTGGATTCGTGCGTGAAGCGCGGCACCCTCGAACGCGCCTTGGCGGAGTTGGGTTGGGTGTGCCAAACGGCCGACGGTTCGCTCGCCGACTGCGGAACGCAGCGCATCCCGCCGGCCTTCGTGATCGATGCCGTGCGCCGGCGGGGTCGCGACTGGTCCCAGCCCATCCGCTTCGTGGCCTGACGTGTCGCGGATCCCTCCGCACTCCGGGCGAGAGATGGTTGCCGCGCCCCAGCGTGCCGGCTTCCAGCACGACCACACGACGGGGGATCACGCGCTGCTCACGAAGCCCGGGTTGGCGCGGCCCGTGATCGTACCGCAGTGGGACGAACTGCCCGACTTCATCGTCTCGACGAATCTGCGAACCGCCGGGATCGGCCGGAAGGACTACATCGCGCTGCTCGGCCGCGGTGGGCGGCGGCAGGCACGACACCGACCGAGCTGAACCAGGCTCCCGCTCGCCTGCGACCAAGCCACCGACCCGCCCTGTCTCCCTGGTCGGGACCTACCCTCGCCTGTACGAACCCACCTGCAGGTCCGCCGAATGCGCCGCGACCGCGCAGACGGCCGTCGCGGGCCCCGCGTCGTCGGGCAGGCGCCACAGCGCGCGGGCGCCCCCGTCCACCGCCTCGATCGAGCCGCCCGACGCGGACCAGCGGAATGACGGCTTCCCGAACGAGTCGGCCGCGGGAGCCAGCGCCTCGAGCAGCAGCGCCTCCCCGTAGTCCGCCAGACACCGCAACTCGACCGCGTAGCGGTGCGGCAGCGGCAGCCCCTCGTCGCGGCGCGCGGAGGGCGGCGCGACGACCCCTTCCGCAGGCGCCGGCTGGGCGGGACCGATCTCCACGGTCCCATCGGGCGCCACGTGGATGCGGATGCGGCCCTCGTACGTCCGCTCGTCGTCCCCCTTCCGCACGGTGAAGCGCACGGTGCAGGTGTGGTCGCCGCCCGCCAGCCGGCCGTCGCCGTCCGGCGGACGCGGATCGAACTGGATGCGGAACACGCGGCTCGCGACGCGCGGCGCGTCCTGCGCCACCCAGGTCTCGCCCGGTCGGGGCTCGCCGATGCCCATCGACCACTCGCCGCCCACCGACGCCGACCCCGTGCTGCACTCGACCGCCGGCGTCCCCACCACCTCGCCCTCGAGGTCGGCACGCAGCCCGGCCGAGAACGTGAAGTTCGTCGCCCAGCCCTCCAGGTTCCCCCACGGCTCCCGGCCGAACACGACCTCGTCGCCACGGTCAAGGACCGCGTCGGGCGGAATCGCCATCGGGTCGCAGATCACCCCGCACTCGACGTCGGGATACTCGTCCGGCCCCAGCGTCGCCTCGCCGTCCCCGTACTCGAAGAACTGCTGGCTGTGCACCAGCGTCCCGGCGCCCGCGGCGCGGGCGAACACCGCGGTCAGCTTCTGCACCCCGCGCGCGCCCCCGGCGTGGAACATCGCGTGGGCCCGGCGGCCGTCCGGCGACACGTACAGGTCCTCGACACGTCCATCCGTCGCGTCGAAGCGCTCGAACCGCGCCTCGACCGCCGGATCCTCGAGCACCACGCCGACGATGAAGGACGCGACGTGCGCGTTGGCCGGGCAGCTCTGCCACGGCCCGACGTCCGTCGAGATCGAGAGCACGACGGCGTCGCTCTCGGTCGCGGCGTCGATCGGCGACACGGCGGCCTCCGGAGCGCCGCCCGCGTCCGCCGGCTCCGCCTCGGCCGCCGATCCGCCGGCGGCATCGACCTGCGCCGGAACGACGGGCGGGATCGCCTCGGGCGGGTTCCGGGCGGACGTGCCGCTCTTCGAGCAGGCCAGGGCCCCGCCTGCGGCGGCGAGGAATGCGGCGGCCCGGCGCGGTCCGCGGCGCGGCGCGGCCGCGCGAGGCGCGACCGGCTCGGGCAGGCCGCGCGCGGACCGCTCGATCGACGCCTGCAGCGCGCGCAGCTCGGCCGCCATCCGGACGTCCTCGGCGCGCACGGCGCGGGCGACGTCGAGCGTGAAGCGGGCGACGTCGGGGCCGGTGGAAAGCGTCGCCGTCGCGCAGGCGTCGACGATGCACTCGAGCCACGCGGCGAGGGAGCCGGAGAGGCGGCGCAGGAAGGACCCGACCTCGGCCCGCACGCGCTCGGCCCGGTCTCCCGGGTGGAAGTGCGCCAGGAGCGCGGCGTCGTAGCCGAGGCTGGTCGACGCGTTGACCAGGCCGTCCAGGGGGTAGCAGCGCTCGCCCAGCGCCACGCGGTAGACGCGGAAGGCCAGCTCGGCGCGCGGGTCGGAGACGACGTAGTCGCGGGCCAGATAGTCGCCCCGCAGGCGCCCCTCGGCGGCGAGACGCAGCGTCAGCGGCGCGGCCTCGTACAGCTCGGTCCGGCCGAAGTTGAACAGGTTGTCGGGAAAAGCGCGCAGGAGGTCGATGTTCGCGCGCAGGTCCTCCAGGGTGGCGTCGGGCTCCCAGGCGAGCAGGTTGGAGCAGGTGAAGACGTCGTGGCGGCGCAGGACGGCGACCGCGCGGTGGTTGCGCTGCGGGTCGACGCCGCGGCCGAGCGCGCGCAGGCCGGCGGGAGCGTCGTTCTCGATGCCCAGGAAGATGCGCACCAGTCCCAGCGCGCGCAGGCGCCGCACGACCTCCTCGTGGATGTCGTCCGGGCGGGCCTTGACGACCAGCGCAACCCGCGGCAGGCCGCGTGCGGCCATCGCTTCGCCGAGGCGCTCGAGGCGCTCGAGATCACGATCGAGGCGGCCGAGGAAGAAGTCGTCGTCGTGGAACACGAAGATGCGGACGCCGCGCTCGCGCCACAAGGCCGCCATCTCGTCCGCGACGCGCTCCGGCGAGCGCACGCGGCGCGTCGGTCCGCGGCCCAGGCGGTGGAACGCGCCGATGGAGCAGAACGTGCACTGTCCCCGGCAGCCGCGGCCGGCGAGGATGGGGGCCCACGGAATGCCGATGCGCTCGAGCGGCGCAGCGTCGCGCGCCGGGGGCGCCAGCTCGTCCAGCGGCAGCCGCTCGGGCGGGACCGGACTCTCCCGGAGCGCTCCGTCCGCCACACGCCGCACCAGTCCCGGCACGCCGTCCAGGTCGCCCTCCCCCGACAGCGCCGCGGCGAACGCCACGATGCTCCGCTCGGCCTCCCCGCGCAGAATGAAGTCCACGGCCGGATGGTCGCGCAGGACCTCCCCCGCCGCCAGCGACGCCCAGTGGCCTCCGGCGACGATCGGACCCGAGAAACCCCGGGCGCGCAACTCCGCGGCGAGCGCCAGGAACGAGCGCCCGCGCATCTGGAAGGTCATCGAGAGGCCGACCGCGTCGGGCCGCAGGGCGAGGATCGCGCGGCTCGCCCGCGGCAGGTCGCGGTCCCAGGCGAACGGGACCAGCGACGCCTCGTGCCCCGCGCCGCGCAGCGCCGCGACCAGGTACTCCAGCGACAGGTTCTCCTCGAGCGTCGGTCCCACCAGTGCCAAACGCATGTTGCGGTCCTTTCTAGATCGTCGGCCACAAATCCCGGATCCCTCCGACGACGAACTCCACGGCGACTGCCGCGAGCAGCAGGCCCATGACGCGTTCCAGGACGTGCAGGGTCGTCTTGGAAAGGAAGCGCTGCGCCGCGACGGCGGAGCGCAGGAGGATCCAGGTCGCGGTGCACGTGACGGCGATGGCGGCGAAGACGGCGACGGTGGGGACCGGCTTCCAGGCGGCGCGACTCATGAGCACCATGACCGTGGCGATGGCGCCCGGCCCCGCGAGCATCGGGATGGCCATGGGAACGATGGCGACGTCGTCCCGCGCGGACCCTTCCTCCTGTTCCTCGGCGGTGGAGCGGGTGCGGGAAGGCTGCGCGCGCATCATGTCCATGGCCATGAGAAAGAGCATGAGGCCGCCGGCGATCTTGAAGGCCCCCAGCGAGATGCCGAAGGCGCGGAAGATGAGGCCGCCGGCGAGGGCGAACAGCGCGAGCGCGACGAACGCGGCGAGCGCGGCACGCAGCGCCATGCCGCGGCGCTTGGCCGGCGGGTCGTCGCCCGTGATGGCGAGGAAGAACGGCACGGCGACGAACGGGTCGACGACGAAGAAGACCGCCGTGAACGCGACGAACGCGAACTTGAGATCCTCGGCCGCCACGGGGCGGATGGTCGGGGTTCCAGTGGGCGGCTGTCAAGGAAGACGGAGGGAAGAGAAACCACCGATGGACACCGATGAACACAGCGCGGCCAGTGGCCGCAACCAAAGCGGCCCCTGGCCGCGGTCGAGGGTCGAGCGCTGAGGGTTGAGAGTCCGACCGACCCGTTACTTGTTCTGCTCCACCTTGGCGCGCA
>JACRCX010000153.1 GCA_016218815.1 Deltaproteobacteria bacterium
GCCGCGACCGCCGCCGCCGCCGCCGAAGCCGCCGCCGCCGCGACCGCCGCCGCCACCACCGCCGCCGCCGCGCTCTTCGCGCGGACGCGCCTCGGCCACGGTGATCGTCCGTCCCTGAAGCTGCGAGCCGTTCAGCGCTTCGATTGCCCGCTGGCCCTCTTCGGCGCTCGAGAACTCGACGAACCCGAAGCCCTTGGAGCGCCCGGTCTCGCGGTCGGTGATGACCGAGACCGAAATCGGGTTGCCGTGGGCCGCGAACGCCTGGCGCAGATCGTCGTCGCGGGTATCGTAGGACAGACTACCAACGAAAAGCCTCATTCTTCCACTCCGTGTCGGCCTTGACCGACGTTGCCCGGCCTGCATCAACGTGTCCGGCCGCCGGGGGAACGGTCACGTGTTCTCGTCGCGATCGTTCGGAAACGGCGACGCAAGGCGAGCCGGACGCGAACGAAACGAAAACAGCGCGTTTATAGCACGAAAAAGGCGGAAATCAAGAGCCATCTAGGGCGCGGGCACGACGAGGCGGACCAGGGAGCTGGTCTGGGTGGGGAACTCGGCCAGGACGGCGAAGACGAGGAGAACGTCGCCGATCGAGGCGCGGACGGACTGCTCGAAGGCACCGCCCGTGTGGATGATCTCGGTGACCTCGCCCCGATCCTGGTTGGCGATGATCACCCGCACGCCGGCCTGCACGCATTCGTCGTAACACCACAAGCGGGCGAAGCCGGCGACCGGAGGACCGACCAGGAGGCTGGAGTCAAGGCCGCCGGAGGCGCGGGCGCCCGGAGCGAAGGGCGAGGCGTAGTCGCCGTCGTCCTCGGCCAGCGGATCGGGCGAGGGATCGTAGCGGTCGACGACGACCTCCCGCGCCGGACTCTTGCGCCACTCGCCGTCCTCGAAGACGGTGTAGGTGACCAGCAGCGTGTGGCCGGGGGCCGAGGGAACGACGAGCACGAAGGCACCCGTGTCGGAGGCCTCACCGCCCGCGAACGACCCGTCATCGGCGTCCTGGGTGCGCACCGAAGCGCCGGCAGGCACCGCGCCCGCGCCGCCCACCACGGCAACGTCGCCCGCGCCCGGGGAAGCAGAGGCGACGATGTTGGCGCCCGGCGGGTCGGGCTGGGGCGAGAGGATGCAGCCGACGGACAAGCCCGTTGCCAGGAGGGCGGACACAGCGAAACGGCGGGATCGACCCCAGCGCATCGAAGGCCGTTCCGGATGCGAACGCAATGCCACGGCCGGCACTGGTCGTCCGATCCCATGATCTTCCGGCAATCGTTCACGATCAAGGCCGCACGCCGAGCATCCGGGCGCGAGAAACAGGCACGGAACGGCACGGGCACCGGCACGCGCAGGCCCAAGCGTGGCAAGCTGGCGGATGCCGTTGCGGTCCCGGCCGAGCGGACTACGGGGTATGCCCATAGGGGTTCTCTTCGAGCCGCGGGACATCGCGGCGGGAGGCGGGGGGGAGATCCAGCTCGCGGGGTCCGGACGAGGGGGGACGGAAGCCCGCGTCGTTCGCGGGCGGCGACGAGCCCCCGTCGGCCGCCGTCGGTGGAGAACCGGCACCGGAGTCGGTCGCTGGGGCGGAGGCTCCGGCGTCGCGATCGCGCGGGCGAACCGGGGGATGCGACGGCGGGGCGGAGCCGCCCGGCGCGGCATCGCCGGTGGCGGCGGCGGGACCCGCATCGGTCGCGGTGGCTGACGGAGGCTGGAGGGCGAAGGCTTCCTCGACGTCGGCGCTGAACTCGACGAAGCGGGTCTGTTCGGAGAAACCCGGGGCGGCGACGCGGAGCTTGTGCGTGAGGCCGTCCTTGCGGAAGCGGGCGGAGGCGGGGTTGCCGGGAAGCTCGACGTCGTCGAGGTAGATCTTGGCGTCAGCCGGCGTGGCGGACACGCGGAGCCGGACGGCATCGACGGAGGGTTCGTCGGCGGCGACGGGGACGGCGGGCGCGGGAGGCGGGGGGCTGGTAGCTGGTGGCTGGTGGCTGGTGGTGGGCGGGGAGGAGGGGGGCGAGGGGTCGCGGAAGAAGGCGAGCCAGGCACCGACGGCGAGGGCGGCGACGGCAAGGGTGGCGCCAACGGTGATCGCGACCGTCCTGCCCTTGCGGGGGGGCGGGGCGATGCCTCCGGTGCCCTCGGTCCAGGCCAGGTCCGTGGCCGCGCCCGGAGGCCCGCCCGCGGCGGCGGCGAGGGTCGCGCCGGTCGCGCCACCCTGGAGGATGCGGGCGCGGGCGGCGGCGATGCGCGCTGCCGTGTCGCTCGCGTCGGCGGAGACGGGCAGGACGCCGGTGCGGCGGCCTTCGAGGAAGGCACGCAGCGCGTCGGCGAACTCGGCGGCGGAGCGGAAGCGCTGCGGCCGATCCTGCGCCATCGCCTTCCGGATGATCTGCTCGAGCGGCTCGGGCAGCTCGGGCCGGATCGATCGCGGCGCGGGGGCGGGCTCGCTGATGATCTTCACCAGGAGCATGTTGTAGTTCTCCGCGGTGTACGGCTGCCGGCCGGTGACGCACTCGTAGAGGATGACGCCGGCGGAGTAGACGTCGGTCAGGTGATCGAGGTCCTTGGCGCCGAGGGCCTGTTCCGGGGACATGTAGTAGGGGGTGCCGAGGATGGTACCGGTCTGGGTGAGGTGGCCGCCGGTGATCGGGTCGGGGTTCTTGAGCTTGGAGATGCCGAAGTCGACGAGCTTGATGCTCTCGCGGCCGTCCTTGGCGACGACGAAGATGTTCTCGGGCTTGAGGTCGCGGTGGACGATCTCCTTGGCGTGGGCGGCGCGCAGGGCGTCGAGCACCTGGAGCAGGACGGCACAGGCGCGCGGCGGCGGCAGCGGGCCTTCGGCTTCCAGGAGGGCGGCGAGGCTGCGGCCGTCGAGCAGCTCCATGACGAGGTACGGGGCGGGGTTGCGGCCGAAGTCGAGGACCTCGACGATGTGCTCGCTGCCGACCGAGCCGGCGGCGCGGGCCTCGTTGTAGAAGCGCGCGACGACCTGGTGGTCGCGGGCCATGTCGGGGTGCAGGACCTTGACGGCCACGCGGCGGCCGACGACGACGTGTTCCGCCTCGTAGACCGCGCCCATGCCGCCCTCGCCGATGAGGCGGAGGATGCGGTAGCGGTCCTCGAACACCTGGCCGACGCAGCTCTGGGATTCGTCCATCATCGCTCCCGCGGACTCAGAACGTCCCGGCCAGGCCGAGCCCGAGGGGGCCGACGAGGGGAGTGAGGGCGACAGCCGGCTCCTCGGGCGGCGCTTCGGGGCTTTCGGGGATGGCGAGGAGGATGATGCCGGTGAGCAGCGCGGCGCCGGCGACGGCGGTGATGCCGATGCCCCAGGCGTTGGAGGTGTCGGCGGCGTCGTAGAAGTCGCGCGCGGCGCCGAGGTCGAGCTCCGCATCGCCCTTGCTTGCGCTGTCGGCGGCGTCGGCGAGGAGGATGCCGCCGCCGATGCCGGCGGCGACGCCGACGCCGGCGAGGGTCCAGCCGAGCCAGTCGGTGTACCAGCCTGGGGCTTCGGGCCCGGTGCTCCCGCCGATCGGAGGGGGAGGAGGCGGCGGGGGCGGCGGGGGCGGCGGCGAGGCGAGGAGCGGCTCGAGGGAAAGGGTGACGTCGCGTTCCTCGCCGGGGCCGAGATCGAACTCGGCGCGGGCGTCGCGTCGATCCGGGGCGCGGGCGACGACCACGTAGTGCCCGGCGCCCAGGACGAGGGGTTCGGCGAGGGGGCTTTGGCCGCGGGGCTGGTCGTTGACGAGGATCTCGGCGCCATCGACGTCGGCGGTGATGCGGACGCGGGAGATGAACGCCGTGACGTCGGCGATGGCCTGTTCGGCCTCGGCACGTTTCTCGGGGCGGACCTGATCGCCGCCGTCGGCGAGGTAGCGCTGGAAGGCCTCGAGCGCCTCGGGGTAGCGGTGCAGCTCGCGGAGGCAGAGGCCGATGTTGAAGAGCACGGAGTAGTGGGGTTGGAGGTCGTAGGCGCGCTGGAAGGAGGCCAGGGCGCCGGACCAGTTCTGCTCCTGGAAGAGCCGCTCTCCGAGTCCGAACGCCTCGGCCGCCTCGGCCTGTGGCTCCGCCGGCACGGTCTGTGCGTGCGCCGGGAGGGCCGGCACGGCGAGCGCGATGTTCAGGGCGACCAGGGCGAAGGGAAAGCGCGGCATGATGGTCTCCTACTCCGCGAAGCGGATGCGCGCCACGTAGGCGGCCCACTCGAGGTTTCCGTTGGTCCAGCCGACCAGCGCACCGCCGTCGTCGGGCGCGGGAAGCGGCGGGGTCGGATGCGAGATGTCGCCGACGATGGTGTGGCCGGCGGGCGCGAAGTCGACCCCGCCCTCGGTCCAGCCCGGGACGAGCCAATACCCGTCGGCGGTCTCGCGCGTGACGAGGGGGCGCGTGCGCCCGCCGACGGCGGCGGCTCGGAGGACGAAGACGGCGTCGAGGCCGGGGTCCGGACCGGGGTCGCCGACGAGCCACGGCAGGGCGGAGGTCGGCAGGGCTTCCCAGGTCGCGGTCAGCTCGCTGCCGGTCCCATGGAAGAAGTGGACGGCGCCCACGGGCACGCCTCCGCCGGACCAGTCGGCGACGGCGCCGTAGACGCGATCGCCCGGAAGCCCGGCGACGCTCGGGCCGCGGAAGTTCGTGGTCGCGGGATCGACCGCGAAGAGCGATCCCGACGCCTCCGTGCGCAGGTCCTCGACGTCGTAGAACAGGAAACGCTCGCCGCTGGTGCGGACGGCGACCAGGGCGAGGACGACGTGGTCTCCGCCGAAGGCGACGGCGTTGGTGCGGGCCACTTCGAGGCCGTCGTAGTCGGCCTCGGAGAACCGGGTGAGGCTGCGGTCGGCGGACCAGAACACGGTCGCGACTGATGCGTCCACGAGCTGGCCGAAGAGGATCGCGACGTGGGTGACGGGATCGACGGCGGCGATCGCGACGAACAGGTTGCCGGTCAGCTCGTCGACCACGGCGTAGGGGATGGAGGGTCGGGGGTAGGTCTCGCCGGGGGACTCCTCGGCGGACCAGTAGCGCCAGTCCGGGCCCGGCGCGAAGGACTCGGCCAGGTGGAGCCAGAGGGGGCTGTCGGCGAACGGATCGGCGGGGTCGAAGCGACGCGCGACGATCTGCGCGGGCTCGGGACCGCCGGTGCCGTCCGCGTCCTCGTTCCAGACGACCCAGCAGCCGCCGGCGCGGGGGACGATGCGCATCGACTCCACGCGTTCCGGCGGGGTCGGGGTCAGGACATCTCCGGTGACGTCCAGGGCGGTCAGGGCACCGACCTCGTCGATGGAGGCGTAGATCAGGAGCGGCGTGGGGTCGGGGGTGTCGGCCCAGTACTGGAAGAGGGCGCCGGGCCGGCCGCGGATGGGACAGTACGCCCAGGTGACCGGCGGGTGCAGGAGGGTGTCCTGGCCGAAGATGGCGCTGGCATCGACGGAGTCGACGTCGTCGGGCGGCGCGGCGGCGTCCCATCCCAGGAGTCCGAAGTGGGCGGCGGCGGTGGGTTCCGGGGGCGGCGAGGTCTCGTAGAAGCGGTCGGTCCAGGCGACGAGGACGCCGGAATCGCCGAAGTCGACGAAGCGGGGATCCTGGCCGTCGCCGAGGCGGAGAGGGATGCCGACGACGGGGGTGGTGGCGCCGCCGTCGCCGTCCTCGCCGGCATCGCCGTCGGTGTCGCCGTCCGAGTCCGCGTCCGGCGCAACTTCACCGTCCGTGTCGGGCTCGACCTCGCCGTCGGCGTCCGGTTCGGCATCCGCGTCGGCATCCGCGTCGGCATCCGCGTCGGCATCCGCGGCCGCGGCGGGGCAGAGGTTGGCGGGGCCGGTGGATTCGATCCGGGTGGCGGCCCGCGCAGGGTCGACGCAGGCGCCGTCGTCGGCGTAGGCAAAGCCGGAGGGGCAGTCGGTGGAGGGATTGGCGCAGCGGCGGTCGGCGCAGATGCAGACCTGATCACCCCCGCGTTCGCAATAGCGGGCCCGGCCGGGGTCGAACTCGACACCGCACTCGAGCCTGGGGTGGGAAGAGCAGGCGGCGGCCGGGAGGAGGGCGAGGAGGGGGACGAGGTCGCGAAGCGACCGGACGACTCCGGCCCGGCGTGGGTGGCAGGCCTGGTTGCGGGCACGTCGCACGATCATTCCCTCCAGCGAGGTCCGGCGTCGGACGCGATGCCGCGTGGGGGGCAGGATAGCGCAGGAGGCGGGGGAGTTGTTGGTTTTTGGTTTCGACCGGTTGTTGGTCCGGACACGAAGGCGACGACGACCACGACCACGACCACGTGGGGATCAGGGGGGGGGAGCCGAGTCGGGGCTCTCAGAGGTCGATGGCGAGGCGTTGGGTGGTACCGGACATGATCTGGAGCGGGCCGGCCTGGACTCCGGTCAAGGAGTCCAGCGGCGTGACGTCGGCCTCGTAGGTGCCGCCCGAGACGAGGAAGGGCACGCCACAGTGGACGGCGGGAAGCCAGTTGGAGGAACCGGGGCGGCGGAGGGAGATTTCGGCGTCGAGTGCCTCGCCGTCCTTGCGGCACAGGAGGGTGACGCGGCCGACCTGGAAATCGATGTGGACGGTGCGGTCGTTCCCGACGGTCACTTCGATGCCGCCGCGGCTGCGGGTGGGGTGGTCGATGGCGTCGGTGAGGGTGACCTTGACGTCGTAGACGGCGGCGGGGAGCTCGACCGGGGTGCCGGTGGGGCCGGCGTAGGCGGAAGGGCCGCCCTGGGAGGGGAAGATTTCGACGGTGCCGGCGGCGGGCTCGCCGTTGGCGGTGAGCCGCACCTCGAGCTTGCCTCGGGCGTCCTGTGCTCCGGCGGCCCCGGCGAGAGCGGCGAGGAGGAGAGCGAGCGTGCCGGCGATCTTGGTCATCCGTCCCATCGTTCCCGTGCCCTTCGACCGGTCCCCCTCGGCGAGGACCGCGGCTACGGACGAGCCAGGCGACGCGGTATTCATGCGCCATTGCGCGGAGAAGGGCAAGCCTCATCTCGAACTAGACGGGCCGGGGAGGCGGTCGTAGGCTAGCGGCGTGGAAGTGACGGGACATACGCCCACGCTGCCGCCGATCGTGCCGAGCCCGGAGGGGATGGAGCGGGCGGTGGAGGGGATCATCGGGGTGGTGCGGGGGTACCTTCCGGATGCGGATGGGGAGGCGATCCGGCGGGCCTTCCGGTTCAGCCAGGCGCGCCACGGGGCGCAGAAGAGGTCGAGCGGGGAGCCGTACCTGGTGCACCCGTTGTCGGTGGCGCAGATCATCGGGCAGATGCGGCTGGACGTGCCGAGCGTCCTGGCGGCGTTCCTGCACGACTGCGTGGAGGACACGGCGACCTCGCTGGACGAGATCAAGGGGGAGTTCGGCGACGACGTGGCGTTCCTGGTCGACGGCGTGACGAAGCTGTCGAAGGTCGAGTACACGAGCAAGGCGGCGCGGCAGGCGGAGAATTTCCGCAAGATGATGGTGGCGATGGCGCGGGACATCCGCGTCCTGCTGCTCAAGCTGGCGGACCGGCTGCACAACGCGCGGACGCTGGAGCACTTGTCGGAGGAGCGGCGGGAGCGGATCGCGCAGGAGACACTGGACGTGTACGCCCCGCTGGCTAACCGGCTGGGCATCGACTGGCTGAAGGGGGAGTTGGAGGACTTGTCGTTCCGCTACCTGCAGCCGGCGGAGTGGACCGACCTGTCGGCGCGGGTGGAGAAGACGCGGAAGCAGCGCGAGCGGTTCATCCAGGAGATGACGCGGACGCTGTCGGAGCTGGTGGCGGCGCACGGCCTGCGGGTGACGGTGACGGGCCGGCTGAAGCGCATGTTCTCGATCCACGAGAAGATGCGGCGCCAGCACATCGAGTTCGAGCAGGTCTTCGACCTGCTGGGGTTCCGTGTGATCTGCGACACGGTGGCCGAGTGCTACACGGTCCTCGGGGTGATCCACGGGCAATGGACCCCGGTCCCGGGCCGCTTCAAGGACCACATCGGCATCCCCAAGCAGAACGGCTACCAGTCGCTGCACACGACGGTGATGGGGCCGCGCGGCATCCGGATGGAGATCCAGATCCGCACGCACGAGATGCACAAGATCGCGGTGGAGGGGATCGCGGCGCACTGGATGTACAAGGAGGGGGGCGGGCTGGCGCCGGGGGGGAAGGACGCGGAGCGGTTCCGCTGGCTGCACCAGATCTGGGAGCTGCAGAAGGACGTCCGCGACCCGACCGAGCTGATGGACGCGGTCAAGGGCGACCTGTTCACGGACGAGGTCTACGTCTTCACGCCGGCCGGGCAGGTGCAGGTCTTCCCCAGCGGCGCGACGCCGGTCGACTTCGCGTACTCGATCCACACGGACCTGGGCCACCACTGCTCGGGCGCGCGGGTGAACGGGGCGATCGTGCCCTTGCGCTACGAGCTGCGCAGCGGGGACTCGGTGGAGATCCTGACCAACCCGCAGCAGAAGCCGAACAAGGACTGGCTGGACTTCGTGGTGACGAGCCGGGCGCGGTCGAAGATCCGGTCGTACCTGCACGCCGAGCAGCGCAAGCGGTCGCAGGAGCTCGGGCAGGAGATGCTGGAGAAGGAGTTCCGCAAGGCCGGGGTCTCGCTGGGCAAGGCGGAGAAGCACGGCGACCTGGAGCGGGTGGCCAAGGAGCACCGGCTGGGAAGCCGGGACGAGCTGATCCAGGCGGTGGGGTACGGCAAGATCGACGGGCGGACCGTGGTGCAGGAGGTCGTGGGCGCCGACGGCGAGGAGGAGAAGGAGCCGCCGGCGGAGCTGCGCGAGTCGAAGCTGCTGCAACTCGTGCGCCGCGTCGCGGGACTGGATTCGGCGGCGATCAAGATCGACACGGTCGACGACCTGCTGGTGCGTCTGGCGCGCTGCTGCAATCCGGTGCCGGGCGACGACGTGGTCGGGTTCGTCTCGCGCGGCCGGGGGCTCATGGTGCACCGGCGCGGCTGCCCAAGGACGCTGGAGCTGGATCCGGACCGGCGGGTGAGCGTCTCGTGGGACTCCAAGGCGAAGCTCGACCGTCCGGTGACGCTGCGGATCACCACGGCGCACCGCCCGGGAATCCTCACGGCCATCTCGCAGGTCTTCTCGGACCGCAACATCAACATCTCGCAGGTGCACGCCAAGCCGACGAGCGAGGAAGAGGCGGAGACGGCGTTCACGTTCAACATCGCCGGCGCGGACAAGCTGCAGGAGCTGACGCGGTCGCTGGAGAAGCTGGCGGGGGTGACGTCGGTGGTGAGGGTGTGAAGGGCTGGTAGCTGGTCGCTGGTGGCTGGTAGGTGGCAGCTCGCGGTCGGCCACCAGCTACCGGCCACGGGCTACCCGCCAATTCTGGCACGGGCCCTGCAAATCTCCAACGGCCGTCTTGGCGCGGAGGTGTACATGCGTCGACGAACGCGGCGGAATTACGGGACGAAGGGCGGCCGGTCGGGGCTGGGTGCGACATCGGCGTCGCGGCGATCGGTCCGAAAGTTGGCGGGGGGACCGGTCGGGATGTTGACGGTGGCGCTCGCGGGGACGCTGGCCGCGGCCCTTCCGGGACTCGCGGCGGCCCAGGAGGAGGTGCAGGTGACTCCCGTGGCCTCGACGGAGGAAGGGGGGGCGGGGACGCACCTCATCGCGGAGGTGAACCTGGGGCTCGGTATTGCGCCGGTGACGTACCTCGGACCGAACTTCGCGTACGGCGGGCTGATCGGGGTGGGGGGGAAGTTCCGGGACTTCCCGCTGCGCTTCTACTTCGTGACCGGGGCGGATTCGATCTCGTTCTCCGGGGACGGGAGCAACCCCAACACGGGGACGGCGTTCACGGCGGAGCGGACATACGTGGACATCTTCGGCGGCCTGCGGCTCCTGCTGCCGATCTACGACCAGATCCGGACCTACGTCGATATCCTGGGCGGCGCGTCGTACATCGACGGGACGGTCTCGCGGGTCGACGGGCCGTCGATCACGAAGCAGGACTGGTTTGCCGAGTTCATCGGGGCGTTGGGATTGCAGTACCGCTGGCACGAGTACGCCTCGACGGGGATTCGCGCGGAGGTGCTGTTCGGCGGCCAGGACGCCGAGGTGCTGGACACGTACGCCGGGGAGGGAGAGGGCGGCGGCGTCCGGTTTTCGGTGATGGTGACGCAGACATGGCACATCTAGGGCGGTGCCGAGGTGTTTCCGTGGTTTCCCCGATCCGAACCGCGGGCTTCAGCCCGCGGCTCGAGCTGTCGAGCGAGCCGCGCCCTGAAGGGCGCGGTTCGGTTCCGGAGGCCTGCCTACTGTTGTTCCTGCTGGCGGCCGGGTGCGACACGGGGGACGTGACGTCGCGGGTGGTGGCGACGGTGTACGAGGACGCGGTGCGATGCGACGCGACGGCGTGCGTGTCGGAGGCGTCGGGGCTGCCGGCGACCGGGGAGCGACTCGACGTGATGGGCGTGTTGTCGGGCGGTGCGTCGCAGTATGATCCGGGATTGTACGTCTACGCAGGGGGATTCCGGGCGAACGGGTCGTTCTTCGAGCTGGAGATCGACCTGCCGGCGTACGCGGGCGAGGAAGCGCGCGACATCGATGCTTCCTACCGGGAGTACCTGGCGGGCGCGCCGGTCTTCCGGTCGGAACGGGTGGGCGGCGGGATTTCGATCGTGTCGCTGGAGGGGCAGGACGGGCCGTACGCGGGGGAGTTCGACCTGTTGTTCACGGACCCTGGGCCGGACGGCGCCGTGGGGAGCGTCGATGATCGCGTCCGCTCGCTGCGGATCGGGTCGTTCACGCTGTCGGGGCGCGAGCCGGAGAGCCGGCCGAGGCCGGAGTACACGTGGAACGACCGCGTATGGGTGGACGTGGACGTCGGCGTGGTGATCGACGATCCGGCGTACGACTACCAAACGGGCTGCGACGGCAGCTCGCCGGAGGGGTACTCGGAGGGGTCGGGCTGCGAGGGGGACACGAGCACGGATCCCGGGGGAGGCGGGGGCTGCGAAGGGGACACGACGGGGGACGTCGGCGGCGGGAGCGGGTGCAGCGGGGACACGACGGGGAACGCGGGCGGCGGGAGCGGGTGCAGCGGGGACACGGGAGGAGGGGGAGGAGGCTGCGGGGGAGGAGGGGGAGGAGGGTGCGAGGGGGACGCGGGGCCGAGCGGGACGGTGGCGCGCGGGGGAGGGGCGCGGCGGGGGAACCGGGCGTTGTCGGCTTCGCTGCCGTTGCTGGCGCTGGTGGTGACGCGGTCGATCCTGCGGCGGCGGAAGTAGGGGAATGTAAATGCTAAGACATGCGAGTACAAACCGAAGACGGCCGGACAGGCGGCAATGTGATCACGAAAACGGGAAACGGCCGTCGAGCTTCCACCTCCCGTTTCCCGTGTCCCGTTGTCGCCGTGCCCGCCCGTTGCCGGTCTGTAATCGCATGTTTTAGCATTTACATTTCCTTGGCCTTGATCGCTTTTCCTCCTTCGACTCCACAAGTACGGTGCGGGGGAGGTGGTGGCGTTGGATCCGTTGCGTGCGCTGGCGAGGGATGCCGTGGCCGGCGATGCCGGCGCGACGCGGCGGCTGATCGAAGCCGTGGCGCCGTCGGTGTTGCGTCTGGCGCGGGTGGTGCTGGGGCCGGCACGCGCGGACGCGGAGGACGTGGCGCAGGAGAGCCTCTTGGGGTTCGTGGCGGCGCTGGGGGGATTCCGGGGCGAATGTTCGGTGCTGCACTATGCGTGTCGCATCACGGTGCGGACGGCGGTCGCGGCGAGGCGTCGGCGGAGGGACCGGGCGCAGCAGGCGGAGGAATACTCGCGGACGGCAGCGAGTGGGGGCGAGCTGCTGCCGGGGGAGTCGGTCGTGGCGGCGCGGCGGAGGGCGCTGGTCCGGGAGCTGTTGGACGAGCTGCCCGAGGTGCAGGCCGAGGCGCTGGCGGGGCTGGTCGCGCGGACGCTGGGGGGGCTGGGGGCGGCGGCGGGCGGTGCTCGGCCGGCGGCGCGGCGCGCCGGGGGGATCCGGTGGAGCCGTCGGCTGCTGGTGATCGCGGCAATCCTGGCCGTGGCGGCGGCGGCGGGGGCGGCGTCGTGGTACCTCGTGCTGCGGCCGATGCTGGGCGGATCGGCGACGGACACGTTGCGTCCGGCGGCATGCGGGGATGCGGGGCCGAACGAGGCCGGCGCGGTGCTGCGGCGCGTGCCCGAGTGGTTGGGGGAGCCGGGTGGAGCCTCGGGCGGTCCGCGAGCGACGGCGCGGCCACCGGATTCCGCGCCGCCGCCTGCGGCGGTGCCGGCGGCAGTCGGCAGTGTTGCGCCGTCCCAGGCCCCCGCGGTCGATCCGGACGTGCGCGGCGGAGTGCAGGGGCGGGCGGCGCCGCAGCGACCGAGCGGCGCGGAGCCGGTCGAGCCGCGGGTGCCGGAGGCGGCGGAGGCGGTCGTCACGGCGTCGGAGGCGCTGCTAGGGGCGACCGAGGCGCGGCGCGCCGGGGAGTTCGCCGAGGCGGCGGCGTTGTACGTGGCGCTCCAGGAGCGGTTCCCCGGCTCGCGCGAGGAGTTGTTGTCGCGGGTGACGCTGGGGCGCCTGTTGCTCGATCGGCTGGGTGAACCGGAGCGGGCGCTGGAGCAGTTCGCGGCGTACCTGGGAAAAGCGCCGAATGGGACGCTGGCGGAGGACGCGCTGGTGGGTCGTGCGATCGCACTCGGGCGGCTGGGGCGGGCGGAGGAAGAGCGGAAAGCGTGGAAGGATCTGCTGGCGCGATTCCCGGCGACGGCGCAGTCGGAGAGGGCGCGGGCGAGACTGGTGGAGCTGGGGGAGAGTTCGCCGTAGTGGCCATGGCACTTCGGACGCGGGGCGAGGATCGAGTCCGGGCGCACGTCCGGCCGGCGACCGCGTTGCTCGTCGGGGCGGGTCTGCTGCTGGCGCCGGCCGCGCGTGCGGAGCCCGGCGAGCTTGTGGCGGACGTGGTGATCGCGGCGGCGCCGGAGGACGCGGCGCTGCTGGAGATCGCGTTGCGCGAGCCGCTGGATCGTCTCGGCGTGCGGGTGCGGTGGATGCGGGTGGAGTGGTTCGAGCTGTCGGAGGTGGTGACGCCGGAGGCGGGGGCGCCGGACGCGGATGTGCGCGTGTGGTTCGACCTGGTCGGGATCTCGCGACCAGCGGGCGAGGAGCCGCGAGCGACGGTCTATCTGGCCGACGGCGGATGGCAACGCGTGCTGGTGCGGGGCGTGGGATTCGGCGCGGGGCTGGACGAGGTGGCGCGTGAGGAGCTGGCGACCATCGTGCTGACGGCGGTCGAGGGAATCCTGGCGGGGGAAGCGGTGGGACGGAGTCGCGAGGAAGTGCGCGAGGAGCTGGGGGTGGAGGTGCCCGAGCTTCCGCCGTCCGAGCCGCCCCCGCCTGAGCCGGGCCTGCCCCGAGCGGCCGAAGCGAGTCGAGGGGTCGAAGGGCCGACCTTCGCCGAGCGGATGCGTCTGGAGCTGGGGGCGATCTACGAGCCGGGCGGGTTCGCGGGGGCGGTGGGAGCGGTGCACGGCATCGGGCTCGAGGTCGGACTGGTGGAGCGGGCGGGTCTGGTGCGTTGGGGCGGGTGGCTCGCGGGCGGGTACACGATTCCGATCGAGGTCGAGGGAGTGGACGGGGTGGGCGTGCGGCTGGACGTGGGTTCGATCCGGGCGTTGGGTTCGCTGGAGTTGGCGATCTCGGCGCCGCTGGCGTTCCGGATCGCGGTGGGGGGCGGGGTGGACATCGTGCGGGCCGAGCCGACGGCGCGGGTGGGGACGGACGCCGAGCTGGAGTCGGTGGAGACCTCGGCGGCGGGGATCCTCGAGGCGATCGTCGGCCTCCGGATCGTGCTGGTCGAGCCGGTGTCGTTGTGGTTCGGGGTGGGGGTGGATGTGGACCCCGCGGCGGCGCGGTACGTTGTGCATCGGGGCGGGGAGTCGATCGCGGTGCTGGAGCCGTGGGTCGCGCGTCCCTTCGGCTCGTTCGGGTTGACGTTCGACATCCTTGGCGGCGGCGATTGATCGCTTTCGCGCGCGGGAATCCACAAGCACGGTGGAACCGCGGCGAAGTCGGTCGCGGTCGGGAGAAGGCGATGCGACAAGCAGCATGGGCGGTGATGACGGGGCTCGTGTGGGCGGCAGGGGGGATCGGATCTTGCGAACGGACGGTGGTGTTGGGTGCAGTCGACGGGGGGGACGCCGAGGCGCGCGAGTGCACGACGGCTGCGGACTGCGACGACGGGATCACCTGCACCGTCGACGACTGCGACGGCGAGCGGGGCTCATGCACCCACGCGGCGGACAGCGGGCGCTGCGCGGCCGGGGAGGTCTGCGACCCGGGGGCGGGCGGTTGCGTCGTGGACGGGCGGTGCGTGTCGGACGAGGACTGCTCGAACGGCGTATGGTGCGACGGGGACGAAACGTGCGAGCCGGGCGGCACGTGCGTCGCGGGCGTGGCGCGCGACTGCGACGACGGCCGCGCCTGTTCGACCGACTCCTGCGACGAGGCGACCGCGAGCTGCCGGCATGTGCCGCCGGACGCCGACGGCGACGGGTTCGGCGACGCGCGGTGCGGCGGTCTGGACTGTGACGACGAGCACGCGACCGCCCATCCGGGAGCCGTGGAACTCTGCGCGGACGCGATCGACAACGACTGCGACGGCATGACGGACTGTTCGGACATGGACCAGTGCCAGCATGATCGGATCTGTGCGCCGTGCGGGGGAGAGAACTGCGACGACGGGCGGGACGAGGACTGCGATGGTCTCGTCGATTGCGACGACCCGGACTGCGTGCGATCCGAGGCGTGCGGGTGCGTCTCGGCGGGCACGGAGCTGTGCACCAACGGCGTCGATGACAACTGCGACGGCCTCGTCGACTGCCTCGACTGGAATTGCCACGGCGACCCGTCGTGCCCGACGTGCGGCGAGGAGCGATTGGCGGGACCATGCAGCGACGGCGTGGACAACGACTGCGACGGCCGCACGGACTGCGAGGCTCGCGGATGCTGGTCCGAGCCCGGGTGTTGCGTTCCCACGGCCCGCGAGATCTGCGACGACGGGCTGGACAACGACTGCATGAATATGTGGGACTGCTCGGATCCGTCGTGCGCATCGGACCCGCACTGTTGCACCATGCCCGAGCGGGAAGTCTGTTCTGGGGCGCAGGACGAGGACTGCGACGGCAAGACGGACTGTTCGGACTCCGACTGCGGGGGCTCGCCGATCTGCGCCGGCTGCACGCCGGAGACGTGCGGCGGCAGGACGGATGACGACTGCGACGGCAGGACGGATTGCTCGGACTACGACTGCTACGGAGACCCGCTGTGCGCGGGTTGCACCGTCGAGGACGGCGGGTGGCCCAGCAACTGCGACGACGGTCGTGATGGCGACTGCGACGGCCTGGTCGACTGCGACGACCCGGAGTGCGCGTCGGAGTGCTGCTCGCACGAGTCCGAGGTCTGCGACGACGGGGTGGACAACGACTGCGACGGCCAGATCGACTGCGCGGACACCGGCGACTGCGACCGATTGCCCGAGTGCTGTATCCCCGACCCGGAACTGTGCGACGACGGCCGCGACAACGATTGCGACGACCTTTGGGACTGCGCGGACCCGGACTGCATCCTGGCGCCCGAATGCTGCGTGTGGACGGGGCCGGAAGCCTGTGCCAACCGGGTCGACGACGATTGCGACGGGGCGACGGACTGTTCGGACTACGACTGCCGCGGCGACGCCGCCTGCGCCGGGTGCAGCGTCGAGATCTGCCCCGACAGCCGGGACAACGATTGCGACGGAGACGTCGACTGCGCGGACGGGGACTGCCGGGAGGCGGTGGCGTGCTGTGCGCTGCGCTCGGAGGCATGCGGGGACGGGGTGGACAACGACTGCGACGGAAGGACGGACTGCGCCGACACGTGGGACTGCGCGACGGACCCACGGTGCTGTGCGCCCGATCCTCCCGAGCGCTGCGCGGACGCCGTGGACAACGATTGCGACGGCGACATCGACTGCCGGGATTCGGACTGCGCGGCCGACCCGGGGTGCTGAGCGGCCGACCGTGCGGCGAGGGCGGGCGGCGGGGGACGCGGGCGCCGCCGGACCGGGTTCAGACGAGGGTCCGCAAGAAGGTGGCCGCGGGCGCCAGACGAATGCCCTCGGCGGTCGCTACGTCGCGCGTGCCGTTGGCGGCGATCTGCCAGGCCGGCACCGCGGGGAACCGCTGCACGAGGTAGCGCAGGGCGGGGCTGAGGGGAGCGTCGGACAGCTTGCACTCCACGAACAGGCGGGGGCCGCGACCGTCCACGAGCACGAAATCGACCTCCCGGCGGTCCACGTCGCGGAAGTAGCGCAGCTCCTGCTCCTCACCCTCGGCGTCTCGGCGCCAGTCGACCCACTTCCTCAGCGCGCAGGCGACCAGATTCTCGAACCGAAGAGCCGGGTCGAGAACGAGCGTCCAGTCGAAGTGGTAGTGTTTCTGCTCCTTCTTGACCGCGCGGATGCGGGGCGCACCGAACGGCGCCAGCCGGAAGAACGCATACAGGCGCTCGAGCCCGTCGAGCCAGCGCCGGACCGCGTGATGGCTGACCTGGAGATCCTCGCGCAACGCGTTGAGCGACAGCGGGCTGCCCACGAGCGCCGGCAGCCGCAGGAGGAGCAGCTCGATGGCGCCGAGGTCCTCGAAGCGCTCGAGACTGGCGAGATCCTCCCGCACCAGCCGCGTGCGATAGTCCAGCGACCATCGCCGCGCGTCCCGTTCGCTCTGCGAGAAGAACGGCTCCGGAAATCCGCCCAGGGTCAAGAGCTGGCGGAGGGTATCGCGCCGATCGTCGCCCAGCTCAGCCAGGCTCAACGGGTGGAGGCGGTAGAAGAAGTACCGTCCCTGGAGCGAGTCGCCGCCGCGCCGGTAGAAGTCGAGCCTCGCGCTGCCCGTAACCAGGATCCGCAGGCCGTGTTCCCGCGAGCCGTCGTAGAGGCCTTTGAGGTAGTTGCGCCAGGCACGGTACTTGTGGATCTCGTCCAGGACGAGCGGATCTCCGGTTGGGTGCTGCCGCTGGAGGATTTTCGCGCGGTCGGCATCGATGTCCCAGTTGAGGTATCCCCCGCGGCGCCCGGCGAGGCTCCTGGCCAGGGTGGTCTTGCCCACCTGGCGCGGGCCGGCGAGGAGCACCATCTTTTTCCGGAGGTCCGCGGCCACGCTCCGCTCCAGGTACCGCCGCAGCATCGCCCGCCGTCCCATGCGACTGTTTTTACCATGGCGGCAAGAAACTCGCGAGTGAATTGATCACCTGGGCGTGTGCATCCCGCCGGCGCCGACCGGGCCGACCTGACGACGCGGGCCGAGGACCCCGCGGAATCGGGTGCCGTCTATCCGCCGGCCCCGCGCTGCCGCAATTCAAGGACGACGCGGAGGGCCTTGACGTCTTCGAGGTCCTTCTTCCGGCGGCCGACGAGCTTGGTGACGATGAGGTCCTCGAGGGCGGGCACGGGGATGACCAGCCCGGCGGGGGCGTCGCGCATTTCCACGCGGCGGGCCCAGGCGTCGTCGAACAGGATTCGAGTGCCGTCCGGCGCGGTGAAGAAGGCGACCTTGTGCACATCGATGTGGCGGTCGTTCTCGAGGCGGAAGAAGTCGGTCTCGCGAAGACGCTCGACGGGGACGGACGGCGTCAGCTCGACCTCGCGGGCCGCGGCGACGAGCCGGGCGAGGTTCGCCGGGTCTGGCGACGCCCAGAGGTCGTAGTCGAAGCTGAGGACCGGCAGGCCGTAGAGCATGCATGCCTGGCGGCCGATGAGCAGGAAGCGGACGCCGGCGTCGAACGCGCGGCGCAGGACCTCCAGCTCCGGAACAGCGGGGTCCATGAGCCGCTCCGATGGCCCGCAGCCGTTCGGCCAGCCGGCGCTGCCGGGCGACGATGGCGAATTTCTCGGAGACGGAGAAGCGGGAGAACCAGCGGACCTGGTAGACGATCTCCTCGCGCTCTTCGGGCGTGACCGACAGATCGAACGGCTCCTCGGCCGGCTGGAGGTCCCACTCGATCAGGCGGCGCTGCTCGTCGGTCACATTGCCAAGCGTACTCGCTCGGGCGGGGGCGCTCAAGTGCGGGCGAGGCCCCCGGATTGCGCCCTGGCCGGGCCGGCGGCTGCGGCGCGATTCGGCGTGTTGATCTTGGGGTGCGTCGATGCCATGATGTCTGGCATGAGAACTGCCATCGATTCTGCCGGGCGAGTGGTGATCCCCAAGCGGCTTCGGGAGCGCGCCGGGCTGCGCGCGGGCCTGGCGCTCGAGGTGCGGTTCCTCGACGGGGCCGTCATCATCGAACCCGCGCCGGCCGCGGTCCGGCTGAAGGTGCGCGGGAGGTTCCTGGTGGCCGAGCCCGAGGAGCCGCTGCTGCCGCTCACCGAGACGCTCGTCGAGACTGCGATCGAGGCGGTGCGAGGGGGCGAGAAGAATGCCGGCGAGTAGGTCGTCACGCTGCGCGTTGGACACTAGCGCCATCGTGGCCTTGCTCTGCGGGTGGCACGAGCGTCATGCCGAGACGATGCGCGGCGTGGAAGAACGCATCCGCCGAGGATACTCGCTGGTCGTTCCCGCTCACGCGCTCGTCGAGACGTACGCCGTGCTGACACGCCTTCCCGCTCCCCACCGGCTGTCGGGCGAGGTAGCGTTCCGGCTGCTGCGGCAGAACTTCCGATCATCGGCCCGCGTGCGTGCACTTGCGGCGGCCGAGTACTGGACCGTGCTGGCGGACGCCGTCGATTCCGGAATCGCCGGTGGCGCCACCTACGACGCGGTGGTGGCGACGTCCGCCCGCAAGGGCGGGGCCACCTGCCTGCTGACGCTCAACTTGCGGCACTTCGCCTCGTTCCAGCGCCCCGGTTTCGAGGTGCTCGAGCCCGGATTGCGCCGCGCGACTTAGGGCAGCCGCCCCTCCGCTCCCCGAGAGGCGTATCCGCTCGCTGAAGCTCGCGGTGCTGGGCGAAAAGCACTCCCTGCGAGCGAGGCACTTGCGCGGCGCCCGCCGCTCGGTACCATGCGGGGTCGGCGCCCGGCGGGCGAAGGGGCACGCTGACGCCAACGACAACGGAGAAGATGATGCCGCAAACGACTCGGATTCGTATCGTCACGATCGCGATCGCTTTCCTGACGGCGACGTCGAGCGCCTGCCCGGCGCCGCCCGTGGAGGTGGGGCCGGTCGGGCCGGTGCTGCCGGCGGCGACGCCGGCGCCGACGGCGGCCGATCCGGCGGCGCTGACCGAGGGCTTCACGCCGGCGCACGCGTGGCGGGGCGTCCTGCAGCGGATGGGGACGTGGAAACTGACGCCGCAGGAGGAGTGGCGGGCGCCGGAGGAGGGCGCCGAGTCGTGGCTGCCGTTCGACGTGCTTTTTGCCGACCGGGCGGGCGACGAGGTGCGGGTCGTGGCGGCCCGCGAGGATCTGCTCTACGCGGTCTGGATCCGCGAGACCGATCTGGCGCTCGTCCCGGTGGAGCCGGTGACGCTGGCGCCCAGCGCGGGGGGAACGGCGCCCGAGGACGGGCCGCGGATCGAGCTGGCCGGCGGGGCGCTCGTGGCGGTGGTCGAACAGCGGGCGGGATGGACGCGCGTGCGCACCGAGGGCGCCGAGCTGCAGGCGGACGGCTGGGTGCCCGACGTGCTGCTGGGGCGGTTCTACCGCGCGAGCGACTTCGTGGTGAACGAGGAGACGGTGAACCTCGAGCCGGCGATCGGGCTGGAGGTACGCGACTCGCCGACCGGAGCGGTGATCGCGACCCTGCGCTCGGACGGCTCGTTGCGGATGCGCGTGCGGGCGCTGGGCGAGGCGCAGAACGGCTGGCGGATGATCCGCTATCCGACGGCGAAGGCGATCGTGGAGGGGTGGGTGAGCGCCGACGGGCTGGCGACGGCGTCCGCCGACCACCCGCTCGGCCCGTCGCACACGATCTCCACCTGGCGCGGGCGGGGCGACTTCTCGTGGCTCCAGGTACCGATCGCGACGGAGGTGAGCCTGACGCCCGACGGCGACGTCTTCGCGGTGGCGACGATGGGAACGAAGTTCGTCGTGGCCGCCGGGCACTCGGCCAGCCGCACGCCCGTCACGATCCACACGATCTGGGGCGGCGTCGACGGGTGGGTGAAGTGCGATCCGATCCCGGAGGGGATGTCGCAGCCGCTGATCGACACGTGCGTCCCGCCTTTTGAGGAGTGAAGGGAGGGGAGGGGGGAGGGGAGAGGAGGGCGCTGAGACCGGCCGACTTACCGCTGAGACGCTGAGGACGCTGAGACAAACGCTGAGAAGACGGCTGCGAAGACAGGGGGAAAGGGACGCATGACCGGCTGGTGCCTGCCGCCAAACCTGGGCCCTTCCGGCGGCGAGAGGGAGGGATGGTCCGATGGATTCAGAGCGGTTGAGGTCCGGGGGGCCGCAGGTGCGCCGTGCGGTCGGTTGTCTGGGTCGCTTGCGGACGGGGGTGATTCTGGGTCTCCTCCTGCTTCCCGGCTGCCGGCAGGGAGCGCGGACGGCGGCGGACCGGTCGCCGAGCGTGCCGTCGCCCGACGCCGCCGCGGCGACGTCCGGCGCAGACGCGGCGCCGGCGCCCGAGGTTCCGGTCGCCGCACGCGACACGGTGCTGCGCGGCGCGGGCGAAGCGCTGGAGCCCGTGCTGGTCGCGCTGGGCGACGACTGGCTCGTCGCCTGGACCGACGACGCTCCCGGCGGGCTGCGGGTCCTGGCGACCGGCGAGAGCGCGTCTCGCGGCGGGGCCGAGCCGGTGTTGCTCTCGGTGGAGTCCGCGTCCCGCGTGCGGCTTGCGGCGCGACCGGACGGTGCGCTGGCCGTCTGGCTCGCCGGCGGGAAGGTGCAGGCGCGGCCGCTCGCGGCCGATGCTCGCCCGGCCGGCGAGACCCTCACCCTCTCCCGCGGCGAGGCCGCCGGTCCGCCGGAGGTCGTGGCGGCGGGCCAGGGGTACGTCGTCGCCTTCCTGGAGGAGGGCGAGCTGGTGGGCGTCCGGGTGAGCGCGGCGGGCGTGGCGGGCGAGGTCGGCCGGTGGCCGGCCGGCGGCATCCGGCCGCCGGACCACCGGTCGCGTCCCGGGGGTCCGCCGACCGGGTCTTCACCGGCGGCCGAGCCATCTCCGCCGGAGCGTGCCGCGGTGCGGCTCGTGCGTCCCATCCTCGCGGCGCGCGGGGAGGAGGTCCAGGCGAACTGGCACGGCACGGTCTGGGTCAGCGACGACAACCAGTCCCCCGGCCTGTACAGCGTCGAGCTGCGCTGGCCGCCCGGAGACGCCGAGCCGACGGCGACGGCCGTCGACCCGGTGGTGCTGGCGAAGGTCTGGACGGAGGCGGGCCGATTCGCGCTCGAGGACGGGGCGCGGACGGATTCCCGCGCCCGCGACCTCGTGGTCCGCGGGCCGGACGGTTTTGCGCGGGTGCTCCTGCCGCCGCCCGCGGCGGGTCCCGTGCGGGGCGACCTGGCCGCCGCGGGCCCGGAGCTGTTCGCCGCCTGGACCTCGCCAACCATCCCCGCCGTGGTCGTCGCCCGCATCGGGGCGACCGGCGATCCGATGCTCGACGGGACCGGCGGGACTCCTCCGGCCGCCGACGAGCGCTTCGCGGAGCTCGCCGAGCGCATCGACTTGATGGAGCGGCAGCTCCGCGAGGGGGGCGAGGCCGATCCGGCCGCGCTGCAGGACTTTGGCCGGATGCGTGCGGAGCTGGAGCAGCAGCGCGATGCGCAGCAGCGGCAGACCGTGACCGTGGTTCGCCCGGTCGCCTGCGCGGCCGGCCCGGACGTCCGCGCGGTGGCGCTGGCCGCGCGTCCCGACGCTCGCGACGCCGCCGGCGTGCGGCTGGCTCTCATCGACCGCGTCGACGGCCACAACGTCGTCCGGCTCGCCGCCGTGCCCCCGCCCGGGCCGGTGCCCGCGTTCGCTCCACCGCCGGACCCCGTGCCGGTGGGAGAGACCCGCGGCCTGTACGAGCTGGCCGGCGCCCGCCTCCCGGGCGGGCCCGCCGCGGTGTTCTGGACCGAGGACCAGCGCAGCGAGGAGCGACACCTGCGCCAGCTGTGGCTGGCGGACGAGGAGGCCGGCCCGCGCGTGCAGGAGGCCCCGGCCGAGCTTTCCGTCGTGGGGCGGAGCTGCGTCTCGCCGGCGCCGGTCGTCCGGGGCGACGCCGTCCTGGTCGTCTTCCTGTGCTGCGATCCGGGCATGTCCTACGGATGCCTCAACGGCGACGTGCGCGTCGCGGCGGTACGTCCCGGTCAGCCGCCCGAGGCGGCGACGGTGCTGGCCGCTCCCTCGGCGTACAGCGCCGAGGCGGTCCCGGCACTCGGCACGGATCGTCTCGCCCTGGTCCGCACCTCGGGCGACGGCACATGGATCAAGCTGCTGGTGCGTTCGGTCGCGATCGCCGCCGACGTTCCGCCCGAGACGGTGACCCGGGATCTGTCGCGGGCACGGGAGGTGGAGATCGAGCCGGCGCGCGGCTACGACGTCGGCGGCCTGTGGGCCGGCTACGTCGGCGCCACGCTCCTGGTCGGCGAGGGCAAGGAGTCCAGCGGCGAACCGGCCTATCGTCTCTGGCGCGTTCCCGACGAAGGCGATCCGGAGGTGGTCGCCACGCTCCCGGCGAGGCCGCAGGCGATGCTGGCCGCCGGCGGCTCCCTCTGGGCGCTGGTGCTGCGTCCGCGCGGCGACCGCGCGGACGCGGTGCTCGAGCGCCGGGACGCGAGCGGGCAGGTCGCCGGGAGCACGACGCTCGGGCACGACCTCGACATCGGCTCGGCCTCGCTGGCCGAGGCCGGCGACCGCATCGCGGTGCTGTGGCGCGATCCCGCGGCGGACGCCGTCTACCTCGCGCTGGTCGGGGAGGGCCGGCTGCTCGATGGTCCTCGTCGTCTGGACGACCCCGCCACCGCCGAGACCTATTCCCTGACGCTCGCCCTCCCGGGCGCAACTCCCGGCCGCTGGCTCGCTCTCTGGTCCGATCCCTGGGACGGCTCCTACGCGGCCCACGCGCTGGCCGTGGCGATGCCCTAGGCGAGGCTGGCGCCTCGACCGACGGGTCATGGTGCACGGGGTCATGCTGTCTGCTCCTTGAACGCGAATCCGGCGAGGGAGAGGTGGGGAGGCCGGCGGCAAGACACGGGTCACGCTTCGTTCCCCGGACCCGATCGCAGCGGGCAAGGACCTCGACGACATGATCCAGGGCTGGACGGAAAGCCTGGGCCGTCTGGCCGACCACCTGGTGGCCGAGGCGTGACGCCGCGGCAGGGGCCGACGCGGCGGGGCGGGCGAACGGAGCGCGAGGGAGCGGGGGCCGACACTTCGCGGAGGCGCTGGCGTTGCAGGGCACCGGGCTCCAGGCGTCCCCGAGGGTGACGCTCCGCCGCCCGTCGCCATCCGCCGCCTGGTTGAACCCGAGCCTCTCCGAGGTCGCGACTTCGCAGCATCAAGTCGATCCCACCGATTCTGTAGGACCGCCTCTGAAATGAACCGCGGGGGCGCCGAACCGTCCTGGGGAGAGCCGTTGCGGTCCGTACCGTTGATCGGCTGTCAGAACGTCGCCATCACCGTACTCGCGGTGGGATACCGCCTGTCCCGAATGCACTCCACGTACACGGTGGTCCACCCCTCCTGGAAGTCGTTCGGCCGTTCCTCGATCGTGACCCCGGCGAGCGTGCCGTCGCTGAACAACTCCCGCCCGTCGCACGGCTCCTCGTCCGCACCGCCGCTGCTCGCGACGACGCGCAAATGCAGGAAGTGCAAGTACGCCCCTTCCCAACCCCGATCCGCCAAGTCGAAACCGGCGGACCATCTCCCCCGCCGGACCACCGGAGCCGCGAATCCATGGAACTGCAAGTCCGTGTTGTCCAGTCCGAGCAAGAAGGTAGGCTCCAGCGGATCCTGCAGTCCCGCATGCGCGAAGAGGGCCGCGTCCAGTGCTCCTCCGCAGGAACACCCGTCCTCCGTGGTGCGACTTCCCTGCGGGGCTGCGTCCATCGAATCCACGATGCCGTCGTCGTCCGTGTCGTCGTCGCCCGGATCGGTCCCGATCTGCTCCTCCGCCCGGTCGGTCCAGCCGTCGCCGTCCGAGTCGGCACGAAGGTCCGCCCAAGCGTAGGTCGCTCGCGCTTCACCCCCAGGGTCTTGCAGACTGATGACCAGCCCGTCGGCCAGGCGACCGCCCGGCCCGACGGCGAACGTGCTTCCCGCTCGGCCCACGAGCAAGTAGAGACATGACTCCGCCTTCGCCGCCCGTTGGCCGAGCGTCACCACGACCCCGTCGTCGACCCGACCGATGCGGCGAACCTCGACACACTCGGATGCCTCCCCTCCGTCTGCTACAAGGTACTCCCAGACATCGCCGTGCCGTTCGGCGATCCACAACGTCCTGGCCTCGGCCAGCCCGTAGTCCAAGCCCGCCCGCACCTCGTCGCCGTCATCCGAAACCCACATGCCCTCCAACGCGTCGGCCGGCTCCACACGGCATGAGTCGCCGACGCCGCCCAACTGGCGACGCCGCTCTGCCGCCCGCACCCGCCGCGGAAGCGGAAGCCACGGCGACCTCCACGTACTCCAGCTGCGTCGCGCCTCGTCAACTGCGGCCAGCGCAGTCTCCCCGCCGAGCACGCAGAGCCCAAGTAGCGCGCCGCGCCGCGCAACTCCGCCCCAGGTCGAGTCGACGTCGACAATCCGTCCCAGCACGGGAACGACTGGGGAGGCGGCAGCACCCTCGACGCTCCCGCAGCGCGGTTCGACGGCCTCTGGTCCGTCGAACCGGACCTCCTCGCCGGAGTCGCAGAACCCGGGCACGCCGACGGCGAGGAAAGCCACGTTCGGGTCACGGCAGAACAGATCCGTTCCGACAACTGCCGCGACCAACCAAGCATCGAGACGGTTGGCCCACAACTCGTCGGCCGAGGCGATCCCGAGCGCTTCCGGGGACCGCCACAGCCCCATCCCTTCGACCAGCGGGGTGATGTCGTCCGTGTACAATCCTGTCTCGCTGAGCAGCGACGCGGACACGAGGCGCTGCCCTTCGGTCCCGTCACGAAACCGGCTCGCGGCGGCCGAAACGACGGCAGACCGATCGCACGCCGAAAAGGCGGCAAGACGCGCCGCCACGGAATCGAACTCGCAAGAACCGCCGTCCCACTCGTTGGCAACCGTGTCGATCGAGCCCAGAAGGTCAGAGCATGCTACGGCACCGCCCTCAGTATTCCGCAGCTCGGTCGCCGTCCGTGCCACGGCCGGTTCCGCAACGGGACGTCGGACGGAACGGTCCGGCGAGCATCCCAGGTCCCCAGTTCCGAAGGTGAGCAGCGGGATGCAGCAGGCCAACGGCACCCTTGGTCGACCGACCGCTGATCGCACCAAGAACGAGCGGCTCGGCGCGCCGACCGGTTGGTCCACAGCCACCCCGGATGCCATGATCGGCATCGTCGCCCCAGCCAACATCCTCGTCAATGGTCCGTCGAGCGCGGACGGAGGCGCTCGACCTGCCCGCTACTCCTCGACCTCACCCTCCACACCCTTGCGGCGGAGGGGCCAGCCGTGGGCAAACTCGACGGCCGCCAGGAGGGCTCGCGCTTCGTGCGTGGGCCAGCCCTGCTCCACGTCCGGCTCGTACCAGCTCGGAGGTCCTCATCCTTCCAGCTGGCCTGATCCTACTCGATCGCAGGTCCCGCGCCAGCGGCGGGGTCGCTCGGCGAGGCGACGAACACGACGGGATGGCCGTCCACGTGGATCACCCATGGTTCGAAAGACGAACTCGAGAAAATCTCCAGCCGGACGCCTTCGCTGAAGATGAGCACCGGATCGACCGGGATCTCCGCTGTTCGAACGTCCACCAGCTCTGTCCCACGAAGTGCCTCGATCCCTCTGCCCGACTCCTTGTCGTCGGACCCGACGGTGAGAGTCCCGCGACGCATCAGCCGCCAACTGCACAACGCGCGAACTCTCCAGCCGTCGCCGGTCACCACGAGCGTGGTGCCGTCCCACGCGAGATCCCTGACGTGGCTGCCAATCCGTCCCCGCAAAGCGAGCACGGCTCGTTCAACGATCAGCATCTTCACAACTCCGGAATCGTACGAGCGCCAATCTCGCACCTCGCTGGTTCCAGCGGGTCAGCTACATCCGGCCGTCCCCGCATCCGACCCCTGATGTTGCGAATCATCCCGGGGAAGGAGCCCCGCGAGGACACGCAGAGCGGCAGGGGAGGGACGCGCGGCAGCGCCCCCGGCGCGTTTCGTCCCCCCCTCATCGGTGTCCATCGGTGTTCATCGGTGGTTCCTGCCCCCCCTATCGGTGTCCATCGGTGTTCATCGGTGGTTCCTACCTCCCCCCTCATCCGTGTCCATCGGTGGTTCCTTCCACCCCGCTCCCCGGACATCCGCGATGGCTTTGACCGCCGTGGCCGCAAGCACGAGCGCACCGCCGGCGACGGGCCATCCGCCCGGGTTCTCGCCGTGGAAGAGCCACGTCCAGACGGGGTTGAGCACGGGCTCGACGAGGAGCAGGAGCGAGGCCTCGAGTGCCGGGACGCGGGTGAGACCCGCGGTGAGGAAGGCGTACGCCAGCGCGATCTGCACGAGGCCCAGGAACGCGAGGGTCAGCCAGTCGGCGAGGGGCGGAGCGGGGAACGGGGCGGCGAAGGGCAGCACGGCGAGGCAGGCGACGACGTTGCCCAGGGCCGCGGCGGGGAGACCGCCGCGCTCGCCGGAACGCTCGAGCCACCGCAGGCCCGTGACCGTGAAGGCCCAGGAGAGGCCGGCGACCGTGGCCAGGACGTTGCCCGTCGCGGGGTCCGGCGCCGTGAGGCTGGCGCGGGGCGAGCCGAGGAAGATCGCGGCCAGGCCCGCGGCGACGACCGCCATGGTCCAGACATCGCGCGCGCCGAGACGCTCCTTCAGGAGCCAGGGACCCAGGATCAGGATCCACAGCGGCGCGGTGGACTGGAGGAAGATGGCGTTGGCGGCGGTGGTCAGCTTGGTCGAGGTGACGAAGAGGATCAGCGTGGCGGCATAGGATGCCGCGACGAGCCAGGTGCGGGGACGGCCCCAGCCGCGGCGCGAGGCGGGGAGGAGCAGCGCGAGGGCGACGGCGGCGAAGGCGGAGCGCAGGCAGGCGACCTGGAAGCCGTCGAGCGAGACGGCCTTGATCGCGGCGCCGCCGGTGGAGAAGAGGAGAGCGGCGAGGAGGACGTACAGAGAGTGCGGGGAGTGCGGGGAGTGCGAGGAGTGCGGGAAGGGCGGGGGGGGGCTTCCCGGCTTCTGCGAATCGCCCACGCCCACGCCTACGCCCACGCCGACGGCTCGAGCATGCGGCGCCCTACGGGAGGAAGCGTTCGGGGTGGGCGAGCTTCTGCGGGAGGTACTCGTCGATGACGTAGTTGAGGCCGTGCTTGGCCAGGGCCTGCTGCTCGGCGCGGACCCCCATCTTGACCAGCTTCTCGAAGGCGCCCTGCCAGGCCTTGTGGTGCTGGATGAAGGGGTCGTTCTTCACCGCGTCGGAGGCGCGCTTGACGTCGACGTCCTTGAGCGGATGGGTGGGGAGCTTGTAGTCGATGATGTCCTGCGGGGTGATGCCGAGGAACGTCGCCTTGGGGACGCAGAAGAACTCGTTGACATGGGCGGCGTTGCCGGAGCCGACCTTCAGCGTGCGGTAGATGTTGGCGATGCCGTAGGGGTCGCAGTCGACGAAGACGTAGACGGGGATCTTCTTCTCGTCGGAGAGGCGGCGGACGAAGCGGCGGCAGGCGCGCGTGGGAACGCCCCCCATCGAGATCAGGACGCAGTCGGCCTGCTTCCAGTAGTTGTGCTTGACCAGGCGCTGGAACATGCCGGCCGTCTCGATGGCCAGGATGAACTTCGCGTCGGTCTGGAAGCCGAGACCCTCGACGGAGATGGGGATGGAGTAGGCGCCGGAGCCGAACTTCGTGCAATCGATCCGGAGCGTCTTGCCGGTGTCGCGATCCTTGTCGATGACGACCAGCTTGCCCGCCACCTCGCCGCCCTTCTCCTCGGGGATGAAGCCGATCTGCTCGCGGTTGACCCGGAACAGGGCCTCGATGTCCTCCATCACCTGGTCGCTCTCGGGCTGCTCGTCGAACCGCGCCTCGCCCCAGTTCTTGGAGACGTAGTACGCCTCTCGCTTGGTGGCGATGTCGTCCGTCTCCACGAGGTTCTTGGACAAGGACATCATGCGCAGCGTCTGCGCGAACGTCTTGACCGTGCCGACGGTGAGCGTCCGCTCCTTCATCTTGCCCAACAGCTCGAAGAAGCCGATCTGCGGGCGGTAGCGGACGTTCTGCAGCGAGCGCAGCGGGAACTTCAGGTTGGGCTTGCGCCGCGCGAGGATCTTCTCGTGGATCATCCCGGCGACCTTGCGAATCGCCTTGACCATCGAGGAGTCAGGCATCGGTCGCCTCCGTGCCGCCGTCGTCCGCGGCGGCCTCGGCTTCGGGGTCCACCGTCGAGGCGATCTCGTCCTCGACGGACTTCATCCCTTCCAGGCGGGAGCGCTCGAGGACGTACTCGAGACACTCGACGGTCTCCTGCTCCTTGGCGTCGCCGTAGCCGAGGATCTCGCGCAGGGCGCCGGAGATGTGGGGGATGTACTTCTTGATATAGGCGCTCTTCTTCCCGGCATCGATCGCGCGGCGGCGGGCGGAGAGGAAGATGGCGACGCGGCGGCCGCACTCCTGCAGCGCGAGCTTCAGCTCGCGGAGGATCTCGGGGTAGTGCGCGACGGCCTCCTTCGACTCGCTGGTGAACGGGACCCACACGGAGGCGACGTGCACGGCGAGGACCATGGGCGCGATGGGGAGCGAGCCGCGCGGCTGCTGGAGCCCGTAGTTGCGCCAGGCGACGTCGGTCACGGCCTCGGTGATGGCGCAGGCTCCCTTCTGGTACTGCAAGGGCACGCGGTTGGCGAAACGCATCACGTCGGCGGGCTCGTCGGCCGGGATGTCGCCGCCGTACGCCAGGCCGACCTCCACGACGAACGGGTTGCCGCGGTAGACGGCGGGCGGGCGGGTGGACGAGGTGAAGAACTCGCCCTGGAAGCGGCTCTCCATTCCGCGGCGCATCAGCTCCTCGCCGATCGGGACGACGCACGAGGTGGGCGGCGCCAGGAGCTTGACCTGCTGCATCGCCTTGTGGACCGCCTCGACCTCTTCCGGCTGCATGCGGTTCGCGCGGAGCTCGGGCTTGACGCCGGCCACGGCGCAGATTTCGTCGGCGACGCGGGTCGAGACGCGCGAGAAGTCCTGCACGAGCGCCGCGCGCAGCGTCCGGCTTTTCGTGGACAGGAGCATCTTGAGCAGCATGCCCAGCTCGACGCCGTACGGATGCGGCTTCATCTCCTTGGGCTCGGGCGGCAGCTCCTCCGACACGTGCTCCCAGGCGATGTCGTCGCCCTGCCCCGCCGGCGGATGGTAGGCGATGCGCGCGTGCGGATTGGCGATGGCGACCTGCTGCAGGTACTCCTCGACGGAGCGTGTGCCGCGGCGGTAGGTGGCCACCAACTCGATGTCGACGCTGGTGCCGTGCTCCGGCTCCCACTCGACCTGCTCCTCGCCCAGGACCTCGGGCTGGTTCTTCTGCGCATCGATGCGCACGAGCAGCCGGAAGGCGGGCTTGCCCTTGCCCGTGCGCGAGACGACGACCATGGGGCGGCCGGTGGTGAGCTGGCCGTACATGCCGGCGGCGCTGATGCCGATGCCCTGCTGTCCGCGAGCCTGCTTGAAGGAGTGGAATTTCGACCCGTAGAGGAGCTTGCCGAAGATCTTGGGGATCTGGGCCTTGACGATGCCGGGCCCGTTGTCGCGGACCGAGACGCGGAAGCGCTCGTCGCCGTTGCACTGCCGGATGGCGACGTCGAGATCGGGGAGGATGCCGGCTTCCTCGCAGGCGTCGAGCGCGTTGTCGACGGCCTCCTTGACGGTGGTGAGCAGCGCCTTGGCCGGATTGTCGAAGCCCAGCAGGTGGCGGTTCTTGGTGAAGAACTCGGCGACCGAGATGTCTCGTTGCTTGGAGGCCATCGATTCGGCGGAGGCGCGGCGGGAGGGGGAGTTCTTGGTTGTCGGTTGTTGGTTGTTGGTTCCGGAGGGCGGGGCTTCGGCGGGCGCGGGATCGGGACAGGCATCGACCGGCGACGCGACGGACCCGCCCGCCTCCGCGCCTCGTCCGCTCGACCGCTCGACCGCTCGACCGCTCGCCGCTTCCGCCCGCCGGCCGCTCGACCGCTTGCCCTCCTCGACCGCTCGACCGCTCGCCTGCTCCGCCGCTCGGCCGCTCGCCTGTTCCGCCTCGTGACCGCTCGACCGCTCGCTCTTCCCGCCCGCCATCTCCGTGGGACCGAGGACGGGGAGTTGGAGGTCGCGTCCTCTGCCGCGATCGGCCTTGGCGGCGCGCTTCGCGGGCCGATCGCCGACCGGAGGCTTGCGGCGCGACGCGTCGGGCGACGCCGCGGGGGCCGAGTCGGCCATGAGGGAAAGCTGTTCCTGCTTGCTGTCGGGTTTCCTGGCCACGGACTCCACCGAACCCCTCCCCCGGGGCGCGATCGGCGTGCGACGACTCGCCGCACGTCCGACGGCCCATCATCCAGAGCGCGTCCTAGGCCCTAGCATGAACGCATGTCAAGTTATGGGGGGCAAGGACGCCAAGGAGCGAAGGACGCAAAGGGGGGATTTCGCGCAAAGGGCGCCAAGGGACGCAAAGCTCGCAAAGAGGAGCGAGGTAGGATATGATGCGACTATGTCGTACACTGATGAGTGGCGGGAGTCTCGGCGATTCGGGGGCGGTGCGGTGGCGAGCGGGCGCGGGGTGAGGTTCGACGGGTTCGGGATTCCGGTGGTGATCGTCGTGCTGCTGGGGGCGGCGCAGTTCCTCCATCAGGGGATCGAGGCGTTGGCGTCGACGGGTGACGATCAGGCGGACGTGGTGGGGAGCGCGGGGGAGGCGAGCGGACGAGCGGACGAGCGGACGAGCGGACGTGGCGCGACGGGGGTCGCGATCAACGGGGCGAAGGCGGGAGCGGACGAGCGGACGAGCGGGCAGCGGGCGGGCGAGGCGAGCGGGCGGGCGGGCGAGGCGAGCAAGCGGGCGGGGGTGATGGAGGACCCGGTGGTGCCGGTGTGCCCGCCGGAGGGGGCGGGGCGAGCGCGGCTGTTCTTCTCGCCGGCGCAGCCCGTGGCGGGCGGCCCGCTGCGGGTGGTGGCGGTGACGGAGGAGGAGCTGGACGTGGCGGGGATCCAGCTCGAGACGGCGATGGGCCGGGCGGATGTGGAGCCGCTTTCGATGTGGGGGGGGCCGCCGTGGTCGTGGAGCGTCACCTTGGAGTCGGCGCCGCAGGGAACGCATCGTTTCGTGGTGGCGTCGGGGGATCCGGCGCATCCGTTGGCGTGCGGGACCGTGGAAGTGGCGGCGAGCGGGGGGGCGGAGGTGGAACGGGCGGGGAAGAGCGTGTGGCCGGTGGAGCGCGCGTGGGACGGGGCGATGGAGGACCTCTACGCGTCGTGGGTCGGCCGTCTGTTCCGGGTGGACCCTGGGGCGCGCGCCGGCTGGCGGCCGTTGCACACGGTGTTCCGCGATCCGAAGCGCAACTTCCTGTGGAACCACCTCGGCCTCGGCGAGGACGATCCCGGCTCGGAGCACGTCGCGGTCGTGGAACCGGACTGCGGCGACACCCCGTTCTTCCTGCGCGCTTACTTCTCGTGGAAGATGCGGCTGCCGTTCGCGGTGCGGCATTGCCCGCGGGGAACGCGCGAGCGGGGGACGCGGTGCTACGGCGATCCGCAGACGAACCTGACCGAGGAGTGGGACGACGTCGAGTCCCCGGTCGCGCGCTTCAACAAGTGGCTGGAGGAGGACATCGCCGACACCGTGCATTCCAGCACGGGGCGGGTGTTGCCGGAGGTGGATCCGAGCGAGCTGGTCGCGGTGGCGTTGTCGCGGGAGACGTTGCGGCCGGGAACGGTGTTCGTGGACACCAACGGCCACGTGCTCGTCGTGAGCCAGTGGGTGCCGGGGTCGGCCGAGCGCATCGGCCTCCTGCTGGCGATCGACGCCCATCCCGACCTCACTGTCTCGCACAAGCGGTTCTCGCGAGCGTCGTTCCAGTTCGACGAGGCGCTGCGGACGGGCGGCTTCAAGGCGTTCCGGCCGGTGGTCTACGAACAGGGAAAGATCCGGTTCCTCAGCAACGCCGAGCTGGCCGCGGACCCGAAGCTGCCGCACGTCTCGCTGGAGCAGTACCAGCTGCCGTCGACGCACGCGTTCTACCGCAAGGTCGACATGCTGCTGAATCCCGAGCCGCTCGATCCGGTGGCCGCGTACCGCTCGCACATGGAAGGCGTGCTCGAGCTCTTGGACGCGCGCCGGGCGGCGGTGGAGGTCGCGGTCGAGTACCAGAAGGGGCACGACTGGGCGGCGATCGAGATGCCGCAGGGGGGAGAGATCTTCGAGACGACGGGGCCATGGGAGGACTACTCGACGCCGGCGCGCGACCTGCGGCTGCTCATCGCGCTGGACGAGCTGATCGGTTTTCCGCAGTACGTGATGGACAACCCGGCGATCTTCCGCATTCCGGAGGGGACGTCGCCGGGGGAGCTGATGCGGAGCATGACGGTCGAGTGGCGGCACTGGTCGGGGGAGATGGGGATCGACTACACCCGCAGCGACGGCTCGACCTGGCGTCTCTCGCTGGCGGAGATCGTCGAGCGGCTCGAGCGTTTCGAGCAGTCCTACAACCCGAACGACTGTCCGGAGGTCCGCTGGGGAGCGGGACGCAAGACGGACGAGATGGGTCCGTGCGAGCGGCACGCGCCGGCGGACCAGGTGCGGCGGATGGAGAAGATCCGCTGGTGGCACCACATGCGGTTCCGGCCTTCGAGATACTGAGGGGGGGGAGGGCGCGGAGACCGGCCGACTTACCGCTGAGACGCTGAGACCACAGAGACAGACGCTGAGAAAACTACCCGAACGTCGGGGGCGGGGGGGCGCCGAGGTGGTGGCCGCGGAGGCGGAGGCGGCGCAGGACTTCCTCGACGAGGGCGGCGTAGTCGGAGCGGCCGCGCCCCGATTCGGGCTCGAACTCGAAGATGGTCTGCTTGTGCGAAGGGCTGGCCTTGTGTCGCGTGTCGACGCGGGCCGGCTGCGCGAACACCAGCTCGCCGAACGTGCGGCGCAGGATACCCTCGACCTCGAGGGTGATCGCCTCGCGGCGGTCGTACATCGTGAGGAGGTAGCCCAGGACCTCGGCACGCGCGCCCCAGCGGCGCCGGACATCGTCGAGCGTGCGGTGCAGGAGACGCAGGCCCAGCATCGGGAGGTACTCGCAGGAGACGGGGACGACCACGTAGTCGGCCGCGATGAGGGCGTTGAGCGTGATGAGGCCGAGATACGGCGCGGTGTCGATGACGACGGCCTCGAGCTGCGGATCGCGCGAGGCGGCGATGCAGCGGGCGAGGATCCGCTCGCGACCGAAGGCGGACGCGAGTTTGGCGTCCAGGCCGACGAGCTGTTCGTCGGCCGGCACGAGCCACAGGTCCGCGACGTGGGTCGCCACGGCGGCCTCGGCGAGCGGAAGTTCCCGCGCGAAGAGCGCGGCGGCGTTGCGCGGGCCATCCGGCGGGTCCGTCCAGCGGAACGTGGCGGACGCGGAGCCTTGGCCGTCCAGATCGATGAGGGTGGTGCGCACGCCCGCGATGGCGAGGCCGGCGGAGAGGCTGACCGCCGTCGTGGTCTTGCCGACGCCGCCTTTCTGGTTGGCCACGGCGATGACGATCGGCCTTCGAATGGCGCCCGCGACGGTCATGTCCAAGCCTTCGTGAGAATTTTGGGGACCGAGGACGTTTTCGCTTGCTTCGGACAGGGGGTATTGGATAAAAATTTGGAAGCCCGAGGCACGGGTAGTATAAAATTGTACATGTGAGATATTCGGAGACCCGAATGATCCGAGTGGGACGAAAAATTGGACGTGGGAAGCTGGCAGCGATCGCGTTGGCATCGATCGCGAGCCAGGCCGGCTGTTCCGGCGCCCTGTGGGGCAACTTCGCGATCGTCTTGTTGGCCCTGGCGATTTTCGTGGGAACGATTCGCCTGGGCGGCGGCGGAGACGACGAGAAGCCGGGACAGTAGGCTGGGTCCGGTTCCCCTCCGCGGTGCGGCGCCGTTCCGGCGTCCGCGAAACTTCCGGCCGAACATTTCGAGCGACGATTCCACGACGGCTGGTGTCCCCCCGGCGGGCTAGCCTCTAGAAGTTGTGGACGACGCGGGCGGGCTGGTCGGTCGTGATGCGCACGGCGGTACAGTGTTCGCGACCGTCTTCGGTGCGCAGGCAGACGCGGTGGACCCCTGTGGACAGCTCGTAGTTGACCAAGGGGGTCTTGCGGTTGGTGTCACGGCCATCGATGGAGACCCACGCCCAGGGGTTGGCGATGACGGACAGTTTGCCGGTGTCGCCGGTGGGCGGGGGCCGGCTGGTATCGCGTTCGGTGGCGGTATCGCGGCCGCCGCTCGTGTCGCGTTCGCGCGAGGTGTCGCGCGGGGCGGCGGTGTCGCGCTCGCGTCCGGAGTCGCGGGGCGGGGTCGTCCCGGCATCGCGGTCCGGCGGGGCCGACACGGTGTCTTCCTCGGGGGGAGGCGGTTCTCCGGCATCGGGGGTCGGTCCGATGGCGACGAGCGTGACCTCGTCCGCCTCCGCCAAGGCTACGGCGGACGCGTCGGGGGCGGCTTCCGGAGCCGCTTCAGGCTCGGCCTCCGCGGCCGCTTCTGGCGCGGCGTCCGGAGGGGCTGCGACGTCCGGCGCGGCGTCCGCCTCCGCCAAGGCTACGGCGGACGAGTCCGGCGCCGGGGCGCCGGACTCGGGAGTCGTGCTTCCGGCGTCGGGCTCGGGCTGCGGGCCCGGCGAGGCGCCGGCATCCACGAGGGCGACGATGGGGGCGGCGTCCTTGGATGCGGACGTACCGCCGCTGCGGGAGAGGACGAGGATGACGATGACGCCGGCGGCGACGATCGCGACGGCGATGGCGATGGCGAGCCCCACCGAGCTCTTCTTCCTGGGCTGGGCGACGTGGGGAGCGGCCGCGGGCTTGCGCCTCGCGACGGGCTCGACCTCGTAGACGTCGCTCATCGCGTGTTGGGGGGGCTGGACGTCGAATCCGATCGGCTGGTCGTCGGGGCCGCCGCCTGGGGGCACGATGGGGAGAGGCGGCGGGACGGACGGGGTCTTGGGAGCATCGGCGCCGGCCAGGGTGCGAACGATGCTGGCGAGCTTGTCGTCCAGGACGGCGGTGGGCGCTTCGTCCTCGTCGAAATCGAGGTCGTTTTCGGACGGGCCGGACGGCGCCGGCGGCGCCGGGGCTTGCACGGCGGGAAAGCCGGTCTTGGTCGGGATGGCGACGACCTTCTGCTCGCCGCCGGCGGGGACCGCATGGAGGACGGCGGCCTTTCCGGCGAGGTCGGCGGTTCTCAGGGCGGGCCGGGCGCTCGACTGGAAGCGTGGCGGGGCCGGGGGCGGCGGGGCGCTGGGCCGCGGTGGCGGGGTGGCCGGCGGCACAGTGGAGATGGCGCGCCGGACGGGGGCGCTCGGCGGGGCCGGAGGAGGGCCGATGGGCCGAGCCACCGGACGGGCCGCGGGTTGGCCGAGCTGACCGACGGCGGGCATGCCGAGCATGGTCCGCTTGCCGGCGGGCCCGCGCGGGGGCGCGGGCATCTGGGCCTGTGGCGGCGGGGGCGGCGGTACGGTCGGTGCGGACATCGAGGCCGAGGCGTCGGCGGCCCGGGCGGAGGCGACGCGGGCCATCTCGGCCAGGAGATCCGTGGAGAGGCCTTCCGCCGTTGCGGCATCGTCGGCGGCGCCCGCGCCGTCGATCTTGACGGAGGCGTATGCCTCGCCCTTCTTACGTTCTTCCTCGATGTCGCGGGCGAAGGTGCGCCGCATGAACTGCGACAGGGAGGTGGCGTTGAAGAGCGGCGGTTTGGAGACGATGTAGCGCTGGAGGGCTTCCATGAGGTCGCCGGTGCGTTCCCAGCGCTTGGAGGGCATCTTCTCGATGGACTTCTGGATGATCGCGTCCAGCTCGGCGGTGCAGTCGGGGTTGATGGTGGACGCGGGCGGGGGCGAGAGCTTGCGGATGTTCTCGAGGGTGTTGAACTCGGTATTGCCGGTGAACGGGTGGCGGTTGGTGGCCAGCTCGTAGAGGCAGACGCCGACGGCGAAGACGTCGGAGCGGTGGTCGACGTTCTCGCCCGCGACCTGCTCGGGGGACATGTAGTCGAACTTGCCCTGGAGCTTCTGGGATGTGGTGGGGCGGCCGGACTCGCTGGCGGTCCTGGCGTGGGCGATGCCGAAGTCGATGAGCTTCACCGTGCCTTCGTGCCCGACCAGGATGTTGTGGGGGGAGACGTCGCGGTGGACGATGCGGAGCGGCTGACCGCCGAGGCCCACCTTGTGGTAGACGTAATCGAGTCCTTCGCAAACCCGAGAGATGACGAAGGCGGCCATGGTGAGGGGCATGGTCCGGCCGTGCTTGCGGAAGAGCTGGAGGATGGTCTGGAGGCTTTTTCCGGAGACGTACTCCATGGTGATGAAGAACGCCCCGTCGGCCTGGCCGAGGTCGAAGATCTGGCAGACGCTGGAATGGGACAGCGCCGAGAGGATCTTGGCCTCGTTGATGAACATCTCGATGAAGGCCTTGTCGCTGGCGACGTGCGGCAGGATGCGCTTGATGGCGAGGACTTTCTCGAATCCTTCGACGCCGAACGCCTTGGCCTTGAATACCTCGGCCATGCCGCCGGCGGCGATCCGTTCGAGCAGGATATGCTTGCCGAAGCGCTGGTACTCCATCGAGTCTCCGACGATCTCCGTGGCCCCGAACCGTGCCGGGACGCTCGGAAGTCCAGGATTATAGAACAGCCGCGTTGCCTTCCGCAATCGTCGGGGCTAGGATCTTGGGCATGGAGGAGCGGAGTCTCGAGTTCTTCCAGCAGCTCCCGAAGACGGACCTGCACGTGCACCTGGACGGCTCGCTGCGGCTGGCGACGATCCTGGACCTGGCGGCGCGGCAGGGCGTGCGCCTGCCGGCCGAGACGACCGAGGGCCTGCGGGAGGCGATGCACGTCGGGCAGGTGTGCGATTCGCTGGTGTCGTACCTGACGGCGTTCGAGATCACGCTGGCGGTGATGCAGACCGAGGAGGCGTTGTACCGTTCGGCCTACGAGCTGGCGCAGGACGCGGCGGCGGAGAACGTGCGGTCCATGGAGGTCCGCTATTCGCCGATCCTGCACACACGGCGGGGACTCCGCCTCACGGCGGTCGTGGAGGCGGTGACGCAGGCGCTGCGCCAGGCGCAGAAGGACTTCGGGATCGATTCGGGCGTCATCATCTGCGGCATCCGCTCGATCTCCCCGGCCAGCTCGCTGGAGATGGCGCAGCTGGCGGTGGCCTACAAGAACCACGGAGTGGTGGGGTTCGACCTGGCGGGGGCGGAGTTCAACTACCCGGCGAAGGCGCACAAGGACGCCTTCCAGTTGATCCTCAAGAACAACATCAACTGCACGGCGCACGCGGGCGAGGCCTACGGGCCGGAGAGCGTGGCGCAGGCGATCCACTACCTGGGCGCCCACCGCATCGGGCACGGGGTGCGGCTGCGCGAGGACGGCGACCTGCTCAACTACGTCAACGACCATCGCGTGCCGCTGGAGGTGTGTCCTTCCTCCAACGTGCAGACGGGGGCGGTGCCGTCGATCGACCAGCATCCGATCCGCTTCCTGTACAACTTCGGGGTGCGGGTGACGGTGAACACGGACAACCGGCTGATCACCGACACGTCGGTGTCCAAGGAGCTGTACCTCTTGCACCGGCACCTGGGGTTCACGGTGGAGGAGCTGCGGCAGATCGTGATCTGGGGCTTCAAGAGCGCGTTCCTGCCCTTCCACGTCAAACAGCGCACGCTGCGTTCGATCGGCGCCCAGCTCGATCGGCTGCTGGCCGGCCGTCCGGCGGGCAGCCGCGCGTCGCTGGAGGTCGATACCGACCAGCCGGAGGAGCGCGTCCGGGTGAAGGCCGTCTCGTAGGGCGGGGGGCGTTTTCCGTTGTTCGTTTTTCGTTTTTCGTTTTTCGTTTCCGGCCCGGGCGGGGGGAGCGGTGCGTGCCTGCCCGGCGAAGAACGAACAACGAAAAACGAAAAACGCCCGCCGCGCCGGCGGCGGTGGCTCCTGCTCGCGCTAGTCGCGGCGGCCTCCACCTGCCGCCCGCCGGATCTCACCTCATCGGGCGGCTGCATTCCGTGGACGGAAGGGGCCGGGGGACGTTCGCCCCGGGTCGCGGTGGCCGAGGAGGACGGCGGGGGGGAGGCGGGCGGCGCCGAGGGCGCGGACGGGGCGGCATCGGCGGGCGGAGCGCGGGAGCCGGGGTGGACGGCCGGGCTTCCCCCGCTGCGCGTGCGGCTCGCGCTGCGGCCCCAGCCGCCGACGGAGGAATCGGACCCCGTGACGCGGGACGACGTGTTCTTCTCGGAGCTGGCGGCGGCCCTGTCGTCGCGTCCGCTCTTCGAGGCGGATCCGGACGTCGCGCGGCTGTCGGAGAGCGTGGCGCGCGCTGCGGCGCGGCGGCAGGAGGACGGGACGCTGTCGTCGTCGCGGTCGTCGGGTCTGGAGCCGTTCCTCGTGGTCGACGTCGGTTTGTCGCGCCCCGCGGCGGGAGCGGCGGTGACGGAACCGACTTACATCGTGGGCTTGACGCTCGTGATCCGGCGGGCCGCGGAGCGCGACTCGCTGGACGTGCCGCCTGCCGTGCGTTGGGAGCTGGACCTTCCGGCGCGCTCGGTGCGTTCCGAGCGTCTGGTGGGAACGGTGGCGCAGGCGATCGAGGCTCGGGCGCAGGTGGAGCTCGACCGCGAGGCGGCGGTCGGGCGGGAGGCGCTGGCCGATCCGCTGCTGGGGGAGCGACCGGCCGAGGCGGAGGCGGCGCTGTACGCGTTGGGGCGCGTGGCGTACGGGGATCTGGCGTTGGCGCTGGAGGGGACGCGGCCGGAGGCGCGCGTGGTGGCGGCGGGGACCCTGGGACGGGCGGGCGATCGCGAGCTCTTGGCGACGTACGCGGCGATGCTGCGAGACCCGGAGCCGGCGGTGCGGCTGGCGGCCGTGGAAGGTTTCTGGCGGGCGACGCGGGGCGCGCCGCCTGCGGCGGCGGAGGACGCGGACCCGGTGCCGGCGCCGGGCGACGCGTGGCTCGTGCCGGCGGGGGACACGGCGTGTCGGTTCGGCGCGGATGTCGACGCCGCGGGCGCGGCGGCTTCCGGGCCGGCCACGGTGCTCGCCGAGCATCTCGAGGAGCTGCAGGGCGTCTTGGCGGACGAAGACCCGCGGGTGGCGCACGCGGCGCTGGTGCTGTTGACGGAGTCCGGGAATGCCGAGGTCCGCGCGGCGATCCGCGAGGCGCTCCGGGGGGCGGAAGGCTCGGCGGCGCAGGATCTGCTCGCGGTCGCGCTGGGGCGGCTCGGGGACCGCTCGACGGCGCCGCGCCTGCGGCAGATCGTGCGCGAGGGGCGGGAGCTGGCGCCGGCGGCCGCGGTGACCCTGGGACGGCTCGGGGATCGCGGCGCGGACGAAGCCTTGCGGGGAATGCTCGGCTCGACGGAAGAGCGGCTGCGGTGCGCGGCGGCGGAGGCGCTGGCGGGCGCGCGGGACACGGAGTCGGTGGAAGCGCTCGTGCCGCTGCTGTCGGGCGAGCAGCCGCCGCAGGTGGCGCGGGCCGCAGAGGCGGCGCTGGTGGCGGCGGGCGAGCCGGCGATCGGGGCGCTGGGGGCGGCGCTGGACGCGGCGGATCCCAGCATCGCGTGGGGCGCCGCGGAGGCGCTGGGGACGATCGGCTCGGAGAAGGCGGTCCCACCGCTGGTGGCGAAGCTCGCCGGCCTGGACGCGGTCTTGCGCGACTACATCGTCGGGGCGCTCGGGGCCATCGGGGACGTGCGAGCGCTGCCGGAATTGATCGCGGCGTTCGGCGGCAGTCCCGAGTACCGGAACGAGCAGCCGATCCTGCGGGCGATCCTGCTGTTCGGGCGCCGGGCGATCGGCGCGCTGGTCGATGGGCTCGAGTCCTCGGACGTGGGGGTCCGGGCGGGCTCGCTGGAAGCGCTGGTGCGCCTGGAGGACACGGAGCACGTCGCGGCCGTGCTGCCCCTGCTGCAGGACGCCGACCCGCTCGTGCGGGCCCGGGCCGCGGCGTATTTCACCGCGGCGAAGGACGAGCGTGCGGTGGAGGCGCTGGCGGCGTTGCTGGAAGGGTCCGACGCCGACGCGGCGGCTGAGGCGGCCGCGGCGCTCGGGGCGATCGGCGGGAGCGAGGCGCGGGCGACGCTGGAGCACGCGCTGGGCGGGGCGGACGCGTCGATCGCGGCGGCGGCGGCGCAGGCGCTGGCGCGCATCGGGGACCCGGAGTCGGTGCGGGCCATCCTGGACGCGGCGTCGCTGAGGTCGGCGTACGATCGCGGGCGGCTGGTCGAGGCGATCGTCTCGTTCGGCCCGGCGGCCCGGGATCCTCTGGTGGAGGGTCTGGGGGGTGACCGGCTGCGGCCGGCCGCGTTGCAGGCGCTGGACGGATTGGGGATCGCCGTGGGGGTGCCGCTCTTGGCGCCGTACCGGACGGACGAGCGGCCGAGCGTGCGGGAGCTGGTGGCGCGGCTCTTGGGTCGGACGGAGGATCCCGCGGCGCTCGTGCCGCTGGAGGTGCTCCTGTCCGACCCGTCGCCCGCGGTGCGGGAAGCCGCGGTCGGCGCCGTGACGCAGGTGGGGGGGGTCGAGGCGGCGGAGCTTCTGCGGTCGGTGCTTCCTGGGGAGAAGGACGACTGGGTGAAGCGGGCGATACGGCGAGCGCTCTTGCAGTTGGACTCGGTGCCGTAGATCCGGGGGAGTTGTTGGTCGATCGACCGGGGCGAGTTGTTGGTCGGTCGTCTGGGGCAAGTTCCTGGTCCGGAGGTGCCACCTCCGGAACCGAACCGCGGGCTTCAGCCCGCGGCTGGTCTCGCCGGTGGAGCCGCGCCCTGAAGGGCGCGGTTCGGATCCGGAGCGGCGACTCCGTGTCGGCGACTTCGGTGAAACCGATATTGGGCGAGCGGGCTAATAGCAGGTGAGGAGCGGGACGGCGGATGGCGGCAGGTTCCTGGTCCGAGGGGGAGCTTGTCCGACGCTGCCGGGAGGGTCGTCCCGAGGCGTGGCGCGAGATGATCCGTCGCTTCACACCGCTGGCGTACCGGTTGTCGGCCCGGATGCTGGGAGCCGGCGCGGAAGCCGAGGACGCGGTACAGGAGACGTTCAGCAGCGTGCACCGGTCGTTCGCGACGTTCGATGATCAGCGGTCGCTGGCGGCGTGGATCTCGGCGATCGCCTATCACGCGGCCTTGCGGCGGGTGGGGCGAGCGGCGCGGCCGGGCGGCGCGGCGGCGGACCCGGACGCGGCGGGGGAGTTGCGGGACGAATCCGAACCGGGACCGGAGCAGCGGGCGGCGGCGCTCGAGACGGGCGCGATCCTGGACGAAGCGTTGGGCCGGCTGGCCGTGCAGGACCGCGCGCTGTTGGCCTTGCGATATCGGGAAGGGTTGTCCGACAGCGAGGTGGCCGAGGCGGTGGGGATGCCGGTGGGGACCGTGAAGACGCGGCTGTTCCGGGCACGCGAGAAGCTGCGCGAGTGGCTCGCGCCCGCGTTCGAGGAGTGAGGCCATGGACCCGCGGCAGGAGCTGGACGAGCGCATCGAGGCGTACCTCGACGGGACCTTGGAGGGCGAGGCGGCGCGGCGGTTCGAGAGGGACCTGGTCCAGCCGGAAGTCGCGGCGGCGCTGCGCGAGGCCTTGCTCTTGCGGGAGATCCTGCGATCGACGCTGCCGGAAGAGGCGCCGGAGGGGTTGGCGGAGCGGATCGAGCGGGAGCTCGGGGTCGCGGCGCCGGAGCGCCGGGGGGCGGTGCGCGAAAGCCGGTTTCCGCTCGCTCGGGCTGCGCTGGGCGGCGCGGCGTGGGCGTGGCGCGGGCCGCTGGCGGGGTGGGCCGCGGGGGCGCCGGTGGCAGACGCGGCGGTGGACGGCTTGCGGCCGTTGGGGCGGGCGGTCCGGGCGGGGGCGGCGCGGGTGGGTCGGCGGGAGGGGGCGAGCGGGCCGTCGCGGTGGAGCGGGTGGCTGCGGGCGATCGGGTTGGGAGGGGGACGGTGAAGTTGTTGGTGATTGGTGAGTCGTCCGGGGCGAGCTCTTGGTCCGGGCGGGACGGGTGAGATGACGATCGTGTTCGCGGTGCTGATGTGGCTGGCGGTGGTGCTGGGCACCGTGCTGCTCGTGGCGCTGCTGGTGCCGGTGAGCGTGCGGGCGCGGGGCGGGGTCCACGGGGAGAGCACCGATGGTGTCGTCGATGCGCGCTGGGGCGGGGGCATCGTGCGGCTCACGATCGGCTCCGGGGAGGAGGGACAGGTGCGGGTGCTGGGGCTGCCGTTCTTCCGGGTGAAGGGCAAACCGCACCCGGAGAACAAGGACGAGAAGGACGAGAAGGCGAAGGAGAAGGAGCCGGGGGAACGCCGGAGGAAGCCGGGGGCGGCGTGGGGGCACCGGCGGACGTTGTGGATGGCGATGCGGCGGCTGCTGCGGACGCTGCACTTGCGGGGTCGAATCGAGGGAACTGTCGGTCTGGCGGATCCTGCCGACACGGGCATCCTCTGCGGCCTGCTCTCGACGGTGGGCGGCGGGAGCGAGCGGTTCGTGGTCGCGGTCGACTGCGACTGGACGGACGAGACGCTCGAGCTGGACGGGACGGTTCGCGGACTGTTGTGGCCGCTGCAGGTTGTGGCGGTCGGGCTGGCGCTGTGGGTGCGGCGGGATGTCCGCCGTGCGCTGCGGGCGATGCGTGGAAGGTAGCAAGGAGGCTGGGAGATGGAACAGGTGAAGAAGCTGTTGGCGGCGTTGAGCGAGCGGCTCTTGGGGCTGGCGAAGCGCAACGCGGTGGTGGCCAAGCCGTTGTCGGTGGGCGACCGGCACGTCGTGCCGCTGTGCGAGCTGACGATGGGTATCGGCGGCGGCGGGGGGACGGGCGAGGGCACGACGACGGGAGGCAAGGCGAAGGGGCCGCACAAGGGGACCGGCGGCGGTGTCGGCGGTGCGGCGAAGGCCGTTCCGGTGGCGGTGGTGGTGATCGAGGGCGGCAAGGTGCGCCTGGAGACCTTGGGACAGTAGGGGCGGAGGAGATTCACGATGGAAGGCATTCTGCAGCTGGTCGAGCTGGTTTCGGGGAAGGTGTCCGAGTTCTCGAAGAGCGAGGTGGTGGTCGGCGACCCGATCGTGGCCGGCAACGTGACGCTGGTGACGCTCTCGCGGGTGGGCATCGGGTTCGGCGGTGGAGGCGGCGAGGGCGAGGGGGATTTCGCCGACGGCCATCCGCACCACGGGCACGGGCCGGGTTGCGGCAAAGGGGAAGGGAAGTCGGACGTCGGGTTCGAGGGGAAGGGGACGGGCGGTGGTGCGGGGGCCGGCGGCAAGGTGCGTCCCGTGGCGGTGGTGGCCTTCACTCCCGACGGCGTCCAGGTTCTCTCCATCCCGGACAAGAAGGGGATCGTCGACAAGATCTTCGATCGCCTGCCGGATGTGATCGAGCTGGCGAAGAAGGCGCAGGAGAAGTAGGGCGGGGGAGTTGTTGGTTCTTGGTGGGGCGTCCGGGACGAGTGGTTGGTCCGGAGGGGTGGGGGGCACGTGACGGTCGGGTGTTGAGCGTGGTGGGCGGCGGCGTTACGGTGCGGCCCGTGAGGGAGTTCAATACCGCGGGCCCGTGCGATCCGCTCCTGCATTACATGCTGCCGCCGGAGGCTCGGTTGCCCGAGGCTCGCGGGCTGATCGAGCGCGGGGAGTTCTTCGTCGTCCACGCGCCGCAGCCGACGGGCAAGACGACCACGTTGTGGGCGCTGGCGCGGGCGCTGACCGCCGAGGGGCGGTTCGCGGCGCTGCACTTCTCCTGCGAGGCCGCCGAGCCCGTGGGGGACGACTTCCAAACGGCGCAGCTCGCGGTGCTGGATTCGATCCGGTTTCGGGCCGCCATCGATTTGCCCCCGGACTGCCGGCCGCCGCATCCCTGGCCCGGGTCAAGCGACGCGCAGCTTGTTTCCGCCGGACTGGCCGCGTGGAGCGCCCGCTGTCCCCGTCCGGTGGTCCTGTTCTTCGATGAGATCGACGCACTCCGCGGTGAAAGCCTGCGTTCCGTGTTGCGCCAGCTTCGGGCCGGGTATCCGAACCGGCCGGCTTCCTTTCCCGCAGCGGTCGTGCTCTGCGGCTTGCGCGACGTGCGGGACTACAAGGTGGCGAGCGGCGGCGACCCGTCGCGGCTTGGGACGTCCAGCCCGTTCAACGTCAAGGTCGACTCGCTGCGTATGGGTGACTTCACGGAGAGCGAGGTCCGGGCCTTGTTCGCCCAGCACACGGCGGAGACGGGGCAACGGTTCGACGACGAGGCGTTGCGGCGTGCGTGGGAGCTGACGCAGGGCCAGCCGTGGCTGGTCAACGCCCTGGCGCGGGAGATCGTCGAGAAGATGGGCGTAAGTTCCGCGGCGCCGATCACCGTGGAGCACATCGACGAAGCGAAGGAGCGTCTGATCCTGGCGCGGGCGACCCACCTGGACTCGCTCGTCGCGCGACTTCTGGAACCTCGCGTGCGCCGCGTGATGGAACCGATCCTGGCGGGGACGCTCGAGGGGGACGAGACGTACCAGGACGACCTGCTTTACGTGCGCGACCTGGGCCTTATCGCGGCCAAGGCCCCGGTGCGGGTGGCCAACCCGATCTACCGGGAGGTCGTCGTCCGGGTGCTGGCCTACGGCGTGCAGGAGCGGCTGCCCGTGGAGCCACGGTCGTTCATCCAGCCCGATGGGCGTCTGGCTTTCCGTCGTCTGTTGGAGGAGTTTGCGGCGTTCTGGCGCGAGCACGGCGAGGTGCTTCACACGGGGATGGGCTACCACGAGGTCGCGCCGCAGCTCGTGCTCATGGCCTATCTCCAGCGGATCGTAAACGGGGGAGGCTATGTGGACCGCGAGTACGGGGTGGGGCGGGGGCGGATCGACCTCTGCGTCCGGTGGCCGTACGCGACGGCGGGGGCCGGTGCGCGGCAGTGGCAGCGGGAAGCGCTGGAGCTGAAGGTTTGGGCGCCCGGAAAGCCCGATCCGTTGTCCCGCGGTCTCGAGCAGCTCGACGGCTACCTGGAGGGACTCGGTCTGGATCGCGGCGTGCTGGTCATCTTCGACCGGCGTCCCGACGCGGCCCCCATTGCCGATCGCACGCGCTTCGAGGAGGCGGTGTCGGCCAAGGGCAGAGCGATCACCGTGCTGCGGGCGTGAGCGGTCGCGGCGGGGGGGAGTTGTTGGTTCTTGGTGGGTCGTCCGGGGCGAGTTGTTGGTCGGGAGGGGTGGGGGGGCGTGGCGCCGGTCAGAGCCCGGCGGCCCAGCGGAAGCCTGCGGCCAGCAGGGTGTCGCTGTCCGCAGTGATGTGAGCGTAGGTCCCTCTCGCGACGGTCGCATAATAGAAGACGCGACCGGCGCCGTACGTGTTGGTCATCGCGAACAGTAGGCCGTCGGACCAGGTCGCCACCGCCTGCGCGCTTGTGCCCAGGCCGCTCAGGCCGGCGTTGCCGATGCCCGTCGTGCAATCGAACAACACCGTTCCGGAGGGTAGCGTCGTTCCGACCGGATTGGCCAGCACGGTGGTCGCGCGGATCGGGCAGTTGTTGTTCGAGTACGACCCCGCTCCGAGCCAGGCGGCGATCGCGCTGAGGTTGGTGCTCCCCGCCAGGCCGATCGGCGTACCGGAGTCGAGCACGACGCCGCCCCCCGCATTGACGTAATCCCGCAGGTACCCTGCGGAGGTCGGGGTGCACGCCGCATAGTTGGTCACGTACACCAAGTCGTAGGCGCTCAGGTCGGAGGGAATGGAACCGGCACCCGACACGATGGTGACCTCGAACCCGGCGCTGCGGAGCAAGGCGAAGTCGGGGTCGTACGCATCGCAGACGCAGAGGGCCTTCGGCGGCGACTTGGTGCAGCGGAACCCGAGGTCGGCCAAGCTGGTGGTGGGAGGATTTCCCCCGCTGCGATACGAAACGTACAAGTAGCTGTTGTCGTAGCTGTAGGCGCCGCCCCGGACGACGCGAGCGGTGCCGGTGGCGGGGCCGGTGGGGTCGGTACAACCGGCGGAGCAGCTCGCGTACTCGGTCGCGCCGTACCAGTCGGAGGTCCACTCCCAGACGTTGCCGGCCAGGTCGAGCAGGCCGTATGGGCTCTCGCCCGCCCGACGCGTCCCGACCGCGGCGGGGCCACCAACACAGCCGAGGTAGTTGGCACGGGCGCAGGAGGGCGTCGTGTCGCCCCAGGGATACCGCCGTTCGTCTTCCGCACCGCAGGTGTCAGGCTCGCGCAGCTCGCAGCCACCGCGGGCGGCCTTCTCCCATTCGGCCTCCGTGGGCAGCCGCATGCCTTTCCATGAACAGTAGGCCACCGCTTGGTCCCACGTCACGAAGGTGATCGGGTGCGTTTCGGTTCCGTAGGTGCCGGCCGGCGGGGACCACCCGCCGGACGTCTCACATGTCCGGTAGGAGGCGTTCGTGACCTCGGTCACGTCCATGCAGAACGCCGACACCGTCACGACGTGCTCCGGCTCTTCGTCCGTTTCGCACTCCGACGGGTCGCATCCCATCACGAAGGGGCCAGCAGGCACCAGGACGGTGCCGGACGGGCACGATGGAAGGCCGGCGCTGGCGGCCACAGCGGGACCGGAGCGTGCGACGTTCCACAGCCTGACCTCATCGATGACGCCGTCGAACGCGTAGTACCGACCCGGGTCGCCGTAGTCGTAGAGGAGGTCGCCGACGGCGAGATCGTCTCCCGGGAAATCGGCGTCGTTCAGACGGGTGATCGTGGCCGAAACGGATTCGGCGCGCAGGGCCCCATCGACGTACAGCCTGGCGGTTCCGCGGTCGAAGGTCGCCGCCAAGTGGTGCCATTCGTCCGATCTCGGCGTGAACACGGTCAACGCATCCAACGATGCGCCCCCCGGGGCGTAGGCGCTGAATGCCAGTTTGCAGGGCGCGTCGTTGGTGGAGAGCATGAAGGCGCGCTCGGTTGTCGGGCTGCCGCTGCGCCCGACCACGATGCCTTCGGCCGTGCCGGGACACGACGTCGACCAGTCGGCGTCCGTCCTGACCCATGCTTCGACCGTCATGGCGTCGGTGAAATGCAGGTCCGCATCGTCGGGGATCGCCGCTCGGCGCCCCGGGCCGCCCTGGAAGCCGCTGCCGCGCCAGCCCGTGGTCCAGGTGCCTGATCCGATGATCGTCCCGTCCGGGACGTTGGTGCACTCGTCACGCACGACCGTCCCGGAACCTTCGTCGAAGGGGAACCATGCGACGAGACCGGCCGGGCAGGCGGGGCAGTCGATGTGCGAGTGGTGTTCGGCACGAACGAGCGGGTCGAGGCGGCGGTGGCGGCGGGCCGCCTGGCGCACGATCTGGTGGCGCGGCTGCATCGCGTCGCGGTGCCGGCGCTGCGCGAGCGGCGCGCGGATGTCCCGGCCGTCTTCCAACACGTGCTGGACCGCGCCCTGGCGTCGTCCGGCATCCGGGGCGCCGAGGTACCGCGGCAGCTCGACGCGGCGACCGTCGAGCGGCTGTGCCTGCACGACTACCGCGAAGGAAACGTACGCGAGCTGGAGAACCTGGCCGCGGTGATCTGCGCGCGCGTACTGCAGGGGGAACCGGCAGACAGGGCAGTGCCGGCGGCCCTGGAGGATTGCGCGCCGACGGAGCGCGCGGCGGAGGCGGGACCGAGCGAGGCGGCGTCGCCTTCGGCATACGAGCGGCACCGCTCCGAGATCACCGCGGCGTTCCACGAGGTCGATGGGAGTCTGTCGCGTCTGGAGGAGCTGCTGCGGTCGCGCGGGTTCAGCTTCAACCGTCGGTGGTTGTCGGTGTTCCTCGAGCGATGGGGTGTGCGGCGGAAGAGGGCGCGGCGGCGCGAGTAGCGCGCCGCCGCGCCGTTGTTGGTCCTTGGTGGGTCGTCCGGGACGAGTTGTTGGTCCGGAGGGGCGGAGGGGGCTACTCGCTGAGGTCGGTGGAGATTTCGATGCCGAGCTTGGCGGCGAGGTCGAGGGCTTTCGGGTCGACGGAGGGGGAGATCAGGACGCGGTGCGAGGGGGCGCCGCCGTGGAGCTTGTCGTAGAGATCGGCGCTGCGGGCGAACTCGGCCACGTCGCCGCGACCGGCGTGGGCCTTGATCTCGACGACGATCGTCTCGCCGTTGCGCACGACGACGTCCAGCTCCAC
>JACRCX010000152.1 GCA_016218815.1 Deltaproteobacteria bacterium
CAGCCGCGAGGCGGCGTTCGGTTTGACCGCGATCGAGGGCGAGGCGATCTGGCGCTGCACTACGTGCGGGACCTGCCCGGAGCGTTGTCCGCGGGGGGTAAGGCAGGTCGAGCTCGGGGTCGCAATCCGGAGGGTGGCCTCGAAGCACGAGGTGTTCCCCGGCTCGGCGCGCTCGGTCCGGGGCATCCGCGCGAGCCTTCGAAGCGAAGGGAATCCGTTGAACGGGGACAGAAACAGGCGGGCCGACTGGGCAAAAGGGCTCGCGGTCAAGCCGTTTGCCGAGGGGATGGAGGTCCTGTACTTCGTCGGGTGCTACCTGAGCTACGACCCGAGGCTCAAACGCGTCGCCGCGGCGACCGCCGGGATTCTCGACCGCGCGGGGGTGGGCTTCGGGATCCTGGGCGGACGCGAGAGCTGCTGCGGGGAGAGCATCCGGAAGACCGGCGCCGAGGACATCTTCAAGGCGCTCGCGCGCGAGAACATCAAGACGTTCGTCGAGCACGGCGTCAAAAAGATCCTCGTCTCGTCGCCGCACTGCTACCACACGTTCAAGAACGAATATCCCGAGTTCATGGTGCACTTCGAGGTGGTCCACGTCGCGCAGTTTCTCGCCGGGCTTCTGAAGACCGGCAGGCTCAAGCTCAGAGGCGAATTCGACAGGCGAGTGACGTGGCACGACCCGTGCTACCTCGGACGGCACAACGGGATCTTCGACGAGCCGCGCGAGGTCCTGAACGCCGTGCCGGGGCTTGAGCTCGTCGAGATGGCCGACACCGGCGCGGACAGTCTTTGCTGCGGGGGCGGGGGCGGCCGGGTCTGGATGGACACGCCAAAGGGCGAGCGGTTCTCGGAGCTGCGTCTTGCGCAGGCGCGGGACGCGGGCGCGGCGGTTCTCGCGACGTCGTGCCCGTACTGCATCACGATGCTCGAATCGAGCCTGCCGGGCGGCGGGGATGAGGAAGGGCTCAAGGTGCGCGACATCACCGAGATCGTAAGGGAAGTGATTTGAGCGTGGAATCGGGCGACAAAAACCGCGGCGACGTGATGGTCGTCGGGGGCGGGATCAGCGGGATTCAGGCCGCGCTCGACCTCGCCACCGCGGGATTCAAGGTCTTTCTCGTCGAGAAGTCCCCGACGATCGGCGGCAAGATGGCCCAGCTCGACAAGACCTTCCCCACCAACGACTGCTCGATGTGCATCGAGTCCCCGAAATTCATCGAATGCCACCGCCACCCCAACATCGAGATCCTCACCTACACCGAAGTGGATCGCGTCGAAGGCCAGGCCGGCGACTTCTCCGTCACCCTCACCAGGAAACCACGCTACATCCGCGAGGACCGCTGCTCCGGCTGCACCACCTGCGTCTCCTATTGCCCCGTCCAGATCCCCGACCCCTTCAACCAGGACCTCTCCCGCAGCAAAGCCGTCCACATCTACTTCGCGCAAGCGATCCCCCTGGTCCCCTACATCGACGAAACCTGCCTCTACCTCAAGGACAAGAAGTGCCATATCTGCGTCGGCGTCTGCAAGAAGGACGCGATCGACTTCAACCAGACCCCGCAGAAGATGGAGGTCAAGGTCGGCGCCGTCGTCCTCTGCCCCGGCTATGACGTCTTCGACCCCGGCCTCCGCGGCGACTACGGCTACGGCAAGTTCCCGAACGTCGTCACCAGCCTCGACTTCGAACGCCTCCTCTGCGCCACCGGCCCTCACGAAGGCGAAATCCTCCGCCCCTCGGACAAGAAACACCCGCACCGCATCGCCTGGATCCACTGCGTCGGCTCCCGCCAGGTCATCCCCGGCGCCAACAGCTACTGCTCCTCCGTCTGCTGCACCTATACCCAGAAGCAGGTCATCCTCACCAAGGACCACGACGCCGAGGCCGAGTGCACCATCTTCCATAACGACGTACGCTCCTACGGCAAGGACTTCGAACGCTTCTTCCAGCGCGCCCAAGACCTTCCCGGCATCCGCTTCATCCGCAGCTACGTCTCCGTCGGACGCGAAATCCCCGAGACGAAGAACGTCACCATCCGCTACTCCACCACCGACGACGGCGTGAAAGAGGAGGAGTTCGACCTCGTCGTCCTCTCCGTCGGCCTCGCCGCACCGCGCGACGCCGCACACCTCGCCGCCACCTTCGGCGTCCAGCTCGACGCCCACGGCTTCTGCCGTACCGAACCCGCCAATCCCATGCGCACCACCCGCCCGGGCGTGTTCCTGAGCGGCGCCTTCCAGGGCCCCTTGGACATCCCCGAGTCCGTCATCACCGCCAGCGGCGCCGGCTCCCTCTGCGGCGAGCTGCTCTCCTCCCGCCGCGGAAACCTCGCCAAGGCCCGCGTCTACCCGCCCGAGCGCGACGTCTCCGCCGAGGAGCCCCGCGTCGGCGTCTACCTCTGCCACTGCGGCGCCAACATCGGCCGCGTCGTGGACGTCCCCTCGACCGTCGAGTACGCCAAGACCCTGCCCAACGTCGTCCACGCCGAGGAGAGCTTGTTCATCTGCTCCACCGAGGCCGCCCAGAAGCTGGCGACGTCGATCAAGGAGAAGGGCTTGAACCGCGTCGTCGTCGCCGCCTGCACCCCGCGCACGCATGAGCCGCTGTTCCGCGACACCCTGCGCGAGGCCGGCATCAACCAGTATTTCTTCGACATGGCCAACATCCGCGAGCATTGCTCCTGGGTCCACTCGCGCGAGAAGGAGAAGGCCACCACCAAGGCCCAGGACATCGTCCGCATGTCCGTCGCCCGCGCCTGCCACCTGGAGCCGCTCCAGGAGTTCAACCTCCCGGTCAACAAGACCGCCCTCGTCGTCGGCGGCGGTGTCGCCGGCATGACCTGCGCCCTCTCCATCGCCAACCAGGGACACGAGGTCCACCTCGTCGAGAAGGAACGCCGGCTCGGCGGCATCGCCCGCCGCATCCACCGCACCCTCGAGGGCCTCGACGTCCAGGCGTTCCTCCAGGACCTCGTTCGCCGCGTGCACCGCCATCGCCTCGTCCACGTCCACACCAGCGCCACCATCGTCGAGGTCAACGGCTACGTCGGCAATTTCGAGACGAAGCTCGCATCCTCGGGCCGGTTCGTCACGATCAAGCACGGCGCCGCCGTCGTCGCGACCGGCGCCGCCGAGCACAAACCCACCGAATACCTCTACGGCAAGGACCCCCGCGTCCTCACCCAGCTCGAGCTGGAGGAGCGCCTCGCCCCGGAAAGCGTGTCCCTGTCGCCCATCGACTCACGACTGTCGACTGTCGACTCACGACTCTCCGTCGTCATGATCCAGTGCGTCGGCTGCCGCAACGACGAGCACAACTACTGCTCCCGCATCTGCTGCAGCCACGCCGTCAAGAACGCCCTCGCGCTCAAGGCGCGCGACCCCAAGACCGACGTCTACGTCCTCTACCGCGACATGCGCACCTACGGCTTCCGCGAGGACGCCTACCGCGAGGCCGCCGACAAGGGAGTCCGCTTCATCCGCTGGGATCCTGCCGCGAAGCCACAGGTCGAGCCCGTCGAGGAATCCGGCCGCCCGGTCCTCCGGGTCACCGTCCCCGAGCCCGTCCTCGGCCGACGTCTCGCGCTCGACGCCGATCTCGTGGTCCTCTCCACCGCGGTCGTCCCCGCGCCCGACGGCCAGGAAGTCGCGCGGATGCTCAAGGTCTCCACCGGCCCCGACGGCTTCCTCCAGGAAGCCCACGTCAAGCTCCGCCCCGTCGACTTCGCCGCCGAGGGCGTCTTCCTCTGCGGCACCGCCCACTACCCCAAGCACCTCACCGAGGCGATCAGCCAGGCCTACGGCGCCGCCGGCCGCGCCGTCGCGCTGCTGTCGCAGGACACCGTCGTCGCCTCCGGCTCCGTCTGCGCCATCGACGAGAACAAGTGCGTCGCCTGCGGCGCCTGCATCGCCGCCTGCACCTACGGCGCCATCGAGTTCCAGGACACCCCGCAGGGCAAGCGCGCCGTCGTCATCCCCGTCCTCTGCAAGGGCGACGGCCTCTGCAACACGAAGTGCCCCACCGGCGCCGTCGTCCTCAAGCACTACACCGACGACGAAATCCTCGGCCAGATCGACGCCGCCTTCCCCCCTGCCGGCGGCTCGCCCGGCTGCGAAGGCTGCCCCGGGAGACAAGTTTGATGGGCGCCACCGCCGAATTCGTTCCCCGAATGATCGGCATCATCTGCAACTGGTGCTGCTACGGCGGCGCCGACCTCTGCGGCGTCTCCCGCTTCCAGTATCCCCCCTACATCCGCCTCATCCGCGTCATGTGCTCCGCCCGCGTCGACCTCGCCCACATCCTCCGCGCCTTCTCCAACGGCATCGACGGCGTCTTCGTCGGCGGCTGCCACCTGAACGACTGCCACTACGTCACCAACGGCAACTACGACGCCCTCGGCATGGCAAGAACCTGCTCGAAACTGCTGCAGCTCGTCGGCGTGAATCCCGAGCGCCTCCGGCTCGAGTGGGTCTCCGCCGGCGAAGGCGTCCGCTTCGCGGGCATCATGAACGAGTTCGGCCCGCGCGTGCAGAAGCTCGGACCGCTCGGCTCCAGCGAAGGCATCGCCCCCGAGGAGCTCCAGCTCAAGCTCGAGGCCGCCACCCGCATCGTCCCCTACCTCCGCCTCGCCCTCGCCGAGAAACTCCAGGCCCCCAGACGCTTCCGCGCCTCCGCCGACCCCCAGACGGGCCTGGACGCGTTCTACGCCGGCGCCGAGTTCGCAAAGCTCTTCGAGGCCACCGTCGCCGACAAGCTGGCGGTGAGCGAGATCCTGCTGCTCCTCCGCGCCAAGCCGCTCTCGACCGGGGAAATCGCCAATTCCCTGCGCATGGCGCCCACCGACGTGTCGCGACACATGAGCGCCTCGTCGCGCCAGGGCCTGGTCCGTTTCGACGCGAGCCGCGGGTGCTACTCCCTGGCTCGGGTCGGGTAATCGGTCATGGACACACACGGGATTGATCGCATCATCGACAAGCACCACGGCGAGCCCAGCTCGCTCATCCAGGTGCTCCTCGAGATCCAGAGCGAGAACCACTGGCTCCCCAGGGAAGCCCTGGAGCTCGTCGCCGAGCGGCTCAAGGTCCCCATGAGCCGCATCCGGCACATCGCAACCTTCTACAAGGCGTTCAGTCTCGTCCCCAAGGGACGCCACGAGGTCCACGTCTGCATGGGCACCGCCTGCCACGTCCGCGGCGCGCCTCGCATCCTCGACAAGCTGGTGGACCTGACCGGCCTCCAGCCCGGCGAAACCGACCTCGACCTGAAGTTCACCCTCGAAACCGTCAACTGCCTCGGCTGCTGCGCCCTCGGCCCCGTCATGGTCATCAACGGCAAGACCCACGGCAAGCTCTCCCCCGCCGCCGCCGCGGAAGTGATGAAGGCCTATGAGTAGTCCGCGCCTTAGCTCCCGCGACGCTCTCCTCCAGGCCATCCAGGCCGCCGCCTCGCGCCGCGACCCCAAGAAACGCACCATCTCCACCTGCGGCGGCACCGGCTGCCTCGCCTGCGAGGCTACCGACGTCATCACCGCCTTCCGCGAGGAGCTCGACAGGCAGGGCCTCGCCGGACAGGTCGAGTTCCGCAGCACCGGCTGCCACGGCTTCTGCGAGAAGGGCCCGATCGTCGTCATCGACCCCGAGGAGACCTGCTACCTCCAGGTCACCCCCAAGGACGTCCCCGAAATCGTCTCCCAGACCCTCCGCGCGGGGAAGATCATCGACCGCCTCCTCTACGTCGACCCCGTCACCGGAGCGAAGTCGATCCGCGAATCCGACATCCCCTTCTACAAGAACCAGAAACGCGTCGTCTTCGGCCCCAACCGCAAGATCGATCCCCAGCGCATTGAGGACTACCTCGCCATCGGCGGCTATCGCGCCCTCGCCAAGGCCCTCTTCGATCTCACCCCCGACCAGATCATCGCCGAAGTGAAGACCTCGAAGCTCCGCGGACGAGGCGGCGCCGGCTTCCCCACCGGCGTCAAATGGGAGTTCACCCAAAAATCTCCCGGCGACACCAAGTACCTCGTTGTCAACTGCGACGAGGGCGACCCCGGCGCCTACATGGACCGCTCGCTCATGGAGGGCAACCCCCACAGCGTCCTCGAGGGGCTGCTCATCGGCGCCCTCGCCATCGGCTCCCACGAAGGCTACGTCTACGTCCGCCAGGAATACCCCCTCGCCGTCAAGAACCTCGGCATCGCCATCGAGCAGGCGCAGGAGCACGGCCTTCTCGGCAAGGACATCCTCGGCTCCGGGTTCGACTTCCACGTGAAGGTCCATCGCGGCGCCGGCGCCTTCGTCTGCGGCGAGGAAACCGCCCTGCTCATGTCCCTCGAGGGCAGGCCGGGCGAGCCCCGTCCCCGTCCGCCCTACCCCGCCGTCCGCGGCCTGTGGGACAAGCCCACCAACATCAACAACGTCGAGACCTGGGCCAACGTCCCCCTCATCATCAACGACGGCGCCGCCGCCTTCGCCTCGATCGGCACCGAGACCAGCAAGGGCACCAAAATCTTCTCGCTCGTCGGCAAGATCGCCAACACCGGCCTCGTGGAAGTCCCGATGGGCATCCCTCTGCGCGACGTCATTTTCAAGATCGGCGGCGGCATCCCCGGCGGCCGCAAGTTCAAGGCCATGCAGACCGGCGGCCCCTCCGGCGGCTGCCTCCCCGAGGCGCTGCTCGACCTCCCGGTCGGCTTCGACGAGCTGACCAAGGTCGGCTCGATGATGGGCTCGGGCGGCATGATCGTGATGGACGACGCCACCTGCATGGTCGACGTCGCCCGCTACTTCGTCGACTTCCTCACCGAGGAATCCTGCGGCAAGTGTGTCCCCTGTCGCGAGGGCTTGCGCCAGATGCACCGCATCCTGACCCGCATCACCCAGGGCAAAGGCAGGCAGGATGACCTCGCGGCCCTGGAACAGCTCTCCGAGACCGCCGTCGAAGCGTCCCTCTGCGCCCTGGGCAAGACCGCCCCGAACCCGTTCCTGAGCACCCTGCGCTACTTCCGCGACGAGTACGAAGCCCACATCAACCAAAAGCGTTGCCCGGCCCTGTCCTGCAAGGCCCTCATCTCCTACTACATCGACCCCGCCCGCTGTAAGGCCTGCATGATCTGTCTCAAGAAGTGCCCCACCCAGGCGATCGACGGCGGCAAGAAGCGCATCCACGTCATCGACCAGTCGAAGTGTACCAACTGCGGCACCTGCCTCGAGGTCTGCCCCGCGAAGTTCGACGCCGTGAAGAAGCTCTCCGGCGTCCCCATCCCTCCTCCCCCCTCCGAAGAGAATCGGGCGGTCGCCGGAAAGGCAAAGGAGTCATGAGCCTCTTTGCGTGCTTTGCGTCCCTTTGCGCGCTTTGCGCGACATTCCCTTCGGAATCCCGCAATGCAATCGAGGCCGCTCATGCCTGACATCCCCCTTCACATCGACGGCAAGCAGCTCGCCGTTCGCGAAGGCAGCACCATCCTCGAAGCCGCAGCGCGCGCCGGCATGTCCATCCCCACCCTCTGCCACCACGAAAAGCTCCAACCCTTCGCCGGCTGCCGCCTCTGCGTCGTCGAGCTTGAATCGCGTGGCCAGTTCCGCCTCGTCGCGTCCTGCGCCTACCCCGTCGAGCCCAACCTCGTCGTCCGCACCCGCTCCCCCAAGATCGACCGCATCCGCAAGTCCCTCGTCGAGCTATTGCTGGCCCACGCCCCCGACTCCACCAAGCTGAAGGAGCTAGCCCGCGAATATGGTGCGGACCGCGACCGCTTCGAGCCCGCCGAGGCATTCTGCATCCACTGCGGCCTCTGTGTCCGCTACTGCGCCGAGGTCAAAAGACTGCACGCCGTCGGCTTCATCGACCGCGGCATCCGCAAGGAGATCTCCTTCCTCCCCGAAATCGCCTCCCGCGAATGCGCCAACTGCAAAGAGTGCTTCCCCCTCTGCCCGACTTCCTACCTCCAGGCCGCCTACGTCCTCGTCGAAGCCCTCGCCTTTCCCCCGCCTTCACCCGATCGCTGACCGCACGCCCCGTCTTCCCACCCCCCTGCCCTTCCCTCGCCCGGCACCCCACCGAGGTGATGACCTGCACTGCGTCGATGACGGCCGCACCAGACGAACCTGGCCCCGCCAGCGACGAACCCTCCGCGTGCCACCCCGCTCACCCCTGCCCGACACCCTTCGACTGCGTCGGCCACGCCTGCAAGGCCGCGCCGTGCAGCCACTCCCCGCCGCGGCACGTGAGTCGTCGACTCGCTACCTGCTACCACAACGGTAGACCGTCCGCAGCACGTCGAGCACCGCAACCAGGTCGGCGGAGGCAAGTCCGAATGCCTTCAGCTCGATCGGCTCTCCCGGCACCTGCTCGAGGAACCGACGCATGTCGGCCTCGATCGTCGGAAGAAGAGGCGCGCGATACTCCGGATCGACGACCGCGTAAAGTCGGAACACGTCGTTCTTGTGCTTCTTGATGTCGCGGCTGTCGACATCCTCTCCCGAGACTGCACGGCGCCGCAGGTCGAGCCACGCCTTCGCCTTGAGCGGGATCAAGTGCTCGGGCCGGACGATCGGGAGGCCGCGCACGTCGCGTCGGCCCGCATGGATCCAGGCGTAGTAGGCGTCGTCCAGGAGGATGGCCGACAGGCTGGAGACCTCGTCGTCGACGGGGATCGGCGTCAGCCGGCCGGCGGGGACCTTCCCGAGGGCATCCGGGACGCGGGAGAACAGCTCCAGCATGTACGGGAAGTCGCTCGCCGCGGGCTTCTTGAAGCGGTAGAACTTCTTCTCGCCGGAGGACGATTCCTGAAGCTCGTACCCGCCCTCCTTGACGAAGGCCCAGAATGCCCGGGCGAACTCCGCATCGAGCGTCTCGAGGCACAGCACGATGTCCAGGTCCTTGGTCGCCCGGAAGGTGAGCCCCGCTTCGACAAGGGCCAGCTCGCACGCGACGCCGCCGATCAGCACGTAGCGGTTCGCGTGGTCCTTGAAGTGCTCGCGAAAGCGCTCGAGGCCTCTCACCATGGCAGGGTCTCCATCATCCGGTCGAGGGCTTGCTCGACTCGCTCGTCGTCGAACCCGCGCAGGGACAGGTAGAGCGAGAGCGGGTCCACGACACCCGGTTCGCGGTAGGCCTCCGGCACGTAGGTCCACACCTGGACCTCGTACGCGCCCGGCTCGCTCACGGGGAGGACGCCGACGGAACGTTCCTGACGGAGCAAGGTCCAGCGCTCGCGGGTCATCGCGACGACGGGATTCGCCGGCTCGGCCAACATCGTGTAGTGGGCCAGGGCGCTGAGGCCGGCCTGCAGTCCGGGCGGCCGAAGGACCGGAAGCTGGATCTGGACGAAGCGCCGCAGTATGACGGGGTCTTGCAGGCGGGCCTGGGCCTGCGCCCAGATCCGGCGACGCGGTGCGGACAAGCGCAGGATCCTTCCGCGGCCGACCACGGTGGATTCGGCAAGTCCGGCGACCGTGAGTTCGTCGAATGCGCGGAGCACCGTCATCGAGGAGTAGCCGAGCGTCAAGGTGAAGCTCGTCGCCGCGAGGGACGCGTCGTGCTCCCGCAGGAGCCCGTGGATGAGCACCGCCTGCGTCGCGGGGCGGAACCGCGGCGGGGTGGCCGCCTGCCGGCGGAAGTGCTCCCGGAGGTCGATGCCGAGATCGGGCAGGTACATCTGGTTGCCGGGGACGACGAACGGGACGCGCTGCTCGATCAGACGCTTCCGGTTGTACGCTGTGACGCGTTCTCGCACGTAGACGATCCGCCGGTCGGCCTTGGCCGTCACCTGGGCGACGTGCTGGCGGACGTTTGCCGGCGACTCCTCGGCCGCCGACTCGTCGATCATGAAGAGGATCCGGTGTCCAAGGATCGAGGCTCGCAGGAACCGGTAGCGTCCGGCGAGGAATGGCGCCAACCGCGCCGTGTCCGGCCACGCGACCGTTGGAACCTCCGTGCCCAGCGTCTCCCGGAGGTACTGTCCGATCCGACGGTCGAAGTCCAGCTTGCCCTTATCAAACATCGCAATGCACGATAACACCAACAGTGTTTCCGTGCAACTGTGAGTTTGAATCGGAGCCTGGAACCGCGTACTGCACTGAAATGAAACGGAATCACAGCCAGTAGTGCCACCTCGGCCGAGCCACGTTCCGCAGTGCGGCCAGCGTCGCGTTACCCCCGAGTTTCCCCTGGGCGGTAGTACCGCTGGTCGCCACCCCGCTCCAACAGGAAGCCGTTGTGAAGCAGCGCCGCCTCCACGGCGGCCGCATCTCTAGAGTTCCGCCAGCTTCTCCATGCGGACCTCGACGCCGGGCTCCTTGCGGGTCGTGACGCGGTGGACCTCGGCGCGGGGCACCCAGGTCGTCTGCTCGCAGGTCCATCAGCAGGATCGCCCAATCATGATGCCGGCGCGCATGATGCCCGCAGGCATCACCCAAAACCTCACCGCCGCATCCGCAGCATGGTCCCGTCGGTCGCCCCCCACACCTCTCCGAACGAGGCGCCCCAGATCTTCTCCATCACCTCGGCCGGCAGACAGTCCGGCGCGTTCCACTCCCGGCCGTCCCAATGCCGCGCGCCGATCGGCGTGCCGTCCCCCCAGGAACCGGCGGAGTCCCAGACGTCTCCGCTCCCGGCGCCCCACACGTCATCCGGGCCGCTCCCCCACAACGCCCGGAACTCGAACGCATCCGCCACGACCTCGAAGCGCCAGCCCACGCCGCCCCACCGCAGCACGCCCGGCCCGCGCGCACCGGCACGCCCGAGCCGATTGCGCCGCCGCCCCCTCGCGAGTACCCTCGCTCTCGAGAGGCGGACGAGAGGTTGAAGATGATCCGGATCGCGCTGCTGGCGCTCGCGCCCGTTGTCGTCGTGTCGGCCGCCTGCTCCCACGATCTGTGGCTCGAGAGCGGGCCGCTCGACGGCGATGAACCGCCGCCGTGCGTCGAGACCATCCTGCCGGGACTCGAGACCTCCACCCTCGGCGTGCCTTCCCTCTCCGCGGCGCCCGACGGCTTCCTCATGGCCGCCGTGCTCGCCGAAGACGCGGGAGTCGGAGCCTGCCGCGGACCCGCCGCCCTCGCCCTCGACGACGACGGCCGCCTCTCGTCCGAGTGCCGCGGCGCCTTCGACGAGCGCGACGACATGTGGGGGCCCAAGGCGATCACCCTATCGACCGGCGGCGTCGCCGTGCTGCTGAACGGCTGGGGAGAGTCCGACCGGGGCATGTGGCTGCGCCTCGTCCCGGAAACCGGCGATGAGCCGCCTCCCGTCCTGCTGGAAGACGGAGACGCACCAGCCGACGGCACCGGCGTGCTCGTGGAGGAGCAGCCCGGCACGCTCCTCGTCGCTTGGAGGGATGCGCACGGCGGAAGCGACGGCCGAGGCGTCCTCCGGCTGCGCCGCTACTCCGCCCTGGACGCCTCGCCCCTGGGAGATCGCCCCGTCACCCTCCCCGCCCGCACCGTCTTGTGGCCGTTCGCGCTCCAGACGCTCGAGGGCGGACTGGCCGTGGCGTGGATTCCGTTGGAAGGAGAGACGGTCCACGTCTTGCGCTTGGCATCCGACCTCTCCGTCGCCGCGACCGTGGACCTGCCCACACCGGCCGACAATCGCGCCATCGGCATCCCTTCCCTGGCCGCGAAGGGAGAACGCCTCGCGGTCGCGTGGGTCCAGGCCCGTGAGCACGTCGGCTTCCATGTCGAGTTCGCCCTGCTCGAAGGGGCGACCACCGTCGCACGCTCGCGATGGGACCGCCCCACACCCCTTCCAACCTCCCGCGGAAGCCGCGTCGCCATCGAGGACGTGGGCGCCTTCGGGTGGGCGGTACTGTGGGCCGCCATGGACGCGTCCACCCTCTTCGCGCGGTTCTCCAACGACGACCTGTCGCCGCTCGGTCCCCCTCCCACCCTCGTCTCCGCCCGGTCTTGCGGCATGAACGGGTTCGCCACGGCCTGGAACAGACACGCCCTCGCCTTCGCCTGCTCCGATTCGCCGAACCTCCAGGTCTTCACCTGGGCCTGCCGCTCCCCCTCACCCTGATCCTGTTCGCCGGTTCCCTGTTCCCCGTTCGCCTGTTTCCGTTCCCCGTCCTCCCTCCCCGTGCTACTCCTCTCCCATGCCCCCCATCCCCTCTCTCCCCCGCTGGGACGGCCACGTCCACTCCCAGTTCGCTCCCCACGGCCAGTTCGCTCCCCACGGCGACCCCTCCGCCACCGAGTCCTTCCTCCAGCACGCCGTGTCCCTCGGCTTCACCCGCGTCACCCTCGCCGAACACGCTCCCCTCCCCGACGCCTTCCCCGATCCCACCCCCGACCACGACGGCAACCTCTCCGCCGAACAGCTCGAACCCTACCTCCGACACGCCGCCGACCTGCGCGAGCGCTGGCGCGGCAGGCTGGACATCCTCGTCGGACTGGAGGTCGACCTCCTGCCCGGCCACGAAGATCATGCTCGCTCCCTCGTCGAGCGCCACGCCGGCACGCTCGACGAAGTCGTCGCCTCCCTCCACCTCCTCCCGCTCGGCCGCGACGAATGGGGCTCCATCGACTATTCTCCCGAGACCTTCGCCGAAACCGCCCGCCGCTGCGGCTCCGTCGCCGCCCTCCGCCGCCGCTACCTCGAAACGCTCGCCGAGCAGATCGACCGCGACGCCTGCAAGTCTCTGCCCCACCGCCTGGGCCACCCACTCCTGGTCGACAAGTTTCGCCGGCTCTTCCCCGAAACCTCCCCCCTGGAGGACTCCCTCGCCGAAGCCGTCGTCGCCGCCGCCTCCGCGCACGGCTGGTCTCTCGACCTCAACGCCGCCGGCCTGCGCAAGCCCCACTGCGGGATGCTCTACCTCCGCGGCCCCATGCTCGCTGCAGCACGCCGATTCGCCGTTCCCGTCGTCTATGGCTCCGACGCCCACCGCCCCGAAGAGGTCGGGGCCGGCTGGTCAGAAGCGGTGGCGGAGTTCGAGGGGTCCGGGTAGCAACGGTTACGCGGCGAGCCGATCGGTGGGGCCGGACAGGCTGAGCTGACGAAGACCCGTCAGCGCCACGACGCGGTCGGGGTGGAGCGAGAAGAACAGCCGGATCGCCTCGCGCACGTTGACCAGTCGCCGCGAACGCATGAAGCCGCGGATCGCGACCGCACAGGACGCCTCGAGGCAGCCGTTGTCCGAGTCCCAGTACCGCAGGATCATCTCGTCGGGACCCGTCACCAACTCGGTCAGCAGCTTCATCTTCAACATCGGCCACCTCCTGCCCCGCCGCCCGGTCTCCTTTCGCGTTCCGAACGACGCACGCCACCCTACGTATGCGCCCGGCGTGCCGATCTCGGCGCCTCTTCCGTCCCGGCAAGGACGACCGTCGCTTCGGCTGGCAATTCCAACGGGATACGACGCCTGAACCAGGGGATCTCCACCTCGTCCCGGGGAGCCGCAGGTGCAACGATCGCCAATCAAACCATGACAACCGTGACACGGCGACACCCGCCCGCTCGCCTTCCCTCCCCCTCGGCCGCTCGCTTCCCCTCGACCGCTCGGCCGCTCGCCTTCCCTCGGCCGCTCGCCTTCCCTCGGCCGCTCGCCTTCCCTCGGCCGCTCGCCTTCCCTCGACCGCTCGCCTTCCCTCCCCCCGCCACCTGCGCACGGCTTGCACAGCCGTTGCCTCGCCCCGAGACCCTCGAACGCCCCCCGTGCGCACCCCTTGCGCAGCCCGGGACGATCGCCCGGCGGCGCCACGGCATGGAACAACGCCGATCCCGCGGACTTCGCCCGCCTCGCGCAGCATGGGCACGAAACGTGCTCACGCCTCGCCGCGTCAGTCGACCACGGGACGCCGCATCGGCCCCCACAGGTCGCAAGCCCACGGAAGGAGAGTCCGCCATGGCCAAGCACTTCACCTGGATCCTCATCGCCGGCGCCCTCGTCGCCACCGTCGCCCTCGCGGCTACGACGCCCGCGGCGCCCACCGCTCCCGCCGACGACGAACAGGTCGCCTCGTCCCTTGCCTGCTCCCCCGTCCTCGCCTGCCCCCACGGAGAGAACGGCAACGGCGAGCACCAGGGCGGCTGCCAGGGCGGCGACGGCGAACACCAGTGCAACGGCGACGGCTCCTGCGGCTGCGGTCGCTTCGTCGACGAGAACGGCGACGGCGTCTGCGACAACCGCGGACAGGGCGACTGCGGCTGCGGCGGCCAGGGCGGCGACGATCAGGATCAACAGCAGAGCGGGTCGTAGTTCTTGGTTTTCGGTCTTCAGTCTTCAGTCTTCAGTTTCCGGGTCCGGACCCAGGACGGGCACGATTGCGGCTCCAGACTGCCCCACGCCTGGACCGCTGCCCGGCTGAAAACTGATTACTGAGAACTGAGAACAATTGTCCCCCGCCCCCCGCCATCCTAGGATGACCGCCGTGCCCCACCCTTCTCCCCACTCCCCCCACTCCCCACTCCCCCTCCTCGCCGCCCTCCTCGCCCTCGCCGCCCTCGCCGCCCTCCTCGCCTGGCAGACCTCCGCCGGACTCGACCACATCGATCGCATGATGGCCGAACGCTCCCGCACCCTCTACCGCATGGTCGCCACCGAAGTCCGCAACGTCGCACGCTACGGCGCCGCCCGGCTCGAACGCCTCGACGAGGTCCTCGCCGAGATCGCCGCCGGCGGCGACGTCGGCGCCACCGTCCTGCAGAAGGACGACGGCTCGATCCGCCTCGCCCACGGCGACCTCCCCGACCCCCTCCCCGACGTCCCGCGCAACGGCCGCGACTACGTCCTCGACGAGCCCTTCCTCCTCATCGCCGGACCCGTCCGCATCGACACGCAGGGCTGCGGCTCCTGCGCCACCTGCACCACAGAAACCTACGGCTGCGGCGGCCCCGGCGGCGGCATCGCCGGCGACTACGAGGTGCTCCTCTCCCTCGACGCGAGCCCCTACCTCGTCCTGCGCCGCACCGTCTGGATGCAGGCCGCTGCAGGCGCCCTGCTCCTGCTCGGCCTCGCGTGCGGCCTCATCCTCTACCGCCGGCAGACCCTGCGCACCGCCGCCATGCGCCAGGCGCTCGCCGTCGCCGACGAGCGCAGCCGCTCCTTCGAACGCCTCGGCCGTGTCGCCGCCGGTCTGGCCCACGAGATCAAGAACCCCGTCGGCTCCCTGCGCGGCTTCGCCCAGCTCCTGGCCGAGGATGCCGCGCCGGGCTCGAAGCAGGCCGAATACGCCGGGCTGATGGTCGCCGAGCTCGACGGCATCACGCGCCGCGTCGACCGCCTCCGCGACGTCGCCCGCCCGTCGCCGCCCGACCTCCGCGCCGCACGGCCCAGCGAGACCATCCGCCGCGTGGCGGCCCTGCTCGAGCCCGACCTCGCGGCACGCTCCCTGAAGCTCCACCTCGACCTGCCCCCCGACCCCGGGCCCGAGGCCATGCTCGACGCCGAGCGCTTCCGCGACGCCGTCGTGAACCTCGTGATCAACGCGATCGAAGCCTCCCCCCACGGCGCCCAGGTCACCGTCAAGCTCTACACGCGCTCCCCCGGCGATCGCCTCGTGCTCGAGGTTTCCGACCAGGGGCCCGGCATCGCTCCGGATGATCGCGACCGCGTCCTCCGCCCGTTCTTCTCGACCAAGCCCGGCGGCCTGGGCCTGGGGCTCGCCGTCGCGCAGCAGGCGTTCGAGGACCACGGCGGCTCGCTGGAAATCGACGCGGCGCCGGGCGGCGGCGCGCTCCTGCGCGCCGTCTGGACGCGGAGGGCCGGCCGTGGCGCCTAGGACCATCCTCATCGCCGACGACGACGCCGCGCACCGCCGCATGCTCGGCGCCGCGCTCGAGTCCGCCGGCTTCGCCTGCCGCTTCGCCGCCGACGGCGAGGAAGCCGTCCGCGCGGCGACCGCCACGCCCCCCGATCTGGTCCTGCTCGACGTCCGCATGCCGCGCCTCGACGGCATCGAAACCCTGCGCCGCATCGCACAGAAATCGCCCGCCCTCCCCGTGGTCATCGTTACCGCTCACGGCGATGTCCGCACCGCGGTCGAGGCGATGAAGCTCGGCGCCCGCGACTTCCTCGAGAAGCCGGTCGACATCGACGAGCTCCGCAACGTCGCGCAGGACATTCTCGAACGCCCCGCACCGCCGGCGGCGCCCGCGGGTGAAGCCGACGAGCCCCGCACCCTCGTCGGACCCAGCGCCTCGATGGCCAAGGTGCGCCAGACCGTCCGCCTGGCCGCGAAGTCCAACGCCACCGTCCTCGTCCACGGCGAGAGCGGCACCGGCAAGGAAGTGGTCGCGCGCGCGATCCACGACCTCTCGGACCGCCGCACGGGCCCGTTCGTCGCGCTGAACTGCGCCGCCGTGCCCGAAGGCCTCCTGGAGAGCGAGCTGTTCGGCCACGAGAAAGGAGCGTTCACCGGCGCCGACTCGCGTCGCGTGGGTCGCTTCGAGGCCGCTGACGGCGGCACGCTCCTCCTCGACGAGATCGGGGAAATGCACCCGCCGCTCCAGGTGCGCCTCCTGCGCGCTCTCCAGGAGCGCTCCTTCGAACGCCTCGGCGGCACCGCGTCCGTGCGCGTCGATATCCGCGTCGTCGCCGCCACCAACCGCGACCTCCGGGCCGACATCTCCTCCGGACGCTTCCGCGAAGACCTCTACTACCGCCTCGCCGTCCTCGAAATCGCCATGCCCCCGCTCCGCGACCGCCGCGAGGACATCCTCCCCACCGCCCAGCACCTCCTGGCACGCCTCCGCCCCGATTCCCCCCCGCGCCTCACCGCGGAAGCCGCGGCGGGCCTCACCTTGCACGACTGGCCCGGCAACGTCCGCGAGCTGGCCAACGTCCTCGAGCGCGCCCTCCTCTTCGCCGGCACCGGCGACCTCGCCCCCGAACACCTCCCGCCCGCCCTGCGCACCCTGTGCGGCTGCGAAGAGGCGCCGTCCGGCCCGCCCGACACGACGGGAGTCCGTCCCGGCGTCTCCCTGGAGGCCGTCGAGCGCGATCTCATCGAAAAGACCCTGCGCAGCCTCGGCGGCAACCGCTCCCGCACCGCCGAAACCCTCGGCCTCTCCCGCCGCGCCCTCCTCTACAAGCTCAAGCGCTACGGGATCCGGTAGCGCAGAGAGCCCTCACCGCACGACCGTCACCGACGCCGTGTCGTCGAGCATCCCCCAGTGGGCGTTGATCGTCACCGGACCGCCGGGACTCAGAGCGGGATTCGGTGGTGACCCGGCTACGTGCCGGACTGCCGGATCCGAACCGCGGGCTTCAGCCCGCGGCCGGGTCGGCGCAGGGAGCAACTCGACCGAATTGCCCCACCATCAACCCGACCCAATTGCCCCACCAACCACTCGTCCCACTTGTCCCACCAATACCCTATGCCACCGCCTCCGGCGCCTCCTGCGGCATCGACGCCCACCACTCCGCCCGCAGGTCCCGCCCCCCCTCCACCGTCCGCCGCGCCGCACAGTACATGAACCGCGGCTCGCCCTCCACCCAGCGCCCCGCCAGCAGCGCGCGCCCCGGGCCGAACTCCACGCACTTCTCCAACAGCCGCGGCGGGACGCCGTCCAGCGCGGGCAACGACTCCACCGCCCGCCGCACCGCGCTCGCCCCGATCCGCATCACCGCCATGTTCTCGAACTCCGACAGCACGTACGGATCCACCTTGTCCGGCCGCTGCGTCGCCAGCACCAGGAACATCCCGTACTTCCGCCCCTCCGCCGCGATCGTCCGGAACTCCTCCCGGATCGCCTCCTCCGTCCGGCTCCGCGGCGCCGAAGGCACCAGGATGTGCGCCTCGTCCACCACGATGAACGTCGGCGCCCTCCGGTCACCCTCCGCCGGCCCCTTGAGCGCCTTCTCCCATCGCTTCGTCGATTGGCGCCACTCCCAACGCAGGAGCGCGTTCACCGCCATCAGCCGCGAACGCCGGTCCGGCAACGACGCCAGATCGATCACGTCCAGGCGCCCCTCGGGCAGGCTGTGGTCCTGGCCCACCCCCAGCTCCGTGTCGATGAACCCGCTGTCGCCGCGCTCGCGCGCCACGTTGAGGTAGTACCGCTCGACGTCCGCCGAAACGTGCCGCAACGCCCGCACAGCCTCCTCCGCCAGCCGCACCACCCTCGAGTTGCGGTACAGCCGCCCCACGATGCTCGTGTCCTCCCCCGACGCCGCCCGCTGCGCGTCGTCGAACGCGCCGCGCAGCCGCGGGTGCGACTGGATGAGCTGGATCCGCTCCTGCTCGTTCAGGTTCCGCCCGTGCCGCAGCAGCTCCTCCGCCACGTCCAGGAGCCCCCGCCCCGGATGCATCCTGCGGGCCAGCGGCTGGACCGCGGACGGCACGTCGTGCCCGATCTGCGCGATGAGCTGCACGAAGCGGTGGCACAGGTGCAGCTCCGAACGGCACTTCGGCTCCAGCTCCTCCGCCAGGAAGTCCGGCGAGATCGACGTCCACGGGATCCGCAGCCGCTCGTACGGCGTCTCGGCCTCGTCCCGCATCGTCCGGATCCGCGTCGAGACCCGCCGCCATCGTCGCTCGAACGACTCCCGCCGCGCCTCGTGCGGCAGCCGCCCCAGCCCGGTCCGCGAGTCGTACTGGCACTCCGTCCACAACGTCTCCGGCTTGACCTCGTGCACCCGCAGGAAATCGCCGTTGGAATCGAAGACCACGCAGCGCGCCCGCGTCTCCAGCAGCAGCTCCTCGATCATCCGCCCCAACAGGAACGACTTGCCCGCGCCCGACTGCGCCAGGATCCCCGTGTGGCACGCCATCCGCGACGGCGGGACCCGCACCAAATCCTCCGGCGCCTGCCGGCCCGGCCCCGGCCCCGGCTCCAGCCAGTATTGCGGATGCAGGTCCTTCGAGATCCTCCACCCCAGCACGAGCGGAACCTCGGCACGCGTCTCCGGAACGTCGCTCATCTGACTCCTCCGCTCCCCCCGCACTTCCCGCTCCCCCCGCACTTCCCGCTCTCCCCGCTCTTCCCGCTCTCCCCTCATGCCGGGCACGGCGCGTCTCCTTCCAGGCAGATCACCCGCGCCGCATCCCCGGGGTCGGGACAACACGTGCCCGCACAGTCCGGGCACGGACACGACCCGCACCCGCGACCCGGGCCGTACGGCACGCACGCCGCCCCCGCGCAGACCTCGTTGAACCCGCACCGCCGCCCGCACCCGCCGCAGTTGAGCGGATCGCTCGCCATCGCCGCCGTGACCACGCAGCCGCCGCTGCACGACGTCGTTCCCGCCGGACACGACGTCACGCACGCCCCGTCGCTGCACAGCGTCGGCGAGCCGCCGACGTCCTCGCACGCCACGTCGCAGGAACTGCAGCGGTCCTGCGTCGCGGCGAGGTCGAAACACGACCCCCCGCAGCGCGTCAGCCCCGGCCGGCAGACGCACGCTCCGTCCACACACGCCTCGCGATCCCCGCAATGTCGGCCGCAGATCCCGCAGTTTGCCGCGTCCGCAAGGAGGTCACGGCACGGGCCGCCCGTCCCGCACACCGATAGCCCCGCGCCGCACTCGCACGCGCTCCCCGCGCACCCCCCGAACACAGGGTCGCACGCGTTCCCGCACGCGCCGCAGTGCAGGGCGTCCGTCGCCAGCTCGGCGCAGGCCACCACGCAGTTCGTCTCACCCGCCGGGCAACGGCACACCCCCACCGCACACTCGATCCCCGGCGGACACGATTGGCCGCACCCCCCGCAGTTCGCCGGGTCCGTCGAGGCGTCGATGCACAACGGCTCGCACAGGATCTCCCCGGCCAAACACCCGCAGACGCCGTCCACGCACGACTCGCTCGCCGCGCACGCGTGCCCGCAGCCCCCGCAGTTCGCCGGGTCGCTCGATACGTCGATGCAGACGTCGCCGCACACCCCCGCGCCGTCGCCCGTGCACCCGCCGTCGTCGACCCCGTCGGCCCCCTCCCCCGCCGCCTCGTCGCTCCCGTCCCCGGCCCCGTCGCCCTCCCCCGCCACCTCGCCGATCCCGTCGCCGTCCCCGGTTCCCTCGGGGACCCCCTCGTCGCCCCCATCGTCTCGGCCATCCGGCGGGGTCTCGCGCGCGCCCTCCGCCACCTCCCCTTCCGCCTCCACGTCCCTGTCGCCGTCGGGCACCCCCACCGCCCCGTCCGTACCGCTCCCGTCCTCGGCGTCCTCCGCCAGCGGCGGCGGATCCAGGATCAAGCTGCATCCCGCGAGCAACACCGTCGCCGGGACCACCCACCTCACCACGTCAGCACCAGCCTTCCCGGGAGCAGCGACACGGCCGTTCCGCTTCCCTCCGGCGCGGGCTCCTCCCCGTCGTCGCCCACGAGGAACACGATCAGTGCTCCGAGCGCCCCCGCAGCCGCCACGCCGATCAACACGTCCGTGGACAGCCCCAGGTCCACGACCGTCTCGCGAAGCCCCGCGTCACGGGCCCCGCCCGCGACGTAGTCGTCGCGGTACGACAGGCCCAACCCCCCCGTGACCGCCGCGGCCACCGCCGACGCCGCGCCCACGCCCACCGCCGTCCAGAACCAGGGACTCTCGATCACGCCGCCACCGCTTCCCGCCGGGACGGGCGCCTCGCGCGGACCGCCCTCCGCGTGAGACTCCGGAGCCGCCTCGGCCGGGGCAGGGGCAGGGACCACCACGGCCGGGGTCTCCACCGCCACCGGGGCTGCGAAACCCAAGGTCACCGTCACCCGTTCGCCTCCCCGCGCCGTCACCGTCGCCCGTATGTCCTCGAACCCGTCCTTGTGCGCCGTCACGACGTGCGTTCCCGGCGCGACGACCGGAAGCTCGACGAGCGGCGATTCGCCGACGTCCGCGCCGTCGAGCGACACGTCCGCGCCGGGTTGATCGATCTCCACGCGCAAGGAGAACGTCGCCAGGCCGATCTCCCCGAGGATCCGCTCCGCCTCCGCGCGGATCTCGGGCGGAACTTCGTCTCCCGCGTCGCCCAGGTACCCCTCGAGCGCGTCCCGCGCCGCCGGCAGGTCGTGCAGCTCCCAGTGGCACATCCCGATGTCGTACAGCACGATCGGCCGGGCCTCGAGCCGATACGACGCGGCGAACGCCGCAAGCGCCTCGGCGTACGCTCGCTCCTCCAGCGCACGTACCCCGTCCTCGAACCGCGCCCGCGCCTCCGCCGCCGTTTCCGACGCCGCCGGCTGCTGTGCGCCACCCACGCGCGGCACGACGACGAGCAGCGTGGCCAACGCGACCATGGCTCGCCGCCTTCCCGCTCCCGCGATGTGTGTTGTCCCCCCCCGTCCGAGCTCAAGACGATCCGTGACGAACTCCTAGTCGTAGCTCACGACGAACACGCCGCCGGCGGCGCCCTCGAGCGTCCGCGGCTCCTCGCTCCCGGTCCGCCGGCCCTCGTGGGCCGCGCGGCCCGCGCCCGCGCGCCGCAGCGCCGGGCGAATCGACCGATCGCGGTCCGGTACGACCGTCCCCGCGAACAGGCGGTAGTCGCCGCCAGGCACCTCGACGTTCACGTCCAGGGGCCGGTCGGACAGCGGTACCACGGCCGTCCCTTCCGCGTTCGCTTCCCATTCGCCGACGCGCGCGACCGCGCCGCGCGGCAGTCCCTCCAGACGGATGCGGACCGTGGGCACCGCCGTCACGTCCGCCGCGGCGGTCTCCGCCGGCAAGGTCGACGCCTCGGTCGCGACGGGAGGCGCCGGCGCGACAAGCGTCGGGGACGCGGTCGTGCCGGCGGATGCCGCAGGGTCCGGGGTCGGTCCTGCGTCCGGCTCGAAGGGCGGCCACTCCTCCGGCTCGCCCGCCGCCGTCGGGCCGGGATCCCGCCCGTCCTCGGACGTGCCCGAGAATGCTCCGACCACGAACAGGACGGTTGCCGCGAGCGCCGCGGCCGCGAGCCCGCCGGCCAGGAAGCCGAGCCAGCTTCCGCGGGGCGAGGCTGCGGCGAGCTGTTCCAGAGCTGACGCGGTAGGACCGGCACCGGAGACGGAATCCTCGTCGGCCGCCTGGACGATGCGCTGCAGGGCCGCCGTCGACGCTTCGTCGGCCAGCGTCATCTCCACCGCCAACAGCAGGCGTTGGAACTCCTTCGCGGTCGCGATGCGTTCCCCGACCTGCTTGCGCACCGCGCGCGACACGACCTCCGCCAGCCCCTCCGGCAGGCGCGGAACGAACCCGCGCGGCGACGGGTACTCGACCGGCGAGCGCCGGTCGCTGAATCGCTCGACCCACAGCATCTCGCCCGAAACCGCGGCGTGCGGCAGCCGGCCGGTCAGCATGCGGTAGAGCACCATGCCCGCCGAGAACACGTCGGAAGGTGGACCCAGCGGACGCTCCAGGAATACCTCGGGCGACGCGTAGGCGGGCTTGCCCAGGAACGTCCCGGGCTGGGTCAGCGACCCGCCCGAGTCGTCGTCCAGGATCGGTCGCGCCAGACCGAAGTCCAATAGCTTCACCCGCAGCCGGCCCTCCGGCCGCCGCACCAGGAACACGTTCGAGGGACCCAGATCGCGGTGCAGCACACCCGCCCGATGGGCCTGCGCCAGCCCATCGAGCATCTGGAGCATGAGCGCCACCGCGCGGGCGGGCGGCAGGACCTTCTCGCGCCGCAGCAGGTCGGCCAGCGTCTCGCCGTGGAGCAGCTCCATCACGATGTACGGCCGCTGCGCGCTCCCCCGGGGCGGGAGGCACCAGTCGTAGATCTCCACCACGTTGGGGTGGCGAATGTTGCGCAGCGCCTTGACCTCGCGCTGGAAGCGCAACACCCGTCCCGGGTCGGCACCCATGTGCGTCGTGACCACCTTGACCGCAAAACACTCGCGCGTGGCCAGCTTTTCGGCCTCGTAGACCGACCCCATGCCCCCGGCGCCCACGAGACGGAGCACCCTGTACCCTGGAATCTCGGGAAACTCACTTCGAGGAGCCGTCTCGGCGCAAGCCTTGACGTCGGTCACGAGCTACACCTCTCGGGAGGGAAGCGGGGAGGACTTTGCCGTCACCCCACGGCAACCCCCCACCAGCATGGTACGCGCCTGGGCCCCCCCGTCAAGCGCTCATTTGGACGGGGGTGCGTCCCCCCGCCGCTCCCCTCACTGGCACATCGCCCCAACCCGACTTATCCTCCCCTGCGGAGGCGCTACGATGCTTCGATCGCCCCGGCTCCGGTTCGACATGTTGCTCGCGACACTCGTCGCCGTCCCCCTCGGCTGTTACCAGTCCGCGGGCGGCTACGACGACGGCGGCGCGGCCGATGACACCGCCGCGACCGACGACGGTGCCGCTTCGGACGATGCCTCGCCGGCCGATGACGTCGCCTCGACCGACGACGGCTCCCCGCCCGACGACGCCGCTGCGGACGACGCCGGCCCCACCGAATCCGGCGAGTGCCGCACGTCGGCCGACTGCGGCGGCCGCGACTGCGTCCGCGTCCCCGACGAACCGGGCGGCTACTGGGTCTGCCGCGCGGAGCCCCCTCCGGAGGCGACCGGCTGCCTCGGCGAATGGGACCAGTGCTGCAACTCCTCCGAGTGCACCGAGCGCCCGGACGGCGGCTGCTACCTCGGCACGGTCTGCGCCGGCCCGTACATCGAACAGAACGTCTGCCGCTACGACGAGTGCACCACCGCCGCCGACTGCAACGCCTCCACCTATGGCGTCTGCCTGCCGCGCGACGTCCGCGGCGCCGCGCGCAACGAGTGCCTCTATGGCACCTGCCGCGTCGCCGCTGACTGCTCCGCCGCCCCCGGCGGCTTCTGCGCCCCCCTCGACGATCCCTGTTGCCCCGGCCCCACGGGCTTCCACTGCATCTACCCGGGCCGTTGCCGCTCCGACGCCGACTGCACCGACGGCATGAGCTGCGTCCCCGACCCCGCCGGCGGCACCCGCTGCGACTTCGCCGCCTGCCCCTTGTGACGGGCAGCCCCGTCACTCCGACGGAGCCGCAGCCTCGCCCCACGCCGCTTGGTCCCGGCCGTGCATCGACGGTACGATCTGCTATCCTTCTCCCGGGTCTTGTGGGGCGCTTGGCGCGGGGAGGGAACAGGTCATGACTGCCGCGGCAAAATGGGTCCTGCTCGGGCTGCTCATGGTCGTCGCTGTCGCCGCCGTGCTCTTCGGCTTCCGCCGCCGTCGCGCCCCGGTCGACCAGGGACGCCGCGGCACCCTCGCCGCCGTGCGCGGCGCATTCTACGCCGCCGTCGCCGTCGTTCTGGGCGGCTCCGCTTGCTCCCAAGGTGACGACGATGGCGCCGACGAGGTGGCCGGCCGGGACGACGCGGGCGGCAGGATCGAGGACGCCGGAATCGAGTGCTATGTCGGTCCCGCACCGGACGCCGAGGACGGGTGGACCCCGACCGATGCCCGCCCGGAGGACATCGGTGATTTCTCGTGTTACCGCGACGACAGCACCCGGGAAGATGCTTGGACCCCCCCGGACGCCCAACCCGAGGACGCCGCTCCCGAGAGCCTCGATGACGTTCCCGACTCCTTCGACCTCGACTCCGTCACCTGCTACCAGATCGGCCCGGACCCGGATGCCGGACTCTCCACAGATGCCGGGCCCGACGCCGGCGGCGACGCAGACGATCCCGACGCGCTCGTCGGCCTCGCTCCCCTCGAACGACGACGCCGCATCCGCTGGGCGCGCCGGACGCTCGAGCGCGCGCAGGCCGTGCGACGCCTCCTCTCCGACCCGCACGCCGACCCGACCGTGCGCGCGGCCCTCCGCGCCGACCTCCCAACCCTCGCCCGCCACGTCCGCCTCGCCCACCGCTTCCTCCGCCGGCGCCCGGACCGCCGCTCGCAAGTCGTCTGACCCAGACCCGAGACCCGGCGACCGGCACCCGAACGCCGACCACCGGGCACGAGCACGAATCCTTCCCCCATTTCCCACCCGTGGCTCCACCAGCCCCCAGCCCCCAGCCCCCTCTTGTCCCCACCCCCCCTTCCCCCAGCCCCCTCCTTGACCCCGACCCCCACCCCGTGCCCAATTCCCCCCCCGTGACCATCCCCGGCCACTGCCGCACCACCGCCATGGGCATCCTCCCCCACACCGACGTGGACCGCGCCCTCGAACTGGCCTTCTCGCTCGACATCCCCTTCTGGCCCCAACTCCCGCGCCTCTCGTACTACGAAGACATGTACGTCCAGGTCTCGGAAAACTTCCCCGGCATCCGCATCGACGAGGAACACCGCCGGGTCGAGTTCTCGCGCTCGCGGTTCATGGACGAGCTGCCTGCGTTCCTCGAACGCATGGAGGACCCCGACCTGTATCGCCTCTCACCGCGGTACTCCGCCGTCTACCATCGCTTCCTCGACCGCGATCTCTCGCCCTACCCCGCCGTTCGGGGCCAGCTCGAGGGTCCGGTGTCTTTCGGCTTCAACGTTAAGGACGAGAACGATCGCCCTGTGCTCTACGACGACGAGGTCCGCCCTTTGCTCCTCGACTTCATGGCCCGCAAGGCAAACGTGATGCTCGGCGAGCTGTCCGCTCGCAACCCCAACGCGTTCCTGTTCATCGACGAGCCGGGCCTCGAATTCGTCTTCTCCGCGCTCTCGGGCTACGACGGCGTCGCCGCCCGCCGCGATCTCGATACCCTCTTCGCCGGCATCGCCGGCCGGCGCGGCGTGCACCTGTGCGGCAATCCGGACTGGGACTTCCTCCTGCGCACACCGATGGACGTCCTCTCCTTCAACGCCTTCGCCCTGGGCGAGCGCTTCGTCACCTACCTCCCCAGCCTCAAGGCGTTCCTCGACCGCGGCGGCGTCGTCGGCTGGGGCATCGTCCCCGCGAACGTCGAGGATTTCCTCGGCGCGTCGCTCGACGGCCTCCTCGACTTCCTGGAACACCTGTGGGACCGCCTGGAGCGCGCCGGCCTCCCCCGCGAGCGCGTCCTCCCGCAGAGCCTTCTTCTCCCCGCGACGTGCGCCCTGGTCAACCCCGATCGCGAGAAGACCGTCGATGCGTGCTACGTCGTCCTGCGCGCGCTGTCCCGGCGCGTCCGGGAGAAGTACGACCTGGAGGACCATTCCCCATGACCAAGACCAAGACCCGCTGCCCGTGGCCCGGCGAGCACGAGTTCTACGTCCGCTACCACGACGACGAATGGGGCGTGCCGCTGCACGACGACCGCAAGCTGTTCGAGTTCCTCGTGCTCGAGGGCGCGCAGGCCGGGCTCTCGTGGGCCACCATCCTGCGCAAGCGCGAGGCCTACCGCAAGGCGTTCGCCGGATTCGACCCCGCCAAGGTCGCCCGCTTCGGCGCCCGCGACCTCCGCCGCCTGCTCGGCGACGCCGGCATCGTCCGCAACCGCGCCAAGATCGCCGCCGCGATCGGCAACGCGCACGCCTTCCTCGAGGTCCAGCGCGAGTTCGGCTCGTTTGATCGCTACATCTGGGACTTCGTCGGCGGCAAGCCGATCGTCAACCGCTGGCAGACGCTCTCCCAACTCCCCGCCAAGACCTCCCTCTCCGACCGCATCAGCAAGGATCTCCGCGACCGCGGCTTCCGCTTCGTCGGCTCCACCATCGTCTACGCCCACATGCAGGCCACCGGCATGGTCAACGACCACCTCGTCTCCTGCTTCCGCCACCGCGAGGTAACCCGCAAGCGGCCCGGCGCCTGACCTGCGTCGGGCTCCCACATCCGAACCGCGGGCTTCAGCCCGCGGCTTGAAGCCCCGCCCTGAAGGGTGCGGTTCGGTTCCACCAGCCACCAGCTACCAGCCACCAGCCAGGCTTCCCAGGTCAATAGACCCCCAGATCCCTCCCCAGCACCACGCGCCCGCTCCATCCCCGCCGGACCTCGTCCACCAGGACCTGCTCGTTCTTGCGGTCCTTCCACAGCAGCGGATGCACGAGCACCAGCATCCCGGGGTGCGCCGCCTCGGCGATGCGCGCCAGGTCGGCGGTCGAGGTGTGGAACGACCCGTGGTACGCCTGCCAGTCGGGCGGCAACTCGTGGAAGCCCGCCACGGCGTACACCTCGTGCACCAGCACGTCGCACCCGTCGCACGCCCGCACCACCGCCTCCGACTTCGTCGTGTCCCCCGAGATCACGATCGTCCGCCCCCCCGCCTCGATGCGGTAGCCGTAGGCGTTCGACCACCTCCCGTGCTCGACCGCGAACGCCGTGATCGTCACCCGTGCGTCGCGGTACACGAACCCCGCCGGAATCTCGTGCACCTCGACCCGCACCCCCTCCGGCGGGTCCCCCTCGGCCCCGTGGATCCGCACGTCGATGTCCTCCGCCCACGCCGCCAGCAGGTGATCCGTCATCGCCTGCAGCCCGGGCGGACCGTACGCCTCGAGCGGCCGCTCGCGCCCGAGCACCCATGGCGTCAGGATCAGGTCGGGGTATCCGAGCGTGTGGTCCGAATGCAGGTGCGTGAGGAACACCCGGGCCAGACGCTTCGGCTGCAGCTCATCCTGCCCCGCCGCAGAAGCCTCCGCGGCGCGCCGCACCAGCCCCTCGCCGGCGTCGAACAGGTACGCCTCTCCCCCGGCGAGCACCGCCGCACACGGCCCCATGCGGTCGGGATCGGCGCGGGGCGTGCCCGTCCCCAGCAGTACGAGCTTCGCGCCGCCGGCCGAAACCGCGGCGGCGTCCTCTCGCGGCGGCGACGGCGACGAACGGCAACCGGCCGCGATCGACACCAGACACGCCACCACCCCAACGAATCGACCGCCTCGCACCGGGACCACCCTTCCTCATCAGCCCGCGAAGCGGGGTCTGTGGTCTTGCCCGCGCCCTTCAGCCCCGGGATCGGCGATAGGGCCTTGACCGTCGTTTCGGCCGGTTTGCCCCTATCCCCTTTGCGTCCTTTGCGGTTCTTCGCGTCCTTTGCGCGAACCTCCGGAAGCCGGTGGCCGAAGGGATGCCCTTCGCCGGCAATAGAAGACGACCGCCAGCACCGCCAAGGCCGCCCATCCGGACGACCTCACCGACCCCGCCGCCGCACAACCGCACCCTCCCGGCGCGCCTCGCGCCGCCGCGCCCTGCCGGGGCCCGGCAATGCGGATCGACAGGTACCGCTCGGGGCGATCCCAGCCGTCCGCGTCGCTCCAGCGCGGCCCGACGAGCAGCTCTCCGAATCCGTCGCCCTCGGAAACCCAGCAACGAAGGCCGTCCCCGCCGCGGGCGCACAGATCCGCCCGGCGGTCCCCCGTGACGTCGGCCAGACGCAGCGTGCGCCCCTTCGCCGGGTCACTCCAACCCGCGTCGGAAAGCGGCGGGCCGGAAACCTCGCCCCCGAAGCCCGCCGCCGTCCAGGTCCAGCACGAAACGCCCTCGGCCCCCCGCGCGCACAAGTCCACCCCGCCGTCGCCGTCGATGTCCCCCATGCGGATCGTCTCGTAGCGCACCGGAGCCGCCCACCCGTCCGCGTCGGAAAGCACCGGCGACGCGACCGCGGCGCCGAACGCCCACCCTCGCGACAGATGACAACCGAAGCCGTCGGCCGCACGGGCGCAGATGTCCGACCGCCCGTCGCCGTCGACGTCCGCCAGCCGGATCGTGCTCCAGTACTCGACCCGGTCCCAGCCCCGCGAGTCGCTCCAGGCCGGCCCGAAAATGCGGTCCCCGAACCCGGTCGTCCGCCAGCGCCCGCACCGCACCCCCTCCGGCGCCCGCGCGCACAGGTCCGCGCCGCCGTCGCCGTCGACGTCGGCCATGCGGATCGTCCCCCAGTACGCCGCGCCGCCCCACCCGGCCGCGTCCGACAGCTCCGCGAGGACCGACGGCGCCCCAAAACCTCGCCCCGTCGACGGCCAGCACGAGAACCCGTCCGTGCCCCGCCCGCAGACGTCGTCACGCCCGTCGCCGTTCACGTCGACCAGCCGCACCGTCCCGAACGCTCCCGCCTCGTCCCAGCCGCCGTCATCGCTCAGCGCCGGCCCGGCGATTGCCCCTTCGAACCCCGTCCCCGTCGAGCGCCAGCAGGCCATGCCGTCGGCCGCCCGCGCGCACACGTCGTCGCGCCCGTCCCCGTCGATGTCCCCGAAGCGCAGCGTGGAACCGTACGGCTCGAGGCTCCACCCGTCGGCATCGGCGAGCAACGGGCCAGTCACGAGCGCTTCGAAGCCCGCACCTGTCGCGAGGTGGCAGACCACGCCCTCTCCGGATCGCGCGCACGCGTCGGCGCGGCCGTCGCCGTCGATATCCGTCGAGCCGCCGTCGTCGAGCAGCGCCGCCTGGAACCCTACCTCCCCGGCCTCGCACACCCCCCCCTCGTCCGTCTCCCCGTCGCAGTCGTCGTCGACCCCGTTGCACGTCTCGGGCGCCGTCGCGCAGCAGCCCAATCCCTCGTCCGTCTCCCCGTCGCAGTCGTCGTCGACTCCGTTGCACGTCTCCGCCGCAGGCACGCAGCACACACCACCCTCGTCGGTCTCGCCGTCGCAGTCGTCGTCCGCCCCGTTGCACGTCTCCGCCGCAGGCACGCAGCCGATGCACGCGCCCACCGCGGTCTCCAGGGTGATGTCGGCGCCGTAGTAGAAGCGGAGGATGTCCAGATAGCCGGTGCCGCCCTCGTCCAGGCAGCGCGAGCCCCACTGCGAAAGGCAGCCGCGGTTGCGGTAGTTCGTCGGGCTGACCAGCCCCAGCGACGTCTGCTGCACCAGGTCGCCGCTCAGCCCCTCGTTGTACGTGACGTAGCGCTCGGTGTTCGTCGGATCGGAGTCGCCCGCGACCGCCACGCACGAGCCGCGGTCCCCCGGATTCGCTCCCGCGACGAAGAAGGCGCAGACCACGATGTCGCGGTACATCAGCACCTGACCCGCCGTCTCGCGCACGGCCTGGAGCTGGAGCGCGTTCGGGGTCGAGCCGCAGGAGTAGACCTGGTCCCGCGTGCCGTCGACCACGGAGCCGCTGGTCTCGATCTTGTAGTAGGCGTAGGAGCGCGCGGAAACCGCCTGCGCCTTGAGCGACTCCAGGTCCGCTCCGCCGTTCTCGCACTGCACGACGTGCGGCAGGTAGTCCCCCTCCAGGTCGATCGTGCCCACCCCCTCCACCGTGATCGTGCAGTACGCGTCCAGCGGCAACGTCCGGACGCCGAGCCGCTCCTCCGACCCCGGCGACGCGCAGCCTGCGAGGAGCAGCGCGACCATTCCGGAGAGGATCAAGAACCGGCGCATCGGTGACATGCTACCCCGATCGCCGCAGCCCAGGAAGCCCGCTCGCGCTCCCCCACTCGCGCCCCCTTCGCGCCCTTTGCGTCGACGTCCCCTTTGCGCCCTTTGCGCGAAATCCCCCCGGATACCGCGGCCCGGATGTTGATGCTCGCGGCCTTCGCTCAGCATCCGCAGCCCGTGCACGAGGCGCACGCCGTCGACCAGACGCACGACGACAGGCAGAACTGCCACGAACCGGTCCCGCAGCAGCGCCAGTGCGTGCCCGACCACCACTCGCACGCGGAACCCGGCCGCAGCTCGCACGCCCCCCACGAGCAGTCCCCCTGGCAGACTTTCTGCGAGCAGCGATCGCAGTCGCTCGCGTCCGTGTCCCCGGACGAGCACGACCCCTCGCCGCCGCACGACGACCACCCGTCCCAGGCGCACGACCCGTTGCACGAGCGGCTGCGCGAGCCGCAGCGCGTCCCGCAGCCCTCGCTCTGCGTCTCCCCCGGCCCGCACTCGCCCGAGTCCGCGCACCCTCCCCAATCGCCCCATGTGCCGCCCGGGGCGCACGTGCGCGACTGCGTGCCGCAGTGCGTCCCGCAGGACTGCGTCCCGGTCTCACCGGGCGAGCACTCGCCGGGCGGCGCGTCGTCCGCGACCTCGCCGTCGCCCCCGTCCAGACCCTCGTCCGCCGGGGTTTCTCCCGCCCCGTCGTCGTCGGTGTCACCGCCCGCATCCGCGTCGAGCGACGGCTCGCAGAGGCAGTCCGCGCCGCGACACGCGCCGCGCTCGGCCCCCATGCCGACGCAGTACGACTGGCACGCCACGGCATCGCACGGCGGCGGCTCGGCGTCCGGCCCGAGGTCGGAGCAGGCGCAGCGGTCATCGACGCACCAGCCGAAATCGTAGCCCAGGTCGCGACACGACACGTCGCAGGCCACCGAATTGCAGCCCCCGTCCCCCGACCACGAGGTCGTCTCGGCGCACGCCGTCGCCACGACCGCCGCCAGCGCCAGCGCCGCCGCCCTCCCCAACTCTCCCGCCGATCTCGCCATCTCTCCCTTCCCCGGCCGGAACGAGCCGACATGCCGTCGCGCACCGCGCGCTCGCCGGCTCCCCTACTCGTCCATCATCATGTCCGGCGGCCGCTCGCGCACCTCGATCGTCGCGTCCCGCCGTTGCGCCGCGTCCTCGGGCTCGGCCGCGGCCGCGTCCGGCGCAGGCTGTCCCGCGTCGCTCGTCGCGGTTCCCGCGTCCTCGGCCGGCGCCGGCTCGGGATCGGGCTCGAACGCGACCTTCGGCGGTGATTCCCGGACCTCGATCGCCACCGCGTCGCTCGCCGGCTCGGCATCCCCGCTCGCCGCCCCCGCGTCGCTCGCGTCGGCCTCCAACGGTTGCGCGACCGCGATCGCCACCGCCGGCGGCGCGACCCGCACCTCGATGTCGGCCCCCGCCTCGGGCAACGGCATGTTCAGCCCTGCGTCGATCGTCGTCGGCCCGCCGGCGTCGGCCGTCGCCGTGGTCCCGGCATCCCCCGGGAACGGCGACGCCGTGACCGACGGCGGTTCGGCCCGCACCTCGACCTCTCCCGGCTCCTCCTTGGCCTTCTTGCAGTCCGCCGCGCCCAGGACCGCCCCCAGCGCCACCGCGGCGGCCGCCGCCTTGGGCAGCCCGGAGGCTGGACGAGGCGCCGGGAGGAACGACGGCTCGTGCACCGCGCGCGCGGTCCCGTGCACGTGCACCCGCAACCGCCGCCCGCCGGCATCGAACTGGTCCTCGTCGAGCAGCACGACCGGCTTGCCGGCGGGCACGTCCAGCGACCGGCCGGCGCGGCGGCAGACGACCGGCGGCGCACCCTCCGGCCGGTACAGGATCAGCTTGTCGTCGCCCGAAACCCACAGCTCGCAAGCGACTCCGGCGTCGCTCTTCCAGATGACCGTCCCGTCGCCGCTCACGCGCAGCCCGGGCCTCCGCCCCACCACGGCGACGCAGCGCAGATACCTCCGCCCCTCGTCTCGCGGCTCCAGATCCTCGATGCAGATCGCCAGCGGCTTCGGCATGCGCGTCCCTCCTCGGCGACCCGCAGGATATCGTCGATGCCGCCCGAGCGGTAGGCCTGGGGTGCGTCGCACACGCCCGACGCGGTTGCCGCCCTCCGCCGGGTCCGGTACTCTCTCGTCGGATGCGTGCTCGGCGGTGCGGGTGCCGGTCGACGGAGGGAGGTCGAAGCATGACTGCGAGCTTCTTGTCCCGGGCGAGAGTGCGGCGGCTGAGGAGCAGTGGTGCCGGATTCGACTGCGCGATCGCCGCCGGCGCGGTTGCGGTGTGCCTCCTCTCGTGCGTCCAGCAGGGACCGGAAGCCGAACACGACGTCGCGACGCAGCCCGAAACGACGACGGAGGATGCGCCCGCCCCGGAGGCCGACGCGCCCCAGCCTCCGGACGACGCCGGCTCCGTGGCAGATGCGGAGGCGGAGCCGGACATTCCGCCCGGGCCGCCCCCGGAGCTGGTGGCTTGCGATGCCCCACTCGCCTGGGACGCCTGCCGCGTCGTCGTCGGGCCCGTGCGTGTGACGGACCCACCGACTGCGTTCCCCGACATCGCCTGGACCGGCTCGGTGTTCCTCGTCTCGGCCATGGGGGGCCGCGCCGGCCTCGAGCCCGGACACGTCCTCGCGGTCGTCCGACCTGACGGCGAGGTCACGGCCCAGCACGTCTGGCCCGAGATGGCGCAGTATCCTCGCGTCGTGATGAACCCGGCTCTCGGCGTCGCGCTGGCGACGCACGGGAACGGCGTGCGCTGGCTGGACGTCGACGCCGAGGTGCTCGGCGAGGCGAGCTGGACGGCAAGGGAGACGGACCATCCGGAGGCCGCCGCGACGCCGGGCGGATTCCTCCTGCTTTCCGGCACCGGCTCCTACGAGTGCTGCAGCCCGGAGCCGCTTCGGGTCGCGCACCTGGGAGCGACGCCGGGACCGATCGAGTGGGAGGCTTTGCCCGCGGCCGGTCCGCGCTCGCAGGCGGAGCACGCCGTCGGCGACGACGGGCTGGCGTCGTGGGTCGTTTCGGCCGCCTGGGACGCCGGCCCGGCCGAGGCGTACCCGGTCCTTCCGAGCGGCCGGTTGGGCCTGCCCACGGACATCACCTTCCCCGGACTGGCCGACGTGCTCGGTGCGGCGGTGTTCGCCGGTGCGCTGTGGGTCCTGCGGGCGGAGTCCCCGTACGACGACGGCAGGCGCTACCTCCAGCAGCCGGGGTCGACGCGACCGCCCCTGCCCCTGCCGCTCGGCAACTGCTGGGGACCGCTCGAGTCCGTGGGCGACACCCTGGTCCTGGTCCGCGACTGCTGGGAGGAGGGCGCCGGCACGTTCCCCCACTGGGTCGAACTGCAAGCCGTCGACCGCTTCACGGGCGCGCTGATCGGCTCGCCCATCGTACCCGCGCCGGCCGATGCGGACTTCGTCCGCGCGACCCGGACCCCGCGCGGGTTGGGCCTGGTGTGGGCCGACCTGAGCGCAGTCCCGCTGCCGGACGGCGGGTTCCTCGGTCCGCCGGGCATCGCGTTCGCGCGGATCGACTGCTGTCCCGAGTGAGTGCGGCCTTCGGCCCGCCCGGGCGGCGCACCCTCTGGTGACCACGGCGCTCCGCTTCCGCCGCGATACTCCAATGGTCCTGGACCGGGCCGCTTGGTGATTCTTCACGAGCGCGCAAGTGACGAAACAGAGTGACGCGCAACTCTGAACGCAACGCAGCAAGGGGCGGTTGCGGATTGGGACGTCAACCCCTCGCCTTGACGACGCTCTCCGTCACGGGGCAACCTCGCCATCGTGGACTGCAGGGATCTCAGGATGGAACGTCTCCGTCCCGCGCCACGTCGAGGAGGACCAGGTGATGAAGCTCGCTCTTGCCCCGCTTTCCGCGCCGGCAATCTTCCTTCTGCTCTCCGCATGCTCGGAAGGCGATTCCGGGACTGACGCCGCCGACACGGGCGGCGGGGACGAGATCGCGGACGCCGACGGCGAGAGCGCCGATGAAGGGGACGCCGGGCCGGACGATGCCGCCCCCGTCACGCTCGACCTCATTCCCGGCTGCAACCCGTTCGCCACGAGCATCGGCGATCCCTCCGACCCCGGGCCCGAGTGCATCCTGCCCATTCCAAGCTCGTTCTTCGAACGAACCGACGCAACGAGCCGGACGGGCGTGCGCGGCAGCTACCCGCCCGACATCCTCCCCAACCGCGACGGGGTCACGCACTTCAACCTCGAGTCGGCCAACCGCGCCGACGGGTACTCGCCGGCCGGGCCCATCCTGCTGCACTTCGGCGCCGACATCGATCCGGCGCACCTCCGCTCCATCCACGATCTCGAGCGATCCACGACCGACGGCGAACCGATCGCGCTGTTCAACCTCGAGACGGGGCGCCGCATCCCCATCCTCACCGAGATGGACCTGAACCGCTCGACTGCGTACCCCGGCCGCTACGTGCTCATCATCCGTCCGATGGAGCCGCTGCAGATGGGGACCCGCCACGTCGTGGCGCTGACGAATGCCCTCCGCACGACCGAGGGGCTCGCGCTGGAGTCCCCCCCGGCCTTCGCGGCGCTGCGGGACGGGGTGCCGACCACGAACGACGAGCTCGAATCGCGCCGCGCCGACTTCGAGGGGCTCTTCGACTTCCTGGCGGCTCACGGGTACCCGCGGGAGGATCTCTTCCTCGCCTGGGACTACGTGGTGGCCAGCCGCGACTGGATCCTGGGCCCGGTGCTCAGCATGCGCCAGACGGCCCTGTCGCTCGTGGAGGGAACGGGGCTCTCCTACACGATCGACGAAATCCAGGAGGACCCGAACGAGAACGTCAGCCGGATCGTCATGGGCACCTTCGAGGTGCCGACCTTCCTCACGACGGAGAACGTCTTCGTCTACGACGACGAGAACCGGCCCGTCCGGCAGGAGCCCAACCAGAGCTTCCCCTACACGATGATCGTCCCGCGGGTGGCCGCGACCGAGGACCGGCCCCTGCCCCTGATGGTCTTCGGGCACGGCATCTTCGGCGAGGGGCGCGACTACCTCACGGGCAGCATCGGCACGGGTACGCTCCAGCCGACAGCCCAGCAGAACGGCGTCATCGTCGTGGCCACCGACTGGATCGGGCTCTCCGCCGCGGACTTCGACATCATCCTCCGCGAGGTCGTGCCGGACCTCAACCGGCTGGGCGTCATCACGGACCGCCTGCAGCAGGCGCTGATCAACAACCTCACGCTGGTCGAGCTCGTCCTGGGCGATCTCCAGCACGACGCGCGCCTCGCCCCGGCCGGGCACGACCTGATCGAGGAAGGACCCGTGCTCTACTACGGCGTCAGCCTGGGCGGCATCCAGGGATCCTCCTTCATCTCGATCTCCAAGCGCATCGAGCGCGGCGTGCTGGCGGTGCCGGGCTCGGTGTGGTCGAACATGCTGCCGCGCTCGTCCGTCTGGACGTCGATCAAGCCCTTCTTCGACATCCAGTACCCCGATCCCCTGGTGCAGCAGATGGCGACGGCGTTCGTCCAGACGCGCTTCGACTTCTCCGATCCCATCAACCTGACGACGCTGCTGTTCCAGGAACCCCTCCCCGACGCGCCCGCCGGCCGCCGGGTCCTCGTCCAGGAGTCGATCGGCGATTCCCAGGTGCCCAACATGACGACCGAGATGCTCGCCCGCGGCCTCGCGCTCAAGCAGCTCTCGCCGGCCAACAGCGAGATCTACGGCCTGGAGCAGCTTGCCCCGCCGGCCCACGAGTCCGCGATCGCCCAGTACTACCTGCGCGAGCAGGCGGACGCGAACTTCCCGCCGGAGTCCAACGTGCCGCCCGCGTCCGACAACGGCGTCCACAGCGACATGTGCTTCCTCCCCAACGTCATGCAGCAGGTCGTGGAATTCCTCTTCACGGGGACGATCTCGCAGTTCTGCGACGGGCCCTGCGATCCGGACTGAACCCGGATTCCGGCGCCGATCCGACATCGCCGCGGCGGCCGCCGGCCCGGGAGCCCGATCGGCCTTCGGCCGCAGCGCCTCCGCCCGGGCCGGACCGCCCCCCCCTACGGCAGCGCGTCGTACCGCACCTTCGCCGGGACGTCCGTGACCAGCCCCGCCACGTCCGGGCCGATCGGCGGCCACGCGACTTCGCCGAACCAGGCCGGCTTGCCGGACAGGTACAGCGACGCGGGGATGTCGTGCGTCGCGATCGCCGGGTCCCACACCGTGTCGTTGCTCACGTAGTCGAAGTTGCCGTGGCGCAGGATCGTCGCGGCAACCTGCGGATCCGTGATCGTGTCGATGCCGCAATCGCTGGGGTACCCCAGCTTGTACACCGCGACCGTGTCCAGACAGTTGCCCGAGGTTTGCTCGTACACCGCGCCGGGCAGCGCGTCGTCGCCGGGACGGCCGAGCACGTTGCCCACCACGTTCATGTACCGGTTGTTGGCGGCGAAGACGACGTCGAGCAGGTTCCCCGTGTGTACGAACCCCGCGTGCTGCCGGTCGACGTAGTTGCGGAAGAACGTCAAGTGGCTCGAGCTGCCGTGGATGTCGTCCGCCGAGATCTGGCTGCCCATGTTGCCCTCGAACAACGCCAGGAACGGGTGCGCGCAGTGGTTGCCGATGAGATCCGCCATCAGCCACGGCGCGTCCGGATGGGCCCGCTCGTACGCCCGCTCACGAACGCGCTCTCCACGTTGCGGATCCACGAGTACGCCACGCCCCAGAAACGGATGTTCGCGTTGTTGTCCCCGCGGAACGACCGGTCCGCCACGTACAGATCCTCGATGCCCGCGTACGTCGGAACCTCGCGCCGCACGATCTGCACCTCGGGGCTCAGCGCCGCATTGAGCGGCATGGCGAGCCCCGGATCGATGCCCAGCGCCCCGGTCCCGGCGCCGACCGAGACGACCTCGACCATCTGCCCCAGCAGCCGCGTGCCGTCCTCCCGACTGCCCCACACGCACGCCGACTCCGAGCCCTCGACCCGCACGAGGTCCCCGTCGTTGAGCTGGTCCACGATGACGAAGTCGCCCGCCGAGAACTCCGCGGCATCGGCCAGCACCAGGCTGCGCGAGCCGCGGTCCAGGCCGCCCACGACCGCACTCTCCGGCGTCGTCTCGTCCCAGTCGCCGACCTGCAGGATCGCCTTCTCCCCCAGCCCGTCACCCTCGATCCGCGTGCGGTCCGGCCCCTCCCCGCGCAGCACCACCCCCTTGGTCCACTTGATCCCCGTGGCCACGCGGTAGGTCCCTTCCGGAACGAACACGACGCCGCCTTCGTCGCAGTCGTCGATCGCCGACTGGATGGCCAAGGAGTCGTCGGCAACCCCGTCGCCCGCCGCGCCGTACGGCGGGTCGGTCACGTCCGCGCAGATGGTCGCGCGCTCCGGGATCCCGCCCGGAATGCCCGGATGCCAGTCCACCCGCCGGTCGTCGGGGATGATCGAGCCGCCCGGCACGTCGCCCTCCGCGTCCGCGTCGGCGCCCCCGTCCGCATCGGCGTCGGCATCCGCATCGCCATCCGCTCCCCCGTCCGCTTCGTCGGGCCCGCCGCCGTCGTCTCCCGCCGCACCGTCGTCGCCGCAACCGACGGCCCAAACCACGGTCAACAGGATCGCGCTTCCCGTGACGATCTGAGTTCTCGACATGACGTTCCTCCCGCCCGAAAGTGGAGCACGCCCGCGGTCGGGCCGCAAGCGGGGCGGACCCCGCCCGCGTTGACCCCTCCGCGAAGCACGTGCCAGCATCACCCCATGCGCCCCGGCCCCCTCCCCGCGCCTCCGGACCAACAACTCGACCCGATCGACCAACCAATTACCAAGAACTTCCCCGCCCTCCTCGCTCTCGTCGCCCTCGTCCCCCTCGCCGCCTGCGCGAAGTCCGACCGTGCCGGTCGTACTCCTCCGGACGCGACGCTCCAGACCCCCGAACCCTCCTCCGGCTGGACCGACAAGCCGGGATGGACCGCGGAACACTGGATGGTCGCCGCCGCCAACCCGCTCGCGGCGACGGCCGGCGCCGAGATGCTCCAGGCCGGCGGCTCCGCCATCGACGCCGCCATCGCCGTCGAGCTCGTCCTCACGCTCGTAGAGCCCCAGTCCAGCGGCATCGGCGGCGGCGCCTTCCTCCTCCACTGGGACGGACGGACCGTGACCGCTTTCGACGGTCGCGAGACCGCCCCGGCCGCGGCGACCGAGTCGCTCTTCCTGCGCGACGGCAAGCCCATGCAACTGTACGACGGCGTCGTCGGCGGCCGTTCCGTCGGCGTACCCGGCATCCTGCGCATGCTCGAGGAGGTCCACCGCCGCTTCGGCAAGCTGCCCTGGAGCAGACTCTTCGAACCCGCGATCGAGCTGGCCGAGAACGGTTTCGCCATCAGCCCGCGCCTGGCGACCCTGCTCGCCGCCGAAAAGCACCTGTCGGCCGACCCCGCCGCCCGCGCGTATTTCTACGACGCGCAAGGCATTCCCAGACCCGCCGGGTCCCTGCTCCGCAACCCCCAACTGGCCGCCGTCCTGCGCGAACTCGCCGCTCGCGGCGCCGACGCCTTCTACTCGGGTCCGATCGCCGACGCCATCGTGGCCAAGGTGCGCGACCATCCCAGGAACCCGGGTCTCCTCACCCTCGCCGATCTGGCGGCCTACCGCCCGAAGGAGCGCACCCCCCTGTGTTTCGACTATCGCCGTTGGCGCGTGTGCGGCTTCCCCCCGCCCTCCTCCGGCGGACTCGCCGTCGGCCAGATCCTCGGCATCCTGGAGTCCACGGACATCTCCGCGCACCCTCCGAAACGCTTGCCCTCCCGCCACTGGTCGCTCGACCCGCTCGCCGTCCACCTCTTCGCCGAGGCCGGACGCCTCGCCTACGCCGATCGCGCCCGCTACCTCGCCGATCCCGACTTCGTCGATGTCCCGGTCGCCGGCCTCCTGGCTCCCTCCTACCTCGCGCAGCGCGCCGCCCTCGTCGGCCATCGCTCGATCGGTGTGGCCGGACCCGGCTCGCCGCAGGGCGCACCCGTCGCAATGGGCCTCGACCGCAGCGCGGACCTGCCGTCGACCTCGCAGATCTCGATTGTCGACGCGCACGGCAACGCCCTGTCCATGACCGCCACCATCGAGGACGGATTCGGCTCGCGCCAGATGGTCCTCGGGTTCCTCCTCAACAACCAGCTCACCGACTTCTCCTTCGCCCCCACCGACGAAGCCGGACGACCGATCGCCAACCGTGTCCAGCCCGGCAAGCGCCCCCGCTCCTCCATGTCCCCGCTGCTCGTCTTCGATCGCGCCGACGGTCGCTTCCTCATGACCCTGGGCTCGCCCGGCGGCTCCGCCATCATCAACTACGTCGCCAAGGTCCTCGTCGCCACCCTCGACTGGAACCTCGACCTCCAGACCGCCATCTCCCTCCCCAACTTCGGCAGCCGCAACGGCCCCACCGAGCTGGAGGCGGGTCGCATCGACGACTCCCTGGCCGCCGCCCTCCGCGCCCGCGGCCACGACGTCGTGCTGCTCGAGCTGAACTCCGGCGTCCAGGCCGTCGAACGCACGTCCTCCGGCTGGTTCGGGGCCGCCGATCCGCGCCGCGAGGGCGTGGCGATGGGCGAGTGACGCAGCGAGGTTCGCGCACGTCGCCTGGCCCGGGAACCGTCCACCGTTGTACCCGGCGGCGGAGGAGTCCGTGGCGCGGCGCCTCGCCGCGACACGGCATCAACACCCCGCACCTCCATCAGGGATTCCTCTTGCCTGCCCTTCCCTGACTTCTCAGCGCTCCTCTCAGCGTCCTCAGCGTCTCAGCGGTAAGTCGGCCGATCCCCTCTTTACCTCTCCATCGCAGTTCGGCTACAACCTCCGCCATGGACGAAGGCTCTGCGGAACGGCCGGAGGCCCCGCAGCTCGACGAAACGGACCTCGAGTTCGTCCGCAAGGTCGCCCGCTCCTTCGTCAAGCTCGTCCCCTCGTCCATCCCCTTCGACGAGCTCCTCTCCTACGGCACCCTCGGGATGATCGACGCCCGCAAGCGCTTCGATCCCTCGCGCGGCATCCCCTTCCACGCCTTCGCCCACTACCGCATCCGCGGTGCCGTCTACGACGGCCTGCGCGAGATGAGCTGGCTCTCCCCCAACGCCTACAAACGCCTCCGCGTCCGCGAACGCTCGGACCTGTACATGGAGTCCCTCGCCGAGAGCGCCTGCGGCAGCCCGTCCCGCACCGCCGCCGCCCAGCTCATCGGCCAGGTCGCCGCCGACATGAGCGTCGTGTACCTCACCACCGAAGCCGCCGCCCAGGCGCGGGAGGATCGGCCCCGCGCCGCCACCCTGCCCGGCGAGGACGTCTGCGACCTCGGCCGCGTGCTCGACCAGGTGGACAAGCTCTCCGACCAGGAGCAGATGCTGATCCGCAAGCTGTACGTCGAGGACGCTTCCCTCTCCGAAGCCGGCAAGGCGCTCGGCCTGTCGCGCTCCTGGCTCTGCCGCTTCCACGCCTCCACCATCCGCAAGCTCCGCCGCCGACTCGGCATCGCCCCCGAGGGCCCCGCCGACAACCCCGCACCGTGAAAGGCACCCCTCGGCATGTATGAGCAGAAAGCCCTCCACGTCGATCTCGCCACCGGGTTCTACCGCGTCGAGCGCATCAACGACCCGGAGGTGCTCGGCCCCGTGGACTTCGGCTTCCGCGAGTGGCGCAGGAATCGCGCGCTGTGCTTCGGCGGCGGCGCGTTCATGGGCTCCGTCCTCGCCGGCTCCAACCGGCTGATCTTCACCGGCCAGTCGCCCTGCTGGGGCGGCTTCTACGTCTCCACCATGGGCGGCGCCGCCCTCGCCTTCGAGAACGTCGGCTTGAACTACGTCGCGCTCGGCGGTCGCTGCCCCGCCCCCTCCGCGCTCGTCCTGCGCCGCGAAGGACAGGAGGAGGTCGAGGTCGAGCTCGTCCCCGTGGACCTGGCGGCCGCCTGGCGAAGCTGCGAAGCAGGCGCCGATACCGGCTGGCGCGCGCTCGAACGGCAGCTCTGGGACCGCTGCGCCTCGACGTTCTCCAACCCGCCGCGAGTGCTCGCCGTCGGGCCGGCCGCCGCGGCCAGCGACTTCGGCGCCATCGGCTCGTCGAAGATCGATGCCCGCGGGCCGACCCACGTCGAGTGCTGGGCGGGACGCGGCGGCCTGGGCAGCCGCATGGCGCAGGAGCACGGCCTCTACGGCGTCGTCTTCGGCGGCTCGTTCGTCGACCGCGACCTGGACGACCGCAAGCTCGCCGATTCCTACTTCGAGCAGCGCTACAAGATGCGCATGGCCCTCAAGGACAAGGAGGCCACCCGCAAGTACCGCTACGACCCCGACCTCCACACCGGAGGCACGCTCGGCGTCAACTTCACCAAGCTCAAGGAGAAGCTGTTCCACTTCAACTACCGCTCCGTCGAATGGCCGCAGGACCGCCGGATGGCGCTGCACCGCACCCTGATCGAGCCGCACTACCTGCGGCAGTTCAACGAGGAGACGATCGACGAAAAGCAGTTCTCGCACTGCGGCGAGCCGTGCCCCGCCGTGTGCAAGAAGATGTGCGGGCCGTACAAGAAGGACTACGAGCCGTACCAGACCTTCGGGCCGCTGTGCGGCGTCTACGACCAGCGCGCGGCCGAGCAGGCCGTCGGCACCGCCGATCGGTTCGGGTTCGACGCCATCTCCGCCGGCGGCGTCGCCGCCTGGCTCCTCGAGCTGCTCGCCGACGGGATCGTCGCCCCGGAGGATTGGGGTCTCTCCGCGCGGCCGGTCTTCTCCGAGCAAGGCTTCCGCGTCGTCGAGGACTCGGCCCACAACGCCGGGCTCGCGACGAAGCTCCTGGAGGCGATGGTCGAGCGGCGCGGCGAGCTGGATTTCTCGGACGGGGCACGCGCCGTCGCCCGCCGGATCGGCGCCCGCACCGGCCGCCTCCGCGAGGTGCTCGACCGGCTCGTGGTCAACTGCGCGGGCGAGCGCGGGTGGATGGTGCCCAACCAGTACTGGGTGCCCGGCATGTTCTCGCCGATGCCGATCCTCGGGAAGTACTTCCAGCACTACGGCGACGACTTCGTGCCGCCCCGCGAGCTGGGCCGCATGAACGCCGCGCGGATGGCGAGCGAGCTCCTGCTGGACAACCTCGGGTTCTGCCGCTTCCACCGCGAGTGGGCCGAGGAGCTGCTGCCGGAGATCTTCCGCGACTTCTGGGAGGTCGACGTCGATCTGGCCGCCCACCACCGCGCGCTCGCCCGCCGCCTCAACGCCCACAACCCGTCCGCCTTCTTCGAGTCGACGCGCATCGTCGCCGTCCTGCACGGCTTCCTGCGCCGCAAGCACGACGAGCGCACGCCGCGGCCCGAGCTGGCCGAGTGGCTCGCCCGTTTCGACGCCGACCCGCGCGAAGCGGCCCGCGACTTCTGGTACGAGCTGCGCAAAGGTCTGGACGAGGCGCTCGAGGACCGGTCGGGTTGACCGCGCAGCGCGGCGGCAGTATGGGTCTCGACGCTGTCGACGGGCCCGCGCCCGGAGGAGGACGGATGATGGATCGCATGGCCTCGATCGAGCTGGCGCTCAGGAACGAGCAGACCGAGATGGCGTACTACCTCGCGGAGGCCAAGCGCTCCACGAACCCGCTCGCCCGGGCGATGTTCGAGACGCTGGCGCGCGACGAGGAAGAACACGCCAGGCGTCTGAGCGCACTTCACGATCGGCTGATCGCCAAGGGCTGCTGGCCGCAAGATGTACCGCTCGACGTCCAGGGCACCCGCATCCGCGAAGTTCTCGACGGTCTCGTGGCTCGCGTGTCCTCCACTGTGCATTGCGAGGAGAACGACCTCGAGGCGCTCCAGAAGGCGGCGAAGTTCGAGGCGAGTGGTGCAAAATTCTACGCGACGTTGTCCGACGCTTGCGACAACCCCATGGAGAAGTCCTTCTTCCGGTTCCTGGCGGGAATCGAGCGCGAGCATCTCCACTCGATCGAGGACTCGCTCGCGTTCTTCCATGACCCGGAAGGGTTCAATCTTGCACGTGATAAGGGCGGTCTCGACGGAGCGTAGGGTTTTCTTTCACCCCTTCCGTTTACATCCCTCTTTACACGCCGCCCCTGAGGGGGATAGACTCTCGCCGACTGCGGGGAGGCCCGGCGAACGGGCGGTTTGCGGGCGCGGGAAGGCGGGCCACAAGTGGGAGGCCTCTCGATGATACGGGCACCGGCGCGCATCTTGATCGTGGACGACGAACAGCGTGTCCGCGAGTCGCTGGGCACGTTCCTCCGCGATAAGGAGCACGAGGTGGACCTGGCCTCGGGCGGGGACGAAGCGCTGACGCTCGCCGCGAAGAACGGCTACCACATGGTCATCCTCGACATCCGCATGCCGGGCAAGGACGGCATCACGGTGTTGCGCGAGCTGAAGTCCCGCCAGCCCGACCTCCCCGTCCTGATGATCACCGCCTACGCCGACGTCTCCGACGCCGTGACCGCGATGCGCTGCGGGGCGTACGACTACGTGATCAAGCCCTTCGATCCCGAGGAGATCGCCCTCGCGGTGCAGAACGTGGTTTCGCACAACGCGCTCGTGCGCGAGAACCAGCTCCTCCGCCTGAAGCTGGCCGAACGCGAGAAGTTCGAGGAGCTGGTCGGGCGGTCGCCCGCCATGCGCGGCGCCTTCGACACCATCGCCGCGGTAGCCGACACGAACGTCGCCGTCCTGATCGTGGGCGAGAGTGGAACCGGAAAGGAGCTGCTCGCCCGCACCGTCCATCGCCGCTCGCCCCGCGCCGAGGGACCGTTCGTCGTGCTCAATTGCGGCGGACTGCCGGAGCTGCTGCTCCAGGCCGAGCTGTTCGGCTACGAACCCGGCGCGTTCGAGGGCGCGACCGCGTCCCATCCCGGCCGCCTCGAGAAGGCGCTGGGCGGGACCCTCCTCCTGGACGAGGTCGGCGAGCTGGGCGCCAGGGCGCAGCTCGACCTGTTGCGCGCGATCGACACGCGCCGCTACACCCGCATCGGAAGCCCCCTCGAGCTCAACGCCGACGTCCGCGTCGTCGCCACCACCCGCTCCGACCTGGGCGCCGACGTCCGCGCCGGCCGGTTCCGCGAGGACCTCTTCTACCGGCTGAATGTCGTGACCGTCGCCCTGCCCTCCCTGCGCGAGCGCCGCGAGGACATCTCGCTCCTGTCCAATCACTTCCTCCAGCACTATGCCCAGGAGCTCGGTCGCCCCGCGCGGTCGTTCAGCCAGGAGGCCGAGGCGCTGCTCCTGACCTACGAATGGCGCGGCAACGTGCGGGAGCTGGCGAACGCCATCGAACGCGCGGTCGCCGTCGGAACCACCGAGATCGTCCAGGCCGCCGACCTGCCGATCGAGGTGGCCAGCGCCGACCTGCCGAGCACCGGGCGGACGCTCCAGGACATCGAACGCCGGCACATCGAGGCCATCCTGGCCGAGACCGAATGGAACATCACCCACTCCGCCTCGACCCTCGGCATCGACCGCGTCACCCTCTACAACAAGATCAAGCGCTACGGCTTGAAGCGCCCCACCCGCGCCAACTCCCGGTAGCAACCCGCACCGTCCAGCCCGTTCCTGCCGCGGTATCCGTACCCGCGCCGGTGCCCGGCGACCGCTCGACCGCTCGACCGCCCTACCGCTCCGCCGCTCCTTCGGCTACATTCTCCCCCCGGCGAGGGGGGGTGCGCGATGGCGCGGGAGGTTCGGACGATGCGGAAGTGGGTCTGCGAGGTTTGCAGCTACGTCTACGACCCGGAGAAGGGCGACCCGGACAACGGCATCGCCCCCGGCACGCCGTTCGAGGCGCTCCCCGCCACCTGGCGTTGCCCGGACTGCGGCGCGACCAAGGACGTCTTCTCCCCCCAGGAGTGAGCGACATGGAAGTCGACGAGGCCATCAAGACCGCGATCCAGTTCGAGACCAAGGTGCGCGACCAGTACGCGTGGGCCGCGGGGGAAGCCTTCGATCCCAACGCCACCAAGGTCCTCCAGGTGCTGGCCGCCGAAGAGCAGGGCCATCTGGACTACCTCCAGGCACGCCTGCGCGAGTGGCGCGCGACGGCCAAGCTGACCGCCGAACGGCTCGACACCGCACTGCCCTCGGCCGAGCGGATTCGCGAGGGCGCCCGGAAGCTCGAGGCGCGCATCAAGCCGGCGGAAGGAATCCGCACCGGCGAGGAGCAGACCTTGCGCGCGGCCCTCGGGGCCGAGCAGGAGGTCGGCGCCTTCTACAAGCGCATGGTCGCCGAGCTGCCCGGCGAGGCGCGCACGATGTTCCGGCGCTTCGTCGAGATCGAGGACGGCCACCTGGCGATCGTCCAGGCCGAGCTGGATTCCGTCACGCGTCTCGGCTTCTGGTTCGACGTCGCCGAGTTCCGGCTGGAGGGAGAGTAGGGCCGGAGGAGGAGAGGTGGAAAGGTAGGCTGGAGAGGTGGGGAAGCCGGACGGAAGGGGCGAAAGCGATGTGGGAGAACCTCCTGGACACGGTGGGATTGGCGGTCCGCGACGAAGCGCGGGCGTTCGTCCGCGACGTCCCCGTCGAACTGGTGCGCGACATGGACGCGGACAAGATCCGCTTCCCGCGCGAGTACGTCCGCGGCCTCGGGAGCAGGAACCTGCTCGGCCTGCGCTTCCCGCGCGAGGTCGGCGGCCGCGGGCTGCCCTGGACCGTCGAGATGGCCGTGCTCGAGGAGATCGGCGTCCTGGGCACCGCCCTGGGCTGCGCCTTCGCCATGCCCAGCATCGTCGGCGAGGCGCTCTCGCGCTTCGGCACGCCGCAGCAGCAGGAGCGCTGGCTGCGGCCGATGCTGCGCGGGGAGAAGGTCGCGGCCGAGGCGCTGACCGAGCCCCGGGGAGGCTCCGACTTCTTCGGCGCGACCACCACCGCCCGGCCCCACGGCGGCGGCTTCGTGCTCGACGGCGCCAAGCGCTTCGTCGTCGGCGCCGAGGGCGCCGACTTCTTCCTCGTCTATGCCAAGACCGACCCCAAGGCCCCGCGCCACAAGTCGCTGGGCCTGTTCCTCGTCGATCGCGACGCCGGCGTGAAGGTCGAGCACCTCTACGGCCTCCTGGGCACGCGCGGCGGCGGCACCGGCCGCATCGTCTTCAAGGGCGTCTGCGTGCCGCACGAGAACCTCGTCGGCCAGCTCGACCAGGGCGGCGAGATCTTCAACCGCATGATGGTGCCCGAGCGCCTGACCAGCGCGGGAGGAGCCCTGGGCGCCGCTCGCGCCGCGCTCGACATCGCCACCCGCTACAGCGCGAAGCGCAAGGCGTTCGGCAAGGTCATCCGCGAGTTCCAGGCCGTGAGCTTCCGCCTGGCCGGCGCCGTCGCCCGTCTCGACGCCGCGCGCGGCCTGGCCTACGCCGCCTGCCGCGCCGCGGACGGCCCCGCCGATCCCCGCCGGCTCGTCTCCGAGGCCAAGAAGTTCTGCACCGAAACCGCGTGGGACGCCGTCAACGTCGCGATGCAGACGATGGGCGGCATCGGTTACACCAGCGTCTACCCCGTCGAGCGCCTCCTGCGCGACGTGCGCCTCATGACCATCTGGACCGGCACCAACGACGTCATGGACCTGCTCATCCAGCACGAGTGGTACCGCGAGGTCCTGGAGCGCGCCGCCGACTCCCGCGACGTCGAGCGCGACGTCCCCCCCGGCGGCGACGACGAGAAGGACTTCGGCTAGGCCGCCCGGATCAGTCTCGTTCGACGTTCGGCGGCAGGAAGCCCAGCAGGTGCAGCCGACGGTGCAGGTCTCGCGTGGAGTCCGAGTGCGACAGGATCATCCTCTTCTTGACGTCCACGCCCTTGAACTGCGAGCGGCCCGGTGGGGAGAACCACCAGGCGAGTTGAAAGGGGGCGGAACGGCTCCGCGGAGCGCCCCGTGCCCCTCGATGGAAACCCCGTGCGGCGTCGCGTATCCCCGTAGTATGGTACCGGCCCCATGATGACCCATCGCAGCTTCCGCGCGACCCTGCCCCCTGACTCGTCGTCTCTCTCCGCCGCCGACGCTCGGCACGATCGCCGCCGGATTCTCGCGCTGCTCGCGGCCGCCGGGATGGCGGCGTCCGCCGGGTGCCTGGCGTTTTCGCAGTCCGGCCCGTACGCCCCTTCCGGGCCGCTTGAGGCATTCCACGAGCAGTACGGTGTCGCGTTCCAGGCCATGTCGGGCGACCCGCGGGTGGCCGGCCTGCTGGAGTCGGCGGCGGCGGGCGGGAGCGTCGGCCCGGCGGACCTGGCGGCCGAGCCGTCCTTCCGTGCAGGCCTGGACGTGATTCGAAGCGATCCGGCATCGGCGGCGGCGATGCCGGAAGACATGCGGGCGTACTGCAGCGGGCTGTGGACGCAGGCGGAGGGCGCCTACAACAGCCCGGGCACGTACAACGAGTTCTTCCGCGCGCAGCTCATCCGGAACTGGGGCGATTGCGCCTTCGAGCACGGGATGTTCGTCCTCCAACGCGCGATGGCCGCCGCGCCGGCGGGATCCGCCGCGCACCCCGACGCCTGCCTCGACCATCTCGAGACGTTGGCGCAGTACCGCGATGCCGAGGTCGCCGCATTGAGGGCGGAGGCGGAGCGGGACAACGTGTCGGAGGGCCAGGTGGAGCTGGCCCGTGCGCTCAACGAACAGGTCGGCCGCTGCCTTGCCCTGCGGATCCTGGGCGTCGACCCCGGCGCTCCCTGAACCCGGACCGCGGGTTTCAGCCAGCGGCTGGCCCGACCGCCGCAGCCGCGCCCTGGCCCCGAAGGGACTCGGCGGCTCTGCCGTCGAGCACGGCGCGGTTCGGTTGCGTACGGCGTACCACACGCTCACGGCCGGCGCTGGTGCGCGAATCCTGAACGCCAAACTTCGGTGATCCCCCGCACGACCTTGCGCCGGAACGCCCCGCGTCGTAGAACCGGACTCATGCTTCGTCGGCCGGATTCGCAGGACCACCCTCGGGGCCCTCGCCGACCTCGACTTGCCCGCGTCGGTTCGGACGGGCAACGCGCTTGCATGAGTTACCTTCTCGGGTGGCTGCTCGCATCCATCCAGACGGGATGCGGTGCCCCCGAGGTGCGCGTTCCACCGGTTGTCAGTTCCCCCGCCACGTTTTCGAACCCGCGTGGTGACGGGGAACATGGGGCCGTGCCGAAGGCGGACTGCGCCTCGGAGGTTTCGGCCCTGAGTTCGATTGAGGAGGGCGTGAGGCGCTGCCTCGGCGGAATCGGGGGCCGCATTGCAATCCGCATTACCGTCGACGCCGAGTGGCCCGCCACGACCAGCGTCCTGGTCATGCGGCCACCGGCGGCCTCGCCTAGAGACCCGTGCATCACCGATCGGGTGCGCGACGTTCTCGCCGGCGGCGTTGCTCAAGGATGTGTCGAATTCGACGTTCTGTTCGAGGGCAACGGGGGTGGGGGACCGCCCACCGCCGGCCCGGGCGATTCGACAGAGACGCCGACGTCTTGCCCCGAAAACAGCGGACTTTCCGAGGTGGCTGTATACCGTGCCGCACTCGAGGCGGTTGACCTGCCACTGGGCGACGAGAGGGGGATTGGCGCGGCCGATCGGGCTGGAGGAACGCACCTCGGAGGCCAGTCCTTCCGGCGGGCTGTGGCTGAACTTGGGGACGTAGGTGATGACACCGCTGCCAACTTCATCGAGGAGAACGAGAAGGCGGCGTGTGGCGTGTCTGGGAGCGGTGGCCCTGCGTGAACTGGGCCTCGCGGCGTTCCCTTCCTCCGAGGTGGCGGTCATGATGCCCTGGGATTTCGATCGGGCCGGTGGATTCGCCGCGATGATCGAGCTATCACGGGCGGGGTTCGGAAGAGACGGAAGTCAGTGCCTGGTCTTGGTGTGGAAGTGGTGTTGCGGTGGATGGAGCGCTTGGCTGGTACTTCTTGAGCTACGGGATGGCGAGTGGGGCAGTGCGGGGACAGCCGCGTGGCCGGTCGCGCAGCCCGAGCGATTGATCGGTACTCCTGGCTGAGTCTGCTGGGCCATCGCGGCATCCAAGCGCGTTGAGGGAAGTCGATCCGGGCGCATTCGTCCGTGAAACCTGCACCCAGGGGCGAAACCGGCGCCCCTCGAGAACCTCAGGGCAAGCGGGCCGGAACGGTCGCCCGGCGGAAGCGAGCGTTCAGGCTATTGAAAAATGGACTTGACTATCTTTCAGTAGGCTGCAAGAAAAAGGCGTGCACGATCGGAGGCCGTACCAGAACCTGTGGAAGACGCTGGCGGCCGACAAGGCGATGGTCTTCGTGGCGGGACCGCGCCAGGCGGGCAAGACGACGCTGGCCCGGCTGATCGCCGGCACCTTCGTCAACTCGGTGCAGGTCAACTGGGACATCCCGACCGAACGCGCGCGGGTGACGGCGGACCCGACGTTCTTCACGTCGGCCCCGCGCCGGAACGACTCGCCGCCGCTCGTGGTGTTCGACGAGATCCACAAGCAGCGCCGGTGGAAGGCGTACCTGAAGGGCGTGTACGACGGATGGGCGCGCGACTACCGGTTCCTGGTGACGGGCAGCAGGCGCCTGGACCTGTACCAGCGGGGGGGCGATTCGCTGGCCGGGCGCTATCTGCTGTTCCACCTCTGGCCGTTCACGCTGGGCGAGCTGGTCGGCGGCGCACGAGGGATGAGCGAGTTCCTGCGTGACCCGCTCCGGGTGTCGCTGGATCGCCGCGCCGAACGCGCGGAGACGTGGGACCGGCTGGAGACGTTGAGCGGGTTCCCGGAGCCGCACCTTGGGGGGCGGGCCGCCTCCTACCGGCGCTGGTCGGCCGCCTACAGCCGGCAGCTCCTGCGGGAGGACATCCGCGATCTGGCCGGGATCCG
>JACRCX010000154.1 GCA_016218815.1 Deltaproteobacteria bacterium
AGACTTCCAACGAACAACCTCATGTTTCGACTCTCCGTGTCGGACGGTTCCGACTCCTCCCGGCAACCGATGGACGCGGCCGGACGCCGGCGAAGCGGCCACGCGTTCTCGTCGTGTCCTCGTCCGGAAGTGGCGAGCCGAGACTGGCCAGAGCGAACGAAACGAAAACTGGATGACTCTAGCACGAAACGAGCCGGGGTCAAGTCGTCCCCCCGACCACGACCCCGACCACCCTCCCGGTCGACCGCAAGCGCTCCGGTCTCTACGATGCCGCGCGCAGCTCCGCCAGCGCGTCCTCCGCGGAGCGGCGGGCCGGTTCGACGTGGTCCAGAGTCCCGTGGTCGATCGCATCCTGGAGCAGTCGGATCGCTCGCTCGACGTGGGAGTCCGCTCGCGCCTCCTCGGCGGCTCGGGCATGCTCGAGCGCGGCCTTCGCGTGGACGACGATCCCGGCGGCGTTCCCCTCCTCGCCCGCGGCGACCGCCGCCCTCGCGTGCGAGATGGCCTCCGCGACGTGATCGTCGAAGCCGTCCGCCAAGGTGGTCCTCGGCGACAAGAGCAGGGCCAGACCAAGGACCAGCACCGTCCCGATTCGTTTGTGATCCATGACCGAATCCTCCCGAGGCCCGGACGCCTCGCCTTCCTGCTGCCGCCCCGCACCGCGCCGGCCGCCGCTGCGGGGGCGTGCGGACATGATGGACCCGACGCGCCTTGTGGCAACACCTCGCGGTGCCTGGGGTGGCACGACGAGGTCTCGGGAAACCCCGGCTGCACCGGCCGGAGCTGCGCAGTCAACGTCGAGTATACGCAGTCCGGCGTGCCGGGCCACCGCACGTTCCGCTTCACCGTGCGGTAGCGACCCCACGGCGGAACACCTCGGCGACTCCCGCGCCGCGCGCGGTGGGCGGACCCGAACGGGCGGCCGCCATCCCGCGGAATTCCGCTGGCGCGCGCCGCGGCGCTGCGCTATCTCGTCCGCGGCACGGACTCGGGGGTGCGCGGGAGGTCTCCCATGACTCGAACCGCTCGGTTCGCACTCGTGTCGCTGCTCGCCCTCTCCGCGTCGGCCTGCGACGAATCGTCGCCCGCCGGCGGCGACGTCCCGGAAGCCGAGGCGGCGGACGGCGGCGACACCACGGAGGCCGATGCGACGGGCGACGCCGAAGCCGGCTTGCCCCCCACCGGCGCCTGCGGCTCCGCGCCCCACGACTGGCTGCCGCCTTCCGGCATGGGCGAGCTCGTCGATTTCCAGCTCGTCGACGCCTGGTCGCTGGCCGCCGGCGTCATCAATCTCGCCGTCGCCGGCCTCGGAATGTCCGCGCTCGCCGACTGCACCTACGACGTCCAGGCCTACCGCGTGCGCTACGTGACCCAGGACCGCGGCGTGCGCACCGAGTCCACCGCCGTGCTCTCCTATCCCGTGGTCGAGCCGGACACGAGCGTCCCGATCGTCGTGTGGACCCACGGCACTTGCGGCTTCACCGATCTCTGCGCGCCCTCGGCCGGCGACGCCGTCGACGACGTCGCCGCCAACCTCATCTTCTCCGGGCACGGCCTGGCCGTCGCCGCACCCGACTACCTCGGCATGAACGGCCTGGGTGCACCCGCCGGATTCCTCCACCCCTACGTCGTGCCCGAGCCGACCGCGATCGCGTCGCTGGACAGCGCCCGGGCGCTCATCCGCCTCGCGGACGAAGCTGCCCTCGACGCCGTCCCCGATCCGTCTCGCACCCTTCTCTGGGGCGCCTCGGAGGGCGGTTTCGCCGCCGTGTGGAGCGACCGCTACGCCCCCCTCTACGCGCCCGAGCTGACCGTGCTCGGCGTCGCCGCCGCCGTCCCCCCGCTCGACGTCCTCGGCCTCGCCCACCACGGCCTGACCGTTCTGGGGCCGACCACCGGCGCGCTCGCCGCGATGGTCGTCACCGACAACGCCTGGTACGGCAACCTCGCGCCCCTCACCCGGTTCCTCACCGACGCGCCGCCCCTTTCGGTCGCCTCGACCTTCCCCGGCGAGCTGGCCGCGAGCTGCTCGGACTTCCCTTCCGCCTCCGCCGCGACCGCCATCGAGGACGTCTACCAGTCCGCGTTCATCGCCGCCGGTGCCGCCGAGGACTGGGACGCGATGGACCCCTTCGGCTGCTTCCTGCGAGTCGCCACGCTCCGCGAGAGCGAGGTGCCGCGCCTCTCGGACGCGCCGCTGCTCGTCGTCGAGTCGGAGCTGGACGAGCTGGTCGTCGCGGCACCCAACCGCGACGACATCCCCGAACTGTGCGACCAGGGCTACGACATCGAGTACGTGGAGTGCGCGGGGGCGGGCCACACCGACGGCGCCGTGCAGTCCCTTCCGTACCAGTGGCAGTGGCTCCAGGCCCGTCTGGCGGGTGAGCCGCTGGCCGATCCTTGCGTGGTCAATCCGCCGACCGACTGTACCGCCCTGGGCGCACCGTAGCGGCGCCGCGATGCGGGGCTACGGTCCCCGCCCCGCGACCCCGCCCAGACGCTCGAGTCCCAGCTCGATCCGGTCCAACGCCGTGGCGTAGGAGAAGCGCAGCGCCGTCCTTGCCGCCGGGCCGAAGTCGGCGCCCGGCGCGGCCGCGACACCCGCCTCGTGGAGCAGCCGGCGGCTCACCGCGACCGAGTCCTCCCCCAGGTGCCCCGCGCCGGCCAGCACGTAGAACGCCCCGCCCGGCTCGTAGTCCACGCCGAACCCCAGTCGGCGGAGCCCCTCGACCAGCCGGCGCCGCCGCGCGTCGTAGGTCGCCACCATCGCGGCCACCGAGTCCTGCGGTCCCGCGAGCGCCGCGAGGCCGGCGTGCTGGACGAATTCCGAGGCGCAGAGGAAGTAGTTCTGGTGCATCTTGCGCACGCAGCGCACGAACGCCTGCGGCAGCACGACCCAGCCCAGGCGCCAGCCGGTCATCCGCCAGCGCTTGGAGAACCCATCGATCACGAACGCGTCGGGATTCCAGCGCAGCATCGTGTCCGCCGGCTCCGCGCCGTATTCGACGCCGTGGTAGATCTCGTCGGACACGATCCACGGCCCGCCGGGCCGCGCCGCCAACTCCGCCAGCGCCCGCAGTTCGTCGCGCGAGGCGACCGTCCCGGTCGGGTTGGACGGCGAATTGAGCAGGATCGCGCGCGTGCGCGGACCGATCCGGGCCCGCAGCGCGTGCAGGTCGAAGGCGTACCCGCGGCGGACGTCGAGCGGGAAGTGCACCGGCACGCCGCCCAAGAACGCGATCTGGCCCGGATAGCACGCGTAGTGCGGGTCCGGGATCAGCACCTCGTCGCCCGCGTCCAGCAGCGCGCCCCACACCAGGAAGAACGCCGGGCTCGCCCCCGTCGTGACGACGATGCGCTCGGGATCGACCTCCACCCCGTAGCGCGCCGCGTAGCGCGCCGCGATCGCCTCGCGCAGCGACAGGATGCCCTCGGTCACCGTGTATCTCGCGCGTCCGTCGCGCAGCGCCCGCGTCGCCGCCTCGACGACATGCCCGTCGCACGGCAGGTCGGGTTCGCCGACCTCCATGTGCACCACGTCCCGCCCCTGCCGCTCCAGCGCCGCCGCCTCGGCCATCACGTCCATGGCCAGGAACGGCGGGATCTCCACCGCCCGCTCGACCGGCCCCGCCGCCCCGTCGCACCCGAACGCCGCTCGTCCCATGGCCTCTTTGCGTCCTTTGCGTCCCTTTGCGGGCTTTGCGCGAACTTCCCCTTCGCGCCCTTCGTTTCCTTGGCGAGCTTCGCGCGAACTCTCCGGCGGATTACAGCGTGGTCGTCGGGGCGGGGGTCTCGGCGGGAGTCTCGGCGGGAGTCTCGGCCGGCGCGGGGGGCGCCCACGTCTTCACGGCGTCACCCGTGCGCGTGGTCGTGTACTTCATCACCATCATGTACGTATCGTCGGGCAGCACCACGCCCATCTCGAACTCGTCCACCCCGCCTTCCGGCAGGCGGTACGTCGCCCGGTAGTGCGTCGGCGACCCGTCCCGCCCCGGCCCCGTGCCGTCCATCGTCATCGTTCCATCCACCGCGACGGGCCCGGTGAACTCCATCGAGACACCGGGCATCATCGAGTCGGTCCACCACATGTGCGCCGCGCCGGTCTCGTCGGCCCACATCTTGCCCCAGCCCTGCATGCCCGGCCCCGCGGCCTCGGAGGCCGCCTGGTCGTAGACCATGTAGAACAGGCCGTCGTCGCCGAACCACTGGTGCATGGTGGCCGTGAACGCCACGGGCGGCTGGTCCGGCGCCATGTGCATCTCGCCCGCCACGGCGAACGCCCCTTCGTGGCCGCTCAACGCCCCCTCCACGGCATCCGTCGCCGGGAGCGTCGGCTCCGTCGTCCCCTCGGGCTCCGGCTCGACCGGCGGCGGCGTGGACGGACATGCCAACGTCGCAAGCGAAAGCAGGGAAACGAGTACTAGATGCTTCATCGGACTTCCTCCTTCTGTGGTCCCCTCGAAACGGCCGCCCGTATCGCAGATGCGGCCGGTCGAGTCAAGAATCGAAACGGCGGGACGGTGGAGACCACGAAGCTGCGGCCATCCCCCCAACTGCACCACCGCACCACCGCCCGACCGCTAGATCTCGTCCGCCCCCACGTCCGGCGCGGTGGCGCTGCGCGGCTGGCCGTCCATGTCGTACGTCGGTGCGCCGACCGGCGTGCCGGCACCATCGCACGGCGACCCGGCGCCGATGTGCAGATTGCCGGCGTAGCCCGCGAACAGCGGGTCCGCACTCAACGTGCCGCCCACCGTGATGTCCGACAGCGCATCGACCTGCGTGACCGTCGTCAGCGCCGTCAGGTTCTCGTCGAAGTAGAGCGCGGAGGGCGAGCCGGTCGGGTCGAGGTCGTTGTTCTCGAAGATCCGCGGGTCGGCCACGACACTCGCCTCGACGAAGTCCCGTGCGGTGGCGCATGCGCCCGCCCGCACGATGTTGTTGCGAAAAACGCCCGACGGACTGCCGGGTCCGGCAAGGCCGGCGTCGAGCGACACGCCGGTGCTGGTGCAGCCGCCGGCGTTGCCCTGCCCGGAGATGGCGTTGGAGTGCACGTCCAGCTCGTTGATGCCGGCAGCGAGGCGGACGTCCAGGCCGACGTAGCGGTTCCCGACCGTCGACGAGCCGGCGCAGCTCCCGCCCAGGATGCGGTTGTTCTGGAGCCGAGCCCAGGAGTCCTCGGCGTACACGCCGATCCCGGCCGTGCTGGCGCACCCGCCGTCGATCGCGTTGTCGTCGACGAACGCGCCGGTGTTGTCCAGGTAGACGCCCCAGGACAGGATGCCGCCGCGGCCCGTGATCAGGTTGTCCGAAATACGCAGGCACGACCCGTCGTCGCAGCGCACGCCGACCGAGGTCGGCGGGAAGCCGAACTGCGAGCCTTCGATGCGCGTGTTGCCCAGCACCGCGCAACGGCTCGGCGTCCCCGAGGCGTTGGCGCCGCAGTGCACCCCGTTCGCGCCCGACGTCCCGCCTTCCCCGCCGCCGGTGATCAAGACGTTCGAGTCGATGACCGGGTGGCAGTCGCCGATTGCCCGCACGCCGTCGGTGCGCGTCGCGCTCGAGTCGCCCGCCGCCGCGATGGACGTGTTGTCCACGATCCACGGCGACGCGCCGCCGCAGTCCTCCATCCAGATGCCGTGGCTGTCCAGCGCCCCGCCCCAGGCGTTGATGGCGCAGGCCCGGATCACGATGCCCGTCGCGTCGCCCGCGATGCGGATCGCCGCGCCCGTGTCGGCGTCGATGGCGCAGACCGCGGTGCGCTCCACCACCGCGCCGGGAGAGTCCTGCAGCAGGATGCCGTAGGTCGTGCCCGTCCCGGTCGTCGACCTCCCGCGGAACGCCGGACCCGTGCTGCCGCAGAGGATGTTGCACCGGCCGCTCGAATCGTATCCCTGGCAGTTGTCGACGATCCGCGGCGTCGAGCCCACCGAGCGGACGGCGATGCTCTCCGAGGTACCCGTTCCGGCGTCGACCCGCGAGGTCATGATCACCGCCGCCGCGCCGTTCACGAGGTTCACGCCGTAGGAGTTCGTCACCACCGGCGTGTTGTTGATCACCAGGCCGGAGAGGATCGCGTTCTGCGCGCCGTCCAGCGTGACCGCCGCTGTCGTCGCCGCCGTGAAGCGGTCGATGCGGAACCCGTCGAGCACCGTGTGCAGCACGATCGTGTCCGGGAAGAGCACCCCCTCCGGCCGTGCCGGCTGGATGATGGTCGTCGAGTTCGTGCAACGGGCCCACGTCGCGGTGGCGTAGTTGCCGTACACCGAGATGCCGTCCGACATGGTCACCGACTCGGGGTAGGTCGCCGTGTTACCGCAGGCCGCGCCGGCGGCCACGCACACGATCCGCGGGCGGGTCGAGACCGCCGCGGCCCAGTTGATCGCCGCCTGGATCGTGCGGAACGGCAGCGCCGTCGTCCCGTCGGCCGACCCGTCGTTGCCCGAGGGCGAGACCGGTACGCAGGTCGAGCAGTTCTCGTCGATCGCCCCGTCGCAGTCCTCGTCGCCGCCACCGCAACCGTCCGAGGGCCCCGGCGTCCCCGGCACGCACGTGCCGACGACGCCCGCCGTGCATGCCGGCACCGTCGCCGTGCACGCCCCGATGCCGCAGGTGAACGAGCCGAGGTCCGCGACTTCGTCGGTCAGGCCGTCGCAGTCGTCGTCCTCCAGGTTGCATGCCTCGCCCCCCGGCGTCACCTCGCCCGTGCACGGACCCCACACGCCCGCCGTGCAGCTCAACGTCCCCTCGCGGCACGCCCCCACGCCCTCCGTGCCGGTCGCGCCCGAGTAGCAGCTCGTGACCGCCACGTCCGCGACGGCGTCGTCCGCGTCGTCGCAGTCCGGCCCCGCGCAGGCGCCCGCCGCGCCCGTGCCGTACCCGTCGCGATCCGCGTCCGTGCATCCGGGGCAGTTCACCTCGCAGGCGCCGAGGTTGCACTCCCACGCTCCGCACGGCGCCGCGCCGTACAGCGGCGCGCAGTCCCCCGCCCCGGCGCACTCGCCCACGGGCACGTCCGTCGCGTCCGTCCCGTCGGCGTCCCCGTCGGCTCCGCCGTCCCCGTCGCCGTCCGCGCCGTCCGCGTCCGCGCCGCCGTCGCCGTCGAGGTCCACCTCGGCGTCGTCCGCGGTTCCGTCGTCGTCGGCGTCCCCGCCGCCTTCGGCGTCGAGATCCACGTCGCCGGTACCGTCCGTTCCGTCCGTGTCGACATCGGCGACGTCGTCGGACGCTCCGGAGGCCGAGCCGCAGCCTGCCGCGAGAATTGCCGCACCCAGGATCACCGTCCAGCGCGTCGCCTTCATCGGACCCCCTTTCGCGGCCCCGCAGGGGCCGGAGTGGTCCGACGAACGTAGCATGAATCACCGACCCGGCAACGCCCCGCGCAGTCTCTCCACACCTTCGGACCAACAACTCGACCCGGACGACCCACCAAGTACCAACAACTCCTTCCCGCCCTCCCTCAGATGCCGACCGTCCCTCCGTCGTGGTCCAGGCCTACGCCGTGGGCGGCGCCGAGGCCGGCGGCGGCGTCCGTCCACAGCGTTCCGTCGTGTGCCAGGGGCATGCCCCCGACCAGGTAGCCGTCGGCTCCGTCGACGTCGATGAACACGCCGACGGTCGCAATCCCGGCCCGCGCCCCGGCCGGCTCCCGCACGCCCGGGGTCCGGCCCGCGCCCAGCGACGGTTCGCCCGCGACCTCGTAGGCGTCCGCGCCGCCGAGGTTGACGAACAGCCCCACTCCGTTGTCGTTTCCCGCGCCCAGCGACAGCGGCGGCGCGCGGTAGACGTCGCCGCCCCCCAGGTCCGCGTGCACGCCGACCGACACGTCGTGCCCGACGCCGATGGCCGTCCCCGCGGGGACCAGCCGCTGCTGATAGCGATCTTCCCCGAGCCCGTCGCGGAACATTCCCGCGCCGAAGTGCGCTGCGGCGCCCTGGTCGTAGTACAACGCGTCGTAGTCGTCGTCCCCGGCCTCGTCGTCCAGGATCCCGGCCCCGAACCAATAGCCCGCCGCCTGACACCAGACGGAGCAGATGTAGTCGTCGTCGCCGGCCGCGTCCCGCAGGACGCCGACGCCGCCGGAGAGGTACACGCCGTCGCGCGTGGTGTCGGCGCGCCGTCCGAAGCCCATCCCCTGGGCCATGCTGCGGTTGCCCGCGCCCGGAAGCTGGTCGACCAGGTACAGCGGGTCGCCGCCCTGCGCCGGATCCCCCGGGTCGGCGAAGTACTCGTCGTCGCCCGCCCGGTCGTAGAGCACTCCCGCGCCCCCGGCGAAGCCGAAGCCCTGGGCCGAGTTGAACGTGCGGTAGCGGTCATTGCCGTCCGCGTCGAGCAGCAGGCCGATGCCGAAGAGCCCCGCACCCTGGCACCCCGCCTCGCAGGCGTACCGGTCGTCGCCGCCGTCGTCGTAGAGCACGCCCACGCCGAACAGCGCGAAGCCCTGCGACATGCGCAAGGATCGGTACTCGTCGCGACCGCCTCCCAGATCGAACAGGAGACCGATCCCGAGGCGCGCGGAGCCCTGGCGCGACGTGCGCGAGAGTGATACCGGCCCGTCGCCGTCCGCCGTTCCGCCCCAACGGCCGGCCTCGTCGGACGGCAGGCGTTCGCCGTCGTGCGGATCGGGCCGCTCCTCATAGCCGTAGCGGTCGTCGCCGCCCAGGTCGATGGCGATGGACACGGGCAGGCCCAGCTCGCCCGCGCCGCCGGCGGCAACGAGGTACGTGTCGTCGCCGCCGAGGTCCAGGAGCAGCAGGACGGGGATCGCGAGGCTGCGGTCCGTCTCGTCGTGCGTCTGCGCTGCCGCATCCCGGATCACCACTCGCCCGAGGCCAGAGTCGCCGTCGAAGCGGACGCCTTCCAACCCCGCGAAGCGTTCCAGGCTCGCGTCCTCGATCGTCGCCGCCAGCTTCGCTGCCGCCGCGTAGACCTCCGCCGCCGGAAACGCTCCGCCCGTCGTCCAGCTTGCCAGCGGCTCCTCGCGCAGGTCCGGGGCGTGGCCCGGCAACGCCAGCCAGGCCGCTGACCGCAACGACTCGAGCTCGCTCCGGTTCCTCCCCACCAGCGCGCGCTCGTACACCGCCGCCGCGTTCCCGGCCGCCGCGAGGATCGGTGCCAAGGCCTCCTGCAGCTCCAGCGGCACGTCCGCCGAGTCCTCGAACAGCGCGCTCTCGTCCAGGCTTCCACCGCGCGCCGCCGCCAGGGCGCGCAGCGCATCGAGCAGCGGTGCGCTTGATGAGGCGACGACGGCGCCCTCGGGGCACACCGCGAACGGAACTCCCATCCGCGCCGCCGCCGCCTGGATCGCGCGCGCCACGGGACGATCCGACGCCGCCGCCTCGTCCAGCCAGCGCACCGTCTCTCGCGCCACCGGCGGCAGGCCCAGCGGCCGCGCGATCACCTCGTCGATCCACCCCTGCCGCGCCCCGTCCGCCACCGCTTCCGGCGGCAACAGCGCTGCCGCCGCCCCGGGCCGCTCCAGCGCGCACCGGTCGAGCGCGGCCGCCGCGAGCGCCTCGTCCAACCGGTCGGGCGCGCCCGCGACCGGACCGGTGCACGCGGACGGAATCGCCGATAGTGCCGGTGGCGCGTCGCAGCGCGGCGCCGGCGGGGGAAGCGCCTCGTCGCTCGGCGGGATCAGGCCGTCCAGGGCCACCGGGTCGGTCTCGCAGCCCAGGCAGTGGATGAGGGATGCCAGCAGCAGCAGTCGCGTCATCGGTTCCTCCAGCGCCCCCGGCGCGTCCTGCCCTCGTACGAGTTTCGTGCCGCCGGTCCCGACCGCTCCAACACCACGGGAACGCACGAGCCCGTCGCCTTGTCCGCCGAACCCGCCCCCCGTCCCGGACTGCGATTCCAGGGAATTCCCTCCCGGGAATCCGCTCCCGCACCTCCGGACCAAGGCCCCGAAGGGACTCGGCGCCTCGGGCGCCGAGCACCAAGAACTCGTCCCGATCGACCCACCAACGACCACCCAGGGCCTCGCCGTAGTCCCTGAACCTCCCAGAAGGTGACGTCCGAAAGAAAGAACTGGCGTCGCGTTCTTCGATGTGCCACGGTTGGGGCGTGGCGTTGCGTCGTTCCGGCGGGAGTTGCAGCAAGCGCGAGACGCTGA
>JACRCX010000155.1 GCA_016218815.1 Deltaproteobacteria bacterium
GCTCCCTGCCGGCTCTTCCTCATCCGGAGCGGGACCAAACGCGCCCCGCCCCCTCCGGGGGCGGCGGGTGTGGGGGGCTTCAACCGCCTCGTCCATCAACTATCGCGACCGCATCGCCATCAAGAAGCGTGCTCACGCTCATTGGCAGCGGGCGTATGCGAGCTACCACGCGAGGAAGGCCGGTGACCAGAGCGAGCGCGCGGCGGGATCTTCGAGAACGTGACGTCCCACGCGGTGCACCACTGGTGTGGCCGGCCTGTGCTTCTCCGCAGCACCGGGCGCACCCGCATGCCACTCTGCTGGAAGCCGGTGGTCGGGGATCACCGCGGCGTGGGGCCACGCGACGGCGGAGAGTGACATGGCGCAGCCCCGTCCAGCAGTGGCGCACTTCATCCCGGAACTCCGGGCAGATAGAACCGTGCTGTGGCGAGAAGCTGCGGGCACATGACCCGCAGGGCGCCCCGCCGCGGAAAGCAGACGAGGCCCTTCTCCGGGCACGCGAACGGGAACTGCCCCCTGATGGCCATGGAGATGATCTGCGGTACCTTGAGATCGTAGTTCCACGCGGGGTTCTCGGGACCCCATGCGAGCGGGTTGTCCAGCCAGCAACTGGCCTGCCTCAACCCCTCCTCAAGCAGCGCCGCGAAAGCCAAGTCCATCCGCTCTTCCCCGTGCTTGTCCCAGCCGGAAAGCGTGGCCTGCCTGATCTGCTCTGGCAGCGTCGCCCCATCGGCCCCCAGGCCCGCTACGACCATTGCCAATCGCACGTCGTGTGCGCAAGCACGGCGGAGTACCGCAAGCACCCTCATGTCCGTTTGCTCGTCAAGACCAAGGACGTCGCCACCGCCGTCGACCCCGATCACGAAGTCGTAGTTGCAGCGCCCTTCGGCGCCAAAGAGATTGGCAAAGCCTCTCGACAGCGCTGCGCCAAGCAACCGCTCCCCATGTGGCCAGTCCAAGGCCGCCGAGATCCGCTTGCCCTTGCCTCTCGACCTCGGCTCCTGCAGTGGATTGGGAACCACGCGGCAATGCCGAAGCAGATGACCGGGATCGCAACCTTCCGTTGCCTCGAGTCCCAAGTCGTCCAGCGCGGGCCCCTGAATGTCCTGTCCCGCCAGATTCTCGTAGCAAACGGTCTGGATCACGTCCATCCTCGCGGCGCCGGAGCGCATGGCCACCGCGGCCAATGCGCGGGCGATAACGACATCGGCCGCTCCGCCTACGGAGACCGCCGCCCCTCGACGTCCAGCGACGCCCAGTTTCAGCATCCACTCGTCTCCGAATCTGCTCATGGAAGTGGTCGCGTCTCCACTGTTCGAGGCCCTCGAAGTCCTCCCGCCGTCGCGGTTGATGAGGTCGCCAAGCCCGGGTTGCCGGGCGTGCGAGAGGACATCGTCGACCCCGACGGAGATGATCCGCGAAGCAAAGGTGGAGATCAAGCAGGGGCTGGTGGCGCGTGGTCTCCAGACCGCGCGAACTCGGTGCTGGCGACCGGCGTGTTGCCCAGCACCTGACACTCGAAACGGCGTACCATGGCTGCCGGAGGAGAGTTGAGGGCGAGAATCCACCGCGGGGCGCACGAGATCGGCGGGAACTGCATCGAGGTGGAGTCCGCAGGCAGCCGGCTCCTCCTCGATCTGGGCTGGCCGCTCGACCTGCCCCTCGACGCCGATCTGCCGCTTCCCGACGTGGCCGGTCTTGCCGATGCCGACCCTTCGCTGGTCGGCGTCGTCATCACGCACCCCCACCTCGACCACTACGGCTTGGCGCGCAAGGTCCGGGCCGCCGTCCCCCTCTACGTCGGCGAGGCCGCGCACCGCATCATGCGCGAGGCCGCGTTCTTCACGGGAACCGGCCTGACGGTCGAGCCTGCAGGCTTCCTGCGCCACCGCGAGCCCTTCACGCTCGGGCCGTTCACGATCACGCCCTGGCTGATCGACCACAGCGCGTTCGACTCCTACAGCATCCTCGTCGAGGCCGATGGCCGCCGGCTGTTCTACACGGGCGATGTCCGCGCCCACGGCCGCAAGCCCGGCACGTTCCTCGAGCTGCTCAGCGAACCGCCCGCAAACGTGGACGTTCTCGTCATGGAGGGGACGAACATCCGGCCCGGCGCGGACGTGGGCGAACGCGCCGTCACCGAGACCGAGATCGAGAACGCCTGCGTCGAGACGTTCGACGCGACGTCCGGGATGGTGCTCGCCATCTTCTCCCCGCAGAACATCGACCGCCTGGTGACGATGTACCGGGCCGCGATTCGCTCCGGCCGCGACCTAGTGCTCGACCTGTACGGGGCTGCAGTCGCCGCCGCCACGGGTCGCGAGACGATTCCCCAGGCCTCATGGGAGCGCGTTCGCATCTACCTGCCGAATAGCCAGCGGACCAAGGTGATCCAGTCGGGCGAGTTCCACCGGACGGATGCCGTTCGGCCCCGGCGGATCTACGCCGAGGAACTGCGCGAGCGATCCGGCAAGCTCGTCACGATCTTCCGCACGAGCATGACCCGGGAGATGGAGAAGATCGGCTGTCTCGCGGACGCCCATGCCGTGTGGTCGATGTGGCCGGGCTATCTGCAAGAGCCGTCCGGGGAGAAGCTGAAGGCGTTCCTCGACCGACTCGGCATCGGGATGACCATCCACCACGCCAGCGGGCACGCCGCGATACCAGACCTCCAGCGGTTCGTCGCCGCCGTCGCGCCGGGCAAGGTCGTGCCGATCCACAGCTCCGCCGCCGACCGCTTCCCCGAGTTCGTCCCCGGCGTCGAGTTGCACGGCGACGGCGAGTGGTGGAATGTTGGGTGAGGGTGGTTGGGGATGGAGGCAACGATGAGCCATCGACTTCATCGGGCGGTCGGCGAGGTTCTGCGCGAGGCCGAGGTTGCGAGCACGGGCGTGACGTTGCTTCTGGACCCTGCGTGCGGTACGCCGGGCAGCAAGTGCCACAACCTGCCGCTCTTCCTCAAGCCCCCGAAGAACAACGCGACCGAGATCTGCAACGTAGACGCGGTGCTCCTCGCCGGTGACCGCATCAAGGTCGTCGTGGAGATCGAGGAAACCAACGTAGGGCCGACGCAGATTTGCGGCAAGTTCCTCACGACCGCGCTTGCGAAGGGGCTGATCCACGAGGCGTTCAGCAATCGACTCGTGGAGTTCGATGACTCCACCGTCTTCGTGCAGGTGCTCGACACTTCCGGGCTGAGCATCGAACGCACCGCGAAGATCGACCAGTGGATCAACATCAGGGACGCGATCAGGAAGCTCCTGCCCCTGCTGGGAGGCAAGCTGGCGGCCTACGAACTCGTGTATGGGAATGCCAGCGGCTTCGGCCCGGACGGTGCCGCACGGAAGAGCCTGAAATCGGTGCTCGACCGGGCCCTTGGCGTGGTGAAGGCCGCCCCGTAGGCGGTTCTCGACCCCGCAGCGGGCGCCGCGTAGCCCAGCCGTCAGCAATCACGCCGGTACCTCACACGAACCCAAACCCAAGGACGCGCCGCCGGCCGACGTCCTGTCGACGTGGCCCGGCGCCCAACACGGTGTGCCCCGACGGGCGTACCACCATCGAGGAGGAGAGCATGAAGACGTTGTCCATCGTGACCGCCGTCGTCGTCGGGCTGCTCGCGACCGCCGCCTTCGCCGTCCAGGGTGAGGCGCAGGACGTGGCGGCCGGCTGCCGAGCCGCCTGCGAAGCCGACCGCGCTGAGATGTGCGAGCCTGCCGAGAAGGCCGTCCTCGAGGGGCGGATGACGGAGGAGCGGGCCGCCGCGATCTGCGAGTGCGGCATCGAGGTGTGCGCGAACGTCTGCGTCTGCGAGTCGACCGGCGAGACGCCCTGCCGTCGCCAGATCAACGCCGAGTGCGAGAACCTCGGCGTCACCATGCCGGAGTAGCAGCATCGGGACGCGGTCCGCGAGCTCCCCGCCCCGGGGAGCGGGAAGAGCCAGCCGGGCTCTTCTCGTTAGCTTCTGGTGTTCTTCTTTTCCGACAGCCACGTGATCGCGGGGACCGGCCCGGCCGGGTGCGGCCGCTGGTCGTTCCGGACGCCACAGTTCAGCGTCGGGTTCGTCCGCTTGACGGCCGGCACCGGCCACGGGATGCTCACGGTGTCCATGCGTGGAACGGTGACGAGGTGGGGGTCACGCGGCTACGGTTTCATCCGGCCAGACGACTCCGACGTGGAAGCGTGGGTGCACTACCGCTTCCTGGCCGATCCCGGCTGGGTGCCGCGGGGAGGCGAACGGGTCGAGTTCGAGCTGAAGGAACTGCCGGACGGCCGTTGCCAGGCTTGGGGCGTCCGTCCCGCACGGCAGAGCCTTCCGCCCGGGGCTTCGGCGGAACGAGCACCCGGCGGCGGGACTCCTTCAGACCGGCCGGGAGCCGGCCGCGGCAGCATGGGAACGCTGGGGGAAGCGCTCGTGCGCGCCGGCCACGTGCGTGTCGACGCAGGCGCCGGGCGGCCTGTCGAGCACGCCGTCGAGTCGCCCGTCGAGTCCTCCGCCGAACGACCTGCTGAATCACCCGCCGACCAACCGGCGGTCCCCACCCGATTGGACGACCAGCTCGAAGCCCATCGTGCCGCTGCCGAACGGGCGTCGGCGGCTCTTCGTTCGGAGGTCGAGACCTTCCGGCAGCGCATCGCCGAGATGGAGGCGAAGGCCGCCCAGGTCGTCCTACAGCTTGAGGAGCACCAGGCCCAAGCGCTGCGGAAGGAAGCCGACCTCATCGTGTCGGCCGTCTCGAATGACGCCGACGAGTTCGAGCGCGTCCTGGCGGACCGGCGACGCCTGGCGGATTCCCTCCGCCCCGTGCGCCAGCAGGCCGTCGCGCAGATAGGACGGGAGCTCGTCGAGGAGTACGAAGCCATCCGCCGCCGGCTTGCCGCCGATGGCGACTGCCGGGACGAACTGGACCGACGCGCCTACCAGGCACTCGAGCGCGAACGGCGGGTGGGTCTGGCGACCCTCGCTTCGGGCATGGACGCCCTGGATGCGCTCCCCGTCCCCGACGCCAGGTTCACGCTGTTCATGGGAGGGGCCGCCGCGCCCGGGGCCGTCTTCGTGGGGCCCCTGCGCGGGAGGCGGTCGGCGCCCGGCGGGGACATGGACGGCGCCACCGATGACGTCCGTTGGCGCGTCGCCTGCGTGTTCTGGCAGACCGTCGAGCGAGCGGCGTGCGAGCTGGCCGTCGGGGATGCGGCGACCGAGTACGGGACGGTCGCCGGCTCGATGGCGGCGCGGCTGGGTCCGTGCGACCCCGAGCTGTTCGGCGTCCTCCTGGACGAGGCATGGGCCTGCCGGCCCTCGCTGGAAAGCGCGAGCGTGGACTTCGGGTTCGACGTCGTGTCCGGCGTGGCGCCGCCGTTCGTGCCGGAGCCGCCCGCTCCGGCGGACGCGCCGCCGGCGGCACAGGCTCGGGGGGTGACCGACGGCGGAACCGTACCGGAGGTCGCCGTCCGGCTGGGCTTGTCGGTGCGCGACCTGCTGGTCGCCCTCCAGCACCACGGGCTGCCGCCGGTGGACGACGTGGTGGACCCCGGCGCAGAGGCGTCCCTGAGATTGCTCCTGGGCGGCGTCGAGCAGCTCCCGCTGCCGGGAGGGCAGGTGGAGCCGGCGGCACCGGCACCGGCATCGGCGGCCGCGCCCCAGGCCGGCACGCCGGCCATCGCCGCCCGCTTGCTGAGCAAGCTCCTGCGCGACCGCCGAGTCGGCGGCCGCCACACCGGTATCGAGCACGCCTACGGGCACCACTTCGCCGACGAGGAGAAGAAGCTGGCGCGGCGGATCGTGGAGTTCCTCGAGCACGACGGCATCCTGCTGACGAAGTACAACGAGGGGGCGCACCACGTGTCGGTGAACCCGCGCCGCCTGCGCGAGGTCGGAGAGATCGTCAGCGGCACCTGGACTCGCGGGGATGAGTTGGACCGGCTGTAGAGGCGGGCGTCAAGATCAGACTTGCGGCCGACCTCTGACAAATCTGTCAGCGATTCGGTGTTCGTGAGGGTGGGGCTCAAGAGAGGATCTCGCGGGGCTGCGCGCCTCTACGAGCGGGTCTCGGGCAAAATGGCGAGCGGGCCCCAGGATCGGCCTGTGCGCTGGTCGGTCACGTGAACGTGCCAACCCTGCTGCTGCCCGGCCTTCCATGAGAGATCAACCACCATGTCGGCCCAAGCCGCGACCTGCGGCGGAACGCCGACAGGTTCGAAGTCAGGGTGGTGGGTGGGCATGGGCCCGCGAGCCTGGGGCATGTACACGTAGCCCGGTTCCCTGGCCGACCTGACCGGTGGGGCAGTTTGGTAGAGTATGATGGCCGTTCGCAGGGCGCGGCGTCGAACCGTACCTGCTGCCACAACCAACGCTCGGGCCAGGTCGCCAGCCTCGTTCGACGTGCCGAAGGCCGAGACGTCGCCCGCGAGGATCCGCCGCAGGCCGAGATTCCTTTCGGTCGATGACTTGGCAGCCCGGAGTACCTCGACGGTGACGGCTGCGGCCAGCCGCTCGGGAGTCAGGACGGGGGATACCGGGATGACCTCGTCGATTGGCCTGTCGGTGACCGCCTCTAGACGCCCGCCCCCCGGAATCACCCAGATGTCAGAGCCCGGGTAGTCCGTCCCGTCCGCACCCTGCGTTCCCAGTCTACGTGCGAGGGACAACACTCGCCCGGTGTCGGGACCGAACACGACGGTCAAACAGTCGCGAAAGTCGGGCAGATCATCCGGCTGCTTTGCGACCGGCAGATTCCAGGGTTGCGGAGGCCGGACGCCCCACACCACGGGCAACTCGTCCTCAACGGCGGGCTCACCGAAATCGTAGGCGGCCAAGTTCGGGAAGACCCGCATCCCAACGCCTTGCAGGATCGCCGAGCGGTGGATTCCCTCGGCGGCTCGGCCGAGCCGGCTCTTCACGACTGCAATGCGACGTTCGTGGGCCCCCACCTCAGGATACGATAGCACCAGGACCAAGTCAGTGGCGAAGGACCACGGCGAGGCTACCTCTCGCGCCATTTCCTCCAGGAGGACCAGCACGAGCCCTTCGTCCGCGGCGAACTTCACAAGTTGGTCGGCGAGCAAACGTGGCGCGGATGAACCCAATCCGTATCCGTCGGAAAGCGAATCGACGACGAGGACCCGTGGCTTCCGTCCCGCAGCCTCCGTGGCCTTCGAAAGCAGGTCATCCAGACCAGCACCGAGTCTCTCCGGCGAGCGCAGATCCTCCAGAGAGGACGAGTCGTCCACCGGCATCTCGGCAGCACCGGTGTCCAGCACAGCCGCGAACACGCGCGATGGCGACGGACTGTTGGCAGCACCTCTGGTCCAAGGCGGAACTTGGACGATCCCCTTGCCCTGCGCCCCGAGGAGGCCTTCGTGTTGCGCCTGCAACTCGCGGGGAAGCAACTCGACGCACGCGTAGGCGACGTCCGACCGCATGTGCCTAGCGACGGCCAAGGCGAGTTGCATCGCCAAGATGGTCTTCCCGGCGCCGGGACCACCACGGAGCAAGATGCTCGTACTGGGCTCGGCCTCCCCTTGCCGAGCCAGCAGGGGCAACCCGCCCCCGAGGACCAAGTCCAACCCCCAGTCGCCGGTCGGGACTCTGGTCATGCCGCCTCCGAGACCGCCGGCCGGTTCGCGGTGCGCAATGACTCGCGGGCTCGTGCAAGCCTCGGTAGGAGTCGCGAACGGAGCGTCTTGACCTGTTGTTCGACCGCCTCGGCAAACTCACCGCCGCGGGAGTTGCGGACCATGGCCAGTTCTCGCTGCGCGAGCGTCGCACGACCAAGCTCCCGGAGTGCCAGGAAGCGAAGAGCCCAAGCAGCAGGCTCCCATTGGCAACCGAAGTCGACCGCGTGGTCCGCCTCGCGTGCAGCATCGTTCCAGTCCCGCCGGGCAGCGAAGCGCGACGCTCGGGCCAGCGTTCTGGAACTCCACTGGGACCGGAGAAGAAGGGCCGACGGCTCCTCCGAGACCACGCAAGCCACGGTACCGGACGGGCCATCCTGCCGGCCGAAGAAGAATGCCGCCGCCTCCAGTTCCCGCAGGAGTCCAGCCAAGCGATCCGGGCCAAGCGCAGCCTCGAACAGCCACACGGCCGGAAATCCTGGCGCACGGACCGGCTGAACGAACTCCAGTGCTTGGTCCCCCTTGACCAGCCTACGCCATTCCTCGGAGGCGACCGGCGAGCCTTGGAGTGTGGTCCGGTCGGGCGCATTGCGAACGACCATCATCTCCTGGCCGCGGCGAACCACAGCATCCTGTCGTCCGAACGAAGCGCCGGTCGTCCACGGGCCGAGGGCCCCGATTACGACGACGTTCTCATCGAGCGACCATCCTTCAAGCCGGGTCGTCACGTTGCCACCCCTTGGTCTGCCAGCAGGCGTCGGATAGCCGTCGCCATGCGCTCTCCGTCGTCGGCGCCGGGCTCGTCCCGGGTGACGGCCACCAGATCGAGCAAATCCTCGGCAGCCGCCGCCACGGACTTCCGCAATCGCGGGTCGGCCAGCAGGATCCGGCGCAAGCCCGCCGATGCCGCGAGAGGCACCTCCTCTTGGACCCGCACCTCGACTGTCCAGGCACGCCGGTCACGGTCGTCCGCGGCCAAGCCGTGGTATGCGGGCCAGTCGGGATCGGAACGCTGCCCCAGACGCATGTAGTCCCTCGGTTCGTGGAAGTGAGCAGCGAGGAACAGCGCTGAGTAGCCTGGGAGGTCGGTGCCCTTCCCGCTGAGTTCTCGGAGAAGCGCGAGGCGGTCGGCCGCCGCCCAAGGTCTTGGAGTCGTGGGCACGAGATGCGGGCGATCTGTCCCCTTCACCGTGTCCAACCCGCCAGAATCGAACGGGGAGAAGCGGGCATCTCGCGTCAGCGTGGCGGCCGGGTCGATGACGATGCCCACTTGGCCGTTGTCGTACGCGGGATATCCGAGGAAGAAGTACACCGCAGGTCCGATGGTGCCGCGGACGCCGTCACCGGCCGGGGCCGTTGGTCGGAGACGTCCATCGGCCAAGATCGTGCGCCAGGATGGCTCCGCGTCCACCGTCCGATGCACAAGGGGAAGCTTGCTCGCAATCTCTCGCGCCGGGACCTCTGCGGCTCGGGACGCGTTGACCCGGTCGGCGTCGCCTGACGTCACCTGGCGGATGCCGTCTTGGAGCCCCTCGAGCGGTGCGGGGGGCCAATCGTGTTCGCCGCTCAACTTGCCCCTCCAAGCATGGCTGATCCTCGCACATGGATCCGGCCGAGTCCAGCCTCGCCCGGCTGGCGACGTCGACGTGGCTTGGTGGGCGACGAAGGCGCGGATATCGCTACACCTTCTTCTCCTCCAGATACATCCCCAACTCCTCCAGGTGCACTGCCAGGCTCCCCTCGTCCTTCAGCGCTTCGGCGGTGATCTCGACGACCTGGAAGCCCTTCAGGCGGGCCTTGGCGCGGAGGAGCTTGTCGCGGGCGCGGCGCTTCGGGTCGCCGTGGAGAGCGGCGCTCATGCCGTCGATGAAGACCAGCACCTTCTTGTCCGGGTACGCCCAGTCGGCGTCGGTATAGCTGCCGTCCTCGAACGACACGCGGAACTGCTGGGCCGGTGGAACCGGGAAACCGCGTCTTTGGCAGATCGTCCCGAAGTCCAGCTCGGCATCGCTGTCCGCCTTCTTGGCGTCCGGCGCCGGCTGGAACGTCACCGCCGGCACCGCGTGCTCCATCTCCAGCGGCTGCGTCAGGTCGGCCAGCAGGTTGATCGCCTCGTGCCGGTTCAGGACGTCGTGGTCCTGCTGGTTGTAGAAGTGCTTCAGGCACGAGTAGCACGAGGTGTCGCACCCGGTCGCGCAGTTCTGGAGCACGTCCGTCGCCCGCCGGCAGATCGGCTCCCAGAAACGCAGGATCTGCGGCAGGTACCCCGACCCGCCCGGCATCGGGTCGTAGAACACGATCCAATGCCCGGCCTGCTGGTCGGTCAGGATGAAGCCCTCGACCTCCGTCGTCCCCATGTCCAGGACGTGCCGCGCCCCGATGCGGATCGACTCGAACACGTTCGCCGCCTCGCCGTGCGTCTTGAACGGACCCAGCTCGACCACGTCCGAGGTGAACTCGACGTACAGCGCGTGGTTGGCGACGGTGTTCTTCCCGTGGATCTTCCGGTGGTCCTCCGAGAACTGATCCAACTCCGCCTGGCTCGCCGTCGGCGACCGCGTCGCCCCGCAGCTCGAGCACACCGGGAACAGCGAAAAGTCGTCGCCCTTCGGCCGGCCCAGGTTCACGATCCGCAGGTCCTGCCGCTGGAAGAACCGGCAGTCGTACGGCCCGATCTTCCCCTGCCGCCCACCTGCGTGCCGCGGCAGCCGGCTCCCGAATAGCCGGAACCATACCCGCCGGCGCGTCGGCTCCCGGTCGTCGATGTCCCGGTGCGGCTGCATCTCCACGTCCGAGAGCTGGATCGACGGGAACACGAGCGGCTCGAGCGTCTTGCCGCCCTCCGTCGGCTCCGACCCCTTCTCGTACACGCGCTCGTTCTCGCGGTCGTAGACCATCGTGCGCTGGAACACCGCCGCCCGGGTCCGCTCGTCGTCCGACCGCAGCGTCTCGAATCGGAGCTTCCGGACGCGGAAGATGTTGCGGTTGGCGTAGACGTGGTTCGCCGGCGTCAGCTCGCGCAACGCCACGGCCGCCGGCCGGGAGATCTCGACGAACGGCTCGAGGCACTGCGCCCGCACCGTCTCCCGCGCCATCGCGTACCCCGGCAGGAAGCCGTCCACGCCGAGAAAGCTCAGCGCGTAGTTGTCCTGCCGGTTCCGGTCGCGCAACGTCCGCAGCGCGTGGTCGTAGCGCCGCCGGAACACCGCCTGGTCCTCCGTCAGCGCCTCGCCGGTATCCTCGATGTCCCGCAGTTCCTTTAGCTCCCGTCGGTAGGTCTGGACCTGCGCGTAGAGCGCCTGGACGTGGTGCCGCAGGTCGGCAACGAACTGGTCCACGTAGCTCGCGAGGCGCTCGGGCGCCACGGCCTCGGCCTCGTCCACCGGCCACCCGCGCAGGAAGACCTCCTCGACGGTGGCGAGCAGCGCGGCCCGGTGTTCCTTGACTAGCCGCTCGAGTCCGCCGAGATCCCGCGGCTGCTTCAGGTAGCGGACCCGCTCGTCGTCCCCTTCCTTCCAGACGTCCGCGAACCAGTGCGACACGTACGCCGGGAACGCATCGTCGAGCGCCTTCTTGTCGGGGTCGGACGTCACGACGCTCCGCAGGGCCGTGAGGATCGTGGAGTGGACGTGCTTGCGGATCAGCGGCTCGTTCCGCATCGAGAACGCCGGAACCCGGATCTCGCCGGCGATCATCGCCTGGGGCTTCTGGAAGAAGTACCGCCCGTGCGAGTCGCCGCGGCAGTGCGTGAACACCACCGCGATCCGGTGCCGACGTCCGGCCCGTCCGGCGCGCTGGGCGTAGTTCGCCGGCGTCGGCGGCACGTTCCGCATCAGGACCATCTCGAGCTTGCCGATGTCCACGCCCAACTCGAGCGTCGGCGTGCAGACCAGGCAGTTGAACTCGCCGCCCGCCTCCCGCTTGAACTCGCGTTCGATCTTCTGGCGGACTTCCTTCGGCACCTGGGCAGAGTGCTCCCGCGGCTTCAGCGGCACGAACCCGGTCCGCGTGTACTGCCAGACGTCGAAGTGCTCGTCGTCGCGCCCACGTTCCTCGGGTGCGCCCTTGCAGTTGTACTCGGGGCAGCTGCCCGTCGGCAGCGGGACGGACTGCGCCCTACGGCACGCGGCGCAGAGCAGCCGGCGGTCGGCCACCACGACACCCAGCTTCTCGACGTTGATCTGGTGCAGCGCGCCCTGCACCCGCGACGGAACCAGCCGGCCGCCGTGCTTGTAGACGAACTGCACGGGAACCAGCACCTCGTCGGCCTTCAGCCGCTCCCAGAGGTCCTCGAGGCATTCGTCCCGCACCCGCGGGTCGAGCTCGGCGCCGCCCGGAACGCCCTTGCGGAAGATCTCCTGCGCGCCCGAGCGGCCGTTCTTCGCGGTCCACCCCTTGAGCGAGCCCGTGTCGTCGGCCTTCTTCTTCGAGAACACCAGTGCCTGCGGCCGGTACTGGTCGGAGACGGCGACGAGACCCCGGCGGACTTCCAGGTCCCGGTCGTTCCATCGCCGTCGGAGGAGCGGATCGGACACGACGCCGCGGCGCCGATAGTAGTCCAGGATTAGCCGCACGAGACGCTGCAGCTCTTCCGGCTGCACGCGCAGCTTCGGCGCCCAGCGGCCGTAGAAGGCGTCCATCTCGCCGACGTCGATGCCGCGCAGGCGGACCTCGGCGAGCGCCAGGGTCTCCAGGCTCCCGCGGCGCTGGCCGGTGGAGGCGAACTCCTCCAGCAGGAACCAGCGAACGCGGGTGAAGTTGTCCTCGTCGTCCCACGCCTCGACCTTGAGCACCTTCTGCTGCTTGGCGAGGTCGACCATCCGCTCCGTGAGCTTCTCCATCGACCAGACCCGCTCCCGGTCGGTCTCCAGCACCTTGTAGAGCAGGTGGCGCAGCCGGAACCGGCGTGACCGTTCCTCCATCCAGCCGGCCTGGAAGGCAGCGTCCTGCCGGTTGTCGCTGAAGATGAGCA
>JACRCX010000156.1 GCA_016218815.1 Deltaproteobacteria bacterium
GCCGCTGGACTCGGACAACGACACGGTGCCCGACTTCCGCGACCTGGACGCGGACGGGAACACGATCAGCGACACGGAGGAGGGCGACGTCGACCCGGACGGCGACGGCGTGGGCAACTACCGCGACGTCGACGACGACGGGGACACGATCCTGGACATCCTGGAAGTGGGCGACGACCCGCTGCACCCGACGGATACGGACGACGACGGGATTCCCGACTACCGCGACTCCGACTCGGACGGCGACACCATCTCCGACCGCGCCGAGGGCTCGACGGACCGCGACGGCGACACGATCCCGAACTTCCGCGACGACGACAGCGACGGAGACGGGTACCTGGACTCGGAGGAGGCAGGGGACGACGACCCGGCGACGCCGCCGCGGAGCACGGACGAGGACGGGACGCCGGACTTCCTGGACATGGACAGCGACAACGACGGCCTGCCGGACTCGCAGGAGCGCGATGCGGGGACGGACCCGCTGAACCCGGACACGGACGGCGACGGGTGGGACGACCTGGCGGAGTGGGCGCATCCGACGGCGGACCCGACGGATCCCGACAGCGGGATCCCGGCGGACGACTACTATCTCATCCTGCCCCCGGACGGCGAGATGCAGCAGCGGGATCTCGATTTCGGCACGAACATCCAGGTGGCCGACGTCTTCTTCCTCGTGGACACCACCGGCTCCATGTACGAGGAAGCGGACAACATCCAGGCCAACCTGTCCTCGTTGATCATCCCCGAGATCCGGCGCCGCATCCCCGACGCTGCGTTCGGCGTCGGCCAGCACGCCGACTTCCCCACCGGCTCGTACGGCGGCGGCACCGACGTCGCGTTCGAGCTGCTGCAGACGATGACGCTGGACGTCGCCACGGCCCAGACCGCCGTCAACGCGCTGCCCTCCAACGGCGGCGCCGACGGCCCCGAGAGCCAGGTCGAGGCGATGTACCAGACCGCGACCGGCGAGGGGCTCGGCTCGTGGGTCCCGGCCTACGCCGGCCCCGACTGCCGCGGCGCCCCCTGCTTCCGCTCGGGCGCCCTGCCGATCATCCTCCTGTTCACCGACGCGCCGTTCCACAACGGCCCCCCCGGCACCACCGCCGATGCGTACACCGGCATCACCCCGCTCCCGCACAACTGGAGCGAGGCGATCGATGCCATCAACCGCATCCACGGCAAGGTGCTCGGCCTGTCCTCGGACTCCATGCACTCCCCCACCTACAGCGCGTGGGAGGACATGCAGGCGACCGTCGTGGCCACCGGCGCGGTCGACCTGGACGGCATCCCGCTCATCTACGACATCGGCTCCAACGCCTCCGGCCTGGGCACCGGCGTCGTCGACGCCATCGAGATGCTGGCGACGCGCGTGCCGTTCGACGTGGACACCTTCACCGAGGACGACCCGGGCGACCCGCTGGGCGTCGACGCCACGTGCTTCATCCGCCGCATCATCCCGCTGCGCTGGATCGGCCCGACGGGGATCGAGAACGACCCCGAGTCCGCGGCGGGAATGGACGAGTCGACCTTCTACGAGGTGCTGCCGGGCGCGACGGTGGAGTTCACGGTCCAATTCCAGAACGTCGGCTGCTTCGCGGGCGACGAGTACGCGCGCGTCTTCCTGGCGACGATCGTCGTCCAGGGCGACCACGTCACGCGCCTGGACGAGCGCGTCGTGCTGATCATCGTCCCGGCGATCGAGCTGCCCTTCGGCTGAGAACAGAAGCTACGGACCCGCGTCGGGGGCTCCCAGCGTCGTCTCGTCGGGCGTCTGGAGCGTGACGGTCATGTACGCCTGCCGCGCGCCTTCGAAGCGCTGCAGCCCCTGGACCTGGATACGGTTCAGCTCGTCCTGGACGCAGTTGACGCCGTCGTAGCATTCCTTCGGCAGGTCGTTCTTGTTCGGCACGATGCGCGTGTCCCGGATGAACCCCTCGCTGGTGATCATGAGCATCGCGTCGAACTGCGCCGGCAGGCCCGAGGTGCGGCACCCGCGCTTGAACACCGGCTGCTCGAAGCAGTCCTTGATCTGGCGCTTCTTCATCTCCACGGCGGCCTTCACCATCTCGATTTCCTGCGGCACCAGGTTGTGCGCCTCGCCGATGCCCACGCCGACGGTGGTCGCCGCCCAGAGGGCCTTGAGCCGCTCCTGGGCCGCGGGGTCGTTCGACGTCCCCCCTTCCTTCTTCACGTTGCCGGCGGTGGGCGTGCTGCACGCCAGGGACAGGAGCACGGCGACGGCAAGAGACGCGATTCGTATCGTCATGGCTCGACCTCGCAAGGCGCGCCGGGAAACGACCCCATCGGACCAGCGCACCCGGCGCGAGTCTGCGTGCCCCCGCCCCCCCAAGTCAACCCGTTCCCTGCCCATCGGTGTCCATCGGTGTCCATCGGTGGTTTCAATCCTCTCTGCGCTCTCCCCCCGTCTCCCACCGCAGCAGCTCGCAGCGCAGCGCGCCGTTGCGCAGCGGCAGGCGCCCCGTCGGCCGGCCGCCGAACAGCCGCGGCAGGGAAGGGTGGCCCGAGAGCAGGATCGTCACCCAGCCCGGCGGACGCAGCGAGCGCCCCAGCGCCCGGTACAGGCTCGCCAGCTCGCGCGCGCCCGGCGACAGCCGCTCGCCGTACGGCGGGTTCGCGAGCACCATGCCCGACGGTCCCGGGGGATCGAAACGCCGCGCGTCGGCGACGGCGAGGTGCAACAGCGGCGCCACGCCGGCCGCCTCGGCGTTGGCCCGCGTCGCCTCGACCGCGTGGCGATCGACGTCCGAGGCCCACACCGGGACCGGCGAGTCTCCGGCGGCGGCCTCCTCTCGCGCCTCCTGCACCATCGCCCGCCACGCCCGCGCCTCGACCTCGCCGAACGCCGGCCACCGCTGGAAGCCGAAGCGTCGCCCCAGACCGGGCGCCCGGCCCCGCGCCAGGAGGGCCGCCTCGATGGCGATCGTGCCCGAGCCGCACATCGGGTCGCACAGCGGCCGGCGGCGATCCCAGCCGGACCACAGCACGAGCGCCGCCGCCAGCGTCTCGCGCAGCGGCGCCTCGGTCTGCGCCACGCGGTAGCCGCGGCGGTGCAGCGAGTCGCCGGAGGTGTCGAGGAACAGCGAGGCCGAACGCGAGGCCAGGTGCACGACCACCCGCACCGCGGGATCGCGCGGGTCGACGTCGGGACGCTCGCCCTTGCGCCCGCGGATCCGATCGGCGATCGCGTCCTTCACCCGCAGCGCCGCGAAGCCCGTGTGCCCGATCCCCTCCGCCCGCCCGTGCGCGAAGACCGCGAACGTCGAGCGGACCGTCAGGTGCTCTTCCCACGGGACCTCGGAGGCGCCCGCGTACAGCTCGTCGGGCCCGGCGATCGGGAACGAGGCCAGGCGCAAGAGCACGTGGTTCGCGGTGCGCAGCCGCAGGTTGCAACGCAGGGCCAGCTCGAGCCTTCCGGCGAACGCGACGCCGCCGGACTCCTCGCGCACGTCCTCGGCGCCCAGCGCCCGCAGCTCGCGCGCCAGGATCGGCTCGGTCCCGCGTGCCGCCGTCGCCAGCCAGGTGGGTCGCTCGCCCATCGCGCCTCAGCCGCCCCCGCCCGCGGCGGTCGGCGTCCCGCCCGCATCCGCCGCCGGCGCGCCCCCAAAGGGGACCTTGGGCTGCGGCACGAACGTGCCCGTGCCGTAGGCGACGAGCCGCTCCGTGTCGTCGAGGATGCGCATCTCGCAAACGTCGAGCGCGCGCCCCGGACGCAGCACGCGGCCCAACCCGTGCAATGCCCGTTGCTCGACGTGCTCCAGCGTGTGCACCCGGAACTCCGCCGTGGCGACCCATCCCGCCTCGCGCCGCGCGGCGCTCGCGAACCAGCCCGCGATGTCGACCAGTGTGGCGATGACCCCGCCGTGCACGCCGTGGAGCGCGTGGTCCAGGTTGGGGTTGTACGGCAGGTCGACCCGTGCCACGCCCGGCTCCGGGAACGACAGGGTCATCCCGAAGAACCGCGCGATCGGCGCGCCGTTGAACTCGCGGACCAGTGTCCGCTCCCGTTCCGTCATCGCCGCCTCCGCCTCCGCTCCCCGCCGCGCACCCTGCCACGGATGGCCCTGCCGCGGCAACCGGGCGGGAAGGAGGGAACCGGACGAAAGAAGCCACAGATGGACACAGATGAACACAGATTCCGGAGGAGGGACCGGCACCTGGACCCGACCCGGGCCGTGCGGGTTGGGGCGAAGCCATCTGTACTACTAACCCCATGGTTCGTGACGACGCGTCACGGTTTTCCGGAGCCGGCCAAGGAGAGGTGGAGAGGTCGGCTGGAGAGGTGGGGAGGGCCTGGGTGCGGGTGCCCCGGCGCGGCGAGGCGCCGCGCC
>JACRCX010000017.1 GCA_016218815.1 Deltaproteobacteria bacterium
GGAAGAACCTGTACGATGTGCGGCGAGCAGCGACGGTGCAGAACTTCGAGAAGATCCAGCACTGCCTCGACGAGCGCGAGACGCGCGGACAGCGGAAGGCGGCTTGATGATGCTGGTTTCAAACCGGTCGGTGCTCTAGGCCCCGGGCATCAGGGAGAGGCATCTGCGCGCAGCACGTAGTCGCCGGGAGTCGCGTCGGGCGGGATGGTGAGCGTGCCGGAGAAGGCGCCTGAGGGAGAGACGGCGAGCGTGCCGACGTCGCGCTCGGCGCCGGAGGCGGTCACCAGCACCAAGCGGACCACCGGCGCGGCGGACGCGTCTGCGGACACGCGGCCGGAGACCTCCACCGAGTCGCCGCGAAGCGCGTCGTAGGGATAGCGGTCGATGAAGGCGACAGGGGCGGATGGCGGGAGCGCGGACGACGCAGGCCCCGTGTCCGGAGCCGAGGAACTCTCGGCGGGTGAGGGCGGCCGGTCGGACGAATGGGCGACGTGACCGTTCGGCTCGGGGGGGAGGGACGGACCGGCCGGCGGCGTGGCCGTCGGTCCGGCGGGTGATCCGGGCGGCGTTCCGGGCGGAGAGACTGGGGAGCCTGGGGCCGGCGCGGGCGGCGCACCGGGTGCCGTGGCGGAGGCGGCGCCGGGGTCAGGCGTCGCGCCCGCGCCGGGCGGCGGCCCCCCCGGCGTGGTGCCGGGAGCGGCCGGCGTGGCGCCCGGAGTCGCGACGGTGGGAGTCGGCTGCGCACCGCGCGGCCAGGGCAGCGGATCGGCGAGGCTCGGGACGTGCGCCGGGACGTCGGCCAGCTCCTCGTCGGTCTCGCCGTAGGCGCCGCCGAGGTCGATGCGACGCCACAGCCAGCGCGGGCCGCCGTCGCCGGGGACGGGGACGAGCACCTCGACCCAGGCGTGGAGGCGCGAGACCGGCATGCGGGCCGGGATGCCGAGCCACTGTGCCGTGACGACGAAGGCGTAGGCGCGGTGACGGCAGAGTCCGACGCGGCCCAGCGCCAGCTCCTCGTAGGCGGTGCCCGGCAGGCTCGAGGGAGGGGGGCCGGCCTGGAACGATCGGAACCAGGTCGACAGGAGGCGCAGGGCCGTCTCGACCGGCATGTCGGCGGACACGGCGACGCGGTCCGCGACGCGACGGGCGGGAGCGCGGAAGGTCTCGGGGACCTGGCGCCGGGCCCAGGAGGGAGCGTCGCCGACGGTGGCCGTCGCGTCGAACGTCCCGCCGAAGGCGAGGGAATCGGCCTCCAGCGAGATGACCAGCTCGCGCTCGCCACGGGCGGGGCCGGGAAGGAAGAAGAGGTTGCCGGCGCGGTCGACCGCCAGCCGATCGCCTTCGGCGGCGCCGCCGACGATCGCGGCCCGGAAGTCGGGCGCGGGGCTGGGGAGCTGCACGGCCGAGTCGTCGTTCACCCAGAGGCGTGCGCGGCCCAGGAATCGTTCGGTGCCCGCGGCGCCGTCGGGCGGGGCGACCGTGCGGAGATCGTCCGGACGCGACGCAGGGGCGTCGAGGGTCCCGTCGGCCAGGACGGTGTCGAAGACCTGCTGGCGGAGGTAGGGGCCCGGCGAGGGGCTCCAGAGGATTCCCGGCAGATTGGGGTCGTCCGGGATCTCGGCGGAGTCGGTGTCGAGGTCGGGATGGAACTGGGCGGGGGGGATGTCGGAGACGGGGGCGTCGGGACGCGGAGGGAGGGGAACGTCCGGGAGGAGTTCGCCGGGAGGCAGCCCGCCGGAACTCGAGCCGACGGGGCCGACGCCGAGATCGCCCGCGGGGGATGCGAGCGACCCGGGGCGGGCGAGTGCGGCGGCGGCGGGATCGACGGGGTCCCAGCGGAAGTCCGCCAGACCCTCGACGCGCTCGTGCAACACCGGTCGCTCGCCGCCGCCGGAAGGCTGGGCGACGGCGACGGTGACGACGGCGGCGCCGACGAGGGCCAAGCCGGCGCCGACGGCGATCCAGGTCCGACGTTGCGAGGCTCGACCGCTCACGCCGACAGGGTACCGCGGTTCCGGGGCGGGGAGGAACCACCGATGGACACCGATGGACACCGATGGGGAGGGAGGGGCCGCGCTGCGTCTTGAAGCCCGCGGCGGTGCGGGGCAGAATGCCGGCCGTCCGGACAGCCCGCGGGAGGGGCGGGAAAGGAGGCCGACGTGGAAGCCTGTGCGACCCATGGACCGGGCGCGTCCGCGGGAGGGCGCGTGTTCCGCGCCGCGCTGCCGCCGTTCGAATATCTGGCCGCGACCAGCGTGCCCGAGGCGCTGCGCCTCCTGGCGAGGTTCCGCGGGCGCGCGGTCCTGTTGGCGGGCGGGACGGATGTGCTGGTGCAACTGCGTACCGGCAAGCGCGTGCCCGACGCGGTCATCGATATCAAGCGGATCGCGGCGCTGGCGGGAGGGGTCCGGGTCGAGCGCGGCGGGCGGATCGCGATCGGCGCGCTGACGACGCTGGGGGAGATCGAGCACGACGCGAAGCTCCGGCGGCTGCTGCCGCTGCTGCCCGAGGCGGTCGCGACGATGGCCTCGCCGCAGGTCCGCAACCGCGGGACGATCGGCGGCAACCTGTGCAACGCCGCGCCGTCCGCGGACACCGCGCCGCCGTTGCTGGCGCTGGACGCGTTCGTCCGCATCCACACCCGCAAGGGCATGCGCACGATGCCGCTGGCCGACTTCTTCACCGGGCCGGGACAGACCGCGCTCGGCCCCCATGCGCTCCTCGGCGCGATCCTGATTCCCAAGCCGCCGCGAGGTCTGTGCGTCGCGTTCAGGAAGCACGGCGTGCGCGAGGCGATGGAGTGCGCGGTCGTCTCGGTCGCCGTGGCCGTGGCCAGGGAGCGCGGGACGATCCGCCACGCGCGCGTGGTGCTGGGGGCGGTGGCGCCGACGCCGCTCCGCGTGCCGGCGGCCGAGGCGCTGCTGGTCGGCCATCCCGGGGGACCCCTGGACGTGCTGGCCGCGGCGGGCGAGGCCGCGGACGCGGCCCGGCCGATCACCGACGTGCGCGGCTCGAGCGACTACCGCCGGGACGTCGTGCGGACGCTGGTCCGGCGCGCGCTGGAGGAGGTGGTGGGATGAGGGGGCAAGCGGGCGCGCGGACGAGCGGACGCGGGGGAGGGCGAGCGGTCGAGCGGTCGAGGGGGGGGAGCGAGCGGTCGAGCGGTCGAGGGGGAGCAGCGAGCGGTCGCGCGGTGGAGATCGAGCTGACGGTGAACGGCGATCCGCACCGCGTGAGCGTGCGACCGAACCGGACGCTGCTGGACGTGCTGCGGGAGGAGTTGGGGCTGACGGGGACCAAGCGCGGATGCGACCAGGGCGAGTGCGGGGCGTGCACGGTGCACCTGGACGGTCGCGCGGTGAACGCGTGCCTCGTGCTGGCGATCGATGCCGACGGGTCGGAGGTCACGACGATCGAGGGGCTGGCGCGACGGGGCGAGCTGCACCCGCTGCAGCGGGCGTTCGTGGAGGAGGGGGCCATCCAGTGCGGGTATTGCACGCCGGGGATGATCCTGCAGGCCGCGGCGCTCCTGCGGCGCAACCCGACGCCGACGAGCAAGCAGATCCGGGAGGGCATGGCGGGCAACCTGTGCCGGTGCACGGGGTACGCGAAGATCGTGAAGGCGATCGGGAAGGCGGCGGAGGTGATGAGAGGGCAGCGGGCGGTCGGGCCCGGACGGGGAAGTCTCGCGCAGAGACGCAGAGACGCAGAGGGGGATCCCGAAGCCCAGCCCGGACCTCACAGCTCACAGCTCAGAGCTCACAGCTCGAAACCTCGCTCACTCGCGACCACGAGAACGAAGACGGGGCGTGCCTCATGAGCGGGCATCGGATCATCGGGACGAGGGTGCCGAAGCTCGACGCCTGGGACAAGGTGACGGGGGCGGCGCGGTACGGGCACGACCTGACGCTGCCGGGGATGCTGCACGGGAAGATCCTGCGCTCGCCCCACCCCCACGCGCGGATCAAGCGCATCGACGTGCGGCGGGCGGAGGCCTTGCCGGGCGTGCACTGCGTGCTGACGGCGGATCGGGTGCGCGTCGGCAAGCTCGGGTTCCTGGGCGACCATCCGGTGCTCAAGGGCGACAAGGTGCGCTGCGTGCGCGACGAGGTCGCGGCGGTGGCGGCGACGAGCGAGGCCGCGGCGGAGGAGGCGTGCGCCCTCATCCGAGTCGAGTACGAGCCGCTGCCCGCGGTGTTCGATCCGCTGGAGGCGATGCAGCCGGAGGCGCCGCGAATCCACGAGAGCGCGCCGGACAACCTGGTTCCGCACCGCTACGAGTTCCGCCACGGCGACGCGGAACGCGCGATTGCGGGGAGCGCGCACGTGGTGCAGGGCACCTACCGCACGCAGTTCATGACCCACTGCTGCCTGGAGCCGTGCTTCGCGCTGGCCGCGTTCGATGCGACCGGGCGGCTGACGATGACGTCCTCGACGCAGGTGCCGTACCTGATGCAGAGCCACCTCTCCCGGGCGCTCGGCATCCAGGGCAAGGACGTGCGCGTCCTGCAGCCGACGATCGGCGGCGCCTTCGGCTCCAAGCTGGACACGCACCCGTACGAGGTGATCGCGGCGCTGCTGGCGCGGCACTCGGGACGGCCGGTGCGCATCCTCTACACGCGGGAGGAGGAGTTCGTCTGCGCGCCGACGCGGCAGCCGATGATCATCCGCATGGCGACGGGGTGTGATCGCGAGGGGCGCCTCACGGGTCGGGTGTGCGAGGCGATCCTGGACAACGGCGCGTACACGTCATGGGGCGCGACCACGCCGCACATCATGCTCGTCGGCATCTCCTCGCTGTACAAGCTGGAGGCCGTGTCGTTCCGGGCGACGTGCGTCTACACGAACAACCCATGGAGCGGGGCGTTCCGGGGCTACGGCAACCCGCAGGGGACGTTCGCCAACGAGCAGCAGATGGACGAGCTGGCGCGGAAGGCGGGGGTCGACCCGGTCGAGTTCCGCATCCGCAACGCCAACGACCCCAACTCGACCACGCCCCAGGGGTTCCGCGTCACGACCTGCGCGCTCAAGGAGTGCCTGGACACCGCCGCGACGCACGTCGGCTGGCGCGAGGCCAAGCGGCCCAACGAGGGCGTTGGCATCGCGGGGATGTTCCACGTCGGCGGCGGCGGACGGGTGTACAAGAGCGACGGCTGCGGCGTCATCGCCAAGCTCGACGACTTCGCGCACCTCACGCTGATCACCGGCGCCACCGAGATCGGTACCGGCTCGGACACCGCGATGGCGATGCTGGCCGCGGAGGAGCTGGGCCTGCCGCTGGGGAACATCTCGGTGATCAACAACGACACCGACGCCGCGCCGTGGGACGTGGGGATACACGCCAGCCGCACGACGTTCATCGCAGGCAACGCGACGCTGGGGGCCGTGCGCGAGATCCGCAAGAAGCTGCTGCCCTGGGCGGCGAAGGAGCTGGGGTGCGCCGAGGACGCCGTGGAGTTCCACGACGGGTCGGTGTGGCGCAAGGACGAGCCGGGGAAATCGGCGCCGATCGACAAGCTGGTGCGCACGGCGCACTTCCGCGAGCAGGGCGAGATGTTCGTCGGGCAGTGTTTCTACGATCCGCCGAACCAGTTCCAGGACCCGAAGATGCGGGGCAACGTGTCGGCAAGCTACTCCTTCGCGGCGCACGCCGTGCGCGTGCGGGTCGACCCCGAGACGGGCAAGGTGAAGATCCTCAAGTTCGTCGCCGCGCACGACATCGGGAAGGTGATCAACCGGCTCGGGCTGGAGGGGCAGATCGAGGGCGCGATCGCGCAGGGCATCGGCTACGCGCTCACCGAGCAGCTCCGGATCGACGGCGGGCGGGTCGCCAACGCCTCGTTCCTGGACTACAAGATGCTCAACGCGGCGGACCTGCCCGAGGACGTGGAGATCCACTTCATCGAGTCGGCGGACCCGGCGGGGCCGTACGGCGCCAAGGGAGTGTCGGAGGCCGGGCTCATCCCGACGGCGGCGGCGATCGCCAACGCGATCCGCGACGCGACCGGCGTGCGGCTGCACCGGCTGCCGATGTCGCCCGAAAGCGTGCTGGCGGCGATCCGGGCCGGCGAGCAGGAAGCGATCGAGAGCGAGCTGGAGGTCACCGGGCCGCTCAACCGCAGCGGTACCTGACGCCGCAGCCCCCGCGGGGATGACTCCAGTCCACGGCGCCGTGCGGGCAGACCGTGAGGCACGTGCCGCACTCCAGGCAGCCGGAACACTCGACCTTCATCTCCTCCGAGCCCTCGACCGGCGCGTAGAGGTTCGCGGGGCAGGAGCGGACGCAGACGCGCGAGGCGCAGACGCGACAGCGTGCCTGGTCGAGCTTGATGTGCGGCTCCTCGTCCTGGCGGAACGCGTCGAGCGCGATCTTCTCGTCGATGCGCATCAGAGCTTCCTCGCCCGCCAGAGATCGCGGAAGACGCGCCAGGCCGACAGGCCGCGGCGGGCCTCCGCCAGTGCGGGCTTGAACGCGAAGGGTCGGCCATCCGGCCCGACCCGGAACAGCTCGGTCGCCGCCGCGCACGCGGCCTGCGGGTAGGGGCCGTAGAGGCGCGGGTTGTGCAAGAAGTTCATGACGCCTCGCGCGGCGGCCAGATCGCGCAGCACGAACGACCCTTCGAGCGCACGGAGATAGGCTTCGCGCGCCGCCGCGCCGCGATCGGTCGCCTCCTTCGAGGCGACGATCGCTCGCCCGGCCAGGATTCCGGACGCCACGGCGAAGTCCATGCCTCGAACGGTGAAACCGTAGTTGGCGACCATGCCCGCGGCGTCGCCGGCGAGCAAGAGGCCGGGCGGAGTATCGAGCGCCGTTCGTTCGAACGGGGTTTCCGGGACGACGTGCGCCGAGTACTCGACGGTCGAGCCGCCCGAGAGCAGACGCGCCACGTCCGGGACGGCTTTCAGCGCGTCGAGCAGGGCGTGCGATTCGGGCCCGCTCGGCCCGGAGGCGAGCGCGTCGAGGCGCGCGACAGCGCCGACGGAGATCGAGTCCTTGTTGGTGTAGAGGAAGCCGCCACCGGGCAGACCCTTGGTGAAGTCGCCGACGAGCATGCGCGCCGCGCCGCGCCCGGGCTCCAGGCCGAAGCGGTCCTCGATGCGGCCAGGGTCGAGCGTCACGATCTCCTTCACGCCGAGCGCCAGGCGTTCGGGCTTCGGCCCGGCGTTCAGGCCGGCGGCCTGGGCCAGGAGCGAGAGCGCGCCGTCGGCCGCGACCACGACGTGGGCGGGGATCTCCTCGCCGCCGACGACCACTCCCGTGACGCGTCCTTCCTTGAGGATCGCGCGATCGACGCGGGACTCGGGGAGGACCATGGCGCCCGCCGCGACGGCCTGCTCGGCGAGCCACTTGTCGAGCTTGGCGCGCAGGACGGTGTGGCTGGCGAACGGGTCGTCGATCAGCTCGGCGGAGTGCAGGTCGACCGTGGCACAGCTTGCGCCGGCGACCAGGCCCAGGGACTCGCGGGAGACGAGGCGTTCGAGCGGGGCGTCGCGCCAGAATTCCGGCAGGAGGCGGCGCAGGGGTCCGAGGTAGATGCGTCCGCCGGAGACGTTCTTGGAGCCGCATTCGGCGCCGAGTTCGAAGACGGCCGTCACGAGGCCCGCCGTCGCCGTCTCGCAGGCGCAGGAAAGCCCGGCCAACCCCCCACCCACGATCGCGACGTCGAAGATCTCGGGCTCGGCCATCGCACGGAGGTCGTAGCAGAAGGTGGGAGAAGAGGGAACCACCGATGCACGGCCATGCCTCGAGCGCCGAAGCCGGCAGAGGAGAGGCGGAGAGGCCGACTGGAGAGGTGGAGAAACGATCGCATCCCGGCGGGAGTTCCCTGGCGCGGCGGCCGCCGCCGCGCCAGGGCATCCGGATCCCGGACCGCCGACCGCATCGGCTGCGCCTCCCCACCTCTCCAGCCGACCTCTCCACCTCTCCCTGCTGCCCGCGTTGACCCCGGCGGCACGCCGGGTGTATCGGCGCTCGGATGGGACGGATCGTCGCCGCGGCGCTCGTGGGTCTGTTGGCGGCCGTGCCGGCGGCGATGACGGGCGGCGGCGCGGGCGTCGTGCAGGGTCCGCCGTCGTGCGCGAAGCGGGTCGTTTCCCTCGCGCCGCACGCGACACAGGCGCTGTTCGCCATCGGGGCAGGTGGCGACGTGGTGGGGGTCGATGATTTCTCCAGGGAGCCTCCGGAGGCGCGCGCGCTGCCGCGGCTCGGGGCGTACATCGATCCCGACCTGGAGGGGATCATCGAGCTGCGCCCGGACCTCGTCCTGCTCACCCCCGGGCGGCGGGAGCTGGCCGGACAGCTCGGCGGGCTGGGCCTGCACGTGCGGATCGTCCCCGACACCCGGATGGACGACGTCTTCGAGACGATCGAGCTGCTCGGCGGCGAGACGTGCCGGGCGACGCCCGCCGCGGACGTCGTGCGGCGACTGCGGGAGGGGATCGCCGCGGCGGGACGCGCGGCGGAGGGCGGGGCGCCGGTGCGTGCGGTGCTGATCGTCGATCGTCCCGCGGGCGAGCTGCGGCAGTTCTACGTGGCGGGGTCGGGAAATTTCCTCGACGACGTGCTGCGCGCAGCCGGCGCGAGCAACGTCTTCGGCGGCGCCGTCAACTCGTTCCCGCAGGTCTCGCTGGAGCCGATCGCGACGGCGGACCCGGATCTCGTGATCGAGCTGGCGCCCGGGGCCGACGAAGCGACGGCAGCGGAGAGGGTTGCGTTGTGGAGCAGAGTCGCGCCGCAGCTTCGCGCGGTGCGGACGGGCAACGTGGCGGTTCTGACCGAGCCGTGGATCCCCGTGCCGGGGACGATGGTCGACCGGGCCGTGGGGTTGATGGCGGAGCTGGTGGCGCGGGCGCGGGGAGGAGAGCGGGAAGAGCGGGAAGGGCGGGAAGGGCAATGATCCGCGCGCGGGGCCTGACGTTCGGGTACGGCGAGCGGCCTCTGTTCGAGGGGCTGTCGTTCGAGCTGGCGGCGGGCGACGCGCTGGGGGTATTGGGGCCGAACGGGGTCGGCAAGTCGACGCTGTTACGCGTGCTGGCGGGCCTGTTGCGGCCGAGGTCGGGCGAGGTGTTGCTGGACGGGCGGCCGCTGGGGGCGTTGCCGACCGAGGAGCGGGCGCGGCAGGTGGCGTACGTGCCGCAGGGGATCGACCCGCGGATGCCGTTCACGGTCTTCGAGACGGTGCTCATGGGCCGCTACGCGCACCTGCGCGGGCAGTGGGAGCGGCAGCTCGACCGCGACGTCGCACGGCGCGCGCTGGCCGTGATGCGCCTGGAGGCGGTCGCGGACCACAGGCTCGCGGAGGTGTCGGGGGGTGAGCGACAGCGGGCGTTGATCGCGTCGGCCCTGGCACAGGAAGCGCCGGTGCTCCTGCTCGACGAGCCGACGACGGCCTTGGACCTTCGGGGCCGGGTCGAGGCGGTCGCGCTCCTGGGGCGCCTCCGTTGCGAGGACCGGCGGACCGTGGTGCTGGTGACGCACGACATCGACCTCGCGCATCGCACGTGCGAACGCGTGCTGCTGCTCGGCGCGCCGCAGGGTCCGGTGGAAGGGCCGCGGGACGAGGTGCTCCGCTCCGATCGACTGGAGGCCGCGTACGGCATCGGAGTGCGGGTGTTGGATCTGGCCGGAGGCGCTGGAAAAGCGTTCGTGCCCGCGTACGCGGCGCCCGCCGCAGGCGTCCTGAGCGAGGCCGGTCCCGACGGAACGGCGGGACGGGCCGAGTCGAAGGGCACGACGACGACGACGACGACGCAGGGGAGAACTCCATGACGGAGCGTGGGCGAGCGACGGCGCTGCTGGTGGCGGGGGTGATTGCCTTCGTCGCGGCGCTGCTGCTCTGCCCGCTGTTCGGGAGCCGGCCGATCGATCTGGCCAAGGCCCTGTCGGAGATCGGGGACCCCCGGTCGCCGGACGCGCTGGTCTTCTTCCAGCTTCGACTGCCGCGGGTGCTGTGCGCGATGCTGGTCGGAGGATCGTTGTCGCTGGCGGGGCTGGCGTTGCAGGGCCTGACGCGCAACGGGCTGGCGTCGGAGTACACGCTGGGGGTGGCGAGCGGCGGGGCGTTCGGGGCAGTGCTGGCGTTGCGGCTCGGGTTGACGGGGACGCTCTGGGTGCTCCCGGTCTCGGCGGCCGCGGCGCTGTGCGGGGCGGGGCTGGTCGCGCTCCTCGTGCTGGGCTGGGCGTCGCGGGGCGGTTTCGACTCGGGGTCGCTGCTGCTCTCGGGGGTGACGATCGGGATGATCGCCTCGGCCGGGATCCTGCTGGTGCAGTACCTGTCCGACGCGACGCAGTCGCACCTGATGGTGCGCTGGCTGATGGGCGGGCTGGACGTGGTGGGGTACGGCGCGCTGCTGGGGATCCTGCCGTTCGTGGCGACGGGCGCGCTCCTGGTGCTGTGGCACGGCGGCGAGCTGAACCAGCTCCTGCAGGGCGACGAGCTGGCCGCCGCGCGGGGGGTGGCGGTGCGCCGGGTCCGCGGGGCGCTCTTGGCGGCGGTGGCGCTCCTGACGGCGGCGGCTGTCTCGGTGGCGGGCCCGGTGGGGTTCGTGGGGTTGATCGTGCCGCACACGCTGCGACTGCTCGGCGGGCTCGACCATCGCCGGCTGGGGCCGCTGGCCGTGCTGTGGGGGGCCGTGTTCCTCGCGGTCTGCGACACGGTGGCCCGGACGGTGCTGGCGCCCGCAGAGATCCCGGTCGGCGTCCTGACGGCGCTCCTGGGCGGCCCGTTCTTCCTGTGGGTCCTGGGCGCGCGGCGCAGGCGGGTGTCGCCGATGTGATCCGGGGACCTCCGTTCGCCTCCGCTCGCCTCCGCTCCGACGCGGAGTCCGATGCTTGACACCCTTGCCGGGATTGGCCTACGTTCCGTTCGTTTTTGTCGGCCCGACCGGGCGCCGGGGGGTGCACGGGCAGCGCCGGGTGTGGCCCCAAGGAGCGGGACCATGAAGGTTGAGGACGGCAGGATCGTGAAGCTCGAGTACAAGCTCACCAAGAAGAACGGTGAGCTCATCGAGTCCTCCTCGGTCAAGGGCCCGATCGAGTTCGTCGCGGGACGCGGGCATTTCCTGCCCGGGCTGGAGACGAAGCTCATCGGGATGGAAGGGGGCGAGGCGCGGACGTTCTCGCTCCTGCCCGAGGAGGCGTTCGGCGCGAAGGACTCGGGTCCGACGCGCGAGATGGGCAAGACCGAGTTCCCGGACAACACCGAGTTCCGCGTCGGCGGCCGCTTCTCGGCGCGCATGCCGGGGGGCCTCGAGGTGTACTTCGAGGTCCTGGAGAACAAGATCGACACGGTGGTCGTCCGCCTGCACCATCCGCTCGAGGGCGAAGTGGTCACCGCCGAGGTGACCGTGCTCGAAGTCCAGGAAGCGAACTAGTCGATGGCGGTCGAGGGGCCGGGGGCCCTTCGGCGGCCCGCGGGAGACGGGATGCGCCGCGTCCCTCCGCCGCCGGTCCGTCCGGGCGGCGGCGAGGACGAGGTGCGCGGGCACCGCGTCTTCGTCTTCGCGTGCGTCGGGCTCGTCTTCGCGTCGGTCTTCGCCGTGCCGGCGGTCTTCCTGCGCGCGCGTTCCGCGCCGGCGGCGGCGCGGGGCGGCGGGACCACCGTCGGGGTGGGGGCCGATGGCGCGGTCGGGGCGGGACCTGCGGCCGCGACGCCGGCGACGCTGCACGCCTTGACGGAGGACGACCTGAACGCGGTGGGCGAGGAGGAGGAGGAGGGCACCCCGCTCCCGCCTGCCCCGCCGCCGCAGACGATGTCCGACGCGTGCAAGAAGATTCCCGGCTACGGAACGATCTTCGTCGAGCCGCAGGAGGGGGAGGAAGGGATCCGCGTCCTGGAGGGGAAGTTCGGCCGCCGGACGTTCTTCCAGGTCGTGAAGGAGGCGGGTGCGAACCTGGAAGCCGTCCAGGCGATCAGCGACGCGGTCAAGCGTACCGGCCTGTTCGACTTCCGCCGCATCCAGCCCGACGACCAGTACCGCCTGTTCCTGGACGCCGACGGCGACGTGCGGATGTTCGAGCTGGCGCGCAGCGACACGGACGTCTACCACGCCGTGCGGGTGGGCGAGGCGTCCTACGTGGCGCACCGGGTGGACGTGCCGGTCGAGCAGCGGGTGACGCGGGTCGCGGGGCGCGTGGAAGGTTCCCTCGCCCACTCCCTCACGGCCGCCGGGCTCGACGCCTCGATCGGGTCGCTCCTGACCGACATCTTCAGCTACTCGGTGAACTTCTCGCGCGACGCGCGCGGCGGGGATCGCTTCCGACTCGCGGTGGAGGAGCAGTGGATCGGGGGGAGGTTCCGGAAGTACACCCGCGTGCTGGCGTTCGAGTACTACGGCTCGGTCGTCGGCACCGTTCGCGCCTACGCCTTCGAAATCGACGGCAAGACGCGCTACTTCGCCGCCGACGGCAGCTCGGTGCAGCGCGTGTTCCTCAGCGCGCCGTGCGCCTACGAGGCGATCAGCTCGCGATTTGACCCGCAGCGGATGCACCCGATCCTGCACCGGCGGATGCCGCACGAGGGCATCGACCTGGTGGCCCCGACGGGGACGCCGGTCTACGCCATCTCCGACGGGACCCTGGCGTTCCACGGCGAGAAGGGGCCGAACGGCAACCTGGTGGTCATCGAGCATTCCGGGGGCATGTTCAGCTACTACGCGCACCTGTCGGCGTACGCGCCGCGGCTGCGCGACGGCGCGCCGGTGCAGCACGGGCAGCTCGTGGGCTACGTCGGCTCGACCGGCCGCTCGACCGGCCCGCACCTGCACTTCGGCATCAAGGTCAACGGCGAGTTCGTCGACCCGGAGAGCTACATCAAGTCTCGCCGGGCGCAGCCGGTGCCCGCCGACCGGATGGCGGAGTTCCAGGAGCTCGTGGCGCAGGTCGATCGCGAGCTGGGGTCGGTGGCGTTGCCCGAGGGGCCGGCGCCGGCGCCCACCGCCGCGATCCCGGCGCCCGAGGTGGGACGCGTGAGCGGTGCGGACGCCGGGCCATGAGCGAAGGGATTTCGCGCAAAGGGCGCCAAGGACCGCAAAGGACGCAAAGGGGGAGAGCGATCAGGGGGGCGGCGGCGTGCGTCGTTCTGCTGGTGGTCGGTACGATGCTGGGCGGCGCGACGTGCGAGGTCACGGACATCGGGTGGCCGGGGGAGCACTGGCCGGGGGGGATCGGCGCGGTGCTGGGGCACTCGTCCGCCGAGCATCGGCTGGTGGTGCGCGAGGTGCCGGCGGATTCCCCGGCGGCCCGTGCGGGCCTGCAGGTGGAGGACGAGGTCCTGGAGATCGACGGCCACGAGGTGTCCGGGATGGAGCTGTCGGAGGTCGTCGAGGCGCTCCGGGGCGAGGTGGGCTCCACGGTCACGCTGCGCCTGCGGCGGGGCGAGGAGGAGCTGGAGCTGGAGATCGAGCGCGGGCCGTACCACGAGGACTAGGCCGCGCCGTCCGCCATGCGCTGGAAACCGCGGGCCATGCCCATCGCCACGTCGGGCGAGGGCCGGCGGGAGCCGCGATACCGGCCCAGATGCGCGTCCAGCTCCGCGGACGCCGTCCGGCTGCCCAGGGCGTAGGCGGCGTAGACGTAGGCCAGGGAACGCAGGACCAGCCGCTCGGGGTAGCCTTCCGGATGGCGCAGGATCTCGCCGTGCCGCCGGATCGACGCCCGCACCGCCTCGACCTTCCCCGTTCCCGTCGCTTCGCTTCTCGTCATCAGGCTGCTCATCGTCGTCCTCCCGTCCCCCCGGGTTGCGGCGCATCCATCGCGCCGGCGGCGGCAAGCGTTGCGTGGTCGGGCGCACATGGCTATGGTCGGCGATGTTGCGGGGGGGGTCGGTCGCCGGAAGGCGGCGGCGAGGTGCGCGGATGACGATCCGGCAGGTGCTCACGTATCCCGACAAGCGGCTGCGCGTGCGGGCGCGGCCGGTGGAGAAGGTGGACGCGGCGATCCGCCGGCTAATCGACGATCTGGCGGAGACGATGTACGCGGAGCCCGGCATCGGGCTGGCGGCGCCGCAGCTCGGCGAGGCCCTTCGCATCTTCGTCATCGACCTCGCGTCGCCCAAGGGAGGCGAACTGCGGGTGTTCGTGAACCCGCGCATCGTGCACGCCGAGGGAGAGATCGTCTGGAAGGAGGGATGCCTCTCCTTCCCCGGCATCAGCGAGGAGGTGACGCGCGCCAATCGCGTGCGCGTCGAGGCGCTGGATCGGGACGGCAAGCCGTTCTCGCTCGAGGCGACCGAGCTTCTGGCCGTGGCGATCCAGCACGAGACGGACCACCTGGACGGCAAGCTGCTCATCGACCGTGTCTCGTTCCTCAAGAAGCGGATGATCCGGCGCCAGATGGCGAAGTGGAACGCCGAGCACGGCGTCGACGCGGAAGCGGAGGCCGGTTGAAGCCCCGGGTCGTGTTCCTGGGCAGCCCCGCGGCGGCCGTGCCGTCGCTGCGCGCCGCGGCGCGGCTGGGCGACGTCGTCGGGGTCTTCTCCCAGCCGGACCGTCCCGCCGGACGCGGGCGGCATCCGCAGCCCCCGCCGGTGGCCCTCGCCGCGCGCGAGCTGGGCCTGCCGCTCCACCAGCCGGCGAAGGTCCGCACGCCCGAGATCGCGGCGCTCGTGGGCGGCATGCGCCCGGACGTGATCCTCGTCGTCGCCTACGGGAAGATCCTCCCGCCCGCGATCCTCCGGGCCGCGCCGCGCGGGTGCGTCAACGTCCACTTCTCGCTCCTGCCGCGGCACCGGGGCGCGGCGCCGGTGGCGCACGCGATCCTGGCCGGGGACGAGCGGACGGGCGTGACGTTGATGGTGCTCGACGAAGGCATGGACACGGGTCCGGTCCTGCTGCAGCGGGCGGTCCCGATCGGCGACGGCGAGACGACGGGGGAGCTGACCGACCGGCTGGCGGCGCTGGGCGCCGAGCTGGTGGAATCGGAGCTGCCGAAACACCTCGCAGGGGAGCTGCCGCCGCAACCGCAGCCGCCGGACGGCGCGACGCTCGCCCCGATGCTGCGCAAGGGCGATGGCGCCGTGCACTGGGACCGTCCGGCCGCGGAGCTCGACCGCCTGATTCGCGCGGTGACACCGTGGCCGGGGGCGTACGGGTTCGTCGACGGTCGCCGGTGGATCGTGCACCGTGCGACGCCGTTACCGGGGGTCCCGTCGGCGGGGCCGGGGGTGCTGCGGGTCGAGGGGCGGCATCTGACGGCCGGCGCCTTGGACGTCTCGCTGGAGCTGCTGGAGCTGCAGCGCGAGGGGAGCCGGAAGATGAGTACGGCGGAGTTCCTGGCGGGGTCGGCGCCGGCGGCGGGCGCGGCGATCCGTCCCGACCTGGGTGCCGCGGGGGAGTGAGTCGATGTCGATCTACACCAAGCGCGGGGACGACGGGACGACCGGGTTGATCGGCGGGGAGCGCCGCTCGAAGGACGACGCGCGAATCGAGGCCTACGGCACCGTGGACGAGCTGTCATCGGCGCTCGGCGCGGCGCTGGCCGAGGGACAGGACGCGTTCGTCGCGGGGGTGCTGCGCGAGGTGCAGTGCGACCTGTTCGCGCTCGCCGCGCGGCTGGCGAGCCCGGGGAAGGTCCCGGAGGGCGCGCAGCTCGAGGAGCGGCGGGAGGCCGAGCTGGAGGCGGCGATCGACGAGGTTGATCGGCACGTCCCGGAGCTGCGGGGGTTCATCCGGCCCGGCGGATGCCGGGCGGCCGCGGCGCTGCACGTAGCGCGGACGATCTGCAGGCGGGCGGAGCGGCGGGTGGTGACGTTGCACGGGGAGGAGGACGTCGACCCCTTCCACCTGCGCTACCTGAACCGCCTGGCCGACGTGCTGTTCTCGCTGGCCCGCTACGCGAACTGGAAGGCCGGAGTCCCCGACGAGCCGCTGTCGGGCGGAGGCTGCGGGGTCTGACCCCCGGTGGACTTCGCCGATCCGAACCGCGGGCTTCAGCCCGCGGCTGTCGATGCCGCGGAAGCCGCGCCCGGAAGGGCGCGGTTCGGTTGCGAGCCCCGCGGGGATTGCGTGCCCTACATCCTCACGCGTTTTCCCAGGGCCATGGCGGACTGGAGGCCGGCGAGGAAGCCGGAGAGCATGGTGTTGCCGTAGCCGCCGCCGGGCGTGGTCCAGGCCCCGGCGAGCAGCAGGCCATCGACGGGGGTCTGCTGCTCGAGGCGCTGGACCCCCGACTGGCTGGGGGTCGGCTCCCAGCCGTAGAGGCTCGCGTCGGGGTCGCCCGACCATTCGGAGAGATCCAGCGGGGTCAGGAGGCGGGAGGCGGCCACGCGCGCCGGAAGATCGGGGTGCAGGAAGCCCAGCCGCGCGAGCATCGACGAGCGCGCCTCCTCGGCTTGCTCGGCCCGGCGGACCTCGTCCGCACCGGCCCAGCGGGCGATGCGATCGGGCACGGCGGCCGTGAGCAGCGTCACGTCCGAGGGGGCGTCGGCGCCGGGGGCGGGAGGGTGCAGGGCCACGGTCATCGTGCGACCGGCCACCGAATCCTCGTCGATCGCGGCGACGTGCGCCTCGGCGTCGTCGCCGGCGTGAATCAGGATCAGATCGGAGGTTGCGGCCAGCTCGGCGCGCGGCGCGCGCACGGCCAGGAGGAGCACGGAGGCGGAGGCGGAGGGCTTCATGAGGCCGAGCCGCTGCAGGTAGCCCGCGTGGACGGCGTCGCGGCCCACGAGGGAGCCGAAGGCGACCAGGGCGGGAGCGTTGAGCACGACGACCTTGGCGCGAAGCTCGCCCGCCGCGGTGCGCACCCCGCGCAGGCTGCGGCCGTCGGTCCAGATGGACGTCACGGGAGTCTTGGTGCGCACCTCGGCGCCCGCCTCGCGGGCGACGTCGGCGAGGCCCTGGGCCAACGAGCGGCCGCCTCCGGGAACCGCGATCGGCCGGCGCAGCGCGGCGGTCGCGGCCAGCGCGCAAGCCATGGCGCCGACGTCCGCGGGGGAGGTGCCGATGAGGCGGGCGAACGCGCCCAGGGCGACGCGGGCGCGCGGGTCACGCAGGCGCGAGCGGAGCAACTCGGCACATGTGCGGCCGCGCAGCCGGAAGATCGACGGGTAGAAGAAGGGGAACGCCAGGAAGCGCAGCGCCGCGGACCGCGAGTCGTCGGCCAGGCGCTCGACCTCGTCGGCCAGACGCTCGAACGATCCCAGCGCACGCCGCACGCCCCGCTCGTCCGCGGGGAACGCCGCGACGAACGCCTCGCGAGCGGCCTCGAAGCCGGCCGGAACGGTCAGGCGGAAGTCATCGATGCGGAGCTCGCAGACGGTGTCGCAGGGGGTCGGGCGCAGGCGTTCCAGGAGGCCGAGGTGCTCGAGGATCCTGGTCTTGGGGTCGCCTTGGTGGAAGCCATCGGTCCGCCCGAAGTTGGCGGGAATGAGCCAGTCGTCGACCTTGACGCTGCGGGCGAGTCCGCCGAGGCGGTCGTCGCGTTCGAGGAGGGTGACGTCGAGGCCCTGTTTGGCGAGGAACGCGGCGCAGGTGAGGCCGGCGATCCCTCCGCCCACGACGACGACGTCGGGGTCGGCCATGAATCAGGCGTCGGGCGTGGGAGCGGTGTCGCCGCCGTCGGGGACGTCCTCGCCGACCTCGGGCGACTCGTCCGCCTCGGGCGCGTCGCCCTCGTCGAGCGCCGCCTCGGAGTCGGAGGTTTCGGAGTCGGAGGCCTCGGAGGTCGCTTCCGCCTCGGCCTCGGTGCCGGCGCCGTCGTCGCGGACTTCGGTCCCCGCGTCGTCGCGCGAGGTGTCGGTGCCGCCGTCGGTGCCGCCCAGGGCGCGGCAGGCCGCCTCGTCGGCGACGCAGATCCCGCTGTCGGTCGGCTCGGCGCCGACGGTCGTCTTGCAGCAGTAGTTCGAGGCGCAATCGTCGTTGCGCTGGCAGCGCTCGCCGTCGTCCTGGGCGCAGGACCACAGGGCGAGGGTTCCGAGCGTCGTTGCGATTGCCAGACCGATGAAAAGCCACCTGGACATTCCCACACTCCGTCCGGGCGGGACAGGTAGCAGAGTCGAACCGTGTTTGCAAACCTGCGCCGTTGATCGGCGAGGCCTGCCGCCCTAGGATCGCCGGCGGGCGGCGGAGGAGGCCGGGATGGTGCGAGCAACGAAGGTCCTGGGAGCGATCGTGCTGGCGACGCTGGCGGCGTGTCAGATCTCGGCGACGGAGCCGGAGCGCAAGCGCCGCGCGGAGCCGGGCCCGCCGCCGCCGGCGCCCGCCGTGACCGACCGCGCGCCCGTGCCGGCGCCCGCCCCCCTGCCGTCGCCGTCGCCGCAGGAGCCGACCGTGCCGCCGGGGCCGGTGCAAGCGAACCCGGAGCCGCCGAGCTCGGCGGACGCGGTCGGCGGTCCGACGCTGCTGCCGGAGGGCGAGCACTGTCCGGAGCCACCGGAGGTAGGGGCGGCGCGGGTGAACATGGCCCGGATGGCGCAGGACCGCCGGGAGCTGGCGGAGAAGCTGGGGCTGGTGCGCGCGCAGCTCCTCGCATTCGGCAAGAAGCTGCTCGACCGCCGCCCGTGGGAGGAGATCCGCGCGACGGCTCGGGACTACGCCGCGACGGCGAGCGCGGTGCCGGGCTGGCGGCCGGTTTCGCCGGAGGTGTTGGAGGCGGCGATCCGCGAGACGGCGCTGCTGTCGGCCGCCTGCCGGTCGCTCGGCCCGGATCCCTCCGCGTGCCAATCGACGGGCGGCCTGGCGCAGCCCGGCGGTCCGGGCTGCGAGTCGTTGGCCGGGCTGCTGTCGGCCGGGCGTCAGCTGGCACAGGGGGAGCCTGCCGACCCCGCGCACGCGCCGGCCGGGCGCGCGTCCGACCCGGGACAGCGCGAGGCCGGCTAGGCCGTGCTGCGCGGCGGGGATCCCGCGGCGTGCGAGTACTGGCGCACGCGCGGCGGCAGCGGCGTGGAATTCCAGGTGGCGCTCTGTCTGGCCGTCGCCGGCCGTGACCTTGCGCCGTGCGATGGGTTGCCCGGTCCGCGCGGACTTTCGGCGTGCCGGATGTTCGCGGGCTGGCTCCTGGCGGCGATCGGCAAGCCCCTGGCTTCCGACCCCGCGACCGCGGAGCAATTCCGGAGGCTCGAGGTGCTGGCGTCCGGCGCCGACTGCGAGTCGACCGCGATGGAGCTGCTCGCCGCGGATCCCGCGCTCGCGGCAGCCTTCGTCCCGGAGCCGGCCGTCATTCCGGACCGGGAGCGCGAGCGCGGCCTGGCGCCACCGCCGTAGTTTCTCGCACCGGGCGGCCCGTTCCGTCGCGATCCGTGCTACACTACCCCGTTTTTCGGGGGCTCGTCGCCTGCCGCGGGGGGTATGCGCACGGCGCGGCGATCCCTGGGCGGATCGGTCGCGGAAAGGACGAGTCGATGCGATCGCCATGCACACCACCCGGATCCGGCCCCTGCCGGTTGGCTCTTTGCGCGACCGTGATCGCGGTGCTCCTGGCCGGGTGCGGTGATCAGCTCGGCGATGACTTCCTGCTCGACACCGTCGAGGTCGCCGCCGACCATGGCGACGCCGATCGCTCCGACATGCCCGAGGCCGGCGCGGACGCGGACGCGGACGCGGACGCCGATGCGGATGCCGATGCGGACGCGGATGCCGATGCCGATGCCGACGCGGACGCGGATGCCGGCAGCGTCTGCGACCTGTGGCGCAGCGAGTACCCGACGCGGGCGACGCGCGTGTGGACGCCGGGCGCGACGGTGTGCGAGCCGGGCACGGCCGATCCGACGGCGATCGAGGACGCGGTCCGGCGGACGAACCTGTACCGCCGGCTGGTCGGCCTGCCGCCGATGGTCAACAACCCGGAGTTCTTGCGCAAGGCGCAGCTCTGCGCGGTGCTGGAGCGAGCGTACGGCGGCGTGCACCCCGAAAGCCCGCTGTCGCACACGCCCCCGGCGGACACGCCGTGCTACACGGCGGAGGGCGCCGAAGCGGCAGGCTCGAGCAACCTGGCGTGGGGAGTCGGGACGATGGCGGACGCGGTCGATCTGTACGTCGGGGACGAAGGGGTGCCGTCGCTCGGGCACCGCCGCTGGATCCTCTATCCACAGTACTCGCAGGGCGGGTTCGGCATCGCGGACACGTACTCGTGCCAGTGGGTGTTCGGGTGGGGGACCGATCCCGGCGTGGCGTACGTGGGGTTTCCGGGCCCGGGCGACTTCCCGTTGCAGGCGCTCCTGGGTCCGTGGTCGTTGTCGTCGTCGGGCGGCGGGTTGTCGGGGGCGACGGTGACGGTGACGCGGGTCTCGGACGGGACGGCGATGGCGGTGACGGGAGCGTACGTGGCGGACTCCGGTTACGGGCTGGACACGTTGGCCTGGCGTGTGGGAGGAACGCTGCCGCCCGGGGAGTACCGGGTGCAGGTGACGGGGGGCGGGCGCGACTACGACTACACGACGAATCTCTTGGACTGCCGGTGAGGGAAGCATGGTCATCGATCTCCTGAGGCGGATTTTCGGCGGCAAACAGGACGTGGCGGAGTACGAGAAACTCCGTCCGGGCCGGGTGGTGGCACACGGAACGATCAAGGGCGGCGAGGAGCTGGTGCGTTCGCCGTTGAAGAGTCTGACGTGCGTCGCGTTCTACTACCGGGCCTGGTACAAGGCGCAGGCGCGCGGCAAGACGGTGGACCGGGTGGTGAAGGAAGCCGAGGTCTACGCGCCGGCGTTCGAGCTGGCGATGGAGGGGGGGACGTTGCGGGTGGCGCCGCCGAAGTCGCGCTCGTTCGACGCGGCGGAGCACCGGCAGCTCATGGGGCGGTTCCCGGGTTTCCAGGCGACGGAGCAGCTCATCCGTCCCGGCGCGCGGGTCAAGCTGCACGGCTCGGTGGCGCGGGACGGCGACGGCTTCGTGCTGCGGCTCAAGCAGATCGATTTGCCGAAGGACGAGGGTGAGGAGGGGGGGCCGTACCGGCGGCCGGAGAAGCGGCGCAAGCGGCGCAAGTGACTTGCCGATTGCCCTCGGAGCGGCGGAGGCTTATTGTCGGGGTTCGCCCCGGGCGGCGATCCGGATGGTCCGGCGCGTTCCGGGAGAGGGAGCCATGAGAGCACGTGCGGCCGGGTTCGTGCGCCGGGGCCTTTCCTGGGCCGGCGGCGCCTTGTTCGTGCTGGTGACGGGCGGCTGGCTGTCCTGTCCGGACGCGTCCGAGCCGAGCGTGAACGTGGACTACGCGGAGTCGGCGGAAGAGAACTACGACCTGGGGATGGAGGCGCTCGCCGACGGCAATTCGGTCGAGGCGGAGAAGTACTTCGAGCAGGTGATGCAGCAGTTCCCGTACACGCGGGCGGCGACGCTGTCGCGGCTGCGGCTGGCGGACTGCGATTTCGAGGCGGGGAACTTCCGGGCGGCGGCGACGGGGTACCAGACCTTCATGGATCGCTATCCGGCGGACGACGAGGTCGGCTACGCCATGTTCCGGCGGGGGCTCTCGTTCTTCAAGCTGATTCCGGAGTCGTGGTTCATCATGCCCGCGTCGTACACGCGCGACCGGGCGCCGACGAAGGACGCGCTGCGCGAGCTGCGGAACTTCCTGGACCGCTACCCGGACAGCGAGTACGCGCCGGAGGCGCAGGAGCGCGTCCGCGACTGCCTGGCGGAGCTGGCGCGCGGCGAGCTGTCGGTCGCGGAGTTCTACCTCGGCCAGGACGAGCCGGTGGCGGCGGCGCTGCGGGCCAGGACGGTGCTGCGCGAGTACGGCGAGTCGGGCCTGGCGCCCGAGGCGCTGCTGCTCATGGGACGCATCGCGCTCGACGCCGGCCAGCGCGAGGCGGCGCAGTCGTACTTCGCGCTCCTGGTCACGCGCTATCCCGACTCCCACGAGACGACCCGGGCCCTGCGCTACCTCCGGTTCCTCGAGGGCCGCGAGGAGGAGCCGTAGAGGGGAACATGATGGACGATCAGCAGCGGAACACCCTGGCCAAGGCGCGCGAGCACTACAAGCGCAAGGAGTTCGATCGCGCCAGGCACCTGCTGGAGAAGCTCGTGGAGAGCGGGGTCTCCTCGTACGCCGACGTGCACAACATGCTCGGCGTCATCCACCACGACGCCGGCGACCTGGCCCGCGCGCAGGAGCAGTTCGAGGCCGCGCTGCGGATCAACCCCAACTACACCGAAGCCATCCTCAACCTCACGGTCACCTACAACGAGATCGGCCGCTACGACGACGCCCGCCGCCTGATGGAGCACCTCGGCCAGCGCAAGGGCGACGACACGCCCGAGGGGCTCGAGCCCTATGCGCGCGGCAAGATCGCCAACCTGCACGCCGACGTCGCCCAGGCGTACTACGACGTCGGCATGCTCAGCGCCGCCATCGAGGAGCTGACCAAGGCCATCGTCCTGTGCGGCGACTTCGTCGACCTGCGCGTCCGGCTGGGCAACATGCTGACCGAGGCACAGCGGGTGCCGGAGGCCACGAAGCAATACGAGGAGGCGGTGCGGATCAAGCCCGAGTACCACCAGGCGAAGATCCAGCTCGGCATCGCCTACCTGAAGGCCGGGCGCAAGCCCGACGCCATCGCCCTGTGGCGCTCCGTCCTCGAGAAGGACCCCGCCAACCGCTCCGCCCGCATGTACCTGCGCCTGGCCGGCGAGAAGGTCGACGCGGCGGAGAAGACCGGCGCCTGAAGGCGCGAAGCAGGACCGCGAACCGGCGCCTGAAGGCGCCGGCAAGACCACAAAGCCCGCTTCGCGGGCTGCAGCATCGCCGCCCCGTGCTGGTCACAAGGAGGTTCGCGAAAACGTCTTGCGACCCTGCTCCGCGCATCGTACCCTCCTGTTGGCGGCGTCGCGCAGGCAAGTCGGCTTTCTCGGTTGCGCTCGTCCAGCGCGGAGTCGAGAGCGATGCGTTCCCCGAACCGTAGCCGGGCAGCCGGCGACCGCCCTGTGGCTTTCGCCGCCGGATGGACCTCAGCCTGCGGTCTGATCTGCTTGTGTGGCGGGCTGACGGCGGCGACGGAGGCTTGCGAAGGTGCAGGCACGGGCGGAGACGCGGACGCGGCCACGAGCCGAGATGCGGACGGCGAGACGCCCGATGCCTTCCCCGACTACTTCCCCGACCTCGGCGAGATTCCTGATGGGCACGTCTACTTCATGCTGTCGTACGAGCGAGGAGAGTGCCCGTACGAGGCGATCTACGTCCAGGAGTACTTGCAGCCCTGGCGGGACGAGTCAGGCACGCTCGTGGAACTGAGGCTACAAGAGTAGGTCTGGCTCGAAGGAGGTCGGGTCGCGCCCGACAGGTTGCAGGCATCGTTGGACTGCGCCTGCGCCGCGTGCAGCATGGAGTGCGATCTGTCGTTTCCGACAGGTATGGTGTACGAGGTAGTGCCGCAGCACGGCGTGCTGTTCGAGTGGGACGGCATGCTGTGGTCGTTTGGTGAGTGCGACGCCTCGACGGCCTGCGTTCGCTCCCGTCCCGCTGCTCCCGGTCGCTACAGGGTGCAGTTCGAAGTCGGCTGGGCGTACCGGCACAACCCCGACTACACCGACTACCGGATCGATGGGTCGTTCGAGGTGGGCACGGTGGAGTTCGAGTACCCCCGGGATCAGGTGGTGTGGTACGCCTACTCGTGTCCGGAAGGGCGTTCGGGGACGCGGTAGCCGTCGGGATCGATCATCAGCCGTGCAGCGGGAGTGAGTCGCCGTACGGTCCGCCCCTCCTCTACTCGACACGCGGCTCGAAGACGTACGGGCAGAGAGCCATCGGGGTCGCGCCGTCCAGGAACAGGAACGGAACGACGGAGGCGAGGGTGCCGTCGAGGCCCACGGCTTGCAGGAGCAGTTCGGCCAGCTTGTCGTCGTCTTCCTCAGCGGCGGAGTCGCCGAGGCCCGCGACGGGAGTGAGGCCGTCGTCCGCGAGCGCTCCGAGCAGCAGGCTGAGCAGGCCGCCGGTGCCGGCCTCGGCATCGATCACGGGCGCGTCGTCCGGCAGGCCGGCCAGGGCCTTGGCGCGTGCGACGGCGTCGCCCAGCCCGCCGATCGTGTCGGCCAGACCCAGCTCGACCGCCTTCGCGCCGCTCCAGATCCGCCCCTGGCCGATCGCGTCGACCTGCTCGGTCGTGAGCGCCCCCGCCCGCCCCTCGACGACGCGCTCCACGAATTGCCAGTAGTAGAAGTTGATCTTCTCCTGGAGCACCGCCAGCTCGTCCTCGGTGTACGGCCGCGTCCAGCTCTCCATCGACGCGCGCGCCCCGCGGCCTTCCTCGTAGGTGCTGATACCCAGGTCCAGCAGGAAGTCGCCGATGTTCGCCTTGCCGTAGAAGATACCGATCGAGCCGGTGAGCGAGGCGGGGAGGACGTAGATCTCCTTGGCCGCGGCGGCGACGTAGTAGGCGGCCGAGGCGCCGATGGGGCCGATGGCGGCGACGAGCGGCTTGGCGGCGCGCACGCGCATGGCCGCGCGCCAGATGTTGTCCGCGGCGATGGCCGAGCCGCCCCCGGAATCGATGCGCAGGACGACGGCCGCGGCGGCGGGGTCGGTCCGCAGCTTGTCCAAGAGCTCGACGACCGTGCGATCGCCGACCATGCGGATGTCGATGAGGGGGATGGTCAGGCTCTTGCCGTCGATCATCGAGCCGTCGATGCGCACGACGACGACGGAGGGCCGGCGACCCCACGCGGTCGAGCCGTCGCCCGGCGGCGGCTCGTCCAGCTCCGCGTCCACGATGTCGGCGTCCACGGCGTCTTGGAAGATGTCGCGCGCCTCGTCCGCGAACGCCGCCTCGCCCGCGAGGCCGGCCTCGACCAGCTCCGGGGCGGTGAACGGCCCGCGGTCGATGAGCGCGGCGGCTTCGGCGGGCGAGTCGAGCCCGAGATCCCCGGCGAGGTCGGCGGTCATGGAGCCGTAGACGTCGTCGAGGTACGCGTCGAGGGACTCCTGGTGCTCGGGGGAGGGCGAATCCTCGGTGAACGACTCCGGGGCGGACTTGTAGGCGCCGACCTTGACGATCTCGGCCTGGATGCCGAGGCGGTCGAGCAGGCGGCGGAAGAATGTGAGGCGCGTGCGGATGCCGGTCAAGCGGGAGCCGCCGCCGGGGGCGACGATCGTGTGGTCGGCCGCGCCGCAGAGGTAGGCGACGGCGCCGGGCGCGTCGTCGTAGCTGCACCAGACGGGCTTGCCCGCGTGCTGGAGCGACGCGATTGCGCCGCGCAACTCCTGGATGTCGCCGGTGGAGCCGGAAAAGCCGTCGAGGACCAGCAGGACGCCGGCGACGTCGCCGTCGCGGCGCAGCGCCTCGGTCCAGCGCACGAGCTGCACCCAGTCGCCCTCGCCCAGGCCGCCGGTCCAGCGGAAGGCGACGATGCGGTCGGAGCGGGCGAGGGCAGGGCGCTCGCCGCCGGTGAGCCGGGCGACCACGTCCACCGCGTCGGCGGCCGATCCGTGCTCGGCGAAGCCGACGCCGCCGCCGATCGTTGCCCACGGGAAGGACAGCTCGACTGCCGTGCCGACCTGCCATTCGGAGAAGCAAGCGCCGTCGCCGCAGCCGTCCATGCGCGCGTCGAAGCGCCCTCGGATCGCCAGTCCTTCGACGGGCCGGATCGCCGCGCCCGCGCCCAGCCACATGCGGCCGGAGGTCTCGCCGGCACGGAACGAGGCGCCGATCGTGAGGAAGTCGTCGCCCAGCGGCCGGGCCGACAGGTCCACGAGGTAGCGGCGCTCGTACGCGGTCATCGCCCCGCGGCTCGTGTCCGAGCGCGGCTCGAAGAGGTCGGAGGCGGCGAACGACATGCCGAGCCAGCGCCAGGGGCGGAAGGTGAAGCCGGCGTCCAGGGTGTTCCAGCCGTCGAGGAACGGGTCGGTGTCGGCGAGGTAGCCGCGGTAGAGGAGGCCGAGGGCGAAGGTGGAGCCGAGGCGCAGGGACGTGCCGAGGGCGACCATGCCCCACATGCGGTCGGCCGCGTCGCCGTCGTCGAGGTCGAAGGAGTCGGCGGGGTAGCCGACGCCGACGCCGGCGGAGAGGGCGAGCGGGCCGAACACGGGTACGGCGGCGAAGAAAGCGTCGCCCTGCGAGCCGGCGCCGAGCTGCGTGGTTCCGAGCTGCTGGCGGTGGAGGTAGGCGACTTGCCAGACGCGCGCGTCGGCGAGGAGCGCGGGGTTCCACAGCACGCTCTCCGCGCCTTCGTACTCGCCCTCCACGGGCGCCGGCGGCGCCGGGACGCGCAACTCGGTCTGCGCGGAGACCGCGGAGGGGAGGAGGAGGAAGGGAAGGGCGGTGAAGATCCATCGAGGAGCGTGGCGCATGGCGGCAACGTAGCGCATCCGGGGGAGTGGGAAAAGGAACCACCGATGGACACCGATGGACACCGATGGGGAAGGCAACGGGAGAGGCGTGCCGAGTGGACCTGAAGGGAATCGGCGACCCCAGGGCGCCGACCACCGCGACCGCAGGGACGCGACCTGACCCCGGGTCCCCTGCCGCGGCGTCGCGGCTACACTCGCGGACCGGTAGGACAGGATCCGTCCCGTGGCGGTGCGAGGCTGATGGACAGGCGCGGAGGGGCGGCCGTATCCTGGCGCTTGCGATACGGGTTCGACCGGGAGGCAGCGCGCGATGGGGAAGCCGACGTTTTTCCGAAACCAGTACCTCGTCGAGATGCTCGAGGGTCTTCGCCGGGGCATGACGATCGAGGACCTGCGCGAGCGGCTCGGGGTGAGCCGGAAGACGGTGACGCGATACCTCGCGGCGCTCGAGGAGGAGGGTTGGGTCGAGGAGGCAGGCTGGACGGAGGACGAGAAGTACCCGCAGAAGCTGTGGCGGCTGACGCACGCGGCGCGGGAGAAGCGGGTGCCGCTGAAGGTCGGCCTGACGGAGTTCTTCGCGTTGCAGGTGGCGCATCGGGCGGCCATGCCGACCGTGGAGAACACGGAGCTGGGGCCGGCGCTGCGATCGCTGGTCTCGAAGATGACGGTGGCGCTGAAGCCGGAGACCAGGCGCTTCACGGAGGCGATGCTCTCGGTCGTGGGGCCGGCGGCCGGCCCGCAGCGGCTCGGGCACCCCGGTCCGTGGGTCGTGGAGGATGTCTTCCAGGCCGTGGCGGAGCGCAAGGTGCTCGAGGCCGAGTACCGTCCGGTGCACCTGGGCGGGCGGAAGACGAGGAAGTACCGGCTCAAGCCGCTGACGATCTTCCAGGCGCAGGGCGGCTTGTACGTGGCGGCGATGGCCGGCGACCACGAGGCGCCCGCGCGCTTCGCGTTGGACCGCTTCGAGTCGGTCGAGGTCACCGACGAGGTCTTCGAGCTGCCGCGGGGCTTTTCGCCCGAGTCGTTGGTGGCGCAGGGCTTCGGGGTCTTCGACGGCGACCCGATCGACATCCGCGTCCGCTTCTCGGCGGAGGTCGCGCCGGTGGTCCGCGAGCGCCGTTGGCATCCGACGCAAACGGTCGCGGACAACCCTGACGGCACGATCGACATCCGCTTCCGCGCGGGCGGCTGGCCCGAGATCCGTGCCTGGGTCCTCCGCTACGGCCGGCATGCAGAGCTGATCGAGCCGGCGGAGAGGAGGGTGGAGATTGAGGAGGAGTTGACGGGGGCGTTGGACTGCTACGAACGGGATTCGCGGTAGAGGCAGGGCGTGCGATTTCGGGCGCCCCATCGTCGCGATCGGGCGAGTGCGGAGGGCATGCGGGTTTCAGGAAGCCCATCATGGAGGGAGGTCGCATCATGGAGTCCATTGAGGGCAAGCAAGCTCGCGATACTCAAGGAGCGGATCCAGGACGGGTTATACCGGATTTCGACAGGTTGACGTTCTTGGAGCGGTTGTCTGTCGCGGCGCGGGAGCCCGTCTGGACCGCCGCTTTCGCGTGGGTGCTCGGCGAGGACTCCCCGCTACCCGTCGAGCGGCGGCTCGAGGTGCTAGGCACGCTCTGCGGCGAGCCAGTGCCGTGGGCGCGCAAAATTGTCGCCACGACCGAGTGGAAGCACATCGACGTTCTGCTAAGGCTCTTCGACGACGCGGAGCGCGAGGTTCTGCGCGTCGCGATCGAAAACAAGCTCAAGGCCACCGAGGGCGATGATCAGCTTCAGCGCTACGACAACGAGGTCAAGACGGATCTTCCCGTGGGCTGCGAAGTCAGGAAGCTCTACCTGACGGTCCAAGGCGAGAAGTCGCGTTCAGGCGATGGCTGGGTGCCGCGGTCCTATGCGGACCTTCGCAAAGCTCTCTGCGAAGTCCTGCCGAACAGCGATCCGGGAACCGTGGATCCGTACGTCCGCGACCTGTGCGCCGCTCTCGGGAGGCTCAGCAGAGTGGCAACGGCAGTCATGGACGATCCCGACGTTGCCAGGGTCGCGTTCCAAAAGGACCTCGAGGCCGAGTCGCCCTGCGCGCGGTACATCCGGAACCTGCGGCTGGAGAAGCTGGTGCAACGGCTGTGGATGACTGCGCTGAGGGGCGAACTCGTAGCCAAGTACCCGTGGATCGAGAAGGATCCTTGGACGGTCGTCATCGGCAAAGGTGAAAGCAGGGGCGACGCATATCTGACGGTCAGGGCCATGCCGGAGGACGGCTTGGCCATCAGTGTCGATGTGCAAGGACTGTCGGTGAAGCTGGGCTGCGTACCCGAACCGTATCCGGAGCCAAGGAGCGTCCTACCGGAGCAGCGGGCGCGGGTGGAGTTCTTTCTGGAGGCCATCAGGAGTCGATTCGAACTGGGCGGGGTGACAGCGAGCAGGGACGGGGGGCGAGGATTCCGGAGCTTCACGGTGGATAAGACGTTGCCGAACGACCGGGGCCGGATGGCTAGCCCGGATTTCCACGGAGGGGAATCCCGCTAAGAATTGAGGCGCGCGGCTCGGCGGGCCGGGTTCCGGATCCGAACCGCGGGCTTCAGCCCGCGGCCGGGTTCTGACGGGTCAGGCACGCATTCGCAGTGGTCGTCC
>JACRCX010000157.1 GCA_016218815.1 Deltaproteobacteria bacterium
CCTGGAGGCGTTGCGCCGCAGCCCACGCGGTCCGAAGAAGCCGGTCGCTCCTCGCACTCGCTATCCCAAACACACCCACGTCTCCACCGCGAAACTACTTACACAGGAGACCGGCAAGGTGACACCTTGAAAGGGCTGGCCTGATGCAGGTTCGTGGCCACGCACTTCAGCACACCATGCGCCAGCATGGCGGAGTGCATCCAGCCGCAGGGATCCTCGTCCTCGGCACTGAAGAAGTCCATGTTGTGCAGTTCGCCGCCCGGCATCACCGCGCTCACGGGATGCTTGTAGAACGCGCGGATGTCGTCGGCCAGGAAAACACCCGGAGGGAAACCATTGAGCGGATGCTCACAGGCAACGGCGGCTGCCTCGACGGCCACCCGCTCGTCTTCTGGGAGGTGGTTGTATTCGGTGTCGGACAGATCTTGCAGGAGCCCGTGCCGGTCGGCAGCGATCTCCGGCGCGGGGCGGCTTCCGTCCTCCGCGCACCCGAAGGCGCACGCCACGAGAACGACCCCCGCCACGATGCTCAACCATCTTGCCATGAACTCCCTCCTTGCCCAAAGCGCGGGCGGACTACCACTCGATGTAGGACGACTCGGTCACGGACGGAGCCACCGTTTCGACCAGCAACGCACGGACTCCACCACACCGCTCGTACCAGCCCTGTTCCCAGCGGACGGCCCAGCCTCCGCCGGCAGCTTCGACCGCCTCGATCAGGTCGTGTTCCTCGACGACCGCGCCATCGCGCCAACGCGCCAACGGCTCGGGTTCGCCATTGAAGCCACCCCGGTAGAGCACGACCGTCTCGGCGGGGTCGCAGGACAGCACGGCCGGCCAGCCGGACTCCGACGATGGCAGGTCGGCGAGCGGCAGGGAGAGGGTTTGTTCGACGGTTCCGGACCCTGCGAGCCAGAGCAGGTCGGTCCGGTCCAGCAACGGACGAACCGGCCCGGCGATCCACACGTCGAGACCCAGGACGCTGGAACCGTCGGGCGCGAGACAGAGATCGGGTCCCGCGCCGGGACCGAGCATGAGCGGGTCGGCCGATCCGGGATCCCAGCCGTCCAGCCAGATGGCATCGATCTGGTCGGGCGGATCCCCGTTCCAGGGACCCAGTCCGGCAACGACGTCGATGCCGCCATCCGTACGGAGCATCGCATCGGCTGGGAAGTACCCGAGGTCGGGATCGGCGCCCCGAAGGCAGTAGGCTTGCACGAGATCGAACGTGTCGCCGCTCTGTTCGACGTGCCCGAAGCACAAGGTGGTGACCTGGGCCGAACTGAAGAACAAGTGGAGCAACTCGTCCGCATCCCGCTGGAAGCGACCCCGGACGTTCGCACGGTAGCCGCGCGGCATTTCCAATTCTGCCGGCGAGAACACGGCCGGTGTTTCGATCACGCCATCGACGAAGCGCTCGATGACCAAGCTGCCCCACTGATCGTACGTGGCGGACAGAACTGATCCATCATCTTCCTGGAACAGAGCGAGATGCGGCGTGCCTTCCGAGCCATGCTCCGGCTCGGGCGCATAGGTGGTCTCGGTCACGCCGGCGTCGTCGCGTCGCCGGATGACCTGGACGGCCGTCGACGGGTCGTCCTCGACGAGCCGGCCGGCGCCCATGAGGCAGCGAGGGCCGCAGCGGCCGATGGGACCGGACATCGGTCCGTCAAGGACCCGCCGCCGCAACGGCCGTTCGAAGACCCTGGGGCACCAGCCGTCCGGCGAGGTCACGGCGCAGAAGCCGTCGCGGCAGGCTTCGCCCTCGGCGCAGTCGAAGTCCAGCTCGCACGGCGCGCCGCTGCCGCCGTCTTCGTCGAGGCCGCCGTCGGCGTCCGCCGGGTCGCCGTCCGGCGCGTCGCCGTCGGAGAGGCCGTCGCCACCGTCCGTCGCGGCGTCGCCGGGGCCGACGGCTCCGTCGCCGCATGCGGGGACGGCGGCCGCGAGCAACGCCAGCAAGACGCCGGCAAGTCGAGCGCAGGATCTCGAGGCACCCCCATCCCGTGGGTTCATCCAGGTCCTCCTTCTCCGTACCGCAAGCAGAACGGACGCGATCGGCGGCGACCGCAATTTGCAGAATATGCGTGAATTAGAGAGAGAGAGAGAGAGAGAGAGAGAGAGAGAGGGGGGGGGGGGGAGCGATCGGCGGGTCCGCCGGCTGCGCTCTGCGGGCACAGACGCGCCAAACGGCCTCCCCTGGCCGACGATGAAGCGGGTCGACGCGGAACGCGCTGCCGTCACCTCGATCGACTCCTTCGGGCGAGAGACAGAATGCGCGCGGCCGCCGCGTGGTGTCAAGCGGTCGTTTCCGGATTTCGCGCCAAGGGCGCAAAGAGGCAAAGGGCGCAAAGGCGGAAGGGGCAAAGGACGCGAACGCGGAAGAGGCGAGCTCGCGGAATCGAGGGTCAGGGCCCGACGGGTGGGCGCGGCTCGGCGCGTCGGCGGCGGTGAGGCGGATCGTCGAGCCCGCGATCGTTTCTTCGGCAGGGCGCTGCCGAGCGCCACGAGGGCGCGCAGGGCGTCGTTGACGGAGCGCGAGTCGGGAAAGAGCCGGGCGAGGTCCGGGTCGAGCATCCGGAGCAGGGCCGAGGCCCGCGCGGCCCGCGGCGCGAGCCGCCCGCGGGTCGCTTGGCTCCAGTCGTAGGCTTCGATGGCGTCGTTCCGCGAACCGGCGCGGAACGACCGCCCCTCAGCCCGACGTCGTCGCTTCGCGACGCCCTGGCGCCGGTCGACGTGTCCTTCGGGCAGTTTCGCGACATCAACCCTGCTCCTATTTCCTCCTTTGCGCGGGCGATGCCTTGCGCGCGCCGATGATCCGCGTCCGGCCGTTCCGGGCTGCTTCGGTGTGGACGACGAACAGGACCCGCCACAGAGCCGACCAGCCGACCGTGATGTTCCGGCCGGGTTCCAACAGGTCGGCGGCCTCGACGGCGTTGGGGTCCGCCAGACGGTCGACACGGTCCAAGTCAGGTCCGGCCCCAAGGACGGCGTCAAGGCCGGGAAGTTTCGCCCGCCCAGCCTGGGCAACGGTTGTCGTCCGCCTGTCGATCATGGCGTCGCCCGCCGCACCGCCGCGGCCCGTCCCTCCCCCCGGCCCGGGACGCGTACAGCACAAGGCACGCCGTCGCGTCGGTCATGCTCATCTGCGGCCACATCGCGCGGGATGAGTTGCCGTTTATCTCCGTCCTGGTAGTCACTCATAACCTCTGCGGCGACTAACAGCAAGTAACTCCTATCTTGTGCTTGCCACTCATCCCCACAAGAGCTATCGTTGATGGCCGTTGGGGGGTGATGCGGCAAGCAACATGAGACCTCTCGACTACTTCGCGACGCACCCGCTGTTCCGGCTGGAGGAGTTCACCAACGTCCACCAGGCAGGGAAACGGCTCAAGCCCGGGTCCAGCCTGGCATCGGTGAAGCAGCACATCCGCGCCGGAAACCTCCTGCACATCCGCCGAGGGATCTACGCGGTCGTGCCTCGCGGGCAACGATCCGACGGCGTGGTGGTCGATCCGTACGTTCTCGCCGGCAAGCTGGCCCCCGACGCGGTGGTCGCGTACCACGGGGCTCTTCAGTTCCACGGCAAGGCCCATTCGCTGACGCGCCGGGTCCCGTTCCTCACGGCGACCCGGACCAAGGCGTTCGCGTTCCGCGGGACCGAGTTTGTCCCGGTTCCGGTTCCCCCGCCGCTTCGTGCGCTGCCCCGGATGGGTGGCGGCATTCTGGAGAGGCCGCGCGACGGCACGACAGTACGCGTGACCAGTCTGGAGCGCACCCTGGTCGATGTCCTCGATGCACCGCGTCACGGCGGAGGCTGGGAGGAGATCTGGCGGTCGCTCGAGTCCGTGGAGTTCTTCGATCTCGACGCGGTCATCGACTACGCGTTCAAGCTCGAGTCGGCGGTGGCCGTGGCGAAGGTGGGCTTCTACCTGGAACAGCATCGCGAGGAGCTGATGGTCGAGGACCAGCACCTGGAACGCCTGCGCGAACGTGCGCCCCGGCGGCCGATGTACCTGGAGCGCGGCAAGCGCGAGCCGGGCAAGCTGGTGTCCGGCTGGAACCTGGTGGTTCCCGAGCGCGTGCTCCACCGCAGTTGGGCGGAGGTCGCATGAACCGCACTCCACGGGCGCCGGCCGGCGAGCTCACGACGACGGGTTTCGGCGCGGAGCCGCTCGAGAAGGTCCACCGCTTGCTGGCGCTCCTCGACGCGCTCGGCAGCCATCCGTTCCTGAAGACGCGGCTCGCGTTGAAGGGCGGCACCGCGCTCCATCTTTTCCACTTCGACGTGCCGCGTCTTTCGGTGGACATCGACCTCAACTATCTGGGCGCCACCGACCCGGAGACGATGCTCGCCGAGCGGCCGAAGGTCGAGCAGGCAGTGCAGGCCGTCTGCTCGCGCGAGGGTCTGGCCGTCCGGCACGTCCCCACCGGCCACGCGGGCGGGAAATGGAGGCTCGGCTACCTCGGGTCGAAGGGCGCGGCGGGAAACCTGGAGCTCGACATCAACTTCCTGTTGCGCACGCCGCTCTGGCCGTGCGTCGTGCTGGAGTGCCGCGCGGTCGGGCCGGTCCGGGCGGCGCCGGTCCGCGTGCTGGACCTGCACGAGCTGGCGGCGGGAAAGCTGGCGGCGCTCCTGGACCGGAGCGCCAGCCGGGACGTCTTCGATGCGCGCGCTCTCCTCGCCGCCCCGGGGCTGGACCGCGGCAAGCTCCGGGTCGGTTTCGTCGTGTACGGAGGCATCAGCCGGAGGGACTGGCGCACGGTGTCGCCGAAGGATGTGAACCTCGAACCGACCGAGGTCGAGAGGGAGCTGGTCCCGATGCTGCGGGCCGAGCACGCTCCGGCGAGGGGGGAAGTCGCGGGGTGGACGCGGAAACTCGTCGCCGAGTGCCGGAAACGACTATCGCTGGTGCTGCCGCTCCGCCGCGCGGAGCGCGAGTTCCTCCGGCGGCTGAACGAGGAGGGCGATATCGTCCCGGAGCTGATCTCGGCCGACGCGGGGATGCAGGCGACGCTGCGCGGGCATCCGGGGCTCAGGTGGAAGGCGCTCAACGTCCGGAGGCATCGGGGGGTGGGCGAGGCGAACGAGGAGTAGGGACGGGGAACGGGCTCCAGGGGACAGGGAACAGGCGAACGGGGATCGGGGAATGGGGAATGGGAACTAGGAACCAGGGACTAGGAACTAGGAACACGGGACACGGAGGGCGGAACGGGGAACAGGGAACACGTGGCGGCACGGGATGCTTCCGAGCTGTCGTATACTCGGTCGGCGGGGGAATCGGGTGAGGCGATGTTCGAGCGGTTGAGGGCGAGGTTCGGGAAGGCGGGGCGGTCGCGCAAGAAGGAGGAGCAGGCGGAGCGGACCGCGGCGGAGCTGCGCGTGCTGTACGAGCAGTTTCGCGAGATCCTGGCGGCGAACGACGCGACGCTGCAGACGATCGCGGACGTGGAGGACCGGCTGTCGGGCCGGGTGCCGTTCTCGTTCAACGCGGTGGTGCGGCAGGTGCGCCGGGCCCTCATGGACGTGTTCGTGATGGTGAAGAACCTCAACCGCATGACGGGCGGGAAGTACGGCGGCCTGTACGACGTGCTGCGGGCGCTCAACGTGCGGTTCGAGGAGGAGTGCACGGGCCGGCTGGAGGTGCCGCCGGGGCCGATCGTGATCGACGTGGCGAATCTGCGGGCGGCGGACGCGCAGGTCGCGGGGACGAAGATGGCGAACCTGGGCGAGGTGCGCCGGGCGCTGGGGTTCGACGTCCCGGACGGCTTCGTGATCACGACGACGGCGTACCAGCGATTCATCGCGGAGAACGACCTGCGCAAGGGGATCGAGCGGCTGGAGGAGATGCTCGAGACGTACGGGACGAAGGTGGCGGCGGAGGCGTGCCGCAAGATGCAGTCGGCAGTGCTGGATGCGACGGTACCTTCGGACATCGACCGCTCGATCCACGAAGCGTTCGACAGGCTGGCCGGGGGCGGCGAGATCCTGGTGGCGATGCGGTCCTCGACGGTGCGGGAGGACCGGACCGGGACATCGCACGCGGGGCAGTATTACACGGAGCTGAACGTGGGGCGCGGCTGGGTCCTGGACGCGTACCGCTCGGTGCTCTCGAGCGTCTTCGGGCTGAGCGCGGTGGCGTACCGGCTGGGGCACGGGCTGTCGTCGGCGGACACGGCAATGGCGGTGGGCTGCCTGCGCATGGTCGCGCCGCGGTGCAGCGGCATCCTGTTCTCGCGCGGCTTCGACGACGCCCAGGCGGACGAGGTGCTGGTGAGCACGGTTGCGGGGCTGTCGGACGGCCTGGCGGGCGGCTCGGTGAGCGGCGAGGACCTGACGCTTCGCCCCGGGCGGGAGGCGGAAGTTTCGTCGTCGCTGCTGGGGCCGAGGGAGCTGGCGGAGCTGGTGCGGACGGCGCGGCGGGCGGAGGAGCATTTCGGCTCGCCGCAGGACATCGAGTGGGCGATCTCGGAGCGGGACGAGCTGTTCGTGCTGCAGTGCCGGCCGATGCTGACGGCGCCGCGAGTGGTGGAGACGAGCCGGGAGGCGTCGCTGCCCGCGGCAGGGGAGCCGCTGCTGTCGGGGGGCCGGACGGCGTGCCACGGCTGCGGGGCGGGGCCGGTGTTCCGCGTGCAGTCCGACCAGGACCTGGACAACGTCCCGCAGGGCGCGGTGCTGGTCGCCCCGCACTCGTCGCCGCGCTTCTCGCAGGTGATGACGCGCTGCGCGGCGATCGTGACGGACGCCGGCTCGCCGACGGGGCACATGTCGATCCTGGCGCGCGAGTTCGGGGTCGCGGCGATCGTGGGTCTGCCGGGCGCCACGTCGGCGCTGCGGGACGGGCAGTCCGTGACCGTCGATGCGACGCGGCGGATGATCTGGGATGGACGCGAGGAGGCGGCGCTGCGGACGTGCGCCGCGGGCGGGCCGATCGTGGTGACGCCGGCGCTGCTCAAGCTGCGGTGCATGGCGGAGCTGATCACGCCGCTCAACCTGGTCGACCCGGCCTCGCGCGAATTCACGCCCGCCGGGTGCCGGTCGCTGCACGACATCACGCGCTTCGTCCACGAGAAGCTATTCGACTCGATGTTCCACCTGGCGGACAAGGCGGCGCAGGCGAAGATCGCCTCGGCGGAGCTGGAGGGGCGGCTGCCGTTCGTGATCCACGTCTTCGACCTGGGGGGCGGGTTCGCGGACGGCGTCGCCGGCACGGGCCGCGTCTATGTCGATGAGATCCGCTCCGCGCCGCTGACCGCGTTCCTCACCGGCTTCCAGGACCCGCGCATCCATTGGGACAAGCCGCGCGCGGTGTCGGGGGGCGGGTTCCTCACGGTGCTGGGCGAGGCGATGGTGACGCCGCCGGCGGCGGAGCAGGGGGTGGGCCGCTTCAGCTTCGCGACGATTTCCGACCGCTACATGAATTTCAGCACCAAGGCGGGCTACCACTACAACACGGTCGATACGTGGTGCGGGGCGAGCATCAACAAGAACTACATCCACTTCCGCTTCCAGGGGGGCGGGGCGGGCGAGGTGCGGCGCGCGCGCCGCTGCGAGTTCCTCTCCATCGTCCTGGGCAACCTCGACTTCAAGGTCTCGTGCCGCTCGGACATCCTGTTCGGGCGGCTGGAGAAGTACGACCGCGAGGTGGTGCTGCAGCGTCTGGTCCAGCTCGGCCGCCTCACCCTGTGCGCCCGGCAGCTCGACATGCTGATGGAGTCGGACGACAGCCCGGCGTTCTTTGCCAAGGCGTTCCTGGCGGACGAGATGGATCGGTTCTAGCGCCGCTACTTGGGGGTCTTCGGCTTGGGGAGGCGCATGACGCGGGTGGCGCGGAGGGTGGAGCCGTCCTGGTCGTAGGCGATGCGGACGACGTCGCCGGCTTCCGGCTTGGCGTTCAGCTCGGCGTCGGCGATGTCGAAGCGCAGCTCGGCGTTGGGCGGAAGCTCGTCGCGTACCACGATACCGTGCGTCCCCGTGTCGACCTGGACCACGGTGCCTTGCACGACCTTGGGGTGGGCGCAACCCAGGGCGGCGGGAAGGAGGAGGAAGGCGAAGGCGAGGGTGCGGATGACGATGTTCATGACCATCTCCTACCCAATGGAGCCGGTGCCCGAGGCGGCGCGGCGCGAGGCGCGCTCCTGGGCGATGCCGCGGATCAGCCAGATCAGGATGATGGCGGAGATGCCGATGCCGGCGGTGAGGATGAGCACGGCCGAGGCCGCCTGGAACTTGAGCTGCTTGAGCAGGACGGAGGAGCAGGCGACGAAGATGGTGACGGCGAAGAGGAGGCGGATGGAGTAGCCGCGGACGTACTTGATCGCGATCGTGCCCATCTGGGCTCCGACTGCGGCCCCGAGCAGCATCCAGGCGGCGGCGATGAGATCGACGCGGCCCTTGATGCCGTAGGTGAACGCGCCGTACGCGCCGGTGATCATGACCTCGAACAGGTCGGTGCCGACGGCCACGGCGGTGGGGCAGCCGACGAGGTAGATCAGGGCGGGCATGCGGATGAAGCCGCCGCCGACGCCGAGGACGGCGGCGACGACGCCGGTCAACAGGCCGATGAAGACGGGCAGCCAGAGCGAGCAGGTGATGTTCGAGGCCTTGAAGTGGATCATCGGGGGGATGCGCAGGCGCTGGAGCTTCTGCGCCACGGTGGGCCCGACGACGGCGGCCTTGTCGCCCGACTTGGCCGCCTTCTTCTGCCGGCTGACGTGCGAGAGGTAGTCGTAGAGCACGTAGCTGCCGATGAGGGCCAGGAAGACGATGTAGATCTTGCGGATCAGCGTCTCCGCCAGCCCCATCGCCTCGAGCTTGATGACGAGTTGGGCGCCGCCTTCCATGCCGACCGTCGTCCCGACGATCATCGACAGGGCCAGCCGGACGTCGACGTTGCCGAACTTGCCGTGGCGGATGGTCGAGACGATCGACTTCCCGCCCATGTGTGCCAGGTCGGTGCCGATGGCGTAGGGCATGGGGAAGCCGAAGATGTTCAGGGCGGGCGTCACGATCCACGCGCCGCCGATGCCGAAGAAGCCGCCGCACACGCCCACGGTGAAGCCGATGAGCAGGAGCAGCAGGACGTTGAACTGGATCCCGGCGACGGGCAGGAGGACGTTGAAGGAGTCCATGGTCCGTCCCTCCTACTCGTGGTGATCGAGCTTGCCCAGGTTGATCCCGAGCAGCCCGACGAGGCGGTCGAAGATGAGGCCCAGGGCGAGGCCGATGAGCGCCATGACGACGACGACGACCAGCCCGTACAGCCACAGGTTGTCGTTGTACAGGTCGGCGACCCAGCGGGTGACGCCGTCGTCCATCCGCCGCGTGTCGATGACCTGCACCAGCTTGGTCGCCGGCGGGCCGCCGGCGGCCTGGGCGGTCGAGGCGACGAGGAGACAGCCGAACAGGAGCAGGTGTCTCACACGCGCCAGGCCGCCGAGCAGCGAAGCGAGTCGCAGCCCTTTCCGTCCATGGGTGGCTTGATTCATGAGCCCTCTTTCCCGCGCGAACGCAGCCCCCCCGGGCCGTCCCCCCGATTGTTGAATTTTGCCGCATAGCATGGTCCTACGGTGGAATCAAGCAACAACCCGCCGAGGTGCAAGAGTCGCGGGTCGGGCTTGACCGGGGCGGCGCGCTGATCCAGTCTCGGGCGCGGAATCGCCGCTGCGGGGTCGGGACCCGAGGGGCGCGGATGCGGCGGGGGGGACGATCGAACGGATCGGACATGAGCGACCGCTCTCCCCGGGCATCGATTCGCGGCATACTTCTCCGCTCGCTGGGACTTGTCGCCATCGTTCCGTTCCTGCCCTTGGGGGTGCTCATCTTCCTGGGGTACCGCGACGACGTGGACCGGGTGGAGGCGGAGATCCAGACGACCAACCGCCAGATCGCGATCCTCGCGGCGCACTACCTCGATCGGTTCCTGGGCGCGACGCGAGCGGAGGCGACGCTGGCTGCGAGCGGCGGGGGAACGAATCTGCCGGCGGCCACGAGCGACGTGCGCTGGGAGCGCATCGACGCGGACGGCGTGTTGACGGCTTCCCAGGTGGCGCCGGCGCGGGTCGGGCAGGACGGCGGCTACGCCGGGATGCTGGCCTGCCAGGGCTGGGACGACTCGACGATGGTGACGCCGGTCGGCGACTGGATCGCCGGGGTGCCGCCCACGGTGTTGGTCGCCGCGCGTATTGCCGGTCCTGCGGGCGGCGCGGTCGTGGGGGTGCTGCGGCCCGAGGGGCTCCATGCGGAGCTGACGGGGAGCCTTGGCGCCGCGGTTGACCGCCGGGTGTACGTGGTCGACCGGCGGGGGCAGCCGCTGTTCTACTCGGACTTGCGGCTGGCGGGCCGGACGGAGGACATCGCGACGAACCCGCCGGTGCGGAAGTTCCGCGACGGCGGCAGCGGAGCGATCCGCTATCGGAGCAAGGTGACGGGGAAGGAGCGGCTGGGGTTCGTCGAGCCGTTGCCGGGTGGGCGTCTCGCGGCGATCGTCAGCGCGGACATCGGGGAGGCGGTGATCGGCCTCAGGGACCGGTACCTCGTGGTGACCTGGTCGATCCTCTTCGCGCTCGTGGCCGTGGCGGGGCTGGGGGCATGGACGAGCCGCCGGCTGTTGCGGCCGCTGTTGCGGATCCGGGACGCGCTGCGCAACGAGGCGGGCGGTGACCGGCGGCCGCTGGCGGTCCCGGCGGAGGAGTTGGGGACGGTCGAGTACGCCGATCTGGTCCGGGCCTTCGACGAGCTGGAGTCGCGGCTGAAGGTTTCGGAGGCCGGGCTGCTGCAGGCGGAGAAGAGCTCGCTCCTGGGCCAGCTCGCGACGGGCATCGCGCACGAGTTCGGCACGCCGCTCAACGTGATCTCGGGCAACGCGCAGATCCTGATGCGCAAGCTGGATGCGGGGGACCCGAAGCGGGAGGTGCTGGAGAAGATCGTGCGGCAGTCGCAGCGGCTGGCGGCGATGATCCGGCGGGTGCTCGATTTCGCGCGGCCGACGGAGGCGCAGCTGCGTTCGGTGGACCTGGGCCTGGTCGTCGCGCAGGCGCTGGAGATGGCGGCGGGGATGGGGCGGAAGGTCGAGGTCGAGACGCGGATTGCGTCGGGAACGCCGCGGGTGCAGGGAGATCCGCACCTTCTGGAGCACGCGCTCTTGAACCTGGTGGTCAACGCGTACCAGGCGATGAGCGACGGGGGGAAGCTGACGGTGGAGGCGGGGCCCGACGAGCCCGCGGTGGGGGAGTCGGCGCCGGCGGCGGAAGGGGAGCGGGGGGCGTACCTGCGGGTGACGGACACGGGGCCGGGGATTCCCGAGGAGAACCTGCCGCGGATCTTCGAGCCGTTCTTCACGACGAAGGCGCAGGGCGAGGGCACGGGGCTGGGGCTGGCGATCGTGCGGCGGATCGTGCGGCAGCACGGGGGGCGGATCGACGTGCGCAGCCGGGCGGGCGAGGGGACGGCGTTCACGATCGTCCTGCGGCGCGCGCGGGAGGCGCCCGAGGAGTCGGAGGTGGAGTCATGACGGATGCAGCGCCGCAGGCGAAGGAGCGGGCGGCGTCGACGGTGCGGGTGCTGCTGGCCGAAGACGACGGGGAGATGCGCGATCTGGTGACGCGGGTCCTGCGCGACGAGGGCTACGAGGTGATCGAGGCGCGGGACGGGACCGAGGCGATGGCGCGGCTGGAGGAGGGAGCGTTCGACCTGGTGCTGTCGGACGTGCGGATGCCGGGGGCCGACGGGATGGACGTTTTGCGGCGGGCGATGGCGCGCAACCTGCACCAGCCGGTGATCCTGATGACGGCGTTCGGCACGATCGAGTTCGCGGTACAGGCGATGCGGGAGGGGGCGTACCACTACATCGCCAAGCCGTTCAACATCGACGATCTGGTGGAGATTGCGGCGGCGGCGGCGGCGCGGGTGCGCGAGTGGCGGGAGGCGCGGGGGGCGACGGCGGGGAGTGCGGAGCCGTTCTTCCCGATCGTGTTCCGGAGCGAGCAGATGGGGGCGCTGCTCGAGATGGCGCGACAGGTCGCCTCCTCGACGGGCACGGTGCTGGTGTCGGGGGCGTCGGGCACGGGGAAGGAGCTGTTGGCGCGGGTGATCCACGACCTGAGCCCGCGGCGCGAGCGGCCGTTCGTGCCGGTCGACGTCAACGCGATCCCGGAGACGTTGATCGAGAGCGAGCTGTTCGGGCACCGGCGGGGCTCGTTCACCGGCGCCATCGCGGACAAGCAGGGACTGATCGAGATGGCGGAGGGCGGGACGCTGTTCCTGGACGAGGTGGGGGACCTGTCGCCGGCGGTGCAGGGCAAGCTCTTGCGTTTCCTGCAGGAGCGCCGGTTCCGGCGGGTGGGCGAGGTGGACGAGCGGACGCTGAACGTGCGGCTGATCTCGGCCACGAACAAGGATTTGCGGGCGCTGGTGGCGGAGGGGAAGTTCCGCGAGGACCTGTTCTACCGGTTGTCGGTGATTCCGCTGATCGTCCCGGATCTGCGCTCCCGGCGGGAGGACATCGCGCCGCTGGTCTATCATTTCATCCGCAAGCACAACGCGGAGTATCACGTCGACGGCGTCCGGCCGGATGCGCTGGACGTCCTGATCGGCTACGCGTGGCCCGGCAACGTGCGGCAGCTCGAGAACGTGGTCGAGCGGGCGGTGATCCTGCGCAAGGCGGGATTGATCCAGGTGCGGGACCTTCCGGACGAGGTCCTGGACGAGAAGGGCCGGCATCCGGCGGGCGCGGTGTCGCTGGAGGAGATGGAGTCGCGATACATCCAGCAGCTGATGCGGGAGTGCAAGGGCAACCAGTCGCAGGTCGCGCGCATCCTGGGGATCAACCGCAGGACGCTGTACCGCAAGTTGCGCAAGACGGACCGCCCGGACGAGGAGTAGGGCGGGCGCGGGTCGGACAGAACGACCCACCGGCTCCAAACGGGCGCAAACCCGTGTTCCCACGCCCTCATCGGGAGGGCCGGGCCGGGGGGGCGCTGGGCAGGTGGGATCAAGCGTCGCAGGCGCGACCGCGCCTCCAAGCCGGAAACGCCGCGGAATTCCAGCAACGGTGACGTGGCATCCGGCTTGCTTCGCCCGGTTCTCCGTGGCAGCGACCCGAAGCCGGAGGGGTGAGGGTCCCAGGACAGGGAGGAACGCCCTCGTCCGCCCGCACGCTGGCGCGGCGCTGGGGGGCGTGAACGAGTTGGCCGGGGAGGCCGCAGGGGCTCCGGCGGAATCGGGGCTCCCGGAGTCGGTCCGGGAGGTGCCGGTCCCGCCGGAGCCGCGCATCCTCGTCGTGTCGTCCGACACGGCCGAGGCCCGGGCGGTGGCGCGTGGACTGGCGCGCGCGGGCACCCGGGCCGCCGCGGTTTCGCCGGGGGAGGTCGCGGCCTGGGACGAGGCGATCGTGCAGGCGGTCGACGTTTTCGTGGTCGTCGCGGCGGTGCTGGACGACCCCCAGATGGCGCTCCTGGAACGGATTCGCGAGCGTTCGCCGACCGCGGAGATCGTGGTCGTCTCGCCGGATCCGGCGGTGGAGGACACGGTGCAGGCGGTGCGCGCCGGCGTCCATTCGGTGTTGCGCGCGCCGGCGCTGCCGGACGAGCTGGCTCTGGAAGTCACGAAGGCGCTGGCGCGGCGTCGTTGGGCGAAGCAGCGGCTGCGGGTGCTGGCGAGGGTCCAGGGATCGGGTCGCTGACGGCGTCCCGGATGGTCGACGACCCGGGAGGCTCCCCGGGGGAGTGGAGGTGTGATCTTGGCGGTGCAGACGAGGGGTCGAGCGGCGATCAAGTTCGTATTCTGGACGCTGGCGGCGGGGGGGGTGATCGGCGTCATCGTGCAGAGCTTCGTCTCGGGGCAGATGGAGTCGTGGTACTACCACCGTGCGGCGAACGACGGCTACGCGGTGAACGCGGACTCCTTCCGCGACGCGACGAAGGCGCGGCCGGTATCCCTGGAGATCGCCGATGTCGACGAGATCAAGGGGCTGCAGGCGGTGCCGGTGAAGAAGGGCGACCTCCTGCCGCGCTGGGCCAACGGGGTCATCTCCTCGAAGGAAGTGAAGGAAGGCAAGCGGGTGGCGCTGGTCGAAGGGCGGCTCGAGGTGCGGGTGCCCTGGCAGATCAAGCAGTCCAAGGGGTTCAAGTACAAGGACACGTTCAAGCACAAGGGGATCGAGACGTATCCCTGGGGGGCCCTCTGGAACGTGGTCATGGTGCTGCTGCTGGGTCTGACGCTGGGGTACATGGCCGAGGGGTTCACGGACCTGTTGGGGCTCAAGATCAAGCGCCTCCAGCATCACGTGGGGCACTGAAAGGAGCGGGCGGATGTTCGACTTCCCCATTGCCGGGATCGAGGCGCCGATCTTCCTCCTGGTGTTCATCGGCTTCACGGTGGGCATCGTGGGCGGGTTCATCGGCGTAGGCGGCGGCTACATGGTGACGCCGGCGCTGATCGTGTTCGGGTTCCCCGGGTACATGGCCTCCGGCATCGACATGACGCACATCGCAGGCAAGGGCGTCGTCTCGACCGTGCGGCACCGACAGCTCGGCAACATCGACTGGACGCTGGCCTTGAGCATGGTGGCCGGCACGATGCTCGGGGTCGAGCTGGGGGTGCGGCTGCTGGTGTACTTCAAGAAGACGGGCATCGCGACCGTGGTGCTGTTGATCGCGTCGGTCGTGATCATGTTCGGGCTGTTCCTGTACACGCAGATCGAGACCCACCGTGCGCACAAGAAGCTCAAGGAGCTGACGAAGGAGGGCAAGGCGATCGACCGCGAGTTGACGACCAGCTCGCTGCCGAAGTTCTTCCAGCGCATTCCGCTGGCCCCGATCGTCCGCTGCCGCACGGCGCGGGTGGTCGTCTCGATGTGGGTCATCGTCCTGGTGGGCATGGTGACGGGCGTCCTGGCGGGCTTCCTGGGGGTCGGGGGCGGGTTCATCCGGGTCCCGGCGCTGGTGTACCTGGTGGGCTCCTCGACGCACATCGCGGTGGGGACGGACCTGGTGGAGATCGTCTTCTCGGGCGGGTACGGCGCGCTGCGTCATTCCATGGAGGGCCACGTGGACCTCATGGCCGTGTTGTTCATGCTCTCGGGCGCCTTGTTCGGGGCGCAGGTGGGCAGCATCGCGACGGCCTACGTGCGCGGCCCGGCGATCCGCTTCGTGCTCAGCTACTCGCTGATTCTGGCCACGTGCGGCGCCGCCTTGCGGCTGGCGTACGTGCTGACCGGGCAGAACGTGGAGATCCTGTCCCTGCTCGCGGTGATGCTGACGCTGGGCGAGATGATCTTCCTCTGCCTGTTCATCCTGTGCCTCGTGGTCTTCGCGTACCTCGCCCGGCGCGGGCGCTGGGTACCCGAGTGGGCGGTGCCGCTCTTGACGCCGGCGGACGACGTCGAGGTGCCGGCGACGGTGGCGGCGGCGACGGCGGGAGGTTCGACATGAAGCGCATCCTGAACTCGATGCTCGGCTTCTGGCTGCTGCTGCTGGCGATCTCCCTGGGCACGGCGAGCGTGGTGTACGAGATCTGGCTCAAGGGCCGGATGTAGGAGGGGGCGATGAGCAAGCTGTGGCAGATCGTCTGCAACGTCGTCCTGTACGGGTTCCTGCTGTGGCTGTTGTACGACTCGACGATCGCGGAGTGGGACCCGTGGTTCGCGTTCGTGGTCGCCTTCGTGCTCGTCCTGGCGACGGTCGTCTCCTTCGTGCCCGCGCTGCACGCGCGGGCGGTCGCCCCGGGGGAATACCCGTACGATGACTGACCTGGACGTCCTCCGGCGCGGGATCCGCGAGCTGTTCGCCAAGCGCGAGCGCGGGGACCTCACCGGGCGGCGCTTCCAGAGTCGGTTGGCGGAGGAGACCGTGGCGTTGTTCCGCGCCGCGGCGCGCGAGGCGGTCAGCGAGGACGAGAGCTTCCTGGCCCAGCACCACGTGGCGCACAGCCACCTGCGCTTGGCGCGCTCGGTGCTGGAGGAGCCCGAGGAGGAGGCGGTCAGCCTGTTCGTCACGGAGCGTTCGCTCATCCGGGTCCGGGCGGTGATCCCGCCGTCGGGAGAGGCGGCGCTCGATCCGTACTCGGTCACGCGGGTGGACGTCGTTCCGTTGGGGCACGTCCGGGCGTTGCGCACGCGACGGGAGATCCGCTGGTCGGAGGTCGCGGCGGGCGCGGTCATCGCGTGCGTCGCCTTCCTGGCCGGTCCCTGGCTCCTGTTCACGGGCAAGATGATGATCCTGCTGGGCGCGGCGGGGGTCCTGCACGGCCTGCTGCTGCCGGCGACCTGGGTGGAGGTGGAGCTCCGCCCGGCGCCGGACGGGCCGCCGTTCCGGATCTTCAAGCGGTGGCGCAAGAGCGGACGGGCGGTGCTGGCACGGCTGAGGGGGGCGGGGGAGGGGAACGGGGAACCGGGAATCGGGAATGGGAATGGGAATCTGGGAACCAGGAATGGGAACAAGGAACTAGGAGCTAGGAACAAGGAACACGGGACACGGGAAGGAGAACGGGGAACGGGGAACGATGAGGCGGACGAGGAGCGGGTGGACGAGGCGGTGAGCGTGGAGGACGGGACCCGGAGGGGAGCGGCGGTGCGGGCACGTCGGGGTGGGGGGCGCCGGACGCAGGCGCTGCTGGTCGACGACGACGACGCGTTCCGCGAGGCGCTGGTGAAGGTGCTGGGCCGGCGGGACATCGACGTGACGTGCGCGGCGGACGGGGAGTTGGGGCTGGCGGCGCTGGCGCGGGACGACTTCGACGTCGTCGTGCTGGACCTCGCGATGCCGGGGCTGGACGGGCTGCAGGTCCTGGAGCGGCTGCGCGCGCGCCGGCTGGAGGTGCCGGTAGTGATGCTCACCGGGCACGGATCGCCGTCGGCGGGGCTGGACGCGATGGACCTGGGGGCCGTCGACTTCCTGCTCAAGCCCATTTCGCCGGACCGGCTGGCGCTGGCGATCGAGACGGCGGTGAGGCGGGACGGCGGCGGGACGGACGGCGCTCCGCCCGAGCCGGCCTGATGCCCGGACATCCGGCCGGCGACTACCGCAGGCTGCGGCGGAGCCTGGTGCTCCGCATGGCGCTGGTGTCCGTGATTCCGCTGCTCGTGGTCAGCGCGGCGAACTCCTGGCTCTTCTTCCGGTTGAACCGTGCGATCGTGGTCGACCAGCACGCGCTGTCGCTGCGGCACCAGCGGGAGGCCTTGGAGCAGTTCCTGGCGGCGCGGGAGGCGGAGCTGCGGGCGATCACCGAGCGGTACACGGTCGCGGAGCTGCGGGGGGGCGAGTTGGACCGGGTCTTCCGGGTCATCCGGCAGCAACCGGAGGTGTTGAGCGACATCGGGGTGATCGACTCGCGGGGCGACCACGTGCAGTACGTGGGCCCGTTCGATCTGGCGGGGCGGAACTACCGCGACGCGCCGTGGTTCGCCGAGGTCGTGGAGCGGGGCGTGTACGTGAGCGACGTGTTCCTGGGCTACCGCGGGGTCCCGCACTTCGTCATCGCGGTGCTGCGCCGGGAGGCGGGCGACTTCTGGATCCTGCGGGCGACGGTGAGCGCGGACTACTTCGAGCGCCTGGTGAACGTGTCGCGCAGCGGCCGCACGGGCGAGACGTTCATCGTCAACGAGGCGGGCCTGTACCAGACCAAGGGTGCGCACGGAAGGCTGCTGGAGCCGGCGGGGCTCGGGAAGCCGGCGTGGCACGAAGGCACGCGGGTGGGGGAGGAGGAGATCGGGGGGACACGGTACCTGGTGACGACGACGTGGCTCGGGCACCCGCGCTGGCTGCTGGTCTATCGCCAGGAGCTGGGCGACGTGTTCGCGCCGCTATTCGACGCCTCGCTCCTGGGCATCGGCATCTGGCTCCTGGGAGCGGTGGGCGCGGTGGTGCTGGCGTTGGCGGTGGCGCGCCGGCAGGTGAGGCGCATCCGGCAGGCGGACCAGGAGAAGGACGCGATGGCCCAGCGGCTGGTGGCCACGGGGCGGGTGGCGGCGGTGGGCGAGATGTCCGCCGGGTTGGCGCACGAGATCAACAATCCGCTGGCGACGATCGACACGTTGCGGACCTGGATCCAGGACCTGGGGGGGGCGCGGTCGATCCCGGAGGAGGATCGGCAGGAGATTCTCGAGTCGGCGGGGAAGATCGGCGAGCAGGTGGCGCGCTGCAAGGTGATCACGCAGGGCCTGCTCAAGTTTTCGCGACGGGTGGACGCGCAGCCGGAGCGGATCGATGTCGAGGCGTTCCTGGGCGAGCTGTGCGCGGTGGCCCGGGCGCGCGCGCGGGTCGACGGCGTGGCGCTGGACACGGAGTTCGACAAGCTGCCGCCCTTCGAGTGCACGCCCGCGCACCTGCAGCAGATCGTGATGAACGTGGTGAACAACGCGCTGGACGCGACTGCCGGGCGACCCGGCGCGCGCGTGGTCGTCTCGTCGCGCCTGGAGGGGGGCCGCGTGGTGCTGCGCGTGCGGGACAACGGGCCTGGGATCCCGCGGGAGAACCTCACGCGCATCTTCCAGCCTTTCTTCACGACCAAGCCCGTGGGGCGTGGAACCGGCCTCGGGCTCGCGATATGCTACGGCCTCGTGCAGGAGCTGGGCGGAACCATTGCCGTCGACAGCGCCGCCGGCGGCGGCACGACCTTCACGATCGCCCTGCCGCAGCGGGCGCCGGACGCGGGCAGGAGCACGCCGTGACGGGCCTCTGCGTGCTGTTGGTGGACGACGAGCGTGAGTTCACGACGGCGCTGACGAAGGTCCTGCGGCGGCGGGGGTTCGAGGTGACGGTCGCGGAGGGTGGAGAGGCGGCGCTGGAGCGCATCGCCGAGCGGTCGTTCGACGCCGTGGTGCTCGACGTCAAGATGCCGGGCCGCGACGGGCTGGACGTGCTGTCGGAGATCAAGCAGCGCTCGCCGGCGACGGAGGTGATCCTGCTCACGGGACACCGCTCGGTGGTGGACGAGCGGGACGGGCTGCGCACGGGGGCCGCGGCGTACCTGCTCAAGCCGCATCCGATCCCGGATCTCGTCGCCCGCATCGAGGCTGCGGCGGTGCGGAGCCGCGCCGCACGGGGCGGGGGCGGGGCGTAGGCCGATGTCCTCCCGCGGAGTCCCCGGCCGGTTCCGCCGCGCGACGGCCGCCCTGTTCGGGCGGCTATGGCGGCTGCTCCTGACCTTCCTGGAGGTGATCGGGCTGCGCCGGAGCGATCGGCGTGAGACCAGCGTGCAGCTCCTGCGCTTCAAGCAGTGCTACGCCTCGTTCCGCACGCTGCTGGGTGCGAACCACGACTTCCTCGAGGGCTTGACGGACCTGGAGCAGAAGTTGCTGCGCGCCGTGCCGGTGGATCCGGCGTTCATCAAGCGCACGGCGGTGCGGCTGGTCGCGGACGTGCACCGCATGCAGGCCAGCCTGAACGCCATCTCCCAGGGTCGTTACCCGGCGCTGCCGGGTCGCTTGGACGCCATCGGGGCCGCGCTGCACGCGCGGCTGGGCGAGGAATCGGCGGGGGCGGAGCACGGCGGGGCGCTGGTCCTGCCGCTGGAGGCGATCGGGGCGGGCGATGCGGCCGGCACGGGCGGGAAGATGGCCCATCTGGGCGAGGTCCGGAACAACGTCGGGCTGCCGACGCCGGAGGGTTTCGCGGTGACGGCCGAGGCGTGCCGGCTGCTGTTCCGCCACAACGGGATCGATGACCTGGTGGAGAAGGAGTACCAGGGTTTCTCCTGCGCCGGCGGTTCCGGCGAGCTGTCGGAGCGGATCCGGCAGCGGGTGCTGGAAGCGACCGTGCCCGGGCCGCTGCGGGCGGCGATCGCGGGCGCGTATGCGGAGCTGTGCCGCCGCTGTGGCGGGCCGGTTCGCGTGGCGGTGCGGTCGAGCGCTCCCGGCGAGGACACGGAGCTGTCGTTTGCGGGCCAGTTCGCGACCGTGCTGGGCGTGGGCGAGGCGGACCTGCTGCCGGCCTATCTGGAAGTGGTGGCCAGCCTGCACGCGCCCGGCGCGGTGCACTACCGGACGGCGATGTGCGCGCTCTCCGACACGGCGACGATGGCAGTCGGGTTCGTGGCGATGGTGGACGCCGCCGCGGCGGGGGTGGCGTACTCGGTGGATCCGAGCCGGTCGGAATCGCGGGACGTGCTGGTGCACGCGGTCCACGGGCTCGGGTCGTCGCTGGTGGACGGCAGCGTGCCCGCGGAAGCTCTGTGCGTTTCGGCGCGCGAGCCGGAGCCGCGTGTGCGGCGCGAGAACGGCGGGGGGACGCCGTGCCTGACGGACGCGGAGGCGGTGGAGCTGGCGCGGCTGGTGCTGGTGCTCGAGGCGCACTTCGGCTGTCCGCAGGACGTGGAGTGGGCGCTGGACCGGCAGCGGCGGCCGTTCATCCTCCAGTCGCGGCCGTTGCGGCTGGCGGCGGGCGCGGTCGAGGAGGCGCCGCCGGTGGCGGGGACCGCGGTGCTGCTGGCGGGCGGAGAGGTGGCGTGCCCCGGGGTCGGCACGGGGCCCGTCGTGCACCTGGACGAGAACGGGGATCTGGACGGGTTCCCGGCGGGGGGCGTGCTGGTGGCGAAGCGGTCGTCGCCGCGTTTCGTGCGGGCCCTGACCCGGGCGGCGGCGGTGGTGACGGACGTGGGCGGGACGACGGGTCACATGGCGTCGCTGGCGCGGGAGCTGCGGGTTCCGGCGCTGCTGGGGACGAAGGAGGCGACGGCGCGGCTCCTGCCGGGAACGATCGTGACGGTGGATGCGGCGCGACGCAGGGTGTACGAGGGCCGGGTTCCCGGGCTGGAGGCGACGGGGGCGGAGGGGCGGGCGGCGGCGGCGCGGGAGGCGCGGGTGCGGGCGTCGCCGACGTTCCGGCTGCTGGAGCGGGTGGCGGAGGTGGTGGTGCCGCTGCGCCTGTCGGACCCGCGTTCCCCCGACTTCACGGTCGCGGAGTGCAGGACGCTGCACGACGTGGCGCGCTACATCCACGAGAAGTCGTACGAGGAGATGTTCGGGATGGGGGCGGAGCTGGGGGACTTCCGGGCGGCGAGCTTCAAGCTGGACGTGTTCCTGCCGATCGACCTGTACGTCGTGGATCTGGGCGGCGGCCTGACGCCGCCCGCGCGCGGGCGCACGGTGAAGCGCCGGCACATCGCTTCCGTGCCGCTGGCGGCGCTGCTGGGCGGGATGCTCGACCGGGGCATCCCGCGGTTCGGGCCGCGCCCGATCGACGTGAAGGGGCTGCTGTCGATCATGGCGCGTCACGCGCTGGAGAACCCCGAGGAGGAGCGCACGTTCCGGGACCCGTGCTACGCGATCGTCTCGGATCGCTACCTCAACTACGCCGCGCGGGTCGGCTACCACTTCAGCGCGGTGGACACGTACTGCGGGCTGACGGCGGACAAGAACTACATCAGCTTCCGTTTCCACGGCGGGGCGGCGGACGAGGCGCGGCGCAGCCGGCGGGTGGCGGCGATCGCGGCGATCCTGCGGGAGCAGGGTTTCTCGGTGGAGTCCCGGGGCGACCTGGTGACGGCGCGGTTCTCGAAGGCGGACCGGGACGCGATCCGGGCGCACCTGGAGGTGTTGGGGCGGCTGTTGCAGTTCATGCGGCAGCTCGACGTGGCGATGGTCGACGACGGGATGGTGGGGCAGGTGGTGCGGGCGTTCCAGGAGGGGAGGTACCGGCTGTAAGGAGAGGTGGGGAGGCCGGCGGGAGAGGTGGGGAGGCCGGCAGAGGAGAGGTGGAGAGGTCGGCTGGAGAGGTGGGGAGGGCGTCGGGCTCAGCCGCGGGTGCGGGCGGCTTCCCTGGCCAGGCCGGTGTGCTCGCAGCCGTCCTCGATGGCGGCGGTGAGGTCGTCGACGGAGCAGGGTTTGAGCAGGTAGTGGTCGGCGCCGCCGCGCAGGGCGGCCTGGACGCATTCGACGTCGGCGTGCCCGGTGAGGAGGATGACGCAGACCTGCGGATCGCGGCGACGGATCGCGGCCAACGTTTCCAGGCCGTCCATGCGGGGCATGCGCAGGTCGAGGACGACGACGTCGAAGCGCTCGCGGCCGACGGCGGCCAGGGCGGCGACGCCCTCGTAGGCGACCTCGACGTCGAGACCGCGGCGGCGGAGCACCTTGGCCATCGAGTCAACGAACTCGACCTCATCATCGGTGAGCAATACGCGCGACATCTTCCGCTCCGGACGGGTGAGTGGAGCACGGTGCAGGGCGGGATGCAACCCCCGGACCGCGTGGTTTGACTTCGGGGCAGGCTTCGTCTAGACGGGCGGCATCCCGAGTTCGCCGGGGCGGCGAAGAATCGGGGTCCGACAAAGGCGGTTCAAGGAGGAGGGAAGGGCCATGGTGCTGCTGAGCTACCTTATTCCGGCGGCGGGGCTGCTGGCTTTGCTGTTCGCCCTGTGGCGGGCGATGTGGATCAAGAAACAGCCGGCGGGCAGCGATCGGATGAAGGAGATCTCGGGCTACATCCGGCAGGGCGCGATGGCGTTCCTGGCGCGCGAGTACAAGGTCATCGCGATCTTCGTGGTGGTGGTGGCGGCCGGACTGGCGGTGGCGAACCAGCTTTCGGGCGACGCGAGCTGGTGGGTGGCGGTCGCCTTCGCGGGCGGGGCGTTCTGCTCGGCCCTGTCCGGTTACTTCGGGATGAACGTGGCGACGATGGCCAACGGGCGTACGGCGCACGCGGCCCAGACCGGCCTGAACAAGGCGTTGGGCGTGGCGTTCAACGGCGGCTCGGTCATGGGGATGTGCGTCGTCGGCCTGGGTGTGCTCGGCCTCGGCCTGTTCTTCCTGCTCTTCAAGTCCATTTTCGGGGTGTCGGTGGGCGACCCGAAAACGGGCATCGGGGCCATCATCTCCGCGATCAGCGGTTTCTCGCTGGGTGCGTCCTCGATCGCGCTCTTCGCGCGCGTCGGCGGCGGCATCTACACGAAGGCGGCCGACGTCGGCGCGGACCTGGTGGGCAAGGTCGAGGCGGGGATCCCGGAGGACGACCCGCGGAACCCGGCGGTGATCGCGGACCTGGTGGGCGACAACGTGGGCGACGTGGCGGGGATGGGCGCGGACCTGTTCGAGTCGTACGTCGGGGCGATCGTGAGCACGATGGTGCTCGGGGCGGTGTGGATCAAGCCGTTGTCGTACAGCAACCCGGACTACCAGTACAACCTGATCCTCCTGCCGATGATCCTGGCCGGCGTGGGGATCATCTGCTCGATCCTGGGCACGTTCTTCGTGCGCACGAAGGAGGGCGGCAATCCGCAGGCGGCGCTCAACATGGGCATGATCACGGCCGACATCCTGATGGTCGGCGCGTCCTACGGCGTGATCCGCTGGCTGGTCCCGATGCAGGTCGCGGGCGAGGAGGGGATCCTGATCGACGCGAACCGGCTGTTCTATGCCACGGTGCTGGGCCTGGCGGTGGGGGTCGCGGTCGGGTTCATCACGGAGTACTACACGGCGGAGGGACGGGGTCCGGCGCGCAAGATCGCCGCCGCGGCGCAGATGGGCGCGGCGACGAACATCATCAAGGGCCTGGCCACCGGGATGTTGTCCACGGCGTTCCCGCTGATCCTCATCGCCGTCGCGACCTACGGCGCCTACTACTTCTCCGGCTTGTACGGCATCGCGCTCGCCGGCCTGGGCATGCTGGCCACGACGGGCATCCAGCTCGCGGTCGACGCCTACGGCCCGATCGCGGACAACTCGGGCGGCATCGCCGAGATGAGCGACCTGCCGAAGGAGGTCCGCGGCCGCACCGACAAGCTCGACGCCGTCGGCAACACGACCGCCGCGATCGGCAAGGGTTTCGCCATCGGCTCCGCGGCGCTCACGGCGCTGGCGCTGTTCGCCGCGTTCCGGACCCAGGTAGGCGTGGGCGAGATTTCGATCACCGACCCGATGACCGTGGCCGGCCTGTTCGTCGGCGGCATGCTGCCGTTCCTCTTCGCCTCGTTCGCGATGAACGCGGTCGGCGAGGCGGCGCAGTTCATGATCGTGGAGGTGCGGCGGCAGTTCAAGGAGATCGCCGGACTGCTGGAAGGCAAGGAAGGCGTCAAGGCCGACTACGCCCGGTGCGTCGACATCTCCACGCGCGCCGCGATCCGGAAGATGATCGTCCCCGGCATGCTGGCGGTGGTCTCGCCGCTGGTCGTCGGACTGATCGACCTGCGCGCCCTGACCGGCCTGTTGGCCGGCGCCACCGTGACCGGCGTGCTGATGGCCATCTTCATGGCCAACGCGGGCGGCGCGTGGGACAACGCGAAGAAGCACATCGAGGGCGGCGCATTCGGCGGAAAGGGCTCGGCGGCGCACAAGGCGGCCGTGGTCGGCGACACGGTCGGCGATCCCTTCAAGGACACCGCCGGCCCGTCGATGAACATCCTCATCAAGCTGATGTCGGTCTTCGCCCTGGTCCTGGCCCCGCTGCTCAAGGCATTCCACGGAATCTAGCCGGAAGCGTCCCGGAACGTCGTTCGAGGCCCCCGGCGACGGCCCACAACGTGGTCGGATGCAACACTCCACGGGCCGGTGACGGCGATGCGGTCGGCGTTGACTTCGAGCCGCGGATGGCGGGCGAGGGTCCCGGCGGGCGGGGATGGCGGCGAGCGGGCGCCGTCGAGGGCGGCAACGCTTGACATTCCGCCTGCATGGGCGCACGGTCCGGGGAAATCGGGGGCGGGCTTTCGGATGGGATGACCGGCGCACGGGGCGGCCGGCGGCAAGTCGCAGAAAGGGAGGTCCACGGTGACCAGGGAAACGCGGAGATCCGACGTCGGGGGGAGTTGGGGCGTGAGGCTGGCGGCGGTCGTCGCCGGGCTTCTCGGGCTCCTCGCGCCGGCGATTGCAGCGGCGGGCGAGGCGGAGCTGACGCTGCCGGACCTGCACAAGGTGCAGGTGCTGGGCACGAGCGGCTACAACCTGCTGTTGGCAGGCCTGGGGATCTGCGTGCTCGGGATGCTCTTCGGGATCGTGATCTACGGGCGCCTGCGGAACCTGCCGGTGCACAAGGCGATGCGGGAGATCTCGGAGCTGATCTACGAGACGTGCAAGACGTACCTCATGACGCAGGGCAAGTTCATCATGGCCCTGTGGGTCTTCATCTGCACGGTGATCGTGGTCTACTTCGGCTGGCTGCGACCGATTGACCCGGCGCACTCGGGGATCCCGGTGTTCGCCAGCGTGGCGATCATCGTCGGGTTCAGCCTGGTGGGGATCCTGGGCAGCTACACCGTGGCGTGGTTCGGCATCCGCGTGAACACGTTTGCCAACTCGCGTTCCGCCTGGGCGAGCATGGGCGGCAAGCCGTGGCCGACCTACGCGATCCCGCTGCAGGCGGGGATGAGCATCGGGATGCTGCTGATCAGCATCGAGCTGGTGATCATGCTGGGCATCCTGCTCTTCATCCCGGGACAGATCGCGGGTCCGTGCTTCATCGGCTTCGCCATCGGCGAGTCGCTCGGCGCGGCCGCACTGCGCATCGCCGGCGGCATCTTCACGAAGATCGCCGACATCGGGTCGGACCTGATGAAGATCGTCTTCAAGATCAAGGAAGACGACGCGCGCAATCCGGGCGTCATCGCGGACTGCACGGGCGACAACGCGGGCGACTCGGTCGGCCCCACGGCCGACGGCTTCGAGACGTACGGCGTCACGGGCGTCGCGCTGATCACGTTCATCCTGCTGGCGGTGCCGAGCGAGGCGGTCCAGCTCCTGCTGCTGGTGTGGATCTTCGTCATGCGCGTCATGATGGTCATCACCAGCGCCGTCTCCTACTTCATCAACGACGCGGTCGCGCGGGCGCGCTACTTCAAGGCCGACAAGTTCAACTTCGAGGCACCCTTGACCTCCCTCGTGTGGCTGACCTCGATCATCTCGGTCGGCGTGACCTACCTCGCCTCGTACCTGCTGATCCCGAACCTCGGCGGCGACCTGCAGATGTGGTGGAAGCTGGCGACGATCATCACCTGCGGCACGCTGGCCGGCGCGATCATCCCGGAGCTGGTCAAGGTGTTCACGTCGACGCACTCCAAGCACGTGCGCGAGATCCTCACCGCCTCGAAGGAAGGCGGCGCGTCACTGAACGTTCTTTCCGGCCTGGTGGCCGGCAACTTCTCGGCGTACTGGATGGGGTTGGCGATCGCGTCCCTGATGGGCGTGGCGTACTACGTCAGCACGACCTTCCCGGCGGAGATGATGATGGCGCCGGCGGTGTTCTCGTTCGGGCTGGTCGCGTTCGGCTTCCTGGGCATGGGGCCGGTGACGATCGCGGTCGACTCCTACGGGCCGGTGACGGACAACGCGCAGTCGGTGTACGAGCTGTCGATGATCGAGTCGGCCCCGGACGTGAAGGAAGCGGTCAAGAAGGACTTCCACACGGAGGTCGACTTCGAGAAGGCCAAGGGCTTCCTGGAAGAGAACGACGGCGCGGGCAACACGTTCAAGGCGACGGCGAAGCCGGTGTTGATCGGCACGGCCGTGGTCGGGGCGACGACCCTGATCTTCTCGATCATCATGCTGCTCACCGATGGGCTGGAGAAGAACATCGAGAAGCTCTCCGTCCTGCACGCCCCGTTCCTGCTCGGCCTGATCATGGGCGGCGCGGTGATCTACTGGTTCACCGGGGCATCGATCCAGGCGGTGTCGACGGGCGCGTACCGGGCGGTCGAGTTCATCAAGCGCAACATCAAGCTCGAGGGTGGGGGCGAGAAGGCATCGATCGCGGACAGCAAGAAGGTCGTGGAGATCTGCACGCAGTACGCGCAGAAGGGGATGTTCAACATCTTCATCGTGGTCTTCTTCACGACGCTGGCGTTCGCGTGCCTGAACGAATACTTCTTCATCGGCTACCTGATCTCGATCGCGATCTTCGGCCTGTACCAGGCGATCTTCATGGCCAACACGGGCGGCGCCTGGGACAACGCGAAGAAACTGGTGGAGACGGAGCTGGCGGCCAAGGGCACCGAGCTGCACGCGGCGTGCGTCGTGGGCGACACGGTCGGCGACCCGTTCAAGGACACGTCGTCGGTGGCGATGAACCCGATCATCAAGTTCACGACGCTGTTCGGGCTGCTGGCGGTCGAGCTGGCGATCACGCTGCCCTCGCGCACCCGCTGGATCGCGGCCGGCGCGGCGTTCCTCGTCTCGCTCGTCTTCGTCTACCGCTCGTTCTACTCGATGCGCATCCCGGTGGAGGAGAAGGTCGAGAAGGCCACGGCCGACGTGGGGAAGCCCGCGGCCGGTTGCGCCGGGTAAGGTCTCCAGACCATCGCGAGTCCGTCGCCACAACTCGCCGTCTCGGTGGCGAGGGGCGGGTCGTGCTACCCTTGGCATGGATGTCACGGTCACGCGCCGCAGGCCGGGGTTGGTGGTGCCGGTTGTCCGTGCTGCTGGCGGTCTCGGGCATCGGGTGCCCCCACGGGTTGGAGCTGGCCGGGGACGGCCGGAACGGCGACGGGGAGGCGGGCGATCCGGGGATGGACATTGTTGCGTCCGTGTGTGGCAACGGGGTGGTGGAACCGGGCGAGGAATGTGACGGTGATCCGCTGCGCCCCTGCGCAACGGCCTGCTCGACATCGGGCGTTCGCGCCTGCGCGGAGTGCAGGTGGGAGTCCACGTGCGCGCCGCCCCCGGAAACGTGTAACGGCCGGGACGACAACTGCGACACGATCTGCGACGAAGGTTTCGAGTGCTGTGCCGGCGCGACGGGCCGCTGTGACGGCGGATGCAGGACGTGCTCCGCGTCGTGCTCGTGGGACGCGTGTGGTGCGCCACGCGAGGAATGGTGCGACGGCCTCGACGACGATTGCGACGGCCGCGCGGATGACGAGGTGTGGTGCTGGCTCAATCCGCAGCCGACCGGCCTGGCCGTCCTGGATCTGTGGGCGGCGAGCCCCTCCGACACGTGGGCCGTGGATGGGACGCGACTGCTGCACTGGAACGGCAGCCGGTGGTCGGCGCTGCCGCCTGCCCGCGAGCAGTCGCCGCTGGCGCTTTGGGGGCGCTCGGGCGACGACGTGTGGGAGGTCCATGGAGCGGGTTCCGCGTCGGCCTCCGACGGCACTCTGCACTGGGACGGCTCGGATTGGGTCGCCGTGTCTCTCGACGTGCCTGTCCTCGTTCAGGCGATCGGAGGCTGCGCGACCGACGACGTCTGGGTCGCGGGCTACATGGGCGCCGCAGCGCACTGGGACGGGGCGTCATGGTCCGCAACCCACACGGGCTCCACCGCGCGCCTGCAAGCCGTGTGGGCGAACTCCCGGGACGACGTCTGGGCGGTCGGTGACGAGGCGCTGCACTGGGACGGCGCGACCTGGTCCCGGGCCGACGTTCCGATGGGGGAGCGGCTGGTCGACGTGTTCGGTTTCGCCTCGGACGACGTCTGGGCGGTCGGCAGCACCTACGACCTTGTGCTGCACTGGGATGGAACGGCGTGGTCCGCGGTTCCGGCGAGAGGCGTAGATCGCCTGTACGCCCTGTGGGGTGCGTCTCCGGAGGATCTCTGGGCCGCCGGGGCGGCGGTCATGCACTGGGATGGACTGGCCTGGAGCGACGTTACCGCCGAGGTCCCGTCGCTGGTCCCCGAGGCGTACGGCCTCGAGATTCGCGCGGTCCACGGGACGTCAGCGAGCGACGTGTGGCTGGGCGGCCTCCCCGGAGCGCTCGTGCATCGGTCGGACGGAAGGTGGTCCGCCCTGTCGTCCGGGACGGCGTACCTGGCTTGGTTGCAGGACGTCTGGGTCTCTGGAGGGGGCGAGCTGTGGGCGGTGGGGTGGGACGAATGGGACGGGGGCGCCGCCGTCATCCGCTGCGACGAGGCCCGGTGTTCGGAGGTGCCGGTCGACCTCGACGGAGGGTTGACCGCCGTATGGGGGTTCGCTTCGGACGACGTCTGGGTCGCGGGATGGCGGCATGAGGAGTCCTTTTCGCACGGTGCCTTGCTGCACTGGGACGGGCGCGCGTGGTCGTCGGTGTCGGGCGCTCCGGACAGTGTGCTCAGCGACCTGTGGGGCTGCGCGGCGGACGATGTGTGGGCGGTCGGCGAGGACGGCGTGGTGGTTCACCGGACGGGGGGAGCGTCGTGGGGGTCGGTCCGGGCGCCGACGGATGCGAGCCTGTCCTCCGTGTGGGGGATCTCGCGGGACGACGTATGGGTGGCCGGCAACGAGCCTGCCACCGTGCTCCGCTGGGACGGTTCCTCGTGGACGGAGACCTGGCACGAAGGATGGGTCCCGCAGATCAACGTCGTCTGGGGTCTATCCGGGGACGACGTCCGCTTCGGCGACCTGGAGGGCGACATCTACCACTGGGACGGCACGTCCTGGTCGCGAGAGTATGCGCCGGAATCCCGCGCCGACTCCATCACCGACATCTGCGGCTCCTCGCCGGTTGACGTGTGGGCCGTGGGCAGCGGGGGGCTGCTGCTGCACTGGAACGGAACGCGCTGGACGAAACAACCGAGCGGCGCCCTGGGCTACCTCGACGGCCTGTGGTGCGGCCCGGGCGGCGGCGCCTGGGCCGTCGGGGACTACGGAACGATCCTGCGCCGCAACCCTTGACGGGCGTCGGGGCGGCGACGGCGCCGAGCCCGGGCGAATCCGAAGATGGGGCCGGCAGCGGCAACCCGGGGTTGCCGCTGCCGGTGATGTGGAGGATGCTGGGGCAGCACGGAACCGGACGACGGAGGAGAACATGAACGCCAGAGGGATCTCCAAGACCTTGCTCGGCGCCTGGCTGGTCACCCTCGCGATGCCGCTGGGCTGCGCGCCCGACGACGACACGGGCACGGGCGGCGACGGGGAGGGAGACGGACTCGCGGACGCGGACTCGCCCGCCGACGGGCCCGCCGAGGCCGACGTGGAGGAGAGTACGGACGCCGACGCCGACGCCGACGCCGACGGGGGCGCTGACGCCGACGCAGGCGCCGACGCCGACGCAGGTGCCGACGCCGACGCCGATGCGGACGCGACGGATCCGGGGACCCCGGTCGGGTCGATGTGGAACACCTACTACTACTTCGCGAGCGAGGCGGACTACTCGGGCGCCGACGACACGGCGCTGTACGACGAAGGCTGCAACGAGATCGCGCTGGTTCCGGCCGAGTATTCCGACGACGTGTGCATCGAGGGGAGCGGCATTCTCGAGGACGGCCGCGTCATCAACTACGCGGCGTCCTGTTCGTGCGGCCGGCCGTGCCGGACCGGCGGCATCATCTGCTACGTCGTCCTGGACCCGGCGGAATTCCCGTGGGGCATGGGCTCGCGCGGCAATGCGCTGGTGCCGCTGCGCTCGTGGGCTGTGGACAACGACGTCCTGCCGTTCGGGACGGTGCTGTACGCGGAGGAGTGGGACGGCGTGGCGATCCCGGCGATCGAGGGGCTGGGCGGGTTCGTGCACGACGGCTGTTTCCGGGCCGACGACGTGGGTGGAGCGATCGCCGGCGACCACTACGACTTCTTCGCCGGCACGGCGGGGATGTGGCGGGCGCTCGAGGACATCCACCCCACGGGCTCGGACTTCACGGTCTACCGCGACGGCGACCGCTGCGCGTACCTCGCGCCGTGAGTCCGGCCGCGCGTGCTACCGCCAGCGGACGACGTCCAGCAGGCTGGCGCGCTCGTCGGTCCAGGGTCGGACCTGCCGATGCGAACCGGCCGGGGCGCAGGCCCCCCGCCAGGCCGGCGCCTCGAACGCCGCCCGGTCCGGCGCGAGCAGGACCCAGTCCGACGGGAGGATGCCGGGCTCGCCTCCGGGATCGTCGACGACGCAGGACGTCCAACCGAGCCGCACCGCCTGGGCGAGCACGACGGCGGCGAGATCGAGGTGCCGACTGGACACATGGAAGGCGAGCATCCCGCGCGGACGCAGGTGCCGGACGTACGTCGCGAAGGCTTCGCTGGTCAGCAGGTGCATCGGGACGGCGTCGCCGCCGAACGCGTCCACGACCAGCAGATCGAAGCCGTTCGCCGGCTCGCGCTCGAGCGCCAGGCGGGCGTCGCCGAGCACCACGTCCACCCGGGCCTTCGAGTCGCGGAGGAAGGTGAATCGCGTCCGCGCCAGCTCCACGACGGCCGGGTTGAGCTCGTAGAAACGGAGGATGTCGCCCGGCCGGCCGTAGGCGGCGATCGTCCCCACGCCCAGGCCGATGGCGCCGATGCGCCGGTCGGGTCCGCCCGCCGGCGCGGCGAGGGCCCGTCCCACGCCGCTGCTCGGTCCGTAGTACGCGGTGGGCCGGAGCCGCCGGTCCGGGTCGGTGAACTGCAGGCCGTGAATGGTCCCGCCGTGCTGCAGCACGAGGCGTCGGCCGTCGGTTCCGCCGCGGCCGACCTGGCGGACCGTCAGGACGCCGTAGAAGTTCCGCACGGCCACGATCCGGTCGCCGCCCCCGACCTCGTCCATGGTGCCCAGCGCCAGGCCGGCCAGCGCGCCCAGCAGCAGGAGCAGCCGCGCGAGACGTCCCGGAACGGGCCGCTCCGGCGACAGGACCGTCGTGAAGGCCGCGGCCAGGCAGCAGGCCGCGAGCCCGAGCGGCAGCTCGAACCACGAGCGGAAGAGGAGCGGCGCGACACCCGCGACGAACAGGCCGCCGGCGGCGCCTCCGGCGGCGATCGACAGGTTGTACCGTGTGACGTGCGCGGGATGGGGCTTCCGCAGCGCCAGCTCTCCGTGGCAGATCATGCAGCCCGTGAAGAGCGCGGCGGCGTACGCGCCGAGCTGGGCCCAGGCGGGGAACGTCCGCGTCGCGTACTGCATCCAGAGCACGACGCCGGCGAGCGGCACGAACAGCCCGACGAACAGCGGCCGGACGTACCAGCGCGGCCGGTCGAAGCAGACGACGAACGAGAGCAGGTACACGGCGAGCGGGACGACCCACAGCACCGGCGCGACCGTCAGTTCCTGGCCGACCGCGTTGGTCACGGCCATGAGCAGCACCGAGGCGACGGCGGGCAGGACGAGCCACGACGCGGTGCGGCGCGGCGCGGCGGACGCCGCCGTCGGGTCCGGCGGCTCATCGGACGCTTTCCCGGCCCGCCCGCCCGCCGGAGCGGACCGCCACACGGCGACCGCGTAGGCGCCGCCGAGCGCGGCGAACGCGACGAGGCTCCAGGACCAGATCACGGCCTGGGTACGACGTGCGAACAGCGGCTCGAGGACGAGCGGGTACGACAGGAGGCCGAGCAGCGAGCCGGCGTTCGAGAGCGCGAGGAGGCGGTACGGCGAGCGTTCCGGGTGGGTCCGGGTGAACCAGGACTGCACGAGCGGTCCGGTCGCGGCGAGGACGAGGAAAGGCAAGCCGACGGTGACGGTGACGAGGAGGAGGATGCGGAGCGCGGGCAGGCCGGGGTCCGCCGGGCGGAACGCGGTGGACGGGATGATCGGGAGCGCAGCGACCGCGGCCACGAGCAGGAGGACGTGGAGCACGAGCTGCCGGCGCGGCCGGAGAGCGCGCGCGACGGCGTGGGCGTACGCGTAGCCGGCCAGGAGCAGCGTCTGGAACAGCAGGAGGCAGGTTGTCCAGACCTGGGCGCCGCCGCCGAACCAGGGCAGGACGTAGCGGCCGACGATCGGCTGCACCAGGAACAACAGGAATGCGCCGAGGAACACCGTGGCGGCGGGAATCCACATGCCCGGTCTACGGCAGCTCCACCGCCGTGCCGGAGCCCTCGACGATGCGGTAGCGACCCCGGGGCGCGGCGCCCGTGATCATCTCGGTGGTTCCGTTCGGCCAGCGCACGGTCAGCGATTCGATGGCCGTGGCGTCGCCCAGCCCGAAGTGCGCGACCAACGACTCCTGGATGTTCCAGTGTCCGCCGCCGCCTTCGACATCCCGCCGCTGCCGCACGCCGCCGGCCTCCAGCATCACGCGTGCGCCGATCGCGTCGCGGTTGGACGCCGTGCCCTCCAGCAGCAGCTCGACCCACGCCTGGTCCTGCCCGATGCGGTTGACGAAGAGGTGCGTCCAGGGCGCGCCATCCCCGTCGCCGTAGATCAGGTCCTGGTCGCCGTCGCGATCGACGTCCGACCACAGCAGCCGGCCCGTGAGCTGGACGACCACGCCCGCCTCGTAGGTCACGTCGTCCAGAGTCCCGCCCCCGAGCCCGCGATACAGCCGCGCGAAGTGCCCGGAGTAGACCGAGGCGACGGCGAGGTCGAGCACGGTATCGTTGTCGAAGTCGGCCAGGGCCGCGTTGATGTCGCCCTCGTCCCAGTGGAAGCCGAAATCGTCGCGGTGCGTCTCCGTGTTCCACCGCGGCGCGCCGAGGTTGACGAGGATCCGGCTCTGGTCGCTCGACATGCCGTACCGGGGATGCGAGATGTCGCATTCGACGAAGTCCAGGTCCCCGTCGTTGTCCAGGTCGCCGAAGTCGCCGCCGAAGGTGGTGCCGGCCATCGGTCCGAAGCGATCCTGGGCATAGCCGAGCGAGTCGCCGACCTCAAGGAACGAGCCGGTGCCGCGGTTCTGGAACAGGAAGTTGAAGTTCCCCCCGTAGTTGCCGACCCACACGTCGGGCCAGCCGTCGTCGTTGACGTCGGTGAACCGGACGCCGTAGCACGGCGCCGGCACGGCGCGCGCCATGCCTGCGGCCGAGGTCGCGTCCAGGAAGGTGCCGTCGCCCTGCCCTTCCAGGTAGTGGTCGGGCACGGCGGGTCCGGTCGGGTAATGCGCCCACCAGTTGCCCACGTACACGTCCAGGAAGCCGTCGCGGTCCCCGTCGCCGAAGGCGGCCGCCGAGGTCGTGTCGCGGCGTTCGAGGTCCGGCGACGGCATCCTGGTGTAGTGCCCGGTGCCGTCGTTGAGCTGCACGGTGGTGACGTGGTCCTCGTCGACCTCGCCGTCGCAGTCGTTGTCGAGCTGATCGTTCAGCTCGGCGGCGCCCGGCCGGACCGTCGTGCGCGTGTCGTCGCAGTCGCCGGCGGCGATGGTGACGCCGTCGCCGTCGCGATCCGCGGTATCGGCGCCGTCGTCGGCGACGCCGTTGCAGTCGTCGTCGAGGCCGTTGCCGGGGACCTCCGCCGCGCCGCGGTGGATCGCGGCGTCCGCATCGTTGCAGTCCCCGTCCTGTTCGTTGACGCCGTCGCCGTCGCCGTCCCAGTTGACGTAGGTGGCGACGACGGCGTCGCGGTCGCCGTCGTTGTCCAGATCGCCGAACACCACCAGGTTCGCGCTGGGCGCCTCGGGGAACAGATTGTACGGCGCGTCGGAGAAGGTGCCGTCGCCGCGTCCGGGCCAGACCTGCGCCCTTCCGCCGACGGTCATCACGAGGTCGTCGAGGTCGTCGCCGTCGACCTCCGCGACCGCGAGCTGCTGCGGCGAGGTCTCGGGGTCGGGGAAGGTCGCGCTCCGTTCGAACCAGCGGTCCGCGTCGGACCAGCGGCAGAACTCGTCGCCGACCACCTGCATGCGGAAGTTGCCGTCGCCCAGGCCGCCGCCGTCGCCGACGGTCGGGACGAACGTGCCCCACTGGGACTGGCCGGGGAGCAGCTCCTGGATGGCGAGGTGCGGGTTGGTGTCGAGGTGTTCGTAGACGATGATGTACGACTCGCGGGGGAGGAGGAAGATGAAGCGGTCCGAGACGTCGACCTCCAGCCAGGTGTCGGGGTCGGGAGCGGTGACCTCGACATCCAGCGGCGGCATCAGGTTGCCGTCGCCGCTGTCGAGGCGCGGCCAGTCGGCGGGGTACGAGTGGCCCATGGTCTTCATCAGGCGCAGGCGGGCGGTGCCGCTACGGCCCGTGAAGGCGACGCGGATCGTGCGCACGCGGAAGGGGTGACTGGGGACGATCTTGACCCCTTCCAGGGTCCCGGCGGGAGTGTCCTCGATGGCGCCGGCGTAGTCGCCGTCGAGGTCCCACAGCGTGGCGGGTTCGAGCGCGGCGTCCCATGCGGCGCCGCGGCAGTAGCGTTCGAACTCGGGGCCGGGCTCGGCAGGCACGTCGGCTTCCGCCTCGGCGTCGCCGCCGTCGGATTCCGCGTCGTCGGGGCTGGCCTCCTCCGGGGCGGCGTCGGCCTCGCCCGGACCGTCGTCGAGTGCGGCGTCTTCCGCGTCGTCCGCGGCTCCGCTGTCGGGGGTGCCGTCGCCGCCGCCGCAGGCGGAGAGGATCACGAGCGTGGCCGGCACGATCGCCCATCGGGTCATGAGGTGCTCCTCGGGGACCGCGGCGTGCGGCGCCCCATCCCGGTCAGAGTGCTGCGGGGCGGGGCGATCGTCAAGGGTGGGGCGGCGAAGGGCGCGCCCCCTGTCGTCACGGCTGGGCGGGCGGCGAGTCCGGGTGGGTCGTGCTCTCGACGATTTCGGCCAGGCCGGCGGACTCGTCCTTGAACTTCCAGGAGAAGCTCCCCTCGGCGTCCTCCTGTTTGACGGTGACGGCGAGCGGCGGGTGGTCCGGCCCGTTGACCGTGCACTCGAAGGTCGCGCCGACCGAGCCGCCGAGGAAAACCGCGTCGCCGCATTCGACGGTGATCGCGACCCCGCCCCGCTGCTCGCTGAGCTTCTCCTGCAAGGAGCTTTCGACCACTTCCGTGACCAGCACCGTGGACGACACCGGCTTCCAGGTGACGTTTCCCTCGTCGTCGTTCTGGGTGACGTCGATGCTCATCGTGCCGCCGCCCTTGAGGGCTACCGTGCACGAGAAGTTGTTGCCCTTCTTCAGCTCGAGCTTGTCGGGGCAGTCGACCGCCTCGATCGCCCCGGGCCATTTCTCTTCCAGCTTGCTGCGGATTCCCCGCTCGAGTTTTTCCGGATCCGCGCGCTTGCAGGCCAAGCCCGCGACCGCGAAGGGAACGAGCGCCAGGATGATCCGGCCCGCACGAAGTGTCTGGTGATTCATGAGCGTCGCCTCCCTCGACGACAAGCGAAGCGCGATCCGTACCGCACGGTGGACGCGGCAGTCAAGACGCAGGGGGGAACCGGGCTACCACACGCAGCGGACCGGGTATTTGGCGATTTGCTCGTCCGGCGTGAGGAGCGCGAGTCCCCCGGCCAGGGCCTGACAGACGAGCATCCGGTCGAACGGGTCGCGGTGCAGGGGCGGCAGGCGGGACAGGTGGAGGACGGCCACCTCGTCCAGCGGCAGCGGCGCGATGCCGTGTCTTTCGCGCTGTTCGGGCACGAAACGCTCGGGCGGCTGGGGGAGCGGCAGCCGGCCCAGGGCGTGCTTGGCCAGGATTTCCCATACCGAAACCGCGCTGAGGTATCGCTCGTTCGATCCGTCGAGAAACGCGTCGCGGGCGCGCGGCGTCAGCGCGGGGTCGTCGGCCACGATCCACAGGAAGGTGCAGGTATCCAGGAGGAGTTTCACCGATCAGCCTTCGCCGGGCCGGTCCCGGCATCGGCGCCCTCGAACGTGGCGAGCACGTCTTCCGGCAGCGGCGCGAAGAACTCCGGTGGCACGGTGAACGAGCCCCGGCAGAGGCCGATCCGCGGCCGGTCCGACGTCTCGTCGGGAAGCCGTCGGATCTCGGCGATGGGCACGTTTCGGCGGCACAGGATGATTGTCTCTCCATTCCTGATTCTCTTCAGATATCGCGAGAGATTGGTCTTGGCCTCGTTGATGTTGATCTTGTTCATGGTCATATACTTGACCATGAACAAGATCGTGTCAACCTGGTCCGCGAAGGGCATCGCCGGGCCGACCGCCAGCTTCGAGCCGCGCGTGCAGCGCGTCCGGCGCCAGATCGGCGCCGTTGGGCCAACAGACCACGCCGAACTCGTCGATCGCGACCTGCCGGAAGAAGTCCCCATTGCGCAGCGGCTCGAACATCGGGCCGAAGAGCCGGCCGGACAAATCGACCTCGCCCTCGACGCCGTCCGCAAACCGCACGTGCAGCCGGAATCCGGCCCGTGGCTCGACCTTGACCACTCGGTGCATGTCGCCCTCCACTACTCGAGCGGCTCGATCCGCCGCAGCGGAGCGTGCTCCTCGGCCAGCCGCCAGTTGTCGCGCAGCTCCGGCCGATGCGCCGCTGAGGTCTTGCGACGTCAGTTGGTCGGGGTCGTGCGGGGGAGCGAAGGAAACGGGCTCGTACGGCAGTCCGAGTTCGGCCCTTCGACCATGCTCAGGACAGGCGAGGTTGCGGCGGATGTCGTGCTCCGTGGTGACGGTTTCGAGCAGGGCCATGGCGCCTCGTGGCCGGGGCCGGAGCGGAGGCACGGATGCCGTGCATCTACCTCTTGCATCATTCACGATTCATGAATAGTGTACGGACATGCTGCTCAAGCCTCAGGACATCGTCGTCGCTCTCAAGCTGGCCCTGACGAACCCGGAGGGCTGGACGTACCTGGAGCTCGGACGAGTCCTGCTCCTGAGCGCGGCCGAGGTCCACAACGCCGTGCGCCGGGCCGTCCAGTCCCGACTCCTCATGCGCGTCGGGCGAAAGGCTCCGACCGCCGTGCGAGGCAACCTGCTCGAGTTCCTCGTGCACGGCGCCAAGTACTCCTTCCCTCCGGATCGGACCGGCCTCACACGAGGGTTTCCGACCGCGCACGTGAGCGTGAGCACGCTTCTTGATGGCGATGCGGTCGCGATAGTTGATGGACGAGGCGGTTGAAGCCCCCCACACCCGCCGCCCCCGGAGGGGGCGGGGCGCGTTTGGTCCCGCTCCGGATGAGGAAGAGCCGGCAGGGAGC
>JACRCX010000158.1 GCA_016218815.1 Deltaproteobacteria bacterium
CGGGTCCGTGTACGCGCCCTGCGTCGTCACGATCCCCGCGCCGCCGCGCGCCTGGGCCTCCATGTACGCGACTTCCTTGTCGGACACGTACCCGTCGCCGTAGTTGAAGTTCGTCTCGGTCGACGCGTACTTGATCCGGTTCTTCATCTCCATCTTGCCGATGCGGAACGGACTGAAAACGTGCGGATACTTCTTCTCGCCGGGTTTCATCGTGGGAAAACCTCCATCACGGCCGGATCCGGCGGGTACCAGCAGCGATGCCCCCTGTCAAGATGAAGTGCGGGCAGAGTGCGGAAAGAGCGGGAAGGGCGTGAGGCCCGCCTCTCACCTGTGCTACCGTCCGGCCGTCTTGACGGCGAAGGGAGGTATCATCATGAGGCACGCAATCCTGGCGCTTGGTCTGCTCATCGGCTGCGACGACGGAGGCGACGGCGCGCCGATCGAGCCCACCTCCGGAACCTGGGGCTACCTGGAAGGCGACGTCTTCGACGACGCCTGCCACTACCCCGACCCGGAAACCAGCCCGATGGGCACGTTCACCCTGACCAACAACGGCGACCGGACGATGACGATCACCCCGACCAGCGAGGCGCCTTTCTCCTGCACCATCTCCGGCGCCTCGTTCACCTGCCCGGATCGCGCGAACTCCGACCTCCCCGTGCCGACGCTCGACGCCACGGTGCACCTCCACGTGGCCACCTACGGGTCGTTCTCGTCGCCCACCGCCGCAAGCGGCCACCAGCGCATCGACGCCACGTGCACCGGGACGCAGTGCGACGTGGCGAGCGCCGCCGTCGGCGTGACCTTCCCCTGCGGCTTCTCCGTCCGCTACACCGCGAGCCTGGTCACCCGCTGACGCCGGAGTTCGGGACGCTGGAGCCCGGGCGGTTGGCGGACCTGCTGGTGCTCGAGGCCGACCCGCTGGCCGACGTGCGCAACGCACGCCGCATCCGCTGGGTCGTGCACGGCGGCATCGCGGTACGTCTCGCAGAACCCAGACCTTCACGCCAACGCGGTCCAGCGCACGGTCGAGGGCCCATGGGTGGTCGACCACGAGCTCGTCGTCGGCATCGCCGATCGGCCGTACCTGCACGCGGTGGCGGTCCACAGGGTCGAGCGCGGACTGATCCGCGCGGTGTGGCTGGCGAGGTGGGACTGCCGCGAGCGGCCGGCCGGCGGAGCTCACAACCCCGTGACGTCGACCTCCCAGGTCCCGCAAGGACCTGCCGCGGCGGTGTCGACCACCAGGAACCACAGGCCGGGCTCCAGATCGACCTCCAGCGTCGAGCAGCCCGCGCCGGCCGCGGCGTCGTCGTTGCAGGCCGCTTCCGTCGCGTCGTCGGCGCAATCGCGGCGCAGGTACAGCACGGTGTCCGCCGTCGTTCCCGCGACGCAGGCGTCGAAACGCACGTGCCGCGCCTCCGACAGACCGAACCAGTAGATCGTGTCGGTGCCGCCCGCGCCACCGCACGAGCCTCCGGCGTCGTCCGTGGACGCGCACGTGTCGCCCGTGATCGTGGAGACGTCGCTCCCCTCGGGCGGTCGCGGAAGGAACGACGGCGAGCCGCACCGCTCGCCTTCGGCCGCCGCCGCCGAGCTTGCGACCCCGACGACGTAGTCTCCGGACGAGGACGCGTCGTAGCCGTCGACGGCGACGAAGTACCGCCCTGCCGCCAGGCCACGCAGCGACAGGCCCGACCAGCGCACCGCCCCCCAGATCACGTCGTCGTTGCACCCCAGGTCGCCCGCGCCGCACGTCGCCGAGGCGTAGATCAGCGTGTCGAAGGCGCTGCCCGCGGTGTGCACGAAGACGTCGGAAGTCTCGGCGAGGTCGAACGAGACGTACACCTCCGGCGCGCCGGCCCCGCCGCATGGCCCGCCCGCATCGTTGGCCGCCTCCGCCGTCGAGCCGCTCGCCGGCGAGCCCGGGGCGATCGCCACGGCGCCGTCGCAGCGGTCGTTGGCGACGCAATCGACGTCGGTCACCGTGTCGCAGTCGTCGTCCGCGAGGTTGCCGCACGTCTCCACGGGCGGGTCGCACGCGCCGGGCGCGCACGCCTCGTCGCACGGCGCGGTCCCCGTGGAGCCGCAGCTCGTCGTGCACGCGACGATGGTTCCCGCGCAGCAGGAGAAGTCCTCGTCGCACTCGCCGTCGCAGTCGTCGTCCGCCCCGTTGCACGTCTCCGCGGGCGGCGTGCACACCCCGGGTCCGCACGCCGCGTCGCAGAGGAGAGTCCCCCGCGAGCCGCAGCTCGTCCCGCAGGTCATCGTGGCCCCCGCGCAGCAGGCGAAACCGTCGTCGCAGACGCCGTCGCAGTCGTCGTCGGCGCCGTTGCACGTCTCCGCGACGGAAGTGCACTCCGCGGGGCCCGGCATCGTGCAGTCCGCCCCGCAGCGCCCCACGCCTTCGCCGCCGCACGTCGTCGCGCAGACGACCGCGGCCCCCTGGACGCAGGGGAAACCGTCGTCCGGCGCGCCGTCGCCGTCGTCGTCCCTCCCGTTGCACTCCTCGCGGACCCCGCCGCCCTCGTCGAGGGCTCCGTCCTCGGTCGCGAGTTCCTCCGCAAGGCCGTCCTCGACGGTCGAGCCGTCGTTGTCGACCGCATCGGCGCACTCGCGGCAGCCGTCGACGCCGTCGATGCCCGGCGAGCCGTAGCATCCAGCCAGGCACGCCACGACCGACAGCCGCATCGGGAACCCGCAACGCACGGCACTGCTCCTTGCTCCCCCGCGGTACACGGCCAGTCTCCATGCTCCGCGGCCGGCCTGCAAGCCCACGCGGCACAGGCGGCTGGCGGCCCCTGCCGCGGGCCGGTACAATCGAGGCCGAGTCGTCCACGCCGGCGCCGGGCTTCGGGCGGGAATCGACGACTCCGGGAGGCGGAATGCAGGTTCTCGCGCTGCTGGCCGGCGCGCTCGTCGCGGCCGGCTGCTACGGCGGCGTCCAGCTCGCCGCGGACACCGGCGAGGCCGACCTCGGCCGCGACGAGGCGACGGACGATGCGCCGGACGCGGACGCGGCCGAGTCGGTCGCGGAGGACGCGCCGGGCGAGCTGCCGGACCTCGCACCCGACGTCGCGGAGGATGCGGCGCCGGAGTCCGGGGACGAGGAGGACGACGGACCCGTCGAGGTCGCCGACGCCGTCGACGCCGAGGACGCGGCGCCGACCTGCGGCGACCAGTGTTTGCGCGGCGAGCACACCGCGTGCACCTGCGACCCGGCCGACCCGTGCGGCTGGGCGCGCAACCGCGCGTGCGACGCGCCGGCGTGCGCGGAAGCGACCGCCGGCCCGACCTTCGACGACTCGATCGACTGCACGGGCGGCGCCTGCGACCGCGGCTGCGCGCGATACGAGCACGACGCGTGCACCTGCGACCCCGCCGATCCGTGCGGCTGGTCCTACGACGGCTACTGCGATGCGCCGGCGTGTCGGCTCGCGGTCTCCGGCTCGCGGTTCGACGACGCCGAGGACTGCGGCGGGCCGCCGGCCGCCCTCACCTTCATCGCCACCGCCGTCGACGACGGGCTGGACAACACCGACTTCGATGTCTTCGCCCAGGGATTCCGTCGCCTCGGCTACCGCTGGCTCGTGCGCGACGCCGACGTGAACACCGCCGAGTTGGCCGGCTACCTGGGCCTGGGGGTCACCTTCCTCTACCACACGGGGCACGGCTTCCCCGGCGGGGCGGCCACGGCGGACGGCGCAATCACGGCCGCCGACCTTTCTGGTGCCGTCGCCGCGCGCCACACGATCTGGGCCACGTGCCTGACGCTGGCCGAGCCCTGGGCGAGCGCCTTCGGCCCGACCGCGGAGTCCGTGCTCGGCTACACCGACGTCTCGTTCGACCTCGCGGACGACGAGGTCGCCCGCCTGTTCGCTGAGTCGATCGGCCGGGGATCGACGCCGATGTTCGCCTGGTACGAGGCCAACGTTCCGGTGTCCGGCCTCGCCGACCGCTGGGCCGGCGCGGTGCGGGAAGGAGCCGAGATCGTCGAGTACTCGGCGCGCTCGGGGCGCCTGCCGCTGCGCCGCTGGTCGCCCGGACCGGATTTCGCGACGTGGGTGCCGCTGGACGCGGCGGGCCGCGTGCTGGTCTCCGCCGACCTCCTCGACACGGCAACGCCGTTCGATGGCCCCGCGGCTGCCCGGGCGTCGCGCGAGCCGGCCGAATCGGTCGTGGGCGGCATTTCGGAGGCGTGGTCGACGCTGGGTCCCGGCGTCGGGTCCTCCACCGACGCGATCGCGACGGCCGAGTCGTTCCTGGCCGAGGCACGGGGTGGAACGCCCGCGGGCGCCACGCTGGACCTGGTCGCGGCGGTCGAGGCGCGGCGCGACGGCGGCGCGGCGCAGGTCGTCGGCTGGGTGGTGCGCTGGTCCCGCACGTTCGCTGGCCTGCCCGTGCGCGGCAACGGCGCGGCCGATCACGTCGCGGTGCTGGTCGGGCGGGACGGCGTCGCGGCGTGGTCGTGGTGGTGGCCGGAGACGGCGACGTGGACGGAGGATGCCGGTGCCGGAGTCCTGGACGCCGCAGGCGCGCTGCGGCTTGCCGCGGAGGACCTCGGCCGCGCGGCCAAGGGCGACGTGCGGCTGTTCGCCGCCGAGCCGGTCTGGGGTACCGGCGGCCCCGCGGCTCCCGACCTCGTGCCGGCCTGGCGCTACGTCGGCGACGATGGCCTGGAGGTCGTGCTCGACGCGGTGACGGGCCGCATCGTGCGCTGAGACCGCCCGCGATTCCACTGGCATCGCGGGACGGGATCGGCGGGGAAGGAGGACGCTCGTGAGCCACTTTGGAGGATCTGGGTTCCCCGCGCTGGCCGCCGCGACCCTGCTCGCCGCGGCGTGCGCGCCCGGCGAGGGCGGAGCCCGGCCCGACGGCACCCTCGACTCTCTCGGCGACGCGCGCGACGGGATCACGTTCGACGCCGAGGATGACGGAGGACCGTGCGACCCGGTCGACTGCACCGCCCGCTGCGGCGAGGCGGGATTCCCGCTCGGCGAGTGCCAGTCGAGCGGCGCCTGCACGTGCAGCGACCCGGGCGGCGGCGACGCGGATGCTTCGGCGGACGCGGATGCGGATGCCGATGCGGATGCGGACACGGAGCCCGAGGCGGACGCGGAGCCCGAGGCGGACGCGGACGCCGGACCCGAGTGCACGACCGACGAGGACTGCGGCGGAACCGCATACGGCTGTCTCGCGGGGATCTGCCGTGACAGGTGCAACTGGCTGCTCAACCCCTGCAACTGGGCGCCGTCGGGCAACGTCTGCCACGGTGGGCTCTGCATCGAGTGCGACGACGACTCGGACTGTCCGGGGACACGCTACGAGTGCGATCCGGCGACGTTCCTTTGCGTCGACAGGCCGTTCGATCCGAGCGTCACGAAGCTCGGCGTCTTCTACCACACTTGGCACTGCCCCGCGGCGGAGCACGTCCACGATCTCACGGAGATCCTTGCCGGCAGGGCGCCCTATGGAGACTACAACGAGTCGCACTGGTGGGGGCAGCCGGCGGACGGCTACTACTGCCTGACGGGCAACACCGAGCTGCTGACCAGGCACGCCGAGCTGCTGCGGGACCTGGGCGCCGATTTCGTCTTTGTGGACGTAACGAACCACCCGTACAATACCGGGACGCTGTGCGACAGGCCGGAGCAGATGATCCTCGAGCCCTTCACGACGATGGTGAGCGTCTGGAGCGGCATCCCGGGCGCGCCGCGCATCGTGCCGTGGGTGCCGGTGACCGCCGCGTACACACCTGACACCGGCAGGTACATGGTCTACACGCTGCTGGACCTCCTCAACGCCCACCCCGGACTGCAATTCGAATACCTGGGCAAGCCGCTGATCCTCGTCACGGAGAACACGCAATGGCCGGTCGACGAGGCGGCCGTCGCGTCCCTCGCCGCGGACTACACCATCCGCAGGATGTGGGCGTACGAAGCGGACGGCACGGAGAAGTGGAGCTACCTGGAGAACTGCCAAGCCTCGCCGCTCGATCCCGAGCCCTGCTTCCAGCGCGCGTCGACGCTCGGCGGCAGGATGGAACAGCTTCCGCTGGCGATGGCGTACCAGGCGGACTACATGAGCCACCCGGCGACCGCGACGCCGAAGCATCACGGCAGGACCTTGCGCAGGCAGTTCGAGACGCTGTTCGACAACCCCGAGGTCCCGATTGCGACCATCACCGGCTGGAACGAGTGGCTCGTCGGGCGCTTCCAGTGCGATGTCGCCCCGCTGTGTACCTGCTCGCATCCGGAGGACGTGAACGGCTGCTTCCTCGATCAGTACAACCTCGAGTACAACCGTGACATCGAACCTGGCAACAACGCGATGGGCACCTACTACTACGACCTGGTCCGCAACTGCATCGCCCTGTTCCGGGCCGGCGAGCGGTGCACGCCCGACAACGCGGCCGAGCCGTGCTGCACGGACTGGGAAGGGTAGGACGGCGGTCGGCCCCCGCCCATTTCTTGCGCCTTCGGGGTTGTCAGGACGCCCGGCGATGGTCAAGATGAGCCGCATGCGGGACGAGCAATCCGGGGGAGGGGTGTGTGCTCCGGGGGCGCTGCCGGCGGCTGCGGCCACGCGGCAGGCCGGCGAGGAACCGGGGCCGGAGGACCGTGACGGGCGCACGGGCCGGCGGGTGACGGACGAGGAGCGACGTGCGGCGGAGGAGTTCAACCGCCGCATCATCGAGGCCAGCCCGGACTGCATCAAGGTGATGGACCTGGAGGGCCGGCTGCAGTCGATGAGCGCGGGGGGGCAGCAACTTCTGGAGATCGACGACTTCGAGCCGTACCGCGGGGCGAGGTGGCAGGACTTCTGGCAGGGGGAACAGCACGAGGCGGCGGCGCGGGCGGTGGTCGAGGCGCGGGCGGGCGGCATGGCGCGTTTCGAAGGGCGCTGTCCCACGGTGAAAGGCACGCCGAAGTGGTGGGAGGTCGTGATCGCGCCCCTGCGCGACGCGCGCGGTCTTCCCGAACGATTGATTGCGATTTCGCGGGACGTGACCGTGCGGTGGTTGGCCGACGAGGCGTTGCGGGCGAGCGAGCAGCGGCTGAACCGGGCGCAGGAGATCGCGCACCTGGGGAGCTGGGAGCTGGACCACGAGACGGGGCGGCTGGACTGGTCGGACGAGGTGTACCGCATCTTCGGCATGGCTCCGCGGGAGTTCGGGGCCTCCTACGAGGCCTTTCTGGATGCGGTCCATCCGGACGACCGGACCGCGGTGAACGACGCCTACACGGGCTCCCTGCGGGAGGGGCGCGACACCTACGAGATCGAACATCGCGTGGTGCGGAGGTCGACCGGCGAGGTGCGGGTCGTTCGTGAGAAGTGCGACCACTTCCGGGACGGGTCGGGCCGGGTCGTGCGCTCGGTCGGGATGGTGCACGACATCACCGAGTACGCGACGGCGGTGGAGTTGTTGCGACAGTCCGAGCGGCGGCAGCGCGAGCTGGCGGCGGCGCTGCGCGATACCGACCGGCGCAAGGACGAGTTCATCGCGGCGCTCTCGCACGAACTGCGCAACCCGCTCGCGCCGATCGGATACAGCCTGTTCGTGTTGCGGCAGGCCCAGCCGGGCGGCGAGCAGGCGCGCCATGCGCTCGCGGTCATCGAGCGGCAACTCGGGCATCTGGGGTGCATCGTCGACGACCTCCTGGACGTGACGCGGATCTCCCGCGGGATGGTCCGCCTGCAACACCGGAGCATCGATCTCGTCGAGGTCGTGCGTGGGGTGGCGGAGGACCACCGGGGCGTGTTCGTGGCGGCCGGGGTGCGCTTCGAGGTACGCCTCGCGGCGATCCCGATGCGGCTCGATGCCGACGCGACGCGACTGGCCCAGGTCGTCGGCAACCTGCTGCAGAATGCTGCGAAGTTCACGCCCCGGGGCGGCTCGGTCGAGCTGGCGTTGGATCGCGAGGGAAACGCCGGCGTGCTGCGAATCGCGGACACGGGCGTCGGCCTCGACGCCGAGGTCATGAGCCGGCTCTTCCAGCCGTTCTCCCAGGGATGCCAGTCGCTCGATCGGAGCCGCGGCGGCCTCGGCCTGGGGCTGGCGCTGGCCAAGGGCCTGGTCGAGCTGCACGGGGGTACGGTGGAGGCGGCGAGCGGCGGCGGCGGGTGCGGGGCGACGTTCACCGTGCGACTGCCGCTTTCGGCGGAGTACGAGCCGGCGGTCGCGGGTCCGCCGACGGCCTGTGGGGCCTGTCGCCGGGTGCTCATCATCGAGGACAACGACGACGCGGCGGACACCCTCCGGGAGGCGCTCTCCCTTTCGGGGCACGTCGTGCGGACCGCCCGCGACGGGCCGTCGGGAATCGAGGCGGCGAGGGAGTTCCGTCCCGAGGTGGTGCTTTGCGACATCGGGCTGCCCGGGATGGACGGTTTCGAGGTGGCGCGGACGTTCCGGGCCGACGCGCGGCTCCGCGAAGCGCGCCTGGTCGCAGTGAGCGGCTACGCTCTGCCGGAGGACCTGGAACGCTCGTCCGCCGCCGGATTCGATCACCATCTGGCCAAACCGCCGTCGCTGGCCCAGATCGAGGACTTGCTGCAAGGGCGCGCACCGCCCCGCTCGAACGGAGCGGCCGACGGTCCGGGCACGCCGCGATGAGCTCCGCCGGTCGCCCGTCTGCCGCGATGGACCCGCGCCGCCCGCCGGGCGTCACGCCTGGTCGACAGCCGAGCCGTACTACGCCCGTCAGCGGCACACCGCCAACACGTCGCTCGGCCCGCCGAGCAGGCAGTCGGCGTCCGTCGCGCAGTCGCGGATGCACGTCGCGCCGGCAACCCCGCTCGGCTCCCGGCACCCGTACGCACGCGAGCCGAACGCGGTGAAGCACTCGTCGTCCGTGTCGCAGTACCACGCGCACAGTCCGGCCTCGCAGTGGTAGAGCGCGTCCGACGGCACCCCGTATCCGCAATCGCCGTCCGTCATGCAGGTGCGCTGGCACGAGCGCATGGTGCCCCAGTCCACGCCGCGACAGTCGGCGCGCGCCCCGACCCAGCCGCACTCGGACGCGTCTGTGCACGCCCGCATGGCGCACGCACCCGATCGACAGATCATGAGCGGGTCGGACGCCGCGCCCACGCGACAATCGTCGTCGGTCGCGCACAGCGTCAGGCAGAGGCGGGGCGCGGCGAACGTCGCGTCGCGACACACCCAGCCGACGCCGTACACGGCGACGCAGTCGTCGTCCGCGCCGCACTCGTAGCGGCAGACCGGCTCCGCCGGCGCCGCGTCCTCGGCCGCCGCGTCCTCGGCCGCCGTGGTGTCCTCGACCTCGGCCGCGGCGTCGCCTTCCGCGCCGTCCGGCGGGGCGGCGTCCTCCCCCGACCCGGCATCCGCGTCCGAGTCGGGGATCTCGCCCGCCGCATCCGGCCGTGCGTCCGTCGCCGTACCGTCGTCCCCCCCCGGCGCGCAGGACATCGTTCCCAGACACCCCAGCATGATCGCGAACGACGCCCGCTTCGTCATGACTTCCACCTCCGGCCTGTGGTCCACGCTAGCATCGGCGGTCGCCGCCGGGAAGCACGACGCCCGGCGCATCGTCCGCTTCGTCGGCCGGAGAACCGTCCGCCGGGCTGTCCGAGACCGACGGGGCGGTGCCGAGAGCTCCGTCGCCGCAAGGCTCGTCCGGGGACCCGTCCGGGGACTCTTCCCGGTTGACGCGGCGGGCCCGGTCGGCCAGAGTCCCAACCGTTCGGAAGGGACGGCCGTGGTCCCGGGAGGGTCGCGATGGTTGTACCGCGCGGTCGCTGCACGCCTCGGATCGTGGTGTCCGCCGTCGCACTCGCGTTGACCATCGGCACGGGCTGCCGCGCGAAGGCGCCTCCGGTCGCCGACGGCGCGACGCTGGTGCCCGCGCGGGACGCCGCCGAACCCGCCCCACCCGACATCGGTGTCACCGCCGACGACCTAACCGGCCCGCCGACCGCGGGAGTCGCCGGACCTGGCGAGGATGCGAGTTCCGTCGCGGACGCCGCACCGCAACTCGACGTCGAGGCCGCGACGCCCGAGTCGCAGCCGGAACTCATCCCGTTGATGGGCGGCCGCCTCCTGGCCCAACTCCCGCTGGACGACGAGTCCCTTCCCCGCGACGAGCTGCCGGGGAGGATTCTCGCCTGCCATGGCTACACCGCCGACGCCCCGAAGGGGTGGGTGGAAGTCACGGGCCTCGACCTCGACGCGGTGGTGGGCGAGGACCTCGAACAGGCGGTGCAGGCGGAGCTGATTCTCCAGGAGGCGCCGGCGCGGGTTCGCGGACTCGCGACGACCTGGGCGGTTTCCCCCTGCCCCACCGTGCGCCCTCCCCTCCGCGCCGTTCGGGTCGTGCCGTCGGCGAATACCGGCTACCTCTGCGGGCCGGGCGCGGTCGACGTCATCCTCACCGGCCAGGCGCGCTTCTTCGTCGCCCTTCCCGACGCCACGGTCGTGATCCTCGACTTCTCGTACCCGGCGGAGTTCGGCCTGACGCCGGAATGGGTCGAGTCGTTCGCGGCGGACGTGATGGCCTCGCTCGTCCCGGGTCCCGTCGTGATGGCGCGCGAGGCCGGCACGCGGATCCTGCCCAACCTCCTCCCCGGGCAGGACCTCGAGATCGAGCTGCCGGCCGACACCGTCGTTTCCGTGGAGGAGGGCACCGACTCCACGACGCTCCGCGTCGGGCCGCTGCGACCTCTCGGGACCGAGGCCAGGCCACGGATCGTGACGTGGTCGCACAGCTGCGAGGGGCTCCGGCCGTGGTCCGGCCGGACGGGCATTTCCCGCGTCAAGCTGTTCGGCTTGCAGGCCGACCTGGAGCGCGGACGTGAACAGGGCTGGTCCTGGGAGTCGATTCTCATCGCGGACGAGGATTACTGCACTTCCATGACGATCTGGGCCGAGGCGACGGGAGGCCTCGAGGCTCTGCACGAGACGCTGGCGGCCGGCCGGCTCCTCCGGGCCTGCACCAGCGACTCCGAGTGCGGCGGACGGCCCTGCGTCGACCGTCGCTGTCCGCCGGGGACCCCGCTGCCCGCGGGCGAAGAGCCCGCGCCCTGAGCGAGGAGGGACACCATGCGACCATTCGGCGCTTCCCCAACAAACGGCGTGGAGCCGATGCGCGTGACGAGCATCGCCGTGCTGGCGCTGCTCGCGCTCGCGGCGGCCTGCGCGGGAAAGAAGAAGGATGAGGCGGCCCCGGTCAGCGACGTGCCCGCCGGTGGGGTCGCGGTCGCCGTCGCGGCGACGTCGCCTTCCCGATCGCCGACTCATCTTCTGCGACCGGCCTGGCACCCCCCCGGAGCCCGCCGGCCGTGTCACGAGGGCCGTATTCCACGGCGCGGCGCCCTCGACCCGCCGTCCAGGCGGCCCCAGGCCGCGGGCGCGGACGGGCCGGGATTCCGTTGCGCGACGCGCGGCTCCAACCGGACCGCCGACGGCCGTGGAGACCGCGGCGGCCCGGGAACGGCGCGCGGCACGCCCTGGGCCTCGGCAAGCCGGGCTCGACCGTCCAGCCGGTAGGTCCGGCCCCGCCACTGGATCTCCCGCCCCAGGAGGGCCCGCGCGAGCACCACCGGGGCGACGAGGAGCAGGAGGAACGAGGCGGCGCGCCTGGCCCCGGTCAGGCGCGCGCCGCCCATGGCGCGATGGAGCGAGTTGATCGATGCCGCGACGCCCAGCGCGACCGCGGCGTTCAACACCGCCGGGAGCCGGAGCCCGGAGGCTGCCGACACCGCAGCCGCGAGCAGTCCGAGCCAGTACGCGCTCGGGAGCACGAACGTCGGCAGCTTGAACTCGCGCACCGGCAGACCGCTGCGCGAGAAGGCGATCCAGCGGACGTAGGTCCGCCAGAAGTCCACGAGCCCGGAACCGCTCTCGATGATGGCCACGCGCCGCGGCGCGACCAGGTTGCGGTATCCGGCCGCATGGATGCGCATCCCGAGGAACATGTCGTCGACGAGCTGCCCGTCGGCGCTCTCCAGTCCGCCGATGGCGGCGAGGGCCTCGCGCCGGTATACCGAGAACTGACCCATGATGAACGGCAGCTCGCCGCCGTTCCGGAGCACCGCCGCCGCGGCCGCCGGACCGTACAGCCCGTTGAGCAGCAGGGCGTAGCCCGCGTCCCCCATGGTGGCCGGCGGCTCGGACGCCACGACCGGCGCGAACGCCGCCCCGGCGTCCGGGCGGCCCAGCAACGTCTCGACCAGCACGCGCAGCCGGTCCGGCTCGGGCCGCGTATCGGAATCGATGAACGCGACCAGCTCGCCCTTGGCCCGCCGGAACCCGGCAATCATCGCGTGCAGCTTGCCCGTTCGCCCCGCCGGCGGACGCCCGGCGATCAGGATGCCCGCGTCCATACTCCTCCCCCCAGCCCGCTCGATCGCGACCGCCTCCCGCACGAGCGGCAGGACCGGCTCGTCCGCGTCGTCCACGACGAAGAGGGTCTCGACCTTCCCGGGGTACTCCAGGCCCAGCGCCGCCCGGAGGTTGCGCCGCGCCCCTGCGTCGAGCCCCTTGATCGGCAGGACCACCGTGACGGATGGGTACCGCGCCGGCCGCGGGGGCTCGGCCGGAAGGGTCAGCGCGTTCCTCATCATGAAGTGGAACGCCAGCACGCAAGACCCCAACAACACCGCCACGCCGGTCCAGACGAATGCGGATGTCATCGCGACACCTCACTTCCCCGCCGCGCCGCGAGCGTCCGCACGGCGGCGGCTCCGGGGTCGACGCGAGAGGCGTGCCAGACGCGGCTCGCCGCCTCCCGCCGCATTTCGCGAAGAGTGCCGCGCCCGCGGCGCGCAGGACCTTCGGCGCCTCTTGGGCCGACGGCCACACACCCCGGCGCCAGGTTGCCCCGTTACGCCCCGCGCCATCGGACGCGGGGAAGGCGAGCCGGAGTTCGTCCCGCGATGACGCGGACTCCCGGCTCGCCGGCCCCGTCCGGGGCGTTGTGCCGCGAGCCCCGCCGGGGACCCCTCGTCACATCCGGATCGCCCCCGCTGGCCCGTCGTGGTACGCTCCGCGCCCGGAGGACATCCGGGAATGAGCACCGTCAACACGAAATGGATCCTCGCCGCCGCCATCGGCGCCGTGCTTCTGGGCGCCTGCTTCATGAGCACGCCCTTCCCCGCGGACGACGAGCGGGACGGCGCCGCCGATCACGCCGCGGACGCCGCGGACGTGACGGATGTCGCGGAGGCGACGCCCGAGGACTCCGTCGAGGAGACCCCGTCCTGTCCGGAAGGACGGACGTGGTGCGGGGACGCCTGCGTGGACCTCCTGAGCGACCCGGCGAACTGCGGAGGCTGCGGTACGCCCTGCCCCTGGGGCTCGCTCGACCCCGACGAGAGCGAACGCGGGTGCCTCGACCCGTCGCTCGGCATCTACGGCTCGTGCTGCGCCGGCGTCTGCGGCGTGCCCTCGGACACGGCCTGCGGCGCCTGCGACGAGTCCTGCGGCGTCGGCCACTGCTCGGGCCTGTGGGACGCGGCCGCAGGCTCGTGCACGTTCCGCTGCCTGTCGGTGGGCGGCGCCGTCGGCGAAGGGTGCACGGCACCCGAGGACTGCGCGCCCGTGGCGGGCCGGGACGCGACCTGCCTCACCCGGGTCGGACCCGTGACCCTCCCCGGCGGCTATTGCAGCGCGTCCGACTGCACCAGCGACGAGGACTGCGGGACGGGCGGGGGGTGCCTGAACCTGATGGGCACCGCCGCGTGCCTGCGGACCTGCACCGACGACACCGATTGCCGCACCGACGAGGGCTACGCCTGCGGCACGCTGCCCATGGGCGGCGGGGGTCCGTACTGCCTGCCTCCGTTCGGCGGCTGACGCAAGAGCCGGAAGGGCGGGACGTCGCGCGGCACCACTACGGCACGGCGCAGGGGGTGGGCAGCAGCAGCGCGAAGTCGGCGGCGTTGTCGTTCGTGTCGTTGCCGGGAGGACTGCGCTGCAGCGAAACGGCGGACGACGCGTCCGCCGCGGCGAACGCACCCTCGCCCCACCCGGCGACCGTCCCCTCGTACGCAAGCTGATCGAGCACGACCGGCGCACCCGACGACGTGTCGACCAGGGCCACCGCGTCGCCGGGACCGCCGGAGGTCGACGGCCCGTTCTGGATCAGATCCGAGCCGCCCGTGCCCAGCACCTGGGACGAGGGACAGGTGATCGAGGCGAGCAGGAGGGACGAGCCGACCACGTGGACCGAGCCGGCGTCGACCGCGGAACACGTGAGCGGCTGGGTCCGGTAGAGCGCGGCACCCACACCGTTGATGACCCGCAGCTCGAGCCCGGCGCAGGAGACCGGCGCCGGCGACGAGTTGTACAGCTCGACGAACTCCGTCGAGTCGGTGCCGGTCTGATCGTAGTCGACCTCGTTCAACACCAGTCCGGGGACCGGCGGCGCATCCGCCTCCGCGATCGCGTCCTCCGCCGGAACGTCGGCCGCATCCTCGGCCCCGCCCTCGTCCGTCTCGGCCGTTTCTTCCGCGGCACCATCGTCGTCGACGTCCCCGTCCACGACCTCGTCGCCGTCCGGGGCGACTCCGTCGTCCCCGTCCACGTCGGCGTCGGTTTCCGCGTCGGCGTCCGTGCCGTCGGGGGCGTCGTCGACGTCCGCATCGGCGTCGGCGTCGCTCGTCAGGAGGACGATCTCGACCTGCACCGTGACGCTCTCGCCGGAGGAGAGGACGGTCTCGGCACAGCCCGTGCCGAGCAGGTCGGTGCCGTCGCCGTCGCGATAGACCTCGACGTAGATGGTGCGCGCGCCGGCAGGGATCGACAACGTCACCCGCAGCGCGTCGGGGTGGACGAGACCGGTCGTGGCCAGCGGCGTCGCGCCGGGCTCGGCGACGCGCGGACCGATGCACCCCTGGTCGTCGAGATCGAACGCCACGACGCGCAACGCCCGCCACTCGTCCGAGAGCCCGCTGCCCCCGAGCCGTAGCTGGAGCTCCCCGGCGCCGCCCGAAGGAAGCTCGCGCTCGGCGCACGACCCGGCGACGACCGCGAGCACGGCGGTGAAGACGAGGGTGGCGGTGCGGCGGGCGGTGCGGAACAACGTCGGATGCGACCTCCGTCCAGGCTGCCGAGAATATGCCACGGCCTCGAGGCGGGGACCAGGAGCCGTGAGCGGGGCCTTCCACCACGGTCGACCCGTCGCGGCCGGATCCTGCCGGCCCCCAGGCCCGCCCCGAGCCCACCGAAGGGTCCCTGACGCCCAGCTCCCCCTAATTGATCGTGACGGCGTCGACGTACCATCCCGGGTTCATCAGGTCCCAGATGCAGCTCCCGGTGGCGCGGAAACGGAATCGCGCCTGGCTCGTGCGGCAGGCGGTCGGCAGCGCGATCGACTGCGCCGTCCACGAGAAGCTGCGGTTGATCGTCTGGTTCCCGTCGCAGTAGCTGGCGGCGCAAGCGCTCTGGTTCGCCGGCCAGGGGTTGGGGGTGAGCGGGGTCCAGCCCGTGCCGGAATCACCCGAACACTCCGCGTAGAGCCGCTGGTTCTTGTCCGTCGAGCTTTCGCTCGTCCAGCTGCTGTCGTCCTCGAGCCGCACCGAGAAGTGCAGCGTCGCCGCGGTCGTGCAGCCGGAGAGGTCGACGTCCGAGGTGTAGGTCAGGTTGTCCGTGTAGGACCCCCCGCAATGCGAGGCCGTCGCCCCGGCGACCACGGCGCCGCCAGAGCGACGCCACAGGTCGTCCCACGTCCAGCCGTCGGCGCCGCTGTCCCAGGTCGCGATCGTCACTCCCGTCGGACAGGGGACGCCGCAGTCCCCGGGACACGACGCGGCGGTCTCGCCGCAATTACACACCGTGTCGCCGCAGACCGCGGTGGAGGACCCGCCGCTGCACGCGCCGCTCGCACTGCACGTCTCCCCGGCCGTGCAGGCGTTGCCGTCGTCGCAGGACAGACCCGGGTTGTAGGTCACGGCGCAGCCGATCGTGCCGTCGCAGGCGCGCGTGATGCACGGCGGAGTGGAATCGCAGGTGTGCGTCGTACCCGCGCACGCGGAGCCGGTGCAGACGTCGTTGTAGGTGCACGCGTTGCCGTCGTCGCAGCGGCTGTCGCCCGCGCGCCAGCGGATCGTGCCCCCCTGGTCGGTGCAGTAGTAGGTGGTCCCGCCGCAGGACACGCTCTGGCAAGGTACCCAGCTCCCGGCACGGCAGTCGCGTGGGGTCCCTGCTCCGCACGCGCCGTTGGCGCCGTTGGGTCCGCAGCCGTTGCAGGCGCGGCCGACCACCAGGCTGTTGGGATCGGAGCAGACGTCGGCGCAGGCACCGGCGGGCGCGGTCGTTCCGCAGCCGGTCCCGGAATCGCAGGCCGCCGCGCAGCACGCGTTGGTCGGGCCGACGGTGCAGGCCGTGACGTTCTCCGGACAGGAGCACGGGACGCACGTGCCCGTGCCGTCGCAGGAGCCGCTGCACGAGCCCGAGTAGTCGTGGAACGCGCCGAAGGCGCAGTAGTCGGGCGGACAGCCCGTCGTGCCGCAGGTGAAGCCGGACGGGCGGAAGACCTCGGTGCACGTCGCCGTGCCGTTGCACGTCCTGGTCACGCAGTCGTTGGACGTGCAGACGACCGGCGAGCCGGCGCAACCCGAGCCGCCGCAGGTGTCGCCCCAGGTACAGGCGTTCCCGTCGTCGCAACCGGCCGCCGCACGCCACTGCCAGACGCCGCCGACGCGCGTGCACCAGAACGACGAACCGCCGCAGGAGACGCTCTGGCACTCCATGTGCGTCGTGGCGTTGCAGGTGAACGACCCGCCGCCGCCGCAGACGCCGTTCGCGCCCGCGGCGCCGCAGCCCGAGCACACGCTGCCGACCGTGAGCAAGTTGGGGTTCGAGCAGACATCGCCGCCGCCGCAGGAGCCCGGCACCGTGTAGCAGCCGGCGCCCGCCGAGCACGCCGCGTCACAGCACTCGTCGGCGGCGCCGGTCGCGCAGGCCGTGTCGCGCGGCAGGCAAGCGCAGGCGGAGCAGTTCCCCGACCCGTCGCAGGTGCTCGTGCAGTCCGCCGCGTAGTCGTGGAAGGTCGTCCCCGTGCAGGAATCCGCCGGGCAGACCTCCGTGCCGCACGGGTCCGCCGGCGGCATCGGGTCCTCGTCGCAGACCCCCGCCCCGTCGCAGGTGCGCCGCATGCAGGAATCGCTCGTGCAGCGGTAGCTGGTGCCCGAACACGCGCCGCCGAAGCACGCGTCGCTGAACGTGCACGGGTCGGCGTCGTCGCACAGCACTCCCGTGCGCCACGCCCACGTTTCCCCCTCGTTCGTGCAGCGCCATGTCGTACCCCCGCACTCGATCTCCTCGCAGGCCGCGTGCGTCGACGGGTCGCAGGTGTGCGTCGCACCGCCGGTGCAGATCCCCTCGGCCGCCGCGGCGCCGCAGCCGACGCATGAGCGGCCGACGATCAGGCGGGCGGGCTCGCAGGACTCCGGGCACGCGCCGGCCGTGGTGTAGCAGCCGGAGGCGGAGTCGCACGCGGCGTCGCAGCACTGGTCCGCCGGGCCGGGCTCGCAGTCCGACGGCGTCGCGCCCAGGCACGAGCCTGTGCCGGTACAGACGTCGTCCGTCGTGCACGGGTCACCGTCGTCGCAGCTCGTTTCCTCGCCGAACATCGCGCAAGCTCGCGCGCCGTTGCAGAACCCGGCGCTCCCGCAGGCCGTCGGCAGCTCGTCCAGGCACTCCTCGTCGGGATCGTCGCCGTACGGGACCGGTGAGCAGGCGCCCTCGCGCCCCGCGACGTCGCACGCCTCGCACGCCCCCGTGCACGCTCCGTCGCAGCAGTAACCGTCGACGCACGGGCCCCCGCCGCAGTCCGCCGCGCTCGCGCAGCCCGGCAAACTCCCGTCCGCCTCGGCCGCACCGTCGTCGTCCGTCGCTTCCTCGATGACCTCGCCCGTCTCGCCGTCGACGCCCTCCCCGCCGTCGTCCACGGCGACCTGGTCGGGACCCGGCGAGGTCGTCGTCGCGCAACCCGCGAACATCGACGCCAGAGCGGCGAAGCACCGCCAGCGCCGTTGACCCCGCCTGGACATGATGGACCTCCCTCCGAACACCGGGCGTCGTCACGAACGCCCGTTCGCAGCATAGCCGGTGCCCGGACCAAGAACCAACAACCAACAACCGACAACCTCCCACCCTTGACTGCCGCCCGCGGACGGGCGAGGCTCGGACCTCGCGATGGCAGAGACCGACACGATCGTCTTGACCGGGCGCGCGGACAACCCGTCGGTCCGGGCGCTGGTCGGGATCCTGCGCAGCAAGGGGCTCGAGCACCGGCTCGAGCCGCCGGCGGCAGGTCCGATCACCGTGCGCGTGTTCCGGGATGTCGACGGCCAGGACACGCGGCTGCGGGTGGGCGGGCGCGTCGTCACGGGCAGCCGTGCGATCCGCGACTTCCTCGAGGACCACCACCCGCAGCCGGCGCTGCGCCCGAGGGACATCTCGGCGGCGGCCTGGTGCCATGTGCTGGAGGACTGGGCGGAGGAGGCGCTGGCGTGGCGCGTCCTGGCGCTGCGCTGGCTCGTTCCGGCGAGTCGGGAGGCCGCGGCCGCCGCGTTCGTCTCCGGGGTCCCGGGCATTTTGCGTCCGCTGGCGTCCCGCGGCGCCGCGGCCGCGATGAGTCTCCGCCTGCGCGGGCGAGGCATCTCGCCGGCCGACGTGCCGGAGGTCGAGCACGCGCTGGCGCGCGACCTGGACGAGCTGGACCGCCTGCTGCACGATCGCGACTGGCTCTTGGGTGAACCCCACGGCCGCACGACCGCCGACCTCGTCGTCGCTTCCCACCTCGCCGCGCTCGACGGCACCGCCTACGAGGAATCCGTCCGCGCCCGCCGCTCGCTCGTCCGCTGGCTGCGGGAGACGAGGAGGGCTTGGGAGTAGGCGGTTGTTGGTTGTTGGTGGGTCGTCCGGGTCGAGTTGTTGGTCCGGAGGTGCAGCAAGGCCCCGCCGCCGATGGAGTCGTTGGCCCGCCGTCGTTCCCGGACTCCGTCGCAGGGTTCTCCCGCGGGTAGCGGCGAGGCGCAGCCCTGAGCGAGCGAAGCGAGTCGAAGGGCAAGCCCGCCGATCCACCGCCTATCCGGCCGCCCCCGATTCCCGCTCTAACGAGCTTCGCTGCCAGCCGGAGACCCGGGGCCGGTGACGCCGGGCATTGCCGGACCTGCGCGGTGGAGCGGCGGCGGCCGCGGGGCAGGGCCCGTGACGCCGTGGGGACCGTCGCGCGCGAG
>JACRCX010000159.1 GCA_016218815.1 Deltaproteobacteria bacterium
CCACGTCGGCGTGATGCCCAAGGGCGTCGCCGTCGTGAGCAAGGACCAGTGGGAGCTGGGCAACCAGATGGGGGTGCTCAAGGAGGACTACCTGGAGACGCTGGAGTGGCTCTCCGAGGAGCTGGTGCGGGAGTTCGGCGATCCGAAGGCGGCGATCCCGATCGACAAGCCGGACGCGGAGATCATGTACACGATCAACCCGCGCGAGGTGAAGTACGACCCGCGGACGATCTCGGACGCGGCTCGGATCTTCTACCTGGCCGGCGAGAGCTGGACGATGCCCAGCGAGGGCTGGGACATGACGAACTTCGGCCTCTTCTCCGGTGACGACGAGCTCGGCGGGGCGGTCGCGCGGCGGGTGTTCGAGAAGGCGAACGAGCTGCGGGCGAAGAAGGTCGTGATGTCGGAGTGCGGGCACGGCTACCGGTCGACGCGCTGCGAGGGGCAGAACTGGGCGGGGATGGACGTCAAGTTCGAGATGGAGAGCTCGGTCGTCACGATGCTCCGGTACCTCGAGCAGGGCCGGATCAAGGTCGACCGCACGCGCAATACCGACTCGGTCACCTACCACGACTCGTGCAACAACGCGCGGAGCTGCGGGATGTTCGAGGAGCCGCGGGAGGTGCTGCGGCACGTGTGCACCGACTTCCGCGAGATGGTCCCGAACCGGGCGGAGAACTTCTGCTGCACGGGCGGCGGGGGGGCGATGTCGATGGCCGAGTACACGCCGCGGCGGCTCGCGTCGGCGAAGCCCAAGGCCGACCAACTGCGCGCCACGGGCGCCAAGACGGTGGTCACCTCGTGCCACAACTGCGTCGACGGGCTGTCCGACGGGATCAAGCACCACAAGGTCGGGATGAAGGTCACGCAGCTCGTGAACCTGGTGGCCAACGCGGCGATCGTGGCGAAGCGCGTCGCGGTGCAGGTGCCCGCGGCCGCGGCGAAGCCGGCGGGCGCGCTGGCCGGCCGGACGATCCTGGTCGTGGACGACGAGCCGGACGTGCGGGCGTTCCTCTCCGCGGTGCTGGAGGACAACGGGGCCAAGGTGGTCGCCGCCGCGACCGGCGACGAGGGCCTCGCCCTCGCCCGCTCGGCCAGGCCCGACCTGATGACGCTCGACCTGTCGATGCCGGGCAAGGACGGCGGGAAGGTCTACGAAGCGATCCGCGGCGACAAGGAGCTGCGGGCGTTGCGGGTGTGCATCATCACGGGCCAGCCGGAGATGAGGAAGCTGATCTACGAGCGTCCGGTGCCGCCGCCGGAGGGCTACCTGGACAAGCCGGTGGACGAGGAGACGCTGTTGCGCAACGTGCGCAAGATCCTCGGTCTGGCGGGCGAGGCGAACTAGGTCCGCCGGCCGCGCCGGCGGAGGGAGGGGGGGCGCGATGGAACCGGCCGAGACCAACTATTTCGATCTCGTGCCGTGCTACCTCACGGTGCAGAACCGCGACCTGCTGCTGCTCAAGGCCAACCGGCGGTTCCGGGAGGACTTCGGCGAGTTCGAGGGTCGCCACTGCTACCAGGTGTACAAGCGGCGCTCGGAGCGGTGCGAGTCGTGCCCGGTGCTGCGGACCTTCGACGACGGCCTGTGCCACCGCAGCGAGGAGCGGATCCGCACCGCGCGCGGGCGCGAGGTCTCGGTCATCGTCTACACGTCGCCGATCCTCGACGAGCACGGCGGGGTGGCGGGCGTGATCGAGATGTGCACGGACATCACCGAGATCAAGCGGCTGCAGGGCCAGCTACGGGAGAGCCAGGAGCGCTGCCGGCTGCTGTTCGAGCAGGTTCCGTGCTACATCTCGATCCAGGATCCGGACCTGCGGATCGTCGATGCCAACCGCCGCTTCCGGGATGCGTTCGGCGACCACCTGGGGTGCAAGTGCTACGAGATCTACAAGCACCGCGACGAGGAGTGCGAGCACTGCGCGGTGCAGAACACGTTCCGGGACGGCCGGAGCCACCACCGCGAGGAGGTGGTCACCTCGGTCCAGGGAGAGCAGCTCAACACGCTGGTCTACACGGCGCCGATCCACGACGGGGACGGGACGATCCGCCACGTCATGGAGATGAGCGCCGACATCACCCCGATCCGGCGCTTGCAGTCGCAGCTCGAATCGATCGGGATGCTGATCAGCTCGGTTTCCCACGGCATCAAGGGCCTGCTCACCGGCCTGGACGGCGGCACGTATCTGGTCAACTCCGGCCTGCAGCGGAACGACCCGAAGCGCGTGACGCAGGGCTGGGAGATGGTCCAGCGGAACATCGAGCGCATCCGCGGGACGGTGATGAACATCCTCTACTACGCCAAGGAGCGGGAGCCGGTGACCGAAACGGCGGCGGCGCGGGCGCTGGCCGAGGAGGTCTGCGGCGTCCTGGCCGACCGGGCCCGGGAGAACCGGGTCGAGCTGCGCTGCGAGGCGGCGGAGGACGGACGCCCCTTCGAGGCCGACCCGCGGGCGCTGCGCGCCCTGCTGGTCAACCTCGTGGAGAACTCCATCGACGCCTGCCGCGTGGACTCGAAGAAGGCATCGCACGCCGTCGTCGTGCGGGCGCGCGGCGAAGCGGACGCGGTGCTCTTCGAGGTGGAAGACAACGGGATCGGGATGGACCGCGAGACGCGCGAGAAGGCGTTCAGCCTCTTCTTCTCCTCCAAGGGCGCCGAGGGGACCGGACTGGGCCTGTTCATCGCGAACAAGATCGCGCAGGCGCACGGCGGGCGGATCGACGTCGAGTCGGAGCCCGACCGGGGGACGCGGTTCGTGGTCCGGGTGCCTCGCGCGCGCCCGGCGACCGGCGCCTGAAGGCGCCGGCAAGACGTCGTCTTGCGAAACCCGGAGGGAAGACCTAGAACGGCACCGGCCCGGGGGATGCGAGGGTCGCCGGGGGTCCGTCGCGGCGGTCCTTGCGAACGGAGTCACGATGAACCTGTCGACTCGGGGACGGTACGCGACGCGGGCGATGCTGGAGTTGGCGCTGCACCACGGCAAGGCGCCGATGTCGGCGGCGGCGATCAGCAGGGCGCAGGGGATCTCCGCACGCTACCTGCAGCAGCTTCTCGCGCTGCTCAAGCGGGCCGGGTTGGTGCGGGTGGTGATGGGACGGAACGGCGGTTTCGCGCTGACCGGCCGACCGGACACGGTCCGGGTGAGCGAGATCCTCGATGCGGTCGAAGGTCATTTGTCGCTGGTCGAGTGCGTGGACCACGCGGAGCGGTGCTCGCGCGCGGCGGACTGCCTGTCGCGGGCAATCTGGGCCGACGCCACGGACCTGCTCAACCGCCACTTCAGCTCCTTGACGCTGGCCGACGTCCTTGCGCGCTGCGAGCGGAAGGCGGCGAACGGTGGGAAGGGGAAGAAGAAACCACCGATGGACGCCGACCGCCCTACGTCCCCACGGACGCCAGGACCTCGTCCAGCGGGACGGCGCCGCTGCGGGCGTGCTCGAGGCCCGCGACGAGGAGCGGTCGCATGCCGCGGGCCTGCGCCTCGGCGTGGAGCTGGTGGGTCGGCACCTGCTTGACGACGAGGTCGCGCAGACCATCGTCCAGCTCGAGCAGCTCGAACAGGCCGGTGCGTCCGGTGACGCCCATGCCCAGGCACGCATCGCACCCGTTGCCTTTCCAGTAGGGGCCGTCGAGGAAGTGGGGGGCGACGCGGAGGCGTTTGAGCTGCGCGAGCTGCTCGGAATCCGGTTCCGCGCGGGTGATGCAGGCGGGGCAGATCCGGCGGACCAGGCGCTGGCCCACGACGGCGGCGACGGCCGAGGCGAGGACGAACGGCTCGACTTCCATATTGAGCAGGCGGGTGATGACGCCGGCGGAGCTCTCGGCGTGGACGGTGGAGAAGATGAGCTGGCCCGTGAGACCGGCCTGCATGGCGATCTCGACGGTCTCCTTGTCGCGGATCTCGCCGACCATGATCACGTTGGGGTCCTGTCGCAGCACCGAGCGCAATCCGGCGGCGAACGTGAGGCCGGTCTCCTCGTTGACCTGCGTCTGGTTGAGGTACGGGACGACGTACTCGACGGGATTCTCGATGGTGACGATGTTGACACCGGCGCCGCGGCGCTCGCGGGCGGCGGCGAGGCTGGCATACATGGTGGTCGTCTTGCCGGAGCCGGTCGGGCCGGTGACGAGGATCATCCCCTGCGGTCGGGCGCACAGGGCGCGATAGCGATCGAGCGTCTCGGGGTCCATGCCCAGGTGATCGAGGTCGTAGGGGATGCTGGAGCGGCCGAGGAAGCGCAGGACGATCTTCTCGCCGTGGATGGTGGGGAGGATCGAGACGCGGATGTCCAGGGGCGCGGCGCGGCCCGAGGCGCCGCCGGCGAAGCGGCCGTCCTGCGGCGCGTCGCGCTTGTACACGTTCAGCTTCGCCAGGACCTTGACGCGGACCAGCATCGCGTTGCGCACGTCGGCGGAGAAGGACCCGAGGTCATAGAGCAGACCGTCGACGCGCATCCCGACCCGGATGCCGTCCGCCGTGGGCGTGAAGTGGATGTCGCTGGCGCCGATCGCGCAGGTCTGGGTGACGAGGAAGTCCAGCAGCTCGACGACGTCGGCCTTCGGCCGCTCGGCCACCTTGATCAGGTGCTGGCGCAGGGAGGCGATCAGCCGCAGCGGCTGCGCAACCGCAGCGGTGGAACGACTTGCCGTGTCGTCGCCGCGCACGGGCCGGTTCGCCCGCGTCCGGCGGCGGATGGCGGGCAGGACGACGAAAGCGAGAAGCAGCAGCACGACGGCGATGCTGCCGACCACCCACGCGGCGATGCGGAGGATGTCGGGCGAAGCGGCGGCGAGCGAGACGCAGGCGGACCGGATGGAACCCATCCCGCGCAGGCTACCGAGTTGCAGGCGCGGGAGCAAGGTGGCTGGTGGCTGGTGGCCGTTGGCTGGTGGTTGGCATTTGGCGGCGAGGCGCAGCCGCCGCAGGCGGCAAGCCCGCCGATTCGCGGCGCGAGGGCGGGGAGTTGCGTTCAGGAGCGGGACTGGGCAGTATCCGCAGCGTTCCGGATGCCTCGACTGCCGGGCGGATCGGACAGATCGGCTCAGGGGCGCGAACGGTGGTCAAGCGACCGGAATGGGTATCGAATTCATGGGAACCTCCTGGCACGACGGGCCAGGTGGGATCTTGCGCCCCGTTGCAGGAGTCAGCGGTCGCGAAACTCATCACAGATCGGGCGTGCGTCACTTGGCACCGACCTTGCTGACCGCGGACCGCGAAACTGGGATCTCCGGCGGACCTTTCGGGGGGAGATGAGGAGTGTGGGAATGACGCGCGAGAGAGGGTCGTGGAGGGCCTTGGGGATGGTGCGGATCGCGGGATTGCTCGCGGCGTCCGTGGGGGCGATTGGCGTCGCGCGAACCGCGGTGGCGGACGGCGAGGGGCCGTCGTTCGAGCGCCCGCGGCTACAGGTCGCGACGGAGGACGGGCAGAGCTCGTTCCGGCTGCGGCTGGCGGCGCAATTCCGGTGGGATGGGACCTCGGTCGACAAGGGCGACGAGGCCGACCGCGATTGGCAGGACAAGATCTACTTCCGCCGGCTGCGGCTGGTGTTCGAGGGAAGTGCGATCACGGAGGACCTGACCTATCGACTGCACCTGAACCTGGTTCCCGGGCTCCTCGAGCTGGACGACATGTGGATCAACTACAAATTCCACGACCAGGCGCGCCTGCTGTTCGGGCAGAACAAGATCCCGTTCACGCGCTACCGTATCGATTCGTTCCTCGATTTGCCGCTGACCGAATGGGGCTACGAGACGCCGTACTTCGGGGCCGAGCGGCAGATCGGGCTGACGCTGCACAACGGCATGGACCGACCCCCGGAGTTCGAGTACGAGTTCGGCATCTACACCGGTGTCAACGCCCGGGCGAGCAACGGGATCGGCATGTCCAAGGTCTTCGCCGAGACTCCGCCGAATCCGTCCCTCCTGACCAACCCCGCGCCTCCGTCGTCTTTCCATCCCGAGCTGGTCGCGCACCTCGCGTACAACTACGGGGGCATCGACGTGCGGAAGCCGTCGGACCTGGAGGGCGGGCCGTTCCGGTTCTCGGTCGGGGTGTCGGCGGCGTGGGACGCGCAACCCGATCCGCGGCTCGATTTCGCGATGCGGCTGGCGCCGGAGGTACTGATCAAGGTCGGCGGCTTCCACGCGCTGGGCGTCTTCTACCTCGGCTTCTGGGAGCAATCGACGGGCGACGAAGCCATGGCGCTCGGGATGTTCGGGGGCGTGGCCCAGATGAGCTACGTGTTCCTCGACATGTACGAAGTCTCGCTGCGGTACTCGACGGTCTCGATCCTGGACGACCTGCGGAGCGACGCGCGAGCCTGGGCGGACCAGCGGATCGCGGCGGAGACGGACCCGGACGAGCAGGCGGCGCTGGTGAAGCAGTACAAGGACACGGGCCTGCTGATGGCGGAGCACGAGATCCTGGTCGGGTTCAACGTGTACCTGCTCGGCACGACGCTGAAGCTGCAGATCGACGGGGGGGTGCGGATCCACGAGCGGACCGACGAGGACCGCCAGGACGGCCTGGTGCGCACGCAGATCCAGCTCGCCTTCTGAGGGCAAAGGGGCCAAGGGCGCAAAGGGGGATTGCGCGAACGGGTGAAGTGTAGTCTTGTCCCGGCCGCGGCGATCCCGGAGGTCCGAAGAGGGTCGTCGCAGGAGGGCAACACGATGAGCTTGCGAACGATCGGGGGAATCCTGGCCGTGGTCTCGGCGCTGCTGCTGTCGGTCAGCGCGATCTCGAAGGGCTGGTACACGGCGAAGCACGGCGAGGACTCGCTGGGCGCCGGGCCGATGTGGGTGGAGGAGTGCGACGGCGGCCACTGCGAGTCGCAGATGCTGATGAAGGGTGCGCACGGGGCGGAGGAGACCTGGGCCGCGGCGGGTCTGGCCTATGCGGGTTTGGCGTCGGTCACAGCGCTGCTGCTCCTCATCTTCGGCATCATCGCGTTCACCGGCGGCGGCGGCAAGGGCCTGGGGATCACCGGGCTGGTGTTCGCCATGCTCAGCAACGGCGCCGCCGGCGCGTTCGTGGCGACCAAACCGGCGACGATGAGCATGCTGACCACGGGCCTCGGCGTGTATCTCTCGAGCCTCGGCGGGATGATCGGGATCGCGTTCGGCATCGTGATGATCATCGCGGCGAAGAAGAAGGCTGCCGCGGCGCCGGCCGCGCCCCCGGGTTACGGCGCTCCGCCCGGGTACCCGCCGCCCGGCGCGCCCCCGCAGGGCTACGGACCGCCGCCCGGCGCGCCCCCGCAGGGCTGAGCACGACGTCAGGAAACTCCGGCACCTCACTCGGGGACCGGACCGCAGGCTTCAGCCTGCGGCTGCCCTCGCGCCGGATTCGCGACCCCCACGCCCCCATTGATCTGCGACCTGGAACCGTCCACTGTCTGCGTTGTGGGGGAACCGGGACGGCGCCGCGGGTGGGAAGCATCGGCGCCGGGGAGTGGTGCCATGACGACGCGCGGATTGCGACTCGCGATTCTGCTTCCCCTGTGGGCGTTGAGCGGTTGTCCGGGCGGCAACGGCAATCCCGCGGGGGACGCGGACGAGGCGGAGGTCAGCGATGCGGACGGCACCGAGGTGCCGGGCGACGCGGACGAGGCGGACGCGGTGGACGGGGACGACGGCGGGTTGCCTCCGCCGCGTTGCACGGCGGGGACGTACTGGAGCACGGGCACCGTGATCTTCCGCGAGGTCACCGCCGAGTCGGGGCTGGCGGGGATCGGGGCGCTTGGGATTCGCATCTCGGCCGTCGACTTCGACGGCGACGGTTTCGCCGACATCGCGGCCCGGCAGCCCAGCGCGCTGGGCGACGACTTCGGCGCCGACGGCACGCGCCTGACGTGGCTCCTGCGCAACCGAGGCGACGGGACCTTCGAGGACGTCACGGTTTCCTCGGGCATCCGGCAGACGCGGGCGAGCGCCGACCCGAGCCGCGGGCGGCCGGGCGACGTGTTCGCGTTCGGCGACGTCGACAACGACGGTTTCCTCGACGTGTTCACGGGGCTGCAGCGCGCCGCGGCCAGTCCGACGGACGAGACGAGCGAGATCCTGCTCAACAACGGCGACGGGACGTTCCGGCTGGGGCCCGAGACCAGCGACCTGCGGCGCACGGTCGCGCAGGGCGACTCGGTGGCCGGCGCGAGCTTCCTGGACTTCGACCACGACGGGTGCCTGGACCTGTGGGTCGTGGAGAACGTGCTGGCCGACAACCCGGCGCAGGACCAGCTCTACCACGGCGACTGCACGGGCGCGTTCGTGCGCGACACCGCCGCGCGGGGTCTGACCACGCGGGCGTGGTCGGCGGTCGCCGACATCAACGCGGCCCGGGCGCACTCGTACGGTTGGGCCGCCGCGGCGTGCGACCTCAACAACGACGGCTGGCTGGATCTGCTCGCCTCGTCCTACGGCCGCGCGCCGAACCTGCTGTGGCGCGCGGGCGGGTCGGACACCGGCTTCGAGTTCACCAACGAGAGCATCGCGTCGGGTTACGCCTTCGACGAGCGGACGGACTGGTCGGACAACGAATCGGCGCGGTGCTGGTGCCACTTGCACCCGACGGACACGGGCTGCGCGGATGTCCCTGCGCCCACGGGGATCGCCTGCTCGACCGACGCCGACGCCTTCCGCTGGGACAACGACTACGATCGGGAGCCCTTCCGCCTGGGCGGCAACAGCGGCGCGACGATCTGCGCCGACATGAACAACGACGGGTGGCTCGATCTGCTCACGAGCGAGATCGTCCACTGGGACGTCGGCGAAAGCTCCGACCCCGCCGAGCTGCTGGTCAACCTGCAGGATCCGGCGATCCGGTTCGAGCGGCCGGGCAACGACGTGACGGGGCTCGGGCGCGACCATGCGCGGCGCGACTGGAACGAGGGGATCATGAGCGGCTCGGCGCTCGACTTCGACAACGACGGCCGGCTGGACGTGTACTGGGGCGACAGCGACTATCCGGGGGCCTACGGTCGGCTCTACCACCAGGATGCGACGGGTCGTTTCGAGTCCGTGGGGACCGCGGAAGGCATCGACCAGCACCGGAGCCACGGGGTGGCGGTGGCGGACTTCAACGGCGACGGGGCGCTGGACGTGGTCGTCGGGCACTCGTTCGCGCGGTGCGACGGCGACACCTCGCGCGTATCGGCGTGCTACGCGACGCAGCAGCTACGGCTGTTCGAGAACGTCTTCGGCGCGGGCGGCAACTTCGTCGAGCTGCGGCTGGCGGGCGGGGCGGGGACCAACGCGGCGGCGATCGGGGCACGCGTGACGGCGACGGCCGGCGGGGTGACGCAGACGCGGGAGGTCGGCGGCGGCTATGGCCACTACGGGGCGCAGAGCGAGCTTCCGGTGCACTTCGGGCTGGGGGCGGAGTGCGAGGCCGAGGTGACGGTGCGCTGGCCCGACGCGGCGCAGACGACGCAGACCTTCACGCTGCCGGAGGGCTGGGCGTTCTTGCTGGTGCAGGGCGGCGAGCCCGAGGTGCTCTGGCCGGCGGACTGAGTCGCCGGGCGGCCGGGGACAAGGAATGGAATCGGTCCACCAGCTTCTGCAGGGCCTGCCGTTGCCGCTGGCGCAGCTCCTGCGGCGGGCGGTGAACGGCAAGTCGGCGGTCGAGCGGCACAACAACGCGTTCTACGCGGCGGAAGCGGCGTTGAAGCTGGCGGCCGCCGCCCGCGTGGGGCTGTGGCTGGACCGCTGCCTGGAGGCGGGGAGCGGACTCGCGCACGAGCTGGAGGCGCTGGTCCTGCCGTCGCTCGGGCACTGGCTCGGCTTCCTGCGCGAGGTGGATCGGTCGCTGGCGGCGCGCCTGGACGCAGCGGTGCTGCCGCTGGGGGGCGTGCTGGGGAGCCTGGACCGGCGGCAGGAGGGATGGGCCGGGGTCCGCGCGCTGGGCGACGCGGCGGGGGAGGCGGGGATCGTCGGCGACGAGGTACGCAGGCGTGCGGCGCGTTCGGGCCTGCTGGGGTTCTTCGAGCTGGCGGTCGCGTACCGGAACGAGGTGCTGGGGCACGGGGCGCAGCGCCGCACGGCACACTACGAGCGGTTCGGGGAGCTGTTCCTGGGGGCGCTGGACGAGGTGTTGCGGTCGCCGGCGCTCACGGGCGGACTCCGCCTGGGCCACGCGCGGCTGCAGGTCGCGGAGGGAAGCGCGAAGGCGTCGGTGTGCTGGCAGGACCTGACGGGGCTGGCGAGCATGCCGATGGCGGAGGGCGTCGCGCCGCCGGCGGAGGGAATCGTGCCCGGCCGCGTCTACCTGGTCGGGCCCGGGGCGGCGATCCCGCTGCACCCGCTGGCGGTGTACCGCGAGGGCGAGTTCGGCAACGAGGCGGTGGCGTTCCTGAACAAGACGGTCCGCCGGTCGCGGCGGGGCGAGGAGGGGAAGGTCGACGAGGTCCGGCGCGCCGACTACCTGGATTACGCCTCCGGGGAGATCCTCCAGGAAGTCGACGCGCGGGAGGCGCTGACCTCGCTGTTGGGCCGCCTGCGCGGGCGGCAGGCGAACGTCGAGGACCTGCGGGCGGCGGAGGACGCCAGCGTGGCGGGGGTCGCGGAGGCGCCGCAGGAGACGGCGGCGCCGGGCGCGACGATCGGGGATTTCGAGCTGCTGGGAGAGCTGGGCCGCGGCGGGATGGGCATCGTGTATCGGGCGCGGCAGCACAGCGTGAACCGCATCGTGGCGCTCAAGGTGCTGCCGCCGGGCCTGGCCGCGGACAAGGTGACGCTGGAGCGCTTCCGGCGGGAGATCGCCGTGCTCGCGCGCTGCGACCATCCCAACGTCGTCCGGATCCTGACCTCGGGCACGGACGGCGACCGCTGGTACTACGCGATGGAGTACGTCGAGGGCGCGGACCTGGGGCGGGTGTCGCGCGTGCTGACCAAGTGGAAGACGAAGGGGACGCCGCTGCGCGACGGGCACATCCCGGCGGCAATCTCGACGGCATCCGGGCCGGGCGGCGGTCCGGCGGCGGAGGCGACGGAGGCGGCGCCCGAGCCGGTCGAGCCGCCGCGGCTGGAAGGGGGCCGCGGCTACCACACCCGGCTGGCGGAGCTTTTTGCGGACGCGGCGCTGGGGCTGGAGCACATCCACGAGCGCGGGGTGGTGCACCGCGACGTGAAGCCCGGGAACCTGATGCTGACGGCCGACGGGCGGCGCGTCGTGGTGATGGACCTGGGGTTGGCGAAGCTGGAGGACGCCAGCCGCTCGCTGACGAAGACGGAGTCGGGGATGCTGGGCACGCTGCGCTACGCGCCGCCGGAGCAGCTCCGGCGGCGGGCGGCGCAGGTGGATCGGCGTGCGGACGTGTACGGCCTGGGGGCGAGCCTGTACGAGCTGGCGACGGGTCGGCCGATCTTCGACGGCGACACCGAGGAGCGGGTGCTGCAGCAGGTGTTGAACGACGAGCCGGTGCCGCCGCGCCGGGCCGACCGTGCGGTGCCGCGCGACCTGGCGACGATCATCGGGGTGGCGACGACGAAGGATCCGGCGCGCCGCTACCAGACGGCGGCGGCGATGGCGGCGGACCTGCGGGCGTTCGCCGAGCACCGTCCGATCGCCGCGCGGCCGCCCGGGCCGCTCCGCCGGCTGGGGCTGCTGGCGCGGCGTCATCCCGCCGCGACGGGGGCCGTGCTGGCGGCGCTGGTCGTCTCCCTGGCCGGCGTCCTGCTCTGGACGATGATGGGAGGGTCGAAGCCGGAGTCGCGGCGGGAGATCTTCTGCGCGGCGTACGTCCTGCGTCGAGGCGTGCCGTCGTGCCTGACCGAGGTCGGAGCGGGGGCCGTGCGGGGACGTTGGGCGACGTACCGCTTCGAGTACCGCGGCGACGAGCTGCTGCGGGTGGAGCGGCGGAACGGCTCGGGGCGGCCACGGCCGGATCCCGAGCAGGGGGAGGCGACGGACTGGGAGTTCGCCTACCGCCGGGACGGGACGCTGCAGGAGGTGGTGCACCGGAACCGGGCGGGCCTGATCCTGCGGCGCGACGTCTTCTCCGCGGACCTGCGCCGGCAGTCGCTGCTGGACGAGGGTTCCAACCCGCAGCCGTTGCCGGACACGGACGTCGCGACGCTGCTGTGGGAGTACGACGAGCGCGGGGGGGCGATCGAGTGTCGCAACGCGAACGCGTTCGGCTCGCCGCGTCCGGACGGTGAGCGGATGTTCGGCTGGCGGGCGACGCTCGACGAGCGGGGGCAGGCCGTCCGTTGGGAGGTGCTCGGCGCGGACGGGCAGCCGTCGGCGACGGCGAAGGGGTTGGCGGCGGTGGAGCGGACGTTCGACGGGCGGGGGAACCTGCTGGCCGAGCGCTTCGTCGGGGCCGAGGGGCGTCCGGTGCGCGGCGTGGACGGCTGCGCGGAGCGCCGTTGGGAGGTTGACGAACGGGACAACCCCGTGCGCTGGGACTGCATCGGGGTCGACGGCAAGGCGGCGGCGGGGGACGGCGGTTGCGTCGGGGCGCTGTCGCGCTACGACGAGCGGGGCAACCAGGTCGAGTTCACGCTGTTCGACGCCGCCGGGAAGCCGTGCTACCGGACCGACGGCTGCGCGGCGTTGCGGATGGCGTACGACGACGCGGGGAACCTCGTGGAGTCGGAGTGTCTGGGCGCGGACGGGAAGCCGGCGACGACCGCGGACGGCTGGGCGACGGCGCGCTCGGCCTTCGACGACCGGGGCGACGTCACGGAGTCGGCGTTCTTCGACGCGGCGGGGCTTCCGGTGCGAAGCCGGGGCGGCTGCGCGAAGGTGGCGCGGGAGTACGACGCCCAGGGCAACCCGACGTCGACCTCGTGCTTCGACGGCGCGGGGAAACCGACGCTGGAGGACGGTGGCTACGCCCGGCAGGTCGTGCGGTTCGACGAGCGGCGGCACCCGGTGGAGGTGGCGAACTTCGGCATCGACGGCAGTCCCACGGTGCAGCGGGAGGGCTACGCGATCTGGCGCGGGCGGTACGACGAGCGCGGGAGGAAGGTCGAGGATTCGTTCTTCGACATCGACGGGGAGCCGGCGGCCGACAACCGCGGACGCGCCACGGTGCGCAACGTCTACGACGACCGCGGCAACCTGGTGGAGATCTCGACGTTCGGCCGCGACGGGCGACCGGCGTCCGGGAACGACGGGGTCGCGACGCAGCGCAGCCGGTTCGACGAGAGGGGCAACGAGGTCGAGGTGACGTGGTTCGGCGAGGACGGGGGCCGGGTCGCGACGGCGACGGGGTTCGCGACGGTTCGGCGCCAGTTCGACGAGCGGGGGAACGTCGTGCGGGAGTCGTGGTTCGGCGTCGACGACCGACCGACGACGAGCATCGATGGCATTGCCGGGTTCGCGGCGACGTACGACGAGCGCGGCCGCAGGGTGGAGGAGGAGTACTTCGACATCGACGGTGCGCCGGCGACGCACCGCAACGGGTACGTCCGCCGCACGATGGCCTACGACGACCGGGGGAACCAGACGGAGGAGGGCCGCTTCGACGCGGACGGCCGGGCTGCCGGAGACGCGCGGGGGGTCGCGCGTTGGACGGCGAGGTACGACGAGCGCGGGCACATGCTGGAGAAGGCCTCGTTCGGGGCGGGCGGCGAGCCCGTGGCGGACGAGGAGGGCTGCGTCCGTTGGCGGCTGCGCTACGACGCGCGGGGGAACAAGACGGAGGAGGCGTGCTACGACGGGGAAGGCCGGCCGGTGTTCTCGCCGAAGTGGGGCTACGCCAAGGCGGTGCTGGGGTGGGACGAGCGCAACCAGAAGACGAGCGTGGCGGTCCTGGGTCCCGACGGGCGGCCGTGCCTGAACGGCGACGGCTATGCAGGATGGAGGATCCGCTACGACGAGCGGGGCAATGAGGTCGAGTGGACCAACCTGGGGCTGGACGGGAATCCGACGCCGGGGACGCACTACTGCGCCGTCCTGCGCTACGAGTACGACGAGCGCGGCCGCAGGACGGGACATCGCTGCTTCGGCGTCGGCGGCGAGCCCGTGATCTGCTCGCACGGCACGCACTGGCAGTCGAACGTGTACGACGAGCGGGGCAACCTGGTGCGGATCGCGTTCCACGGCCTCCACGACGAGCCCGTGCTGTCGTTCGAGTGGGTGGCGGGGTTCGAGCGGAAGTACGACGACCACGCGAGGATGATCGAGGAGTCGTACTTCGGCCGCGACGGGCGGCCGACCTTGAACAAGCTGGGCTTCGCCTCCCAGCGCTTCGCGTACGGCGACCAGGGACGGATCACGGACGAATCGTATTTCGACGTCAACGGCCGCGCGACGCTTCGCGAGGGCCGCTTCGCCCGCAGGACGACGCGGTATGACGACGGGGGCCACGCCGTCGAGGGCGCCCACTTCGGTGTGGATGGGGAGCCGGCCACGGACCGGGACGGCATCGCGCGCTGGACGGCCGCCTTCGATCCGTCGGGGCGGGAGACCGAGCGCGCGTTCTTCGGGCCGGACGGGCGACCGATGCTGATCCCCGACGGCTACGCGACCTCGCGGACGCGCTACGACGAGCGGGGCAATCCGATCGAGGTCTCGTACTTCGGGACGGACGGCTCGCCGGCGCCCGACCGGAACGGCATCGCGCGCTGGACGAGGACGTACGACGCGGGCGGGCGGGAGACCGAGCGCGCCTTCTTCGGCCCCGACGGACACGCGACGGCCGGCACGCTCGGCTACGCGGTGCGACGGACGCGCTACGACGAGCGCGGCCATCCGGTCGAGATCGTCAACCTCGGGGTCGCCGGGGAGCCCGCGACGGACTCGACCGGCGTGGCGCGCTCGGTCAGCGTCTTCGATGCGTCCGGGCGGGAGATCGAGCTCGCCACGTTCGGCGTCGACGGCAAGGCGTTCCTGACGGCCGAGGGCTACGCGACGAAGCGGACACGGTACGACGAGCGGGGCAAGCCGGTCGAGACCTCCTACTTCGGGACGGACGGCGCACCGATCGTCGGCAAGAACGGCGTCGTCCGCGAGACCTCGACCTACGACGAGCACGGACGGGAGGTCGAGCACGCGTACTTCGGCCTCGACGGCCGTCCCACGCTGTGCGCCGAGGGCTACGCCTCGTGGAGGAACGGCTACGACGAGCGGGGCAACGTCGCCGAGACCTCGTACTTCGGCGTGACCGGCGAACCGGTTTCCGAGAAGCACGGCATCGCGCGCCTGACGGTCGTGTACGACGAGTACGGGAGGGAAACCGCGCGGGCGTACTTCGACACCGACGGCCACCCGGTGGCGAGCACCGACGGGTATGCCCGGGAGACCGTCGGGTACGACGAGCGCGGCAACCTGGTCGAGATGGCGACGTACGGCGCGGGCGGCACGCTGGTGGCGTCGAGCTACGGGTACGCGCTGCAGCGCAATGCATACGACGCCCGCGGCAACCGCACGGAGCGCCGCTACTTCGACGCCGAGGGCCGGCCGACGCCGGTGGAGTTTTCGACTCCCGCGGCGGTCTACGAGATCGACGGGCCGGGGGGCAAGGTGCACGTCCTGGCGGGAAGTCTCGGCGTGTCGACGACCATCGGGCCGCCGGGCGGGAGCATCGTGCGGATGGTCGGCTGGGACGCGAACGGCGAGCCGTTCTGGGGCGCGACGAGCGACCTGGCGTGGCGGCGCGAGGGCGGCCGCCTCGTCGTCACGGCGGGCGGCGAGCCGATGGTGGATCCGGCGAAGCTGGCCGCCGCGGAGCGGCGGATCGCGGCGTACGAGGCGGGGAACCGGACGGAGCAGCTCCGGACGGCCCGCCCCGAGCTGTTCCGAGGCACGCGGGGGCTGCTGGTCGTGGACGTCGAGTCGGGGGGAGCGGCCGCCGCCGCGGGCGTGCGCCCGGGCGACGTGCTGCTCGAGTACGCCGGCCGCGGCCTGGACTGGATGCACGGCCTGCCGGGCGCCGGAAGCGAGGAGCCGTCCGGCGCCGGACCGCTGGTCCTGCTCCGCGGGGACACCACCGTGACGTTGGAGCTGCCGGCGGGCGGGACGGGCCTGGTCGTCGAGCCGCAATGACGACCGCTCCGGGGGACGAGGCGCCCGGCGGCTCTCATTCGGTCCCGGCGAGGTCCGTGGCGTCGCGCACGCGGCGGACGAGCACGCGGATGTCCTTGTCGCCGGGCCGGAGCGAGCGGGCGCGCTCGACATGGCGTCTTGCGTTCCACGGGTCGCCGGCCCGTGCGAACGCGACGGCCAGGTTGCCGTGGGCGGCGGCGCTGCGGGGATTCCAGCGCACCGCCCGCGCGAAGGCAGCAGTCGCCTGACCGATCAACGCCCGGCGCAGGAGGCAGTTCCCCAGCGCCAGCTCCGCGGCGGGAGAGGGCGCGAGCCGCGAGGCCCGTTCGAGGAAGGCGCAACCGGTCGGCGCGCGCCCGCCCTGCTCGGCGGCGCCCATCGCGAGCGCTGCGCCGCCGTGCCAGGGGTTGACCGCCAGCGCGGCGGCGGGCCGACCGGCGACGAACAGCGCGTCGGCCGCGGCGAGCCAGCAGGGAAGCGCGGCGAGCGCCAGGCCCACTGCGAAGACGGCGGCTCGAGACGAATCCGCCAGGATTCGCGCAAGGCCTTCGTTCCCCGGAGCGCGTCCCGCGCCTTCCGGGACTTCGCCGCCGGAGCCGCGACGACCGGCGGCCACGGCGGCCCCGGCGAGCAGGCCCAGGACGAGTTGGGTCGGAACGAGGTGGCCCGGGAAGCCCGCGAGGGCCAGCACCACCCACGCGACGGCGACCCCCGCCAGGCCCGCCACGGAGGAAACCGCCGGCGCACAGGGCTCGGCGTCCATGCGCGGCGACGCCGGACCCGCGAGACGACGCGGTCGGAGCGCCCGCACGAATCCGGCGGCGAGCGCGAGCCAGACGGCGAGCAGGCCGGCGAGCCCGAGCGCGCCCCGCTCCACCAGCACGTGCAGCGGTTCGTTGTGGGCGTGCAAGGCGCGCGTCCACAGCGGAGCGAGACCCGGATCCTCCGCCACGAGGCGCCCCTGCGCGTCGAGGTACGCTCGCGGGAACCCTCCGAGGCCGTTGCCGGCCAGGGGGGCGACCGCCGCCGCATCCAGGGACGCATTCGCGAGGAAGGCCCGTCCCTGCCAGCGTTCCCGCACGCCCGGGAAGGCGAGCGCCGCGGCCGCTCCCAGGGCAAGGACGGCGGCACCGAGCACGGCGAGTCGACGGCGGTCGTTCGCGACGAGGGCGACGAGTCCGAGCGCCGCGAGGCCGGCGCCGGCGGCGACCCAGGCGGCGAGCGACTCGAGGCGCACCAGCGCCGCGAGCAGGACGAGGGCGAGGGCGGCAGCCGTGGCGCGACGAGCGCGTCCGCCGGCCGACGCGAGCCCCCAGGCCGCCGCGGGGAGACCGAGCGCCACCATGGCGGCGGTGAAGTCGGGATTGCCCATCGTTCCGGCGCCGCGAAGCGCGCCGGCCTCGAGCGGCGCGCCGAAGCTCTCCGGCAGCGCGACGGCGGCGACCGCCGCGGCGGCCGCCGCGACCGCGACCAGGACGATCCGGGGAGCGGCGGCCGCGGACAGCCGGACGGCGACGAGGGCAGCCCCTGCGAACAGGAGGTCGAACCACAGCTCCTGCGCGGCGGCGGCCGGGGAAGCCGCGCGGAAGAGGGCCGGCAGGGACAGGGCGAGGTACAGGAGGAAGGCGGGACCGAGCGCACCGAGACCTCGCGGCCGCCCGCCCGGCGTCCGTCGGGTCGCGAGCAGCAGCGCCGCGACGATCGGGCCGGCCAGCAGCGCCTTGGCGGACTGGAAGGTCGACAGCGTGGGCACGAAGAAGAGGGCCGCGGCCGGAACGAGGACCGGTACGAGCCGGCGCGGGACGGCATCCGTCACCCCGTCATCCTCCCGTCAGCGGTACTCGTCGGGCTCGCGATCCTCGAGCAGCATCGCGAGGCGCTGGCGCATCGTCGGGTCATGTTCCGCGGCGAGGCTCTGTTCGAGGAACGCGGCGACGCCGGCGGCGCGGGACACGCGCAGGGTCCGCTCGGCCTCCTCGGCCAGGGCGGGATTCCCGCGACGCATCGTGTCCGAGAGGTAGCGGTAGGCCTCGGGGACGTCGTGCGGCAGCAGGGCGGCGGCGACCTGCACCGCGGTCAGCGGCTCGGCCTCGCGCATCGCCAGCAGCAGCCGCTCCTCGATCCCGGGGCGCTCGACGAAGCCGAGCAGGAAGGCTGCGTCGCGCCGCTGCTCGAGCGAGCCGCCGCGGAGAACGTCGACCAGGCGGTCGAGGGACGCGGTCCCGCCGAGGTTGGCCAGCGAGAAGTCCTGATACAGCCGCGTCGTGTCGTCGCGCTCGGGGACGGCCGCGATCGCGGCAACGTCGGCCTCCGCGGCGACGGCGCCGAGGGCGAGGTAGATCTGCTCGCTGGTGGCGCCGGAGGAATGCCAGGCGGTCTCCAGGAGAAAGCGCTCCATGCCGGCCACCCGCCGGTCGCGGACGAGGTTCAGGGCGGCGGCGGTCCCCGGGCCCTGGGTCATGACGGTGTAGGCCAGGGCCGGGACGAACGGCGCGGGGTCGAAGGCGGGCACGACGGCGAGGGCCCGCAGCGCCTGATCGAGATCGGCGACGTCTCCGGATCGCAGGAGGGCGAGCACCTCGGGCACGACGCGCGGATCCCCGGCCTCGGCCAGGAGCCGAATCGCGCGCTCGCGGACCCGCGCGGGATGAGGCGTTTCCCCGGACAGCAGCTCCTCCAGGACCAGGTGGCGGAAGCGCTCGCCGTCGATGCGGTTCAAGGCCACGACCATGTCGAGCTGGACGAACGGGTTGTCGGACTCGACGCCGGCCTCCAGGGCGGGGACGGCGCGCGGATCGCGGAGGCGTCCGAGTGCGACGGCCGCTTCGGAGCGGACGAGGTCGTTCGCGTCGGCCAGCGCGGCGACGAGGGCGTCGGTCGCCTTGGCCTCCCCGCCGCCGACCTCGCCCAGGGCGAAGGCGGCGTTGAAGCGAAAGTACGCGCGGGGGTCGCCGAGCAGGCCGACGAGGTTGTCGAGGACCCACGCGCGTTCGCCGAGCCGCGCGAGGGCGATGGAGGCGTTGTTGAGGTGGCGCGCGTTCTGGGTCTGGAGGGCCACCTCGCGCAGGAAGGAGCGGGCGCCGGGGCTGCCGATGCGGCCCATGGCGAGGATGACCTGGTTCTGGACCGCGGCGTCGCGGCCCTCGTAGTGGGCGGCCAGCGCATCGACGGCCTCGGTCGCGCCGAGCCAGCCGAGATACCGGACCGCGCGGCCCGCGACGACCTCGTCGCCGGCGAGGAAGCCCAGGAAGGCCCGGATCAGCTTCGCCCGCGGCAGGCGGGCGCGCGTGGCCCAGAGGGCGCGCGCCGTCCCGGACCACAAGTACGCCCGCTGGGGGTCGCGGGCGACGGCGAAGAGCAGGTCGAGCGAGCGAGGTTCGCCGATGGCGCCGAGGGCATCGACGGCGGCGGCCTGGACCCACGCCGGCTCGGAGGGGTCGCGGAGCAGGGCCAGGATACGATCGGCGTGGGCGGGATCGCCGAGGTTGCCCAGGGCCCGAACGGCATGGAGGCGGACGTCGGGAGAGGCGTCGTCCAGGGCCAGGACGAGGGTGTCGCGGGCGGCGGGATCGCGGATCTCGGCCAGGGCCCAGGCGCAGGCGGCGCGGACGCCGTCGTCGAGGTTGTTGAGCAGGCCTTCCGAGAGGGCGGTCGTGGCGGCGCGGCCGAGGCGGGTGAGGTCGGCGGTGCCGGGCAGCTCGTCGGCGGTGACGTTGACGAGCACGTCGGGGTCGGTGGGCAGGAGGGCCAGCAGGCGCGACGCTCCGCCCTCCCCTTCCGCCGCGGGGTTTGCGGACCCGGCGCGGATCGCGCGACCCTCGTTCGGCGGACCGCCGGGCGCACCGCGCCGGAGCACGGGCCGTCGCGCCGGCTCCGCGGCTCCGCCACCGGAGCGCGGAGCGAGCGCGAAGAACAGCGCGACGCCCAGCGCGAGAGCGGCGGGCAGCAGGCCCACGAGCAGCGGCAGCAGCAGCGAACGCTTCGTCCGTCCCGTCTCGAGCGGCTCGACCATGGCGCACCTCGCCGGCCTGGGCGGCGGGGGGGAGTCCTCTGGCGGGACGGGATTCGGCCCCGCGGCCCGGCGTCCGTTGGTCCGGCGATCGCGCGCTGCCGGCGCGTCCGGGGCGTTCGTCGCCCCGGGAGTGCCGGCCGTTCGCGATGCGCCCGGCCCGCCCCGTCCCCGGGCGGGCCGCACGACGGGCGCTTCGACGGCGTCGCGGCCAAGTCATTCAGCTAGCGCCGGCCGAACATCTTCTCCAGCTCGGCGCGAGTGAGCACCGCCCAGGCGGGGCGGCCGTGGGGGCAGTGGTCGCCGAAGTCGACCTGGTCCATGCGCGCCAGGAGCGCGTGCACCTCGGCGTCCGAGACGCGCTTGCCGGCGCGGATCGCCGAATGGCACGCAACGGTCGCAAGGCCGCGCTCGACGACCGTGCGCTCGCCGCCGCGTCCGTGAAGCAGCGAGGCCGCCGTTTCGCGCAGCGCCTCGGCGGGATCGCCCTTGAGGGTGACCGGGTGCGCGCGAAGCAGCGCGCGGTCGGGGCCGAACGCTTCGGCATCGAATCCCAGGAGGCCGAGCGCCTCGGCCTCGTCCTCCACCACCGCCAGCAAGTCGGCGCGCAGCGGCACGGCGAGCGGCTCGAGCAGGGTCTGCGACGGTAGACCGCCGTCGCGGAGGGAGGCGCGCAGGTCCTCGTAGACGACTCGCTCGTGGGCAGCGTGCTGGTCGATGAGCACGACCAGGTCGTTTCCCTCGCAGACCAGGTAGGTGAGGAACACCTGGCCGGCGGGGACGAGCGAGGCGAAGGAGAGGCTGGTGGCTCGTGGCCGGTAGCTGGCGGTCGGCCAGGGGTGGGCGGGCGGGGCGGGCCCTTCGGCAGGCTCAGGGCAGGCTGGGAAGCGGCCCGGAGCGAGGGGAAACACGGGGAGCTGTAGGGCGGGCGAGGACGGCGGCGTTAGCGACCACTGGGAGCCCGGGGCTCCGGAGGCACTTGGCGGCCACGGACGACCTGCGCCGGTTGCGGGAGCGAACGTCCCGCCGGGCTCGGAAGGGGCGGCCGGGACCGCGGGGCGGTCCTCGCCGCGCGCGCGGGCCATGCCGTCGCGCAGGATGTGGAGGACGGCGGAGTAGATCTGGCGGGGGTTGGCGAAGCGGACTTCCTCCTTGCGGGGGTGGACGTTGACGTCGACGGCGGCGGGATCGAGCGTGAGGTAGACGACGCCGGGGGGGAGCGCGCCGCCGGGGAGCATGCCTTCGTAGGAGGCGGCGACGGCCGCGACGACGGCGCGATCGTTGACGCGCCGGCCGTTGACCAGCAGCTCGAGGTGACGGACGCCCTTCTGGGCGTGCTCCGGCCCGGCGAGGAAGGCGAGCACGGACAGGCCTTCCAGCGCGCCGGACAGCTCGGCGAGCGGCGGCTCGGGCAGGACGGCGCGCACGCGGTCGCCGATGCGGGTGCAGGGGAGGAAGCGGCGGATGGCCCGCCCGTCGTGGTGGAGGGAGAAACCGACCTCCGGGTGGGACAGCGCGAGCCACTCGACGACCTTGACGCACGCGGCAAGCTCGGTGCGCGGGGACTTGAGGAACTTGCGACGGGCGGGGGTGCGGTAGAAGAGGTCGCGGACGGAGACGCTGGTGCCGGGGGGCGCGCCGGCGGGGCGAACGACGGGGTCGGCCCCTTCCTCGGCGAGGACTTCGGTCCCTTCGTCGTCCTGTGGGCGACGGGTGAGGAGGCGGAGGCGGGAGACGGCGGCGATGGCGGGGAGGGCCTCGCCGCGGAAGCCGAACGTGTCGATGCGGCGAAGATCCTCCTCGCTGGAGAGCTTGCTGGTGGCGTGGCGAAGGAGTGCGAGGGCGGCCTCGTCGCGGGCGAGGCCGCAGCCGTCGTCGCGGACGAGGATCTCCTCGCTGCCCGAGCCGCGCAGCACGACGTCGACCTGCGTGGCGCCCGCGTCCAGGGCGTTCTCGACCAGCTCCTTGACGGCGGAGGCGGGGCGTTCGACGACCTCTCCCGCGGCGATCTGGTTGGCCAGGTCGGGGGGGAGGACGCGGATGGGTGCGCGGGGTTCGGCGGGCACGGAGGAACCGTATCATGTCGTGCGACGGGACTCACGGTGGAGCGGCGGCGAGAGGCATCCGCCCCGCAGAACACGACGATGGCGTGGTCCGTGACGCAGCTACGGACGTTCCGGTAGCTACCGGCTGATCCATGCGACCGCGGAACGTCTTCCGACGCCGGCCATCGGGGTCCTAGGACCTCGAGGCACAGTACAACGCCGCCCGCCCGCCGTCGTCGACCAGGGATTCCCCGGGACCCCGGCGCAAGGACAGCACCGGACAGGGACGCGGAGCGTCGCTCCACTCGCGCGGCTCCCAGGTCCAACCGGGCTCGGTGGGAAGACCGCAACGGCTGCCATCCCACGAGCGGGCGGCCTGACGGATGAGGCAGTCACGGCGGAGCCTGCCGTCACTTTGACGGACGAGACCGAGGTCGCGCTTGAGAGGTGCGCAGGTCGTGCCGGTGGCCGGGACGATGCACGGCTCCGGGTCGAGCGCATTCCCGATCGTCGCCGGCGGACAGCTTGACGGGGGACACGCGGGGTCGGTCTCGCAGGGACGATCGTCGGACAGGGTCTCGACGATGAAACAGTCGGCCGAGCAGAGTGCGGGCGGGGCAGGATCGCCGTCGTCCGTGCCGTCGAACGGCAAGTCGAACGGAGGGCAGTCGGACGGGAGGTGCTCGACGATCTTGCGGGAGATGCCCCGGACGGCGTCGGCGTAGTCGCTCTTGCAGATCGAGTCCACGTAGGCGTTCGAGCCGAAGCTGTGGGCCAGCTCGACGAAACGCCGCGGCGGGGTGGCGGTGCCCATGCTGGTATTGCAGGAAGGGATGAGCTGCGTCGGCGCCGCCGGATCGATCATCTCGTTCATCGCGGGCACCGCGAGGCAGCTCTCCAGGTGCAGGCCGTCACCGATGCAGGCCGGGGCGTCGAACGGGACGCCCACGATCATGCCGAGGACGATCTGGTCCTGGTCCTCGGGCGGTTTGAGAGCGCGGAAGGCGTCGACATAGTCGGGCACCGACTCGACGAAGTCGGCATGCAGGAAGCAGCGAGTATTGAGGTGGCCGAGGTCGTCGCGAGTCGGGTCGAACATCTCGGTGTGGTCGGGACGGACCGAGCAGTCGTCCTCGTCCGTGACCCAGATGAGCGCGAGCAGGGCGTCGGGGCGCAGGAAGCCGCGATTGCAGATGCCGGTATCCGGGTTGGTCGACGTGGCGGCCCGCATCGCCTTGAGCGGCTGCTCGAAGCCGCAGCCCTGCGTGCCCAGGGTCGCGATGCACGTGAAATCGTGCGCCATGGTGGCGGCGTCGTAGTCGAAGGCGTTGAGTTCGTCGCGCGAGAGGAAGGGCGGGTAGCTGGTCTCGCAGTCCAGCACCGCGGGGCTGGGCGTGTTGCGGAAGCACCCGTTGTCGCCGACGTCGGAAATGCTGCACGTCGACACCCGGTACCCGGCAGTGCCCATGTCCGACGAGATGACGCCGATGTTGAGGTCATCGACGGGCAGATGATCGGCGAACGTGTCGCCGTCGTCGTCCGCGGGGTCGACCAGCTCAGCGATCAGCTCGGGGAACCGGAGGGAGAGGGCCGACTGCTCCTGGGACATGGAGCCCGAGTTGTCCACCAGGACGGCCACGTCGACCCGCACGACGGGACGGTGCGCAGGCCAGGGAATCCACTCATACGGCAGCCCCCCGTCCGGACCCAACAGGCGACTGGGCCCCGGGTCGCAGGCGACGACCCCGACGGCGAGAGCACCCGTGGCGACGATGAGACCGACGAAACGTCCGCGCGACATCCAGCGTCCTCCGTGTCCGACCCGTCATCAGGGTATCGCATTCCCGGACCACAAGCCATCTGCGTGCGGGCGATGACGCGGCTTCATTTGACCCTCGCGGAACGCGGATGCTACGTTCCGTGCGATGCGCGTGTGCCCGAAGTGCGGCCAGCAGGCCGCCGACGACGTCACGGCTTGTCCCACGGACGGGACGCCGCTGGTCGCGGCGCCGGCCAAGGAGCCGGAGCCGTCGGGCTTCATCGACACGATGATCGGGGCGGTCCTCGCGGGGCGGTACAAGATCGTGCGGCGCATCGGCGAGGGCGGGATGGGGGTAGTGTACGAGGCCGAGCACGTGGCGCTGGGCAAGCACGTGGCGCTCAAGGTGTTGCGCGAGGACTTCACGCGCAAGTCGGATCTGATCGAGCGGTTCAAGCAGGAGGCGCGCAGCGCGTCGATCATCGGGCACGAGAACATCATCGACGTCTCCGACTTCGGCGAGACCGAGCAGGGCGGCATCTTCTTCGCGATGGAGCTGTTGCGGGGCGAGGATCTGGCGGACGTGCTGCAGCGGGAGGGTCGGCTGGCGCTGCCGCGCGCGGTGCACGTGATGGGGCAGATGTGCCGCGCGCTGCACGCCGCCCACCAGAAGGGGATCATCCACCGCGACCTCAAGCCCGAGAACGTCTTCCTGGTGCAGAAGGACGAGCGTCCCGACGTGGTCAAGGTGCTCGACTTCGGCATCGCGAAGATGACGACCGTCGATTCCGAGGGCCGGCGGCTGACGCAGAGCGGCGTGATCTTCGGCACGCCGGAGTACATGGCGCCCGAGCAGGCCCGCGGCCAGACGCTCGACCACCGCGTCGACGTCTACGCGGCCGGGGTCATGCTCTACGAGATGCTGAGCGGCCGCGTGCCGTTCACGGGCGACTCGTTCGTCGCGATCCTGACCCAGCACCTGTTCAGCGAGGCCAGGCCGCTCTCCGTGGTCGCGCCGGACGTGCACGTGCCGCGCTCGGTCGAGTCCGTCGTGATGAAGGCGATGGCGAAGGACCGCGACGAGCGGTACGCGACGATGCTCGAGATGCAGGAGGACCTGCAGCGCGCGTTCGCCGGGGAGAGCGTGGAGGCGCGATCCTCGACGCTGCCGATCACCGGGCAGCGGCTGGCCCTTTCCCCGCGGGATTCGCGAGCCCCTTCGGTGAGCCAGCCGCCGGCGGCAGTCGGCGCCCCCACGCGACCCGGTTCGCGGCGCGGGTGGTGGATCGCGCTTGTCCTGCTCCTGGTGCTCGGCGGCGGCGCCGCAGCGACCATCGTCCTGTGGCAGGGCGGGTGGCTCGGCGGCGAGGCGCCCGCGCGACCGCCGGAGCCGTTCGATGCAGGGTGGATCGCGCGGGTCGAGGCGGTCGGGGCGGCGCATCCCCTGCCCGACGCGACGGCGCCGGGGACCGCGGAGGCGGGGTCGGAGACGGCCGAGACGGCGGGGGCGGAGACGGGCGGCGGACAGCCCGACACGACGGCCGAGACGGGGCCGGACGCGGGGCCGGACGCCGGCGAGGGGGAGGCCGTCGCGGAGGAGACGAAGACCGAACCGGACGGCGGGGACGAACCCGGCGCGGACGCGGGAGCGGGGTCGAGTGCGGAGACGGTGACGGTCGAGGTGCGGACGGAGCCGACGGGGGCGCGGTTGTACGACAGCCGGGGGAGGCTGCTCTGCCCGCGGACGCCCTGCCCTGTCGAGTCGCGGGCCGGCGCGACGCTGTCGTTGCACGCGGAGAAGGACCCGGGGTGGACCGGTGACGATCGGTTCCCGATCCGGGTGGAGACGCGGCGGGTGTCGATGACGTTGCGCCGTCCCGTCACGCCGGTGCGTGACGGCGGCACGGCCCCGTCGCGCGACGCCGACCCGTTCCACCTGCGCCAGCCGGACGGCCTGTCGCATCCATAGCTTGCCTGGGGGGCGTTCCCTTCATAGGATGTGTTCGATTCCGCGCGGCTGCGGGCGCGAAGGGCGCGTGCCGGCCGCGGGAGCATGGCGAGGTCAGGGATGAACGTGCGCTGGACGGGCCGGGTCGCGTTGCTGTCGGTCTTCGCGTCGGTCGCGGGCATGGCGCGGGCCGAAGCGGGGTCCGAGTCGGCCGCGGTGGACGAGGCGCGCCGGCACATGGAGATGGGGCAGGACCTGTACGGGCAGGGCCGGTACGTGGAGGCGGCGCAGGAGTTCCTGGCGGCGAACGGGGTGCACGAGTCGTCGGCGTTCGTGTTCAACGTCGGCCTCTGCTACATGCAGGGGGGGGACGCGGCCAACGCGGTGCGCTACCTGCGGCGCTACCTGGAGATGGAACCGAACGCGCCGGACGTGGCGGCGATCGCGGACAAGGTGCGCGAGATCGAGGCCTCGCTGGCGGCCGCGCCGCCCGTTCCGGAAGGGACGCCCCCGCCCGTGGTGGTGATCACGCACGAAACGGCCGACGAGTCCCGGCGGCGGATGAAGTCGATGCTCAACGTGCAGACCGTCCCGGAGGGGGCGCGCGTGGTGATCGAGACGTCGGAGGGGACGGTGGCGGCCGAGGGGACTTCCCCGATGACGCGCGCTCTCTCGGCGGGCTCGTACGTATTGCGCATCGAGCACCCGGAGTTCGAGGCCGAGCGGACGGAGGTGCAGATCCGCGCGGGCGGCGTCTACGGCTACTTCTACCGCCTGGGACAGGGGGAGTTCCTGGGCTTCCTGCGCATCGTCGCCGACCAGCCCGGGGCGCGGATCTTCGTCGACAGCGAGGAGGAGGGCGCGGCGCGGGTCACGCCGTGGCAGGACACGGTGCCGGTGGGCGAGCACGCGATCTGGGTGAAGCTCGCCGGCTTCGAGACGGTGCAGCAGACGGTCCAGGTCGCGATGGGTGCCGCGAACGACGTCACCATCCGGCTCGAGCGGGTGTCGTACGGCGAGCTGGAGGTGCTGACGAACGTCGAGGCGGCGGCCATCTCGATCGACGGCGGTGCCGCCGTGCTCGCGCGCGCCGATCCGGGATTCGGCGCGGGGGTCTTCGGGACGCGCGAGACGCTCCCGGCGGGACCGCACCGCGTGACGGTCCTGTCCGAGGACATGAAGGAGTATTCGGAGGAGGTCGAGGTCGGCCAGGGGCAGCGGACGCGGCTGCTCGTGCGGCTGAATCCGTCCCCGTCGCGCGTTTCGGCGTGGGTGAGCTTCGGGGTGGCGGCGGCCTGCATCGCCGCCGGCGGGGCGTTCGGCGGCGTCGCGCTCGACATCCAGGACGGCGTGGAGCGGGACCGGAGCTCCGGTCGGCTGGACAACAACGACCCGCGCATCCTGGAGGGCCTGCTGTGGTCGGTGGGGGCGGACAGCGCGTTCGTGGTGGGGGCGGTGATGACCGGGCTCGGGTTCTACTATCTCTTCCGGGACCCGCTGCCGCCGTCGGAGGGGCGCGAGGACGAGCCGGTGGACTTCTCGAACATCGACGGGTGGACGCCGTCCGGGGATGCGGAGCCGGAGCCCGCGGTCGAGGTGACGCCGACGGCCGGCCCGACGGGCCTGGGCCTCGGCCTGGAGGTGCGGTTCTGATGGCGCGCGCACGACGGTTTCTCGTGGTGGTCGCGCTGGCCGCGGCCGGGTGCACGCTGGTGACGGAGTTCTGGACCCAGGACGAGGGGACGCCCGTGCAGTCGTTCGGGCCACCGTCGGGCTACCAGCGCTCGGGGTTCGGGGCCGTCGTCGCGGCAGCGGAGGAGGATCTGGGAGCGGACGGCGGCCCGACGACGCTGGTCGCGGCCTCGGCCGGGCTCGGCTCCGCGACCGAGACGTACCACTGGGCGACGAGCGACGGCCTCCAGTCCGACCCGCACCTGCTGGGGCTCTGCTCGCCGCTCGGCGACCCCGTCGACGACGTCGACCCGGAGACCTGGGGCACGTGCGAGGATTCCGGCACGGGCGCGGCGCTGCTGTGGATCCCTTCGTTCCGGTTCCCCGGCGACCCGGTGGACTGCGCGGGGGCGCTCCTGGTCGGCCAGCCGCTCGCGGCGGAATTCGACGCGGGCCGCGTGGCGGTGCTCTGTCCGCAGACCGAGCGGACCTTCGGACTGGACCGCGGGTCGACGGGGTCCGCCCATTTCGGGCGCGCGCTGGCGCTGGTGCCCGCGTCCGGCGGGCCGCTGGTGGCCGTCGGCGCCGTCGGCGCCGTGTGGGTCTCGGATGGTCCCCTCGCCCCCGCCACGACGTTCGCGACCACCGCGGTGGCCGGGGTCAACACCGACTCCTTCGGACTGGTGCTGGCCGGTGGGGCGACCGCGGACGACCAGGGCTACCTCGCCGTCGGCGCCTCGACCGTCGGCCAGGTCGACCCGCGGCCGTCGCGCATCGTGCTCCTGCGCACGGATCCGCTGTCCGCCGATCCGGACATGTTCCGCGCGGCGGCCTGCCTGGAGGACGTGCCGCAGTCGCCGCTAGGCTCGGCCCTGCTCGCGCACGATTTCGACGGCGACGGCAACGACGAGCTGGTCTACCGTTCCGGCGTGCCCGACGTGCGCATCGCGGACGGGGCGGCGATCGAGGCGCTGGCGGGCCTGGGTGGGGACCCGACCCCGTGCGGATTCGACGCGCCGGCGGGCGCGCCGCTCGTCTGCCCGACCTCGGACGAGTTCGGCGTCGCCTGTTCGGACGAGTTCGGCGCGGCCCTGGCCGCGGGCGACATCAACCTCGACGGCCGCGACGAGCTGCTGGTGGGCGATCCCGGCGCGACGGTCGCCGGGGCCGGGCGCGCCGGTGCGGTGCACATCTTCGAGAACGACGGGACAGGCTGGGAGCGCACGGGGGCGCTGTTCGACGCCTCGCCGGAATCCGGGGCGCGGATGGGGACGTCGATCGCGGTGGCGCCGGTCCGGGGGCGGCCCGAGCCGTTCGTGGGTTCGGCCGGCTCCGGCGAGGTCTTCGTGTTCTACTGTTCGGGTCTGGCGGGCGACAAGCCGCGGGAGCCGGATCCGCTCAGCCCGGGGCATCGCCTGGACGATCGCTGCATGGGACAGTAGGTCGATCGGGTTGGGGGATCGGGGGTCGGGGGCCCTTCGACACGCTCAGGGCGGGGTCGGGGGCTGGCAGAAGGGGGAGGGAGCGGGGGGACGGCGGGAGCGGGGGGGGGTGAGAGGCTGGGGTATGGCGGAGCGGCCACAGGTCCTGGTCGTGGACGACGAGCCGAACATGCGGCGGGTGCTGGCGGCGCTCCTGGAGCGCGAATCGTGCGAGGTGCTGCAGGCGTCGGACGGCGTCGAGGCGCTGCGGGTGATGGACGAGAACGTGGTGCACGTGATCATCGCGGACCTGCGGATGCCGCACATGGACGGGCTGGAGCTGCTCAAGCGGGTGAACGGGCGGGATCCCGACCTGCCGTTCATCGTGCTGACGGCGCACGGGACGGTGGACACGGCGGTCGAGGCGATGAAGCTGGGGGCGTTCGACTTCATCACCAAGCCGTTCGAGAAGGACGAGCTGTTGGCGGTGGCGCGCAAGGCGATGCGCAGCGCGCGCCTCGACGCGCTCGAGCCGGGCGGTGCGGGCGCCGCGGGGGAGACGCGACGGCACCGCATCATCGGCGCCTCCGCGCAGATGCAGGCGGTGTACGCGCTGATCGAGAAGGTCGCCGGCTCGCCGACGACGGTCCTGCTCACGGGGGAGAGCGGCACGGGGAAGGAGCTGGTCGCGCGGGCGCTGCATGCCGAGAGCAAGCTGTCGCGGCAGCCGTACATCCGCGTCAACTGCGCGGCGATCCCGCGGGAGCTGATCGAGAGCGAGTTCTTCGGCTACGAGAAGGGTGCGTTCACCGGCGCGGTGACGAGCAAGCCGGGCCGGTTCGAGCTGGCCGACGGCGGGACGCTGTTCCTGGACGAGATCGGCGAGATCCCGCTGGAGATGCAGGTCAAGCTCCTGCGTGCGATCCAGGAGCACGAGTTCGAGCGGGTGGGCGGGCTGCGCACGTTGCGGGTCAACGTGCGCCTGATCACGGCGACCAACAAGGACCTGCAGCGCTCGGTCGCCGAGGGCACGTTCCGCGAGGACCTGTACTACCGGCTGAACGTGGTGCACATCCGGCTGCCGCCGCTGCGCGAGAGGCCGGAGGACCTGCCGTTGCTGTGCGCGCACTTCGTGGAGCGGTTCAACGAGCGGCTGGGGCGGCGGATCGAGGGGTTCGAGCCGGAGGCGATGGCGGCGCTGCGCCGCTACCACTGGCCGGGCAACGTCCGCGAGCTGGAGAACCTGGTCGAGCGGTGCGTGCTGTTCGCGGACGGGGCGCTGATCGCGCCGGCGGAGCTGCCCGACGAGCTGCGCGGGGCGGGCGGCGGCTCGCCCGACGCGGCGCAGGCCGATCCGATGGCGCTCAAGTCGCGGGTGCGGGCGGCGGCGGAGCGGGTGGAGCGGGACCTGATCGACAAGGCGCTCAAGCTCTGCGACCACAACGTCACGCGCGCCGCGAAGCTGCTGCGCATCTCGCGCAAGTCGCTCCAGGTCAAGATGCGCGACCTGGGCCTGCGCGAGCTCAAGGAATCCTGACCCTCTGCGGGCGACGCCCTCCCCTTCCGAACCGCGCCCTGCAGGGCGCGGCTGAGCCGGTCGGGCCGGCCGCGGGCTGAAGCCCGCGGTTCGGATTGCCGCACCACGCAACGATCGGCCCTCCGCCCGCGATTCCGGACGGCGGAGGATCGGTTCGATGGACCATCTGCTGCTGGAACGCGAGGGCAACGAGCTGGCCGCCGTCCCGCTGGGCCTGGGCGGCCTCGAGGTCGGCTCGGCTCCCGGCAACGGCCTGCGCCTGCGCGGCGCGGACGTTCGCCCCTACCACCTCGTCCTGCGCCGCCGGCGGCGCCGCTGGTGGGCGGTCGGCCGCGGCGGCGAGCTGCGGCTGGAGTCGGGCGAGCCCGTCTCCGCCGTCGCCCTCGAGCCCGGGACGGCCGTGCGGCTCGGACCCTACGTGCTGTCGATCGCGTCCGAGCGTCGTGCGGAACCGACGGACGACGCGCCGCCACGCGACCGCACTCGTCCGCTGGGCGGGGCCGACCTCCCGCCGGCGGCCGCCGTCGCGTTGCGCTGGCTCGACCACGACGGCAGGCCCGAGCTGCACCGGTTGGGGCACGGCGAGACGGTGCTGGGAAGACATCCCGCCTGCGACCTCGTCGTGCCCGAGGCGTCGGTCAGCTCGCGCCACGCGCGCATCGTGACCGATGCGGACGGCGCCGTGCTGGAGGACCTGGCGAGCCTCAACGGCTGCTGGCTCGACGGTCGCCGCATCTGGCTGGCGGGCCTCGAGGCCGGCGCCGCCTTGCGGCTCGGTTCGTTCGCGATCGAGGTGCTCGACTCCCGGGGCGCGCCGGCCGCCGGAGCGCGGCGGGCGGCTCCGCGGCCCGTCTTCCCGCCGGGCCTGGGTGGCGCGCTGGAGGCGTTGGGAATCGCGGCCCGGTCGGCCGAGCCGTGCGTGCTGCTGGGCGAGACGGGCAGCGGCAAGGAGGTGCTGGCCCGGCGCCTGCACGAGCTGGGGCCGCGCCGGCAAGGGCCGTTCGTGGCGGTGAACGCGGCGGCGCTGCCGCGCGAGCTGGCCGAGTCGGTGTTGTTCGGCCACCGCCGCGGGGCGTTCACGGGCGCCGTGGAGCCGCACCGCGGGGCATTCGAGCGGGCGAGCGGGGGGACGCTGCTGCTGGACGAGGTCGGCGAAACGGCGCCCGAGATCCAGGCCAAGCTCCTGCGCGTGCTGGAGGAGTCGCGTGTCCTGCCGGTCGGGGGGGAGCGGCCGATCGAGATCGATGTGCGCGTCGTCGCGGCCACCAACCGCGACCTGATCGCGGCCGTCCGCGCCGGCCGCTTCCGCCTCGACTTGTGGCATCGGCTCGCCGTGTTCGTGGTGCACATCCCGCCGTTGCGCGAGCGCCCGGGCGACATCGCGCCGCTGGTCGAGGCGATCCTGGCCGGTGCGGCGGGCGGGGGCGTTCCGTGCCGGGCGACGGAGCGGGCGTTGGCGGCGCTGCGGGGGCACTCTTGGCCGGGCAACGTCCGTGAGCTGCGCAACGTGCTGCTGCGGTGCGTCGCGACGGCGGTCGAGGGGGAGATCGGCGAGGCGGCGGTGCGGCGAGCGATGAGCGGCGACGCGTTGCTCGAGGCGCCCGCGGAGCGCCGAGTGGACGTGGAGGAACTCCTGGAAACGCACGCCGGGAACGTCTCGGCCGCGGCGCGTGCGGCCGGCGTCCCGCGCTCGACGTTCCGCGACCTGATGCGGCAGGGCCTGCGCGGGCGACCCGGGGGGACGGGAACTTGAGGCCACGGCGCGGCCCGCGTTCAGCTACGCCGCGAACGCCGGGTACGAGCCGACCTCCTGCTGATCGGGGCGGAGGATGTCCTCGAGCTGGGACGTGACGAGGTCCTCGCCGTCCGAGCGGTGCAGGTAGAGGGACTCGCCGAGGTTCGGGACGCCCGGGGTAGGGCGGATGCCTCCGTTCTGGAACGACAGTCCGCCCAGGACGCGGGCCCACAGGGCGCGGTGTTCCCAGATCCACAGCCCGGTGGTGCGGTCCTTGACAGCGACGCACCGGTTGTCCCGCGTGTGGTACTCGGTGTTCCTGGTCAGGTAGACGCGATGGCGACGACGGTCGACGATCGGCCTGGCACCCATGCTGACCTCCCGGCCCCGTTGGGGCCTACCTGGACGTACTATATCCCACATCGCTCAGGAGTCAAAGAAAGGCGCGGGGAGGGGGGGCGCTGGTGGCTGGTGGCTGGTGGCTGGTGGCTGGTGGCTGGTGGGCGGTGGCTGGGACGGATCCGACCACGAGCGACCCGCTACGAGCGACCAGCTAATAGCTACCCGCCCCGGGTCAAGTACTGCGGGAGCGTTTGAGCTCCATGAAGACGAGTTTGGCGATCGCTTTGAGGGTGGCGAAGACGCCGCGGCCATTGGTGGCTTCGCCTTCGAACTCGGGGACGCCGCCGGGGTTGAGGAGGGAGCGCAATTCCTCGACGGGGGCGATCTCGGGGAGGTCGCGTTTGTTGTACTGGACGACGTAGGGGATGCGATCGAGGTCATAGCCCTGGTCGGCGAGGTTTTCGCGGAGGTTGTCGAGGGACTCGATGTTGGCTTCCATGCGATCGATCTGGGAGTCGGCGACGAAGACGACGCCGTCGACGCCCTTGAGGATCAGCTTGCGGCTGGCGTTGTAGAAGACCTGTCCGGGGACGGTATAGAGGTGGAAGCGGGTGCGGAAGCCTTGGATCTCGCCGAGGGAGAGGGGGAGGAAATCGAAGAAGAGGGTGCGATCGGTTTCGGTGGCGAGGGAGATCATCTTGCCCTTGGCGTCGGGGGCGGTGTTGCCGAAGATGTACTTGAGGTTGGTGGTCTTGCCGCACAGGCCGGGGCCGTAGTAGACGATCTTGCAGTTGATCTCGCGGCTCGAGTAGTTGATGAAGGACATCTGCCAGACCTACTCGTTGAACAGGTTCTCGATGTCCTCGTCGGTGATCTCCTCGAGCACGCTCATGGCACCCGGCTTCTTGGCTTTCTCGACCAGGGAGTCGAAAACCTTGTTGAGCTCTTCGGCGGCCTTGCGGACGCGGAGGCGGACAAGGCCCAGCGAGCTGCGGGTGTCGAAGATGACGACGAGGATGACGCGCTGCCCGACGATCTGGATGTGGATGTTCGCCTTCTCGCCCTCGTGGAACTGGGTGGCGAACTCCTTCTCCTTGAGGAGTTTGGCGATGCCGCCCGTGGCGGCGACGTTGCCGGCGGTGAGGGAGGCGAGCGACGTGGTGTCCAGGTGCTCGGTCTCGCCGGAGGCGGAGATGAGCTGACCGTTCTTGTCGACGATGAACACGACGAGCGCGTTGGCCTCGCCGCGCAGCCGGTCGCAGACCGCGTTGATCTTTGTGAATTCCTCTTCGAAGATCACCGTATCCGGCCCCGCCATCCCGACCTCCAGTTCGACATCGCGCTGCCGCGAAGCGCAGGCGCTTCGGATGCAACCCGCGCGACGCACCTATCTAGCAGAATCGCCGGGTCGGTTCAAGGCCGCGCGCGGAATTCGTCGTTCCGTCGTGAGGCCTGTTCCGTGCCGGAGGAGGGACTCGAACCCTCACAAGCGTTAGCTCACGGGATTTTGAGTCCCGCGTGTCTGCCAATTCCACCACTCCGGCGTGCGCCGCCCGTCTCCCCGCCTCTCGGACGGAGACGGACGGCGCGGGGGATCTTCCTAGCACCAAACGCGGGACGGAGTCGACAGGGCCGAGAGGGGCGAGCGGACGAGCGGGCGTCGGGGGCGTGCGTTCATCGCCCTCCCCCTGCATCGGTGTCCATCGGTGTTCCATCGGTGGTTTCCTTCCGCTCTGGAAACGGGCGCGCGAAGCGGAGCAGTTGACGCCGGCGGACGCGCCCGCCACGATGTGCCTCGTGATCGACCTGCCGAGCCATCCGATCCCGTTGGCCGTGCTCACGGGGCCGACGGCTTCGGGCAAGACGGGTTTGGCGATCGAGCTGGCGGAGCGGTTCGGGGCGGAGGTCGTGTCGGCGGACTCGATGCAAGTCTACCGGCGCCTCGACATCGGCACGGCGAAGCCTACGGCGGAGGAGCGGGCGCGGGTGCCGCACCATCTGCTGGACGTCGCCGATCCGGCGGAGGCGTTCGACACGGTGCGGTTCCAGGAGCTGGCGGACGCGGCGATCGCGCGGATCCACGCGTCGGGCCGGCGGGTGCTGGTGGTGGGCGGCACGGGGCTGTACCTGCGGATCCTGCTTTACGGGCTGGCGGACGTCCCCGGGGCGGACCCGGAGCGGCGGCGGCGGCTGGAGGCGGAGGCCGAGGCAGGCGGGAACATCGCGTTGCACTCGCGGCTCGCGGATCTCGACCCTGCGGCGGCGCGTCGCATCCACGTCTCCGACCGGTTCCGGCTGGTCCGGGCGCTCGAGGTGATCGAGTCCACGGGGCGGCCGATCTCGGAGCTGCAGGGCGAGCACCGGTTCGCGCGGGCGCGTTATCCGCACAGGATTCTCGCCCTGGAGCTGCCGCGCGAGGAGCTGCGGGTGCGGATCCTGCGGCGAGCGGAAGCGATGGTCGCGGGGGGGTTGGTGGACGAGGTGCGGGGGCTGTTGCGGAACGGGTATTCGCCGGATCTCCGGCCGTTGCGCGGGTTCGGGTATCGCGAGCCGGTGCGCTGCGTGCTGGGCGAGCGGGCGGAGGAAGGGCTGGCGGAGGCGATCGCGCGGGACACGGCGCACTATGCGAAGCGCCAGGCGACCTGGTTGCGTTCCGAGCGCGGGGTGGAGTGGGTGGCGCCGGACGCGGGCGAGGTGGCCCGGCGCTTCGCGTCGCTGTGGGGGTCCGGGGAGCGGGAATAGCCCGTGAGGCCCGCGTGTTGCGCAGGGGCGTGAGGCTTGACCTGCGCCCCCGGGCACGCTAGATACCGCGCCGGGTGTCGTTCGCTCGGGGGGCAGCCCCGGGCAAGGAGAGGGAAACAATGGCACAGGGTGCCGGCAGTTACGAACCGAAGGCCGTCCCCTTGAGCGGGGCGATCGTGGCGGTGATCATCGCCGCGCTGGCCGGCTTCATCGTCGGCAAGGTCTTCGCCGGACCGGCGAAGAGGAACGCGGGCGGGGGCGGCGACAACGCCCCGATCATGCACAAGATCGACCGCGCGAAGGCGGCGAAGCTGGCGACGGAGGGCGACCCGCCCGCCAAGGGGCCCGATTCGGCGAAGGTCAAGGTCGTGATCTTCTCGGACTTCATGTGCGGCTTCTGCGGGCAGATGGCGCCAGCGTTCGCGGGGTTGTCGCGGAAGTTCGGCGACCGGGTGCAGATCGTGTACCGCACGTTCCCGCTGGAGATGCACAAGGGGGCCGACCTGTCGGCGGAGGCGGCGCTGGCGGCGAACGAGCAGGGCAAGTTCTGGGAGTACCACGACATCCTCTTCGGCCACATGGGGAGCCAGTCGCGGTCGGACCTCGAGTCCTACGCGCAGCAGCTCGGGCTGGACATGAACGCCTTCCGCGCGGCGCTGGACACGCACAAGTTCAAGCCGGCGGTCGACGCGAGCGTCGCGCTGGGCAAGAGTATCGGCGTCGGCGGCACTCCCACGGTCGTGATCAACGACGCGATGGTCATGAACTTCGGTCCGGGCGCGTTGGCCGGGATGGTGCAGCGGGCGCTGGACGGCAAGCCGCCGGTCGACCGCATGCCTTCGTCCGGCGCAGGTGCGGAGGGCGGGGGCGAGCGACAGGCGGCGGGGCCGCAGAAGTCGCGCGAGGCGCCGCCGCTGCCGGCCGAGTCCGTCGACGTCAAGGTCGAGCCGTGGAATCCGTCGCGTGGTCCGGCCAACGCGAAGGTGCAGATCGTGCTGTTCTGCGAGTACCTCTGCCCGTTCTGCAAGAAGATCCAGCCGACGCTGGACGTGCTGCAGAAGTACTACGGCAACGACGTGCGGATCGTCTTCCGCAACTGGATCGTGCACGAGCCGGCGACGATCCTGTCGAAGGCGGTGCTGGCGGCGGGGCTGCAGGGCAAGTTCGAGGAGCTGCACAAGCTGTTCTTCGACAACCAGGGCGAGATCCGGGTGTGCTACGAGTCGCAGGACGACTGCAGGGTGCAGATCGACAAGTTCGCCGGCATGGTCCCGGGGCTCGACCTCAACCGCCTCCACGCGGACATGGAAGGTCCCGAGGTCCAGTCGCGGCTGGACGCCGACCATGCGGCCGGGCAGGCGGCGGGGGCGCAGGGGACGCCGAGCCCGTTCGTCAACGGGCGCAAGGCGCCGGGCGCGGTGCCGCCGACGTTCTTCGGCAAGTGGATGGACCAGATTCTCGGCCGCAGCACGCCGACCATTCCGGCTTCGGAGGACCCGCAACAGCAGGGACAGCAGGCGGGCTGCGGGCAGTAGAGCGGGGAGACAAGGAGCAAGGACGATGATGCAGCGAAGCAGGACGAGCGGTTGGCGGCGCTGGGGCGTCGCCCTTCTGGCGCTGGCGGTGGCGGCGTTGGCGTGCCGCAGCGAGCCGACGCCGCGGGCGCGGGCGCGTGGCGGCGTGGAGGAGGAGGGCGCCGTCGGGGGCCACGGCGGAGCCGAATCCGAGTTTGCGGCGGCGACGACCGGCATGCCGACGGCGTGCACGGACGAGCTCAGGAAGGGCGGGTTGCCGGTCGGCAACGCCCCGCACAAGGGTTCGTCGGATCCGCTGGTGGCGATCGTGGAGTTCGCGAACCTGGAGTGCGCGGACTGTGCGAAGGCGGCGGCGAAGGTGGACGAGATCCTGAACCGCTTCGGCGCGGACGTCGCGCTGTACTTCGTGCAGGTGGAGGGTGCTCCGCCGGCGGTGCAGCCCGGGCAGCCGGTGCCGCCGCCGATGTGGCGGGCGGCCGCGCAGGCCTCGCTGGCGGCGAACCAGCAGGGCAAGTTCTGGGAGTACGCCGAGCGCGCGATGGCGGCGGGCGGCAAGTTCACGGCGCCCGACCTGGAGCAGTACGCGCAGCAGATCGGCATCGACCTCAACGCGTTCCGCGGGCAGATGAACTCGCGTCCGGTGCTGGACCAGGTCGACGCGGGCGCGGCGCTGGCGATGGACCTCGGCATCCGCGGGCCGCTGCCCGTGTTCTGGGTCAACGGCGCGATGGTACGGCCCGAGGAGGTCGACGCGCGGCTGACGCAGGTCGTGGAGCAGAAGCTGGACGAGGCGAAGACGGCGCTCCTGGCGCCGCGGGCGCGTTGCGAGGTGCTGGCGCGGCAGATCGTGACGCGGCCGATGGCGGCCGGCGCCGCGGTCCGCGCGGGAATGCAGGTGCGGCCCGGGCAGCAGGCGGGTGGGCCGCCGGTCAAGCGCGAGGCGCCGCCGTTGCCGCCCGAGTCGGAGGCGAAGCAGGTCAGGGTCGACCCGTTCAACCCGACGCGCGGTCCGGCGAACGCGAAGGTCCAGGTCGTGCTGTTTTGCGAGTACCTCTGCCCGTTCTGCAAGAAGGTCCAGGCGACGCTCGACGTGATCCAGAAGTTCTATCCCGAGGACGTCCGGATCGTGTTCAAGAACTGGATCGTGCACGAGCCGGCGACGATCCTGTCGTTGGCGGCGCTGGCGGCGAACATGCAGGGCAAGTTCGAGGAGCTGCACAAGCTGTTCTTCGACAACCAGGGCGAGCTGCGGACGTGCTACGAATCGCCCGACCAGTGCAAGGTGCTGATCGACAAGTTCGCCGGGATGGTCCCCGGTCTCGACCTGAACCGTTTCCACACGGACATGGCGGGTCCCGAGGCGCAGGCGCAGCTCGACGCGGACAAGGCGGCCGGCCAGGCGGCGGGTGCGGCGGGGACGCCGAGCCCGTTCGTCAACGGGCGGCACATGCCGGGGGCGGTCCCGCCGACGTGGTTCGGCAAGTGGATCGACGCGCTGCTGGGCCGCACGACGCCGACGATCCCCGATTCGGCCGATCCGCAGCAGCCGCAGGGCGGTGGCGGCGGCGGCGGGTGCGGCGCTCCGTCGCCGCGCCCCACGGCGCCGGTCGCTCCGATGCCGACGCCGCCGGGACCGGCGGCCGCGATGCAGCCCGCGCCTCCGCCCCCCGTGGTCGCTCCCCCGCCTCCTCCGCCGCAGGCGGCCGCGCAGCCGGCTCCGCGGCCGCCCCGGCCGCGCCCCCCGCAGCCCGCGACTCCGCCCCCGCCTCCCGAGCCCGACACGCCGTACTGATTTTCCCGGCCGGCAACGTTCTGCCTTGACGCCCTCTTCGCGGCGTTGTTAGCGTCGGCGCGGCTCGTTGGCGGGGGTGTACCCGGGGGCAGTGGGCGGGGAAGGAGGCGACGGGCATGCCGGACGCGAAGCCGAAGCCGATCGAGACGGCGAAGATGATGAAGCGCATCATGGCGGACCACTTCCGCGAGGCGGATGCGGCCTCGCGCGAGGCCGGGAAGAAGCTGGCGTGGTGCACGAGCGTGGGGCCGGCGGAGCTGCTGCACGCGATGGGCTTCACCGTGTACTTCCCGGAGAACCACGCCGCGATGCTGGGCGCGACGCGGACGGCGACGGATCACATCCCGAAGGCCAACGCGATCGGCTACTCGCCGGACATCTGCTCGTACCTCACGGCCGACGTCGGCGCGCACCTGGCCGGGAAGACGCCGTTGCAGGACGCCTACGGGCTGACGGGGATCCCGAAGCCGCACGTGCTGGTCTACAACACCAACCAGTGCCGCGACGTGAAGGACTGGTTCGCCTTCTACGCCCGCAAGTGGAACGTGCCGCTGGTGGGCGTCGAGAGCTTCCGCGGGGTGGGCGACGTGACGAAGGAGCACGTGGACTCGATCGCCGGGCAGCTCCGGGCGATGGTGCCGGAGCTGGAGCGGATCGCGGGGCGCAAGCTGGACCTGGACCGCTTCCGCGAGGTGGTGAAGGAGTCGCGGGAGACGAGCCGGCTGTGGCGCGAGACGCTGGAGACGGCGGCGCACAAGCCGAGCCCGCTGACGTTCTTCGACGGGACGATCCACATGGGGCCGGCGGTGGTGCTGCGGGGCCTGCCGGTGGCCAACGAGTACTACCGCGCGCTGCTGCAGGAGCTGCGGGGCCGCATCGACGGCAAGGTGGCGGCGGTCGACGGCGAGCGTCACCGGCTGTACTGGGACGGGATGCCGGTCTGGGGCCGCCTGCGCGAGATGGCGGTGCAGTTCCTGGGGCTCAAGACCTGCGTCGTGGCCTCGACGTACTGCTCGTCATGGATCTTCGACGCGCTGGATCCGGCGGAGCCGTTCGAGTCGATGGCGCGGGCGTACACCGAGTTGTTCATCGTGCGCGACGACCAGTACAAGGAGCGCTACATCCGGCGGATGTGCGAGCAGTTCTCGGCGGACGGGATCATCTGGCACGACGCGAAGACCTGCCCGAACAACTCGAACAACCGCTACGGGATGCCGGAGCGGCTGTCGCAGGCGCTGGGCCGGCCGTTCGTGGCGTTCAACGGCGACCTGAACGATCTGCGGTGCTACTCCGACGAGCAGGTGAAGACGCAGTTCGAGGCGTTCGTGGAGCAGCTAGCGGGCGGATGATGAGCGAGGACACGGCACCGCCCCGGTCACCGGAGGCTCCGCCGGCCGGCCGGCTGTACGCCGGCATCGACGTCGGGTCGGCCGCGACGAAGGCGGTGCTGCTGTCCGAGGACGGGCGGCTGGTGGGCCATCACGTCCGTCGTTCCGGGGCGGACCTGGTGGCCGCGGCCGAGACGGTGCTGGACCTGGCGCTCGCCGAGATCGGCGCGCCGCGTTCGAGCATCGTACGGATCGTGTCCACGGGTTTCGGCCGGACGGTCGTGCCGGGGGCGCAGCAGACGCGAACGGAGATCGCGTGCCACGCGCGCGGGGCGTACCACCACTTCCCGATGGCGATCACGGTGATCGACGTAGGGGGCCAGGACAACAAGGTGATCCGGCTGGCCGCGGACGGGCGGCAGCTCGGTTTCCGCATGAACCGCAAGTGCGCCGCGGGCACCGGCGCGTTCCTCGAGGAGATCGCGCACCGGCTGGACGTGGGGCTGGGCGAGCTGGACCTGCTGGCGCGCCAGGCGGAGAACCGGTCGATCCGCATCGGCAGCTACTGCACCGTCTTCGCGGCGACGGAGGTGCTCTCGCGCATCCGCGCCGGGGCGGGGCTGCCGGAGCTGGCGTACGCGGCGTTCGAGTCGGTGGCGCAGCGCGTGCTGGAGACGGGGCACGCGGAGGGGCCGATCGTGCTCACGGGCGGCGTGGCCGAGCACAGCCCGATGCTGGTCGAGATCCTGGACCAGAAGCTCGGCACGCCGCCGCTCGTGCCGCCCTTCGCCCAGTGTTGCGGGGCGCTGGGCGCGGCGTTGTTCGCCCGCGACGGAGGAGGCACCCCATGACGGCGACGTGGCTGACCTTCGGCGAGATGCTCCGGGTCAACGCGGTGAAGTACCCGAGCAACGTGGCGCTCTCCGACGAGACGCGCTCGTTCACGTTCCCGCAGACCGACCGGCGCACGCGCAAGCTCGCGAACGCGCTGCTGGGACTGGGCCTGCGGCCGGGCGACCGCGTGGCGATGTTCCTGGAGAACTCGATCGAGATCTGCGAGGTCTACTGGGCGTGCGCGAAGGCCGGGTTGATCGTCGTACCGATCAACTTCCGCTGCGTGGGTCCGGAGATCGAGTACATCATGGACCACGCCGAGGCGAAGGTGCTGGTGGCACACGACGAGTTCGTGCCGCTGATCGACCAGGTGCGGGCGGGCTTCCGGCACGCCGGCGCCGAGCGCGCGTTCGTGGTGGGCGGGAAGCGCGAGGGGTGGCGGGGGTACGAGGAGCTGGTCGAGTCGGGCGAGGACGCGGAGCCGCCGGTGCGGGTGCGGCCGGAGGATCCGTGGATCCAGCTCTACACGTCGGGGACCACCGGCAAGCCCAAGGGGGTCGTGCGCTCGCACGAGTCGTACGTCGCGTTCTACCTGATCAACGGCATCGACTTCCGCTTCCATCCCGGCGAGGTGTGCCTGACGGTGATGCCGTACTGCCACGTCAACGCGACGTTCTTCTCGTTCGCGGTGGCCTACGTCGGCGGGCGCAACCACGCCTTCCCGGCGCGGTTCTTCGATCCCGAGAAGCTCCTGGCCGCGTTCGCCCGGCACCGCGTCACGTTCTGCTCGCTGGTGCCGACGCACTACAACTTGATCGTCAACCTCCCGGAGGCGGCGCGGAAGAAGCACGACACGTCGTGCGTGCAGAAGCTGCTCTGTTCGTCGGCCCCCGCGCGCCAGGAGACCAAGAAGGCCATCCTGCAGGTGTTCCCCGGCGTGCAGCTCTACGAGGGGTACGGCTCGACCGAAGCGGGGATCGTGACGACGCTGTACCCGCACGAGCAGCTCACGAGGCTGGGGTCGATCGGGCGGGAGTCGAGCGGGACGGACCTGGTGCGGATCCTGGACGAGGAGCGCCGGCCGGTGGCGCGGGGGGAGGTCGGCGAGCTGTTTTCGCGCGGGCCGATGATGTTCACGGAGTACTTCAAGGACGAGGAGCGGACGAAGGCGTCGTTCGCGGGCGAGTACTTCAGCGCCGGGGACATGGCGCGGCAGGACGGGGACGGGTACTACTTCCTGGTCGATCGCAAGAACAACCTGATCATCACCGGGGGTGAGAAGGTCTTCCCCAGCGAGGTGGAGGAGTTGATCTCGAAGGTGCCGGGGGTGTTCGACGTCGCGGTGATCGGCACGCCGCACGACAAGTGGGGCGAGATGGTGGTCGCGGTGGTCGTGCGCAAGAAGGACGCGACGGTGTCGGAGGCGGAGATCGCCGCCCACTGCAGGAAGAACGTCGCCGGCTACAAGGTGCCCAAGCAGGTCGTCTTCATCCCGGACGCCGAAATGCCCCGGACGCCCACCGGGAAGATCCTGCACCGCAAGCTGCGGGAAAGGTTCGGCTGCATGCGGCTGGGCTGCGAGCCGTAGAGCCGGCGCGGGTTGCACGATCGGCGATCGTGCGCTACAGGATCGTTCGCATGGGAGTTGCGTGATGAGGGGGCCACGAACCCTCGCCGGAGCCTCCCCGAAGACGATCGCCGTCCTGGGTGCCTGCGCGATCGTCTTGGGAGGCGCCTGTACGCTGCAGCTTGCGACCGCTCCCGCGTGGACGCCGCCTCGCGCGGTGATCGTGACGCGCGAGCCCCCTCCCCCGCCGCAGGTCGAGACTCCGCCGCCGCTTCCGTACGAGGACGCGGTGTGGATCCAGGGGCACTACGATTGGGGCGCCGAGGGTTGGGTGTGGCTGCCGGGGACCTTCGTCCGGTCGCGGGCCGGACACGAGTGGGTTGCGCCACGGTACGAGCGCGACGGGGGACGAGTCCGCTACATCCCCGGCTACTGGATGCCCTTGCCGGCCGGTGGGCAGGCGGTGGCGGTCCCGGTGCAGCCCGCGCCGGTGCCGGTGCAGCCGGTTCCCGTGCAGCCCGTGCCGGTGCCGGTGCCGGTGCCCGCGCCGGTGCCCGGCCCGCCGCCGCCGACGATCGTCCAGTGATGGCACCCGACAAAAGAAAACCCCTGCGAGGAGGTAGGTCTCGCAGGGGTCTTCGCCGTCCCGGGAGGGGACGTCATTCTGCGGCGGCGACGTTGCGCCGCCGTGTGGACCGATCAGTCCTCGTCGTCGTCCGACGGCGGCTCGCGGTCCCCCTCGAGCAGCTCCAGATCCAGCTCCTCCTGGAGGCTGAAGTCCTCCACCAGCTCGTTGACCGACCAGGCGCTGTTGCGGTTGAGCCGCAGCTCCTCGCGCTCGAACTCCTCGAACGTCGTGTAGCCTCGCATCGAGCCCATGCCTCCCTCCTCGCTCCCCGACCCCCGTGCTAGCGGCGGGACGCGGGTCCGTTCCGGCGTTCCACCAGCGCTCCGTCCTCGGTCTCGTAGTAGTTGCGGGCGAGCTCCTCGCCGGTCCGGAACCAACGGTTCTCCAGGCTGGCGACGGTCCAACCTTCGTCGGAGACGTCGATCACGTAGGCCCCCATGCACCGCGACATGACCCGTTCGAGCGCCGCCAACCTCATCTCTCACCTCCATCCGACCTGTAGGCTCATCGTCCACCTACACCTACATCATCCTACCGACTCGAACGCGGGTCAAATTTGCGTCCGTCGGAGGCAGCGCTGCGCACGGTCGTCCGGCCGCTCGGCCGCTCGGCCGCTCGACCGCTCGACCGCTCGTTCCCTTTACCCCGCAGCCGGATTGCGGTACGGATCGCGACCGCGAGGTCGAGGGCATGGGACGGGTGATCGCGATCGCCAACCAGAAGGGAGGGGTCGGCAAGACGACGACCGCGGTGAATCTCGCCGCGGCGTTCGCGTTGGCGGAGCGTCGGACGCTGCTGGTGGACGCGGACCCGCAGGCCAACGCGACGTCGGGGCTGGGGGTTTCGCGGCGCGAGGTCGAGAGCGGGACGTACGATGCGCTGCTCTCGCCGGAGGAGGCGGAGCGTTCGGTACGGGGAGCGGTGCTGCTGACGCACCTGGACGTGATGCCGTCTTCGGCGGGGCTGGCGGGGGCGGAGATCGAGCTGGTGGAGTTGGAGGGGCGGGAGCGCCGCATGGGGAGGGCGCTGGAGGGGCTGCGGGGCCGCTACGACTACGTGCTCATCGATTGTCCGCCTTCCCTGGGGCTGCTCACGCTGGGGGCGTTGTGCGCGGCGGACGGGGTGCTGGTGCCGTTGCAGTGCGAGTACTACGCGCTGGAGGGGCTGGGCTCGCTGCTGGAGACGATCGGGCGGGTGCAGCAGGCGTTGAATCCCGGGCTGACCATCGAGGGGATCCTGTTGACGATGTTCGATGCGCGGACGTCGTTGGCGCGGCAGGTGGCGGACGACGTGCGGGCGCACTTCCCGCAGCTCGTCTACGACACGATCATCCCGCGCAACGTTCGTCTGGGCGAGGCGCCGTCGTTCGGGAAGCCCGCGGTGCTGCACGACGTGCAGGCCGTGGGGAGCCAGCGTTACCTGGCGCTCGCGCAGGAGGTGCATCGGCGGTCATGGCGGACGTAGAGCGCAAGAAGCAGGCGCTGGGCCGGGGCCTGGGGGCGCTGATCCCCGGTCTCGAGGAGAACGCGGGCGCGGCGCGGGGGCTGCTGCGGGTTCCGATCGAGCGCCTGCGTCCGATGACGGGCGGCCAGCCCCGCCAGCGGTTCGACGAGTCGCGCCTGGAGGAGCTGGCCGCGTCGGTTCGCGAGGTGGGAATCCTCTCGCCGTTGCTGGTCCGGGCGGTTTCGGGCGGGTACGAGATCATCGCCGGCGAGCGCCGCTGGCGGGCCGCGCAGCGAGCCGGGCTGCTCGACGTGCCGGTGCTCGTGCGCGAGCGGACCGGTGACGACGAGGCGTTCGAGCTGGGGCTGGTGGAGAACCTGCAGCGCGACGACCTGAACGCGATCGAGGTGGCGCACAGCTACCGCCGGCTGCTCGAGGAGTTCGGCTACACGCAGGAGCGGCTGGCCAAGCGCGTGGGCAAGGACCGCAGCACGTTGGCCAACGCGTTGCGGCTGCTGAAGCTGCCGGAGCGCGTGCAGCAGATGACCGCGTCGGGGGAGCTGAGCGAGGGGCACGCGCGGGCGCTGCTGTCGCTCGAGGACGCGGGGGCGATCCTCGAGGCCGCGAAGAAGGTCGTTCGGGAGGGATTGTCAGTCCGGCAGGCGGAGGCGTTGGCGCGGAGGGGGAGCCGGGAGAAGCCCGGGAAGGCGAAGCCGCGCGAGTCGCCGGCCGTGCGCGATCTCATCGAGCGGTTGCAGCGGGCGCTGGGAGCGCGAGTCCAGATCCAGCACCGCGGGGGCCGCGGGAAGCTGGAGGTCCACTTCTCGTCGCTGGAACAGCTCGACGCCATCCTGAAGAGGCTGCTGTAGGGAGGGCGCGGAGATCCGACTTACCACTGAGACGCTGAGGGCACTGAGACAGACGCTGAGAAGGCAGGCGAGAGGGGAAGAAGGGGGAGGCCGAGTCATGGCGGTCGCACGGGGAGAGTCGGGCACGGTAGCGGCGCTCGCGCTGGTGGTGGCGGCGGCGATGGGGTGCGGCGGGGGCAACGGCGGGAGCGACGCGGGGGGGGACGACGGGAGCGGGCGGGACACGGCGGACGTGCCGCCGGCGGCGACCGAGCTGCGGATGATCAGCATCCGTGCGGTGGCGATCACGAGCACGTCGGCGATCCTCGGCTGGTACACGTACGTGCCCGCCACCTCGCAGGTCGATTACGGGGCGGACGAGGCGTACGGGACGACGACGACGGAGGACGGGGAACTGGTCGCGCAGCACCGCGTGGCGCTCACGGGGCTTTCGGCCGTCACGGAATACCATTTCCGCGTGCGGTCGCGGACGGACACGCTGGGGCCGGCGGAGTCGGAGGATCACGTGTTCCGCACGCTGCCGGGCACCTGCGTCACGGGCGACGGGTTCTTCGTGGACGGCGCAGCCGCGGCGGGCGGCGACGGGACCTCGTGGGAGACGGCCTGGGGGACGCCGGACGACATCGACGAGACGGCGCTGGGGCCGGGGGACTGCGTGACCTTCCGGGGCGGGACGTACGCGGACGCGCTGCGGCTGAGGGCGGCTGCGGGCGGCGAAGGGAACCCGATCACCGTCCTGGCCGCGGGGCCGGTCGTGCTGACGGGGGGCGTGCAGGTCGACGAAGGTGTGCACGACGTCGTGATCCGCGGGTTTGAATTGACGTGGAGCGACACGGCCACCCGGGGACCGGGCGTCGAGCTGGACGGGGATCGCATCACCTTCGTCGACAACTACCTGCACCACACCTCGGGCATCAGCCTGGACGGGGACGGCAACGTCGCGCGCAACAACCTGGTCTGGTACGCCGAGGGCGTGGCGATGGTGGTGGCCGGCACGGGCTCGTCGCTGGAGGACAACGACGTGTCGCGGTCGGTCTGCTTCTTCGCCGGCGACGCGGACACGTCGCGCTTTTTCGGGACGGGCAACGCGATTCGCGACAACTTCTTCCACGACGTGTTCGCCGAGGACAGCGCGGCGGCGGACTGCCATCCGCACTGCGACTGCTTCCAGACCTACTCGGTCAACCCCGGGGAGGAGGCCCACGACATCACGATCGAGGGCAACACCTGCTTCGACATCTGCGGCCAGATGTTCATGGGCGAGGGGATCCTGGCCGACGACACGGCCGCGGACATCACGTTCCGCGACAACGTCTTCGAGCGGGTCGGCGCGGTGGCGATGAACGCGGGGGGGATCCGCAACCTGCGCCTGGAGCACAACACGTTCGTCGGCGGCGGCCTGTCGGCGATCGGCATCTCCGACTGTCCCGGCGCGACGATCACGAGCAACATCTTCTACGAGAACCCGCATGCCTACGGCTGCGACGGGTGCCCGGCGGACTGGAACCTGGTCTGGCCGTACGACTGCTTCTTCGACCCGTTCCCGGAGGCGCACGGGCTGCACGGCGTGGACCCCTTGTTCGTCGACCCGGTGGACCACGACTTCCAGCCGCTTCCGGGCTCGCCCGCCTGCGGCGGAGGCGAGGGCGGAACGCAGATGGGCGCCCTCCCCTGCGACCCGGTCGCCGGGTGCACGGACCACGACGGCGACGGCTACGGCCGACCTGCCGCCGCGTGCGTCCATCCCGAGCAGGACTGCGACGACGAGGACGACGAGGCGAGCCCCGGGCTCGCGGAAATCTGCGACGGCAAGGACAACGACTGCGACGGGCTGACGGAGGAGGACTGCGCCGAGCCCCTCTCGCCGTACGTCCTGGACCTGGAGCTGGACGGCGACATCGCGGATTCGTCCGGGAACGGCCTGTGGACCGAGTGGGAGGGCGGCACCGGCACGTTCGTCGAGGGGCACGACGGCGGGCAGGCGCTGGCGCTGGGCGGCGGCGAGGGCCCGCACGTCCTCGTGGCCGACGACGCCCGTCTGCGCGGGATGGGGATGCTGACGATCTCGGTCTGGGCGCGCAAGAACGCCGCGGACGGCGGGGGCGTGATCCTGCTCAAGCACGTGTACTACATGCTGGGCGTCCGCGGCGACTCGGTCGACGCCTACGTCCAGACCCCCGACGGTGGCATCGACCTCGACGTCTACCACTACGCCGCGGTGAACGACACGGCGTGGCACCACTACGAGATCACGTACGACTCGCGCACGGGGCAGGCGCGGCTGCTGGTCGACGACGTCGAGGCGTCGTCCGGGACGGGGAGCGGGTTCATCCGGGACGAGCCGTGCGATCCGCGCGACGTCTCGGTGGGTGACGACCCGTGGGGCGACACGTTCGACGGGGCGATCGACGAGGTGCGAATTTCGGACTGGGTGCCGTGACGAAACGGCAGCGGCAGGTCGCCGGGGCGGCTCAGCCGCGGCGCCAGGTGCCGAGCTGGAGGTCGAGCGGGACGGACTGCACGGCGCAGACCGCCACGCAGGGCGAGCCGTCGTCCGGCGGGCGCCACAACGCCTGCGCGCGATCCTCGAGCGGCTCGATGGTCCCGGCGGACGCGTACCACAGGAACGATGGATTCGCCGTGGCGACTTCCGTCGGGCAGTCGGCCTGCAGGAGCAGCGTCTCGCCGAAGTCCGCCAGGCAGCGCACGTCCACGGGGTAGCGGAGCGGCAGCGGCAGGTCGAGGTGCAGCGAGGACTGCGGCGGCGCGGTGCCGCCCGGCACGGACTTCGGCCTGTTGTCGGGGTAGATCGGCGCGCAGTCGCAGATCATGTACTCCTGGCAGACCGGCGCCGGCTCCTCGTCCGGCCCGGCCGTCGCCTGGCCGTCGCCGTACTGGAAGAACGACTGCGAGCGGACCAGCGTCCCGGCGCCCTCTTCGGTCAGCCGGTAGATCGCGGTCACGCGCTGGAGTCCGTGCTCCTTCCCGGCAATCCACCGGGCGCGGGCTTCCCGCCCGTCGTCGGACGGCTGGACCCGCTCCACGACCCCGTCGGTCGCCTCGAAGCGGTCGAAGACGGCGGCGACGTCCGCGGCGGCGAGTCGGACGCGCAGCGAGAACTTCTCCACGCGCGGCGCGCCGGTGCACTGTTGCTGCCGCCACCCGGACGACTCGTTCCAGCCGATGGCGGTCGCGCGGATCGACAGCGACTCGCTCTCCGCCGCGGGGGTGACTCCGCCCTCCCTCGTCGCGCTATCGTCGTCCGCGGCGGCATCGCCGGGCGCCGCGACGTTCGCGGCGTCGGGTACTTCATCGGCATCGGCCGCCACGTTCGCGGCATCGGCTCCCGGCGCCGTCGCGGCATCCGCGGGCGCCGGGCCCGCGGTTTCCTCGTCTGCCGGAACGGAGGCGGCATCGAGCACGGCGGAATCGGAGGGAGCTTCGGGCGACGTCGCGTCCGCGTCCGGCACAGCCGCCGCGATCGGCGGCGGCCCGGACGCTCCGTCGCCGGCTCCCTTCCCCTTGGCGCAGGACAGCAGGCCGGCCGCGGCCAGCGCGACCGACGCGGCGCCGCGGGCGACCCGGTTTCGCGGCGGCGCATCCTCCTGCGACCGCAGCGCACCATCCTCGGGCAGGCCCTTCGCGCAGCGTTCCATTCGCCCGAGCAGCTCGCGCGTCGCCGCGAGCAGCCCGGAGTCCTCCGCGCGCACGGCGCGGCCGACGTCGAGCGCGAACTGGAGGACTTCCGGGGCAGGGCCGAGCGGTGCGACGGCGGCATATTCCACGACCTGTTCCAGCCAGGCGCGGTTCGAGCCCGCCACGCGGCGCGCCAGGGCCAGGCCTTCCTCGCACAGGCGGGCCGCGCGAGCGGACGGGAACAGGCGTTGGAGCAGGCGGACGGAGTAGGCCATCCCCATGGCCAGGTTGATCGCGCCGTCGAGCGGGTAGCAGCGATCGGCGAGTGCCACGACGAACACCCGCCAGGCGAGCTCGGCGCGCGGATCCGCGACGAGGTAGTCCCGGGAGCGGTAGTCTCCGAGCAGCCGGCCCTCGCGGGCCAGGCGCGCGGTGAGCGGCGCCCCCTCGTACGGCTCGGTGCGCGCGAGGTTGAACAGGACGTCCTGGAAGTCGCGCATCAGGGCGAGGTTGGCGCGCAGATCGTCGAGCGTGGTGTCGGGCTCCCACAGCAGCAGGTTCGAGCAGACGAAGGCGCCGGTGGCGCCGAGCAGGGCGAGGGCGCGGCGGTTCGCGTCGGGTCCGAGGTGCCGGGCCAGCGCACGCTGGCCGGCCGGGGCGTCGGTTTCGACGCCCAGGAAGACGCGCACGAGGCCCAACCGTCGCAGCGCGGCGAACACGTCGGGATCGACGTCGTCGGGGCGGGCTTTCACGACGAGGGCCGCGGGGGGCAGAGCGTGCGCCGCCATCGCGTCGCCCAGCCGGTTCACGTAGTCGAGGTCCCGTTCGGGGCGCCCGTCGAAGAAGTCGTCGTCGTGGAAGACGAAGACCCGCGCCCCCCGTTCGCGCCACAGCGCGGCCATCTCTTCCGCGACCTGCTCGGGCGCCCGGACGCGCCGCACGGGACCGGAGGACAGGCGATGGAAGGCGGCGATGGAGCAGAAGCTGCAGCGGGCGCGGCAGCCGCGGCTGGCGACGAGCGGGGCCGAGGGGACGCCGAGGTGCAGCAGCGGCGGGCCGTCGCGGGCCGGCAGGGGCAGCGAGGCGAGGTCCGGCTTGGCCGGGCGCGGGCCGTGCAGGGTCTCGCCGTCGCGGCGCAGAACGATGCCGGGCACGGCGGCGGGATCGGCGGCGCCGCCGAGGGCGGCGGCGAGGGCGACCACGGAATCCTCGGCCTCGCCCTGCAGGATGGAATCGATGCCCTGGTCGTCGCGCAGGATCTCGTCGGCGGCCAGCGAGGCCCAGTGTCCGCCGGCGGTCACATGGCCTCGGAACCCGGCGGCCCGCAGGTCGGCGGCGAGCGCGAGGAAGCCGCGGCTGCGGTTCTGGAAGGCCATCGACAGTCCAACGGCGTCCGGCCGTGCCGCCAGGGCGCGCCGCGCGGCGTCGGCGTGCTCGGCATCCCGCGCGAAGGTCACCAGCTCCGCCTCGTGTCCGGCGCGGCGCAGCGACGCCGCCAGGTAGGACAGGGACAGGTTTTCCTCGATCCTGGGACCGACCAGTACGAAACGCATCACCACCTCCACTTCCGCGGTATGCGGATCCCGTGATGGACCGCCGACCGGCCCGTTCCTTGGCGTGGCACGGGCGCCCGCCTCCGGGAGAATGCCACAAGTGCCGGCCGACTAGCTCGCCGCCGACGGCGGCGGGGCCGACGAGGGCGTGGAGGGCGACGGGGGCGGGGCCGACGAGGGCGCTTTCCGGGCGCGCAGCCGGAGGTGCAGGACGATCATGCCGGCCAGGCAGGCGATGCCGACGAGCTGGGAGGTGGACAGTCCGAGGAATCCGCCGCGGGGGTCGGCGCGCCAGATCTCGATCACGATGCGGGCCACGGCGTAGAGCGCGATGCCCACGACGAACGTCTCGCCGCCGTAGCGCTTCTTCCGCTCGACCCACAAGGCAAGGAACGCCGCGATCGCGAACGCCGCGAATGCCTCGAAGAGCTGGGTCGGCAGGACCGGAAGCGCGGCGTGGTGCGCGCCGATCAGCCCCTGCTGGGCGTGCTCGACCCACGCCGGGCTTCCCTCGGGGAAGACGACGCCCAGCCACGAATCGGTCACGTGGCCGAAGCAGCATCCGTTCAGGAAGCAGCCGATGCGGCCGAAGCCGAGGCCGAGGATGACGATCCAGGTCAGGGTGTCGACGGTGGGCCAGAGCGGCAGCTTGCGGCTGCGGATGACCAGGAACGCGGCGGTCCCGCCGCCGATCAGGCCGCCGTAATAGGTGTAGCCGCCGGCGAACAGGTTGATCCACGCCAGGCAGTTGCTCTCGGTCGGCACGCAGCCGAGATACCCCTTCGCGTCGTCGAAGATCGCGTTCCCGTGCAGCTCGCGGCAGTAGGCCAGGCCGACGCGCCACTTGTCCCAGAAGACCTTCGACGGGTCGACGCAGATGTTGACGTACTCGCCCAAGTAGCCGTCGGCCAGGACGTGCATGAGCTTGGCGCCGACGAGGCCGAAGATCGCGACCCACAGGGCGAGGTCCAGGGCGTCGTTCTTGTCGATGTTGTTGCGCCGCGCCCAGCGCCAGAGCAGGACGCTGCCCAGCACCATCCCGACGGCCACGGCCAGGAAGTAGGCGGTGATATCGACGGTGCCGATCCAGGAGATCCCGGAGTTCCACCGCCAGAGCGAGGGGTACACGGGTTGCGTTCTACGACAGGGAGCGGTCGTGCGCAAGGACGGCGCCCGGATCGCGAGCGGTGCCGGTTGCTTGACGACCGGCCCGTCCGGAGGCAACGTCACGGCGGGGGGTACTTCGGCAAAGGAGCAGGGATGCGCAAGGGAGGATCACCCGTACCGGTGTCGGTGGGCGTTGCGTTCGTGGCGTTCCTGGCGTTCATTGGCGCCGCGGCGTGCCGGCGCGCCTCGCGCGGCGCGGCGCCGGCGCCAGGGTCCGCGGCGGACGGAGCGGCGGTGGGCACGCCGGTCGCGCCGGAGACGAATGCGTCGGGGACGACCCGTCCGGAACGTGTACCGGTCGCACGTCTCGGGCAGCCCGACCGTCTCTGGCACAACCGGGAGATTGACCTCGAGCCGACGATTCTGCGCGGGGGGCGGACGGTGGCAGCGGTGGCCCCATGCGGCCTTCTCGTCGCCGCCACGTGCCTGGACGCCGCGACGGGCGCGCGCCGGTGGTCGGTCGAAGGCGAGACCGCGCTGCTCCCCGGCGCGGCGGGCGAACCGTTGTGGGTGGTGCGCAAGGACCCCGAGACCCGGGAGACGGCGCTGCTCGTGGTGGACGCGACGACGGGCGAGGTGACGCGGACCCTGCCCATGTCCTTCCCGGAGGAGCCGCTGTTCGTGGATCTCGACGCGCGCTGGTACCGGCGGGGCGCGGTCCTGGTCTTCCAGCGCGAGGAGCTGGTGGCGCGGGTCGACCCGGAGTCCGGTCGGCTCCTATGGCATACGCGGCCGTACGAATCGCTCTTGACGCTTCGCATGTCGTTCACCGAGCGCTATGCGGTCGTGTCGTGCGGAGGCGGCCTGTGCCGCGTGGATCTCGAGGACGGCTACGTCGAGGATGCGATTCCGGGTCGTTTCATCGATGAGACGACGACGAGCGGTCCGGCGGCCATCGTCGGTCTGTCGTCCGGCCGGGTCGAGGCGTTCGGCGAGGACGGGCGGGTGCGGTGGGCCCGCGACCTGCCCGAGGGAACCACGGCGCGACGGGTCCTGGCCTCGCCGCGGTGGGTGGTCGTGGGCGTCCGAGCGGGCGAGCCGCCCCAACCGACACGCGACAGGCTGGTGGTCTTCGAGGCGACGAACGGCGAGTCGGCGGCCGAGTTGGAGAGCGCCTCCGGTGCATACTTCGGCTACGAGGCGCTGGACGGCGACCGTTTCCTCTACTTCGATAGCGGCGATGACGCGATCCGGCTGCGGATGCTGCCCGACCTCGGCGAGGGGGTGGTGATGAAGCTCCACGAGGGGTTCGTGATCGCGCCCGACGGGACGGGCGTCTCGCCGGCGGTGCCGGACGGCGATCCGGTGTTCGCGGGGCCGTACCTCCTGGTGCCCGACTGGGGCCTCCACGCGTACCGGATTCCGGAGCAAGCGTCATGAATCGACGAGGAACCGGGTGGAAGGTGCTGCCGGACGCAACTCGGCCGTCGAGCCTCGGGGTCGTGCTCGTCGTCCTCGCCGCCTGGGCTGCGGGGCGCGAAGCGACCGGTCAGTCGCTGCCCGAGGGGGCGGTGTCGCGGCTGGGGAGCCCGCCCCCGCAGCCGGCCGCGGTGTTCGCCTTCTCCCCCGATGGGGAGGCGCTGGCGACCGGCGGCATCGAGGGCACGGTGCGCCTGTGGGACGCGCGGACGTACGCCAGGCTCCGGGAGTTCGAGACGCACTGGACGTCCGTTGGCGCCGTCGCGTTCGCACCGGACGGCCGGTCGTTCGCGGCGGCGGGTTGGGACCATCGGACGAATGACTCCAGCGCCGTGTTCCTCTGGAGTCGCTCCGACGGCGCGGAGCTTCGACGCATCGCTGCGGCGGCCCCGTACGCGGAGGATCTCGCCTTCTCCCCGGACGGCGTCCTGCTCGCCGCCGCGGCGAACCAGAAGACGCTGATCTTCGAGGTCTCGACCGGGGACCAGCGGCTGGCGTTGGCCGGCGCGGCGGCGATCGCGTTCTCCCCGGACGGCCGGCGGCTGGCCGCAGCCCACAGCTGGAAGACGGCCAAGCTGCTGATGTTCGAGACGACGTCCGGGGAGGTCGTTTGGGAGAAGGACCTCGGTCGCACCATCGGGTCGCTGGCCTACTCCCCGGACGGGCGGTGGCTCGCCGTCGGCATCAAGAACATGCAGTCTCCCTCGGCGATCGCGCTGCTGGACGGGGAGACCGGGGACGAGATCCGGAGCCTGGAAGGCCACACCGACGGGATCTGGGACCTGGCGTTCTCGGCCGACGGGTCGCGACTCGCGTCAACGGCCATCGACGACGCGATCCGGGTGTGGGACCCTTCCGGCGGTGGGGAGCTGCTGCGCGTGGCGGAGGGAGTCGGCGCGGCCGCCGTGGCCTTCTCTCCCGACGGCCTGACGCTGGCCGCCGCGGGGGGCCGGCAGCACTGGGTGCACGCGTGGGACGCGGCGACGGGGGCGGAGCGGAGCGCGTCGCACGACGGCGCGGTGCTGGCGGTGGCTTTCGCCCCCGGCGGCGATGAGCTGGCGGCGGCGAGCAGCGACGGCCGGCTGCACGTATGGGACGTGGCGAGCGGGACGCGGCGGCTGGCTTTCCCGGTGGCCGAGGGGGAGGCGATCGCGGTGGCCTGGTCTCCCGACGGGCGGACGCTGGCGACGATCGGCTCGCAGGAGCCGAGGGTGCGGCTGTGGAACGCGACGGATGGACAAGCGTTGCGGGACGCGGGGAGGTTCGATCGTCCGGCGGTGTCGCTGGCGTTCTCGGCCGACGGGACGGTGCTGTTCGTCGGCTGCGACGGGCGGGCCGTCCACGCCATCGACGTCGCGACGGGGACGGAGCAGGTCCGGCTCGAGGGACACCGCCGGCCGGTCACGGGCCTGGCCGTTTCCGCCGCGGACGGCACCGTGGCGTCGGGCGGATGGGACGGGGAGATTCGCCTCTGGTCGCCGACGACCGCCGCAGCGGGCGTCTGGAACGCGGGCGCGGTCCTGCCGGCCCACACCGGCGACGTGGACGTGCTGCAGTTCTCGGCGGACGGGGGCACGCTGCTGAGCGCGGGGCGGGACGACCGCCTGCTCGTCTGGTCCCTGCCGGTCGGGGCCGGGGGGCAACCCGCGCGGACGATCGAGCTGGAGGCCGGCCGGCTGACGGGCGCGGCGCTTTCGCCCGACGGTGGGGTGATCGCGGCCGCGGTCGGGACCCGGACGCTCCGCCGCTGGCAGCTCGAGTTCGTCGATCGCCGGGGCCTGTTGGCCGAGCCCGACGCGGTGCCGGAGACGTCGCTGCGGCTGTTCGAGGGTGCGACGGGCCGCGAGCTGCGCTCCTTCACGGGTCACGCCGGGGGGGCGCTGTGCGCCGCGTTCTCACCGGACGGCCGGCGGATCGCCACGGGGGGACGGGACGGCACGGTGCTCGTCTGGGACGCGACGCTCGCGAGTTCGCCGTAGCCCGAGCCGTCGAGGGAGGCATCCGGAGGAGCTTCAGTCGTCGTCGGCCGGCGTGCGCCGGCCTCGTTTGACCTCGGACCGCAGCTTCTTCCCCGCGAGGCGGCGCCGCTTCGCGCCGCGACTCGGGCGCGTGGGGATCCTGTCGGGCGCGACCGTCAGCGCGTCGAGAATCATCGCGGCCAGCCGGGCACGCGCGCTCTCGCGGTTCATGTGCTGGCTCCGGTGCTCGTCGGCGTGGATCACGATCTCTCCCCCGACGGTCAGGCGCGAGGCGAGCTTCTCCGCCAGCCGCTGCCTCCGACCGGCGTCCAGGGCGACGGACGCAAGGGCGTTCCAGCGCAACGTGATGCGAGTCGCCACCTTGTTCACGTTCTGGCCGCCCGGACCGCCGGAGCGGCTGGCGACGACGCTGAGCTCGGCACCGGGGATGACCACTCCCTCGCACACGTACAGGTTCTCTTCCATGGCGGAAACGTCCCCGGACTCCGGCGCCGGCGCGCGGCCCGGAACCGAACCCGACGATAGCATTTCCGTGGCGCGAGCGGGATCGCCCGAAGGGGCGTGGCGAGCGGGACGCTGAGCTGCCGGCTCTGACTCGGCCGTTATCGGGAGGACGCTTCTCCGGGGTGCGGCTCGTCCGGAGTGGGGAGCTCCGCGTCGGCCTCCGGCAGCGGAGTGGGCGCGGGCGGCTCCGGCTCCGCCGGCATCGAGGAATCGGCGGACTTGCCCGCGGGCTGGCCCCGAACGGACTCGGCGGCTGTGCCGCCGAGCAGCCCGCGGTTCGGATCCGGAGAGAGTTCATCGGCCGTCCCTGCGGGGGCGCGGGGCACGAAGACGGAATCGGCGACGAGGGCGATGACGCCGAGGGTGATGCCGATGTCGGCGACGTTGTAGGTCGGCCAGTGGGCGCCGCCCACGTGCATGTCGATGAAGTCGACGACGTAGCCGAGGCGCACGCGATCGACGAGGTTGCCGAGCGCGCCGCCCAGGACGGCGGGGAAGGCCAGCTCGACCCACCGGCGGTGGACGAGCATTTTGCGGCGGAGCCAGACGAGGAAGACGACGGCGACCAGCGACGTGCCGACGAAGAACGGCATGCGGAACGACTCGGAGGCACCGGCCAGGAGGCCCCAGGCCCCGCCCCGGTTCTCGCGGTACAGGAGCTCGAGCAGGCCGGGGATCACGGCGGAGGGGCCGACGAGGCCGGCGTGGACGACGGCGAGCTTGCTGGCCTGATCGAGCAGCAGGACTCCGGCGGCGACGAGAAGGAAGGTGAGAAGCGAGGCGTTCGTCCGTGGCATGCGGGTCAGGACTTCCGCCCGCGCTCCGGCTTGCCGGGTCGCTGGAGGAAGGAATCGATGAGCACGAGGCCGATGCCGGCGACGATGGCGATGTCGGCGACGTTGTAGGTCGGCCAGTGGTGCTTCTGCCAGTGCATGTCGAGGAAGTCGATCACCTCGTTGAAGCGCACGCGATCGATCAGGTTGCCGAGTGCGCCGCCGATCAGGGCGCCCAGGGCCCACTCGTAGAGCCGTCGCCGTTCGGGCATCCTCCGGTAGAGGACGATCATGGCGCCGACGGCGGCGAGGGACACGACGACGAAGAAGATGCCGCGCGAGGTGGCGCTCCAGTCCTTGAAGATCGAGAACGCGGCGCCGGGGTTGCGGGCGTAGTGCAGGTCCAGATACCCGTCGATGAGGGTGACGTTCTGGCCGGGCCGGTTCTTGAGGTCCGACTCGGCCCAGATCTTCGTCCCCTGATCGAGGAGGACGATGCCGAGGGCGAGCGCAGCGAGGAAGATCCAGCCCTTCTGTTTCGGCGTCAGCGGCATCGGCGTCACATCCCCGCGAGCACGGCGGCGCAGCGTCCGCAGACGTCGGGGTGCGCGGCAGCCGCGCCGACATCGTCGCGCCGGTTCCAGCATCGGGCGCACTTCGCGGCCGTCGCCGGCTCGACCCGGACCACCAGCTCGTCGCCGGCCCCGGTCCGCTCCTCGACCGCGACGGAGGAAACGATGAACACCTCGGCCAGCGAGCCGGCGTACGCGCGCAACAGCTCCAGCCGCGCTCCGGAGGCCTGCAGGACGACGGCGGCGTCGAGCGAGTGGCCGAGGCGGCCGGCGCGCCGGACGTCCTCGATCGCCCTGGTCACCTCGGCGCGGATCGCGCGCAGGCGGGCCCAGCGGTCCAGGAGCGCCTCGTCGTCGAGCGCCGCGTCTGCCGCAGGCAGGCCGGCGAGGAAGATGGAGTCCGGGGCGCCGGGAGCCCGGGGCAGGAGCTGCCAGACCTCCTCGGCGGTGAACGAGCCGATCGGGGCGAGCAGTCGCGCCAGATCCACGGCGATGCGGAGGATCGCCGTCTGGGCGCTGCGGCGCGCCCGGCCGTCCTTGGCGTCGCAGTACAGGCGGTCCTTGACGACGTCGAGGTAGAAAGCGGAGAGGTCGACGGCGGTGAGGTCGAGCGTCTGGTGAACGATCTGGTGAAACTGGAATGAGTCGTAGTTTTCGCGCGTTCTGTGGACATACTTGTTGAAACGCGCGAGAGCCCAGCGGTCCAGTTCGAGCAGCTCCGCGACGGGCAGGGCGGCGGCCGGATCGAAGTCGGACAGCACGCCGAGGCAGAAGCGGAACGTGTTGCGGATCTTGCGGTAGGCGTCGGAGAGCCGGTCGAGCAGGGCGCCGGAGAAGACGATGTCGTCGCGGAAGTCCGCGTTGGCGGTCCAGAGGCGCAGCAGCTCGGCGCCGTACCTGGCCAAGACCGCGTCGGGTTCGAGGAAGGACGAGTCCTTGCGGCCCTCGCGCTTGCGCTTCTCGATCTCGCTCTTGCTGTAGGGCCGGCCGGTCTCGTCGACGACGAAGCCGTGGGTCAGGACGGCCTTGTACGGGGCGGCGCCGCGCACGCCGACTCCGGTCAGCAGGGCGGTGTGGAACCAGCCGCGGTGCTGGTCGGAGCCTTCGAGGTAGAGGTCGACGGGCACGCCCAGCTCCGGGTCCTCGGCGCAGACGGCGGACCAACTCATGCCGGACTCGAACCACACGTCGAGGATGTCCGGCTCGCGCTCCAGCTTCGCCGAGCCGCACTTGGCGCACTTCGCCCCGGGGGGGAGCAGGTCGGCGGCCGACCGCGCCCACCAGGCGTCGGAGCCCTCGCGGGAGAAGACCTCGGCGACGTGGCGCAGGGCGGCGCCGTCGACGAACGGCTCGCCGCAGTCGGCGCAGTGGAAGAAGCCCGTCGGGACGCCCCAGACGCGCTGGCGCGAGATGCACCAGTCGGGGCGGCCCTCGATCATGCCGCGGATGCGGTTCTCGCCCCACGGCGGGATCCACTGCACCTTGCCGATCTGCTCCAGGGCCTTGGAGCGGATGCCGCTCTGGTCCATGCCGATGAACCACTGCGGCGTGGCGCGGAAGACGATCGGCTCCTTGCAGCGCCAGCAGTGCGGGTAGCTGTGCGTGAGGCGCTCGCCCGGCTTGTTCGCCAGGTGACCGGTTTCGGCGAGCAGCGCGACGATCGGCTCGTTGGCCTTCCACACCGACAGCCCCGGCCAGCGCTCGACGTCCGGGGTGAACCGACCGTCGGCGTCGACGGGCGCGTAGGCGTCCAGGCCGTACTTCTGGCCGGTGACGAAGTCCTCGGCGCCGTGGCCGGGCGCGGTGTGCACGCAGCCGGTGCCGGCGTCGAGCGTCACGTACCCGGCGAGGACCATCGCGCTCTTGCGGTCGATGAACGGGTGGCGGCAGGCCAGCCCTTCGAACACCTTCCCCGAGACGCGTTCGCCCTCGGGCCGCAGCTCCGTCCCCAGCGCCTGCGCCACCGCTCCCGCCAGCAGCTCGGCCAGCAGCACGCGCTCGCCGCGCAGCCGGAAGAAGCGGTAGTCGAAGTCGGGGTGGAGGGCGATGCCGAGGTTCGCGGGCAGGGTCCACGGCGTCGTGGTCCAGATCATGACGTTCGTGGGGGTGCCGTCGGGAGCCAGCCCCGCGCGGGCGAGGAAGGCCTCGGGCTCGAGGCAGGCGAAGTTGACGTAGATCGAAGGGGACGACTTGTCCTTGTACTCGACCTCGGCCTCGGCCAGCGCGGTTCGGCACGACGCGCACCAGTAGACGGGACGGCGTCCGCGGTAGATGGCGCCGCGATCGGCGAAGGCGGCGACGCCGCGGGCGATCGCGGCCTCGTAGCGCGGCTTCATCGTCAGGTAGGGGTCGTCCCACAGACCGAAGCCGCCCAGGCGACGGAACTCGCCGCGCTGGATGTCGATGAACTTCTCGGCGAAGGCGCGGCAATCGCGGCGGACCTCGAGCGGGTCGCGGTCCTGCGAGCGCTTGCCGCTCTCTCGCTCGACCGCGAGCTCGATCGGCAGTCCGTGGCAGTCCCAGCCGGGGAGGTACTTGGTGAAGAACCCCGCCATGGCGTGGTGCTTGACGACGATGTCCTTGAGCACCTTGTTGAGGATGGTGCCGTAGTGGATGTGCCCGTTGGCGTAGGGGGGGCCGTCGTGGTGGCAGTAGACGGGGCGGCCCCGGGTCTGTTCGAGGAGGCGAGGGTAGACGCGCTTCTCTTCCCAGAAGGCGAGCATCTGGGGCTCGCGTTTGGGCAGGTCCGCCTTCATCGGGAACTTCGTCTGGGGCAGGCAGAGGGTGGATTTGTAGGCGTCGTTGGCCATCATTCTTCCGGGTCCCGCCGGGCGGGACCGGCGGACCCTAGCACGCACGCAGAGGGAAGGAAACCACCGATGGACACCGATGGACACCGATGGGGGAAGGAGGCAGCGGGGGGGGAAGACGACGGGGGCGGCTACCCGTTCCGAGGGGTTTTCACGGCTCTCGGGCGGGGTTCTCGCCGGCGGCGATGCGGGCGCGGGCCTGCGGTGTGGGGCGCCAGGGGCGGTGGACCCGCGGCTCGGCGCCGGGGCGGTCGCAGAGGAAGACCAACTCGTTGCGCACGATCTCGCCAGGTCGAGCCGCGGGTCGCGCTGCAGGCGCAGGTAGTCGCGGAATCCGTCGGTGGTCGGGCCGATGCCGCGGGCATAGAGGCAGACGCGCAGCGCGCCCAGCAGCTCATCGACGGAGCGGTAGCGGCGAGCGGGATCGGGCTCCAGCATGCGCAGCACGATCCGGCCCAGCTCCTCGCTGGCGCCCTCGACGACGAGGTGGGGCGGCACGATGGGTCGGTCGAGCGACAGCAGGACATGGGAGAGTTGGGCCATGGGATGCGCGGACGGGACGAGGGCGCGGTTGGGGTTGAAGCCGGTCATGAGCTCGTAGGCGACGAGCCCGAGGGAGTAGACGTCGGAGCTGACGTCGGCGCGCCCGCCGCGGAGCACTTCGGGTGCGACGTAGGGGATCTTGCCGACGAAGCCGCCGCCCGGCTCGTCGGTCTCGCCGCCGGCGGCCGAGGCGACGCCGAAGTCGCCGAGCTTGACGAAGCCGCTCTCCTCCTCGATCAGGACGTTGCCGGGCGAGATGTCGCGGTGGATGAGACCCACCTCGCCGCTCTCGAACATCCGGGTGTGCGCATGGTGCAGCGCGCGGCAGACCATGAACAGGACGAAGCCGGCGATGGAGCACGGGACGCGGTCGCGGCCTTCGCCGTGCGCCACGCGGGCGGGGTCCATGCCGTGCAGGGCGAGCAGGCCGTCGAGGTCGACGCCGTGGACGTACTCCATGGCGATGAAGAACATCCCGCCGGCGACTCCCGAATCGACGAAGCCGACGATGTTGTCGTGTCGCAGCTCGGAGACGTACAGCGCCTCCCGCGCGAGCTGCTGCTCGGCCTGCGGGCCGGTGTAGGTGACGAACTTGAGCGCGACGGGCTGGCGGTGCCCGCCGGCGCTCGTCCGCACCGCCTTCCAGACCTCGCCCATCCCGCCCGCGCCCAGGAGGCGTTCGAGCCGGTACTGGGCCTGCGCGGAGAAACTCAGGCCTTCGGCGAGCATCGACCGCGGCGGCTCGGTGTCCGCCTCGACGTCCGCTTCGTCCCGTGGGTCGTCCATCATGGTGGACGGTACCAGAGCGACCGGCCGCTCGCCAAGGCCGGACGCGCGCTCAGCGCTCGGGTTTGGGCACCACCTTCATCGTCCGCAGCACGGCCCGCAGCTCGACGAGCAGCGCGGAGTCCTCGGCCCACGCGAAGGCGTGCAGGAATCCGCCCATTCCCGGGAACGACGCCAGCGGCATCAGGGCCTCGGTCCGGTGCTGCTCCGGTCCCTCCTCGGTCGCGGGGATGTCCCACGAGACCCACTCCACCCGTTCGCCGAGCAGGGGGCCCTGGACCCGATCGGCCGGTCCGCTCCACCCTTCCGCGGGCTGCTGCGGATGGTCGCCGAGGTAGACACCGAACCGTCCGCTCGGAGCGCCCAGCGGCACGATGGGCTCCACCTGATACACGACGAAATCGGGCCCCGGCTCCGGCGTCAGCACGTAGTCCGCCGGCAGCTCGAGCTCCAGCTCGCGCGTCGGCGCGTAGGCGTCAAGGCGGCGCTTGCCGCCGGCCCGCTCGAGCTGCCGCGCGCCCGCCGCCAGCGAGGCCGCGACCCGCCGGGCCGCCGCGATGCACGCCGCCCCGCCGGGGACCAGCGGCGGATTGACGTAGAAGCGCAGGAACTGCACCAGCCCGTCGGGATGGAGCACGAAGACGGACAGCGTCGTCATCGCATCCCCGTCGCCGTGGATCGCCGACGGCACGACCGCGTACGCCTGCAGCCGGTCGTCCGCGACGGTCAGCGGCTCGACGCACGACAGCACGCCCGGCGGCGTGCGCCAGGTCGCCACGTCGCGGTGCACGCCCAGGTCGAACCGGTCCCCCGCGGTGCGGAACAGCTCCCAGGCCATCAGCACGAGCTTCTCGCCGTCGGCCTCGAGGAAGACACGGGTCTCGATCGGCGAGGGCTCGGGCGCACCCATGACGCTCGCCGCCGCGCCCTCGAGTTGCGCGCCGTCCAGCGGGTGGACCTCGAGCCGGCCGTCGAGCAGGGGCAGAGCAACCTCGGCGAGCGGCTTCGCCGTCATGCCGCCGCACCGCGCGGGCGGGTCTGCCGCCGGGGTCTCCGGCCGCACGACCCAATCGGCGCCGTCCCAGCACGGCCGCGCTTGCAGCTCCTCGGGCGAGGGGATCCGTCCTGCGGCGTCCGGTGGGGCGGCCCCGGCGTCGGCCGCATCGTCCGCCGTCGCATCGGCGGCCGCGGGAACGTCCGAGGCTGCGGGCCGCGCGGTTCCGTCCGGAGGTGCCGGAGCGCCGCCCTTCTTCGCGCAGGAGGAAACGACGGCCGTGCCGAAGGCGACAGCCAGCGCAAGAAGCGCCGGCGACGGGCGGGCGACGAACGACATGTGCGACCTCCTGGCGATCCGCCGGCACGCCCCGCGGGGCGCGGCCGGTCCCCCGAGCGCGGTCAACCGACGCCGCGCAGGCCGGCGCCGACCAGCAGCTCGTGCACCGGGGCGTCCCCGGGGGACTGCACGATCATGTACCGGTACTGGACGGTCAGCACGAGCTGCAGATCCATCGCGAGCGGGATGTGCGGCTCGTCGGCCTCGTCGAACGGCACGACGAAGAGGGTGATGGGCAGGTCGAACCCGGCCCCGGCGTAGACGGCGCCCCGCCACAGGCTGTCGCCGTTGTCGTCGCGCAAGCCGCCGGCGATGAAGCCCAGGTCGCCGTGCAGGTCGGCGTACATGTACGCGGCGCGTCGATCGGACAGCATGAGCGGCCGCCATTGGATCGCGAAGTCGACCTCGCCGCCGTGGAGGGTCCGACCCTCGGACGAGTGCGGGACCAGGAGGTGATCATAGCGCAGGCCGAGCGCCACGCCGATGGATGCGAGCGCGGCGTTGTACTGCAGCTCGAGACCGCCGAAGTCGTCGCCGAAGGTGCCGGCGCTGCCCAGGACGAGGAGCTGCGCCTGGGCGCGCGCGAGCCAGTAGAACCCGTCGGGATCGACGGCCAGGTGGGGCTCGCCGTCGTCGTGGTCGGCGCGGGCGGCCGAGGGGACGGCGAGGGCGAGCACGACGACGAGCAGACGCGACACGTGAGCCATCTTCGGTCCTCCCTGACGCACCGAGCGTGGCGGGATATACCATGTCGCGACGGCCGGCCGGAAGCGGAGCTGCCGCGAATACCGCGCTGGAGCCTGGAGCTCGAAGCCTGGAGCCCGCCGCGTCGCTACGGGACGTACTCGTCGGCGCCGATGTCGTAGACGGCCTCGCGCGGGCGGCTGTCGGCGTCGAAGTCGTGGTCGGGGGCGGCGGTGGCGGTGCCGGCGTTGCGGCAGGGGGATGTCGCGGGCAGGTGCCAGGTGGCGTTGAGCTGGCAGTTGGTGTCGATGTTGCCGGTGCCGATCGTCGCGTTGACCTGCGCGATGTTGAGGGTCGTGACGCCCTCGTCAACGTACACGCCTCCCGCGGTGGTGTCGTAGAGGTCGTTGTTCTCGAAGACGCGCAGGTCGGCCATCACGTCCAGCTCGCGCACGGGCATCGTGATGCCGCCGGCGGCGGTGTGGCGGATGACGTTGTTGCGCACGATGCCCGAGGGCGAGGCCATCATGCCGGGCCCGGCGGCGACGGCGAGGCCGGTGCGGGCGCCGCAGCCGGTGCAGGCGGTGTAGTCGATGGTGTTGCTGTGGATCGTCGGCTCGATCAGGGCGGGACCGATGGTGGTGAGGTCGTAGCGCAAGACCTGGACGGACTGGGCGAGCGACCCGGCCTCGAGGACGTTGTTGGTCAGGACGGAGCGGGTGGTCCGGAGGTAGACGGCGTGGTACCGGCCCGCGGGCATGGTGTTCGAGCCGCCGTTGGGACCGACGACGTGGTTGTCGTCGACGGTCGGGGAGGAGCCGTCGAGCTCGAGGCCGATCCCTTCGGTCGCGGTGGCGGACAGGGTGCCGGCGCGGACGTCGCTGCCGGTGAGGCTGGCGCAGCCGCCCGTGAGGCAGCGCACGCCGTAGTCGCGGTTGCCGGGCCCGCCGCTGCCGCGGATCGTGGCGTTGAGGATCGTGCACGGCGAGCTGGTGCGGCAGGCCACGCCGATGCAGGTGTCGCCGACCTCGCAGCCGATGTGGTTGCCGCCGTTGATTCGCGGGCTGCAGCTCGCGCCCTCGGCCTCGAACGCCGTGCGGGTCGAGACGACGCCGCCGGCCGCGAAGCCGCCGAATGTCATCGTCGTGACGAAGTCCGGCGAGCCGGTGCAGCTCTCGAGGAACACGCCGCTGCTGCTGGAGCCGGCGGCGGTGGTCGAGCCGCCGTTGAAGCTGGTGGTGGTGAAGGTCGCGCGCGTCAGGTCGCCGGTGCCGTAGAGCCCGATGGCGCGCGTGGTCGCGGTACCGCCGTTGACGCTGCCGGCCGAGGTCGTCGTCCCGGCGCAGTCGATGCAGCGAATGCCGTAGGAGGTCACGGCCGTCGCGACACCTCCCGAGGCGCCGCCGCCGATCGTGGCGCTCGTGATCTGCGGTGCGGAGGCCTCGAGTCGCACGGCCGTGGCGACGCCGCCGGACAGGGCGGTGGCGGTGTAGGTCCCGCGCAGGATTGCCGGTGCCGAGGTGTGTCCGGCGGTTTCGGTGACGCGCAGGCCGACGGCATCGGCGGCGGTGCCGCCGGTGACGGTCACGTCGGTGAGCGAGGGCGAGGCGTCGGTGACGGTGACGGCCGTCGAGCCGCCCGAGGCGACGTCCTGGCCGTCGACGGTGACGCCGTCGAGGGCCGTGACGGCCGTGATGCCGGCCGGGAAGGTCAGGCCGTCGACGTCCTGGTCCTGGATGCGGGTGACGTAGGTGGAGATGTTGCGGGCCCAGGTGTCGCAGCGGTACCCGCCGAGCACGCTCGTGCCTTCGACCATCGTGACGTTCTCGTTGTAGGTCGTCGAGCCGGCGGCGGGCGGGTCGCAGATGCAGACGTCGGTGCCGCCGCCGATTGCCGCCGCGTTGGCCTGCGCCGCGACGATCGTGTCCAGCGGCGCGGCCTGGGTCCCGGGATTGGTGGGCAGACCGGCGGGGGAGACGAAGGTCCCGCGGCAGACCACGGCGCCGCCGACGCACGCGGTGATGGCGACGCAGCCTCCGAGGGCGGTGCCGCAGGAGACGCCGCCGCCCGGGTTGCCTTCGTCGGTGGCCCCGTCGCAATCGTCGTCGGCGCCGTTGCAGGTCTCGACGGGCGCGACGCATGCGCCCCAGGCGCACGTCGCGTCGCAGGTCTGCACGCCGGTCGAGCCGCAGGTGGTGGAGCAGGAGCGGGTCGCGCCGCTGAGGCAGGCGAAACCGTTGTCCACGGTGGTGTCGCAGTCGTCGTCGGCGCCGTTGCACGTCTCGGCGGGAGGCGCGCAGGCACCCCAGGCGCAGGTCGCGTCGCAGGTCTCGGTGCCGGTGGAGCCGCAGCTCGCGGTGCAGGCTCGGCCGACGCCGCGGACGCAGGCGAAGCCGTTGTCGGGCGCGGTGTCGCAGTCGTCGTCCGCGGCGTTGCAGATCTCGAGGGGCGGCGTGCAGGCGCCCCAGGCGCACGTCGTGTCGCAGAGCTGCGAGCCGGTCGAGCCGCACGAGGTGGTGCAGGAGCCGGAGGTGCCCTGGACGCAGGCGAAGGTGTCGTCGGGCAGGGTGTCGCAGTCGTCGTCGGCGGCGTTGCAGGTCTCGTCGGGCGGGGTGCAGGTCGCGGGGACGGCGCAGGCGGCGGTACAGACGTTGCTGCCGGTGGAGCCGCAGGTCGTGGTGCAGGAGAGGGTGGCGCCCTGGATGCAGGCGAAGCCGTTGTCGGTGGCGGCGTCGCAGTCGTCGTCGGCGGCGTTGCACACCTCGCCGGGCGGGGTGCAAATCCCCTCCCAGGCGCAGGCGGTGCACGCTTCGGTCCCCGACGACGCGCAGGCCGAGGTACAGGTCCGTGGCACGTCGGTATCGCAGTCCTCGACACCGGCGTGGATGAAGCCGTCCCCGCAGGCGGCGGAGGTGCAGTCGCTGAGGCAGGCGTCGGTGTTGTCGGGATTGCCGTCGTCGCACGCTTCTCCGGGATCGAGCAGTGCGTTGCCGCAGGCGGCATCGGCGCAGAGCCCGCCGCGGCAGGCGCCGGCGCCGCCCGCGCCGGTCGTGCAGGGGTCGCCATCGGCGGGCGGCGTGCCGGCGAGGCAGACGTGGTCGGTGCAGGTCTCCGCCCCGCTGCACTCGTTGCCGTCGTCGCACTCGGCGTCGGCGGCGCAGGTCCAGGTGCAATCGCTCTCGCAGCCGTCGCCGGCGAGGGTGTTTCCGTCGTCGCAGTCCTCGCCCGTGTCGACGACGCCGTTGCCGCAGGCGGCCGGGGTGCAGGTGCCGTCGCGGCACGCGCCGGCCTCGCCGGCCGCGGTCGTGCACGGGTCGCCGTCGGGCAGCGGCGTGCCCGACAGGCAGGCGTGGTCGGCGCACGTCTCCGTGCCGCTGCACTCGGCCCCGTCGTCGCAGTCGCCGTCCGAGGTGCACGACCAGGTGCAATCGTTCTCGCAGCCGTCGCCGGGAACGCGGTTGCCGTCGTCGCAGTCCTCCTCGGGGTCCCGAATGCCGTCGCCGCAGGTCACCGGGACGTCGGCGTCATCCCCGGCGTCGGCGTCATCGCCGGTATCGCCGTCGCGTCCGTCCCCGTCGTCCCGGGCATCGGCCTCGACGTCGGCGTCGTCATCCTCGACGTCGCCGGCCCCATCGATGCCGTCACCGGCATCCAGGTCGTCGTCACCACCCGACCCGGTGCTGCCGCATCCGGCGGCCCAGGCCAGCGCGAGCGCCGAAACGAAAGCCCAGCTGCGATCCAGACCGGCCCCTGTCCCGTGGTTCTTCATCTTTCCCTCCCGAGTCGATGGGTTGCGTGCCGGACCGGCACCCGGTCCGCGGCGAGAAGCATACGGGACGGCGGGCGGACGCGCCACCCGGCGGGACCGCCCCGGGCGGACTCGCACGCTTGGACGAACCGAGACCTGCGTGCTAGCGTGGCGCCCGCACCCAAGTCCGGCGGCGATTGGAGCCGCCGCTTCGACGCGCCGGGACTCCGCGCCGTCAGGAGGGAAGGCGGCCGAGGGGGACGAAACAGGAGGAGGAACGATGAGACTCGCGACCCTGCTTGCGCTGCTGTCCGCCATCGCTCTCGGTCCCGCCGCGTGCGGAGACGACGACAACGCCGCCGACGGCGGGGACGCCGACGCCTCGGCCGAGGCGGACGCGGAGACGTCCGCGGACGCGGACGCCGAGGACGTGCCCGAGGAGGCGTTGACCGAGGCGGAGGCGGGCGCCGACGCCGACGCCGACGCCGATGCCGATGCCGACGCCGACGCCGATGGAGACGCGGCGGGCCCCGCCTGTGACTCCCTCGCCGAAGGCGAGAACACGGGATTCCTGGTCGACGGCACCGAGCGGACGTTCTTCCTCGACCTGCCGGCCGGCGCCGAGACCGGCGGTCCGTGGCCGGTGGTGTTCAACTTCCACGGCCTGGGCGACACGGCGGCCAACATGCGCCGGCTGCTCTCGAGCGACGTGGACAACGCGGTGATGCCGTTCATCCTGGTCACGCCCGAGGACAACAACGCGATGCTGGCGGGGCTGATGTCCATCGACTGGGACGTGGCGACGGTGACCGCGGACAACGTCGAGGCGCGGATGTTCGACGAGATCCTGACGTGTCTCGAGTCCCGCTGGGGCGTCGACGAGAACCACATCCATGCCGTGGGCTTCTCCATGGGCGGCTTCGTGGTCGATGCGCTGGGCACCGTCCGCGGCGAGCAGCTCGCGTCGGTGGTCACCTACTCCGGCGGCTACGGCTCCGACCCTGCCAACCTGACCGGCGCGTTGGCATCGCTGGTCCATTGGCCCCCCTACGAGACCGCCAACCGCTACTTCCAGGTCTTCCTGCACGGCGGCACGACCGACACCTACAACATGGTGATCATGACGCTGCACTTCGACCAGATCGCCGGGAACGACGCCGCATGGCTCGGGGGCTTCGGCCACGACGTCCTGATCTGCGACCACGGCGACGGCCACTCGGCGCCCGTGGCGGGCTTCGACGCCGAGCAGGTCGTGCGCGTCTTCGCCGATCATCCGCTGGGCACGGTCGACTCGCCGTACGCCGCGGGCCTGCCCGCCGGACTGCCGTCGTACTGCACCTTCCAGGCCGGATCGTAGACGCCGCTCACCGGGTCGCGGCCACGCACGTCCGTCCGGCCTTTCCGGCCTCGAACGCGCGCGCGACGCCGTCCTGCGCCGACTCCGGCAGCCGCAAGCGGAACGCGGAGAGGAAGTGCCGGTCCTCGAACGGCAGGACGCCGGACGCGGCCAGGGCGCCGAGGACGACCATGTTCTGCGACTGTCGCGACCCGCACGTTTCGGCGATGCCGACGGAATCGATGTCCACGACCCGCGCGCAGGTCCGGCGCAGCTCGCCGAGGATCTCGGCGACCGGCGGGTACTTCGCCGTCCCGAACGCGACGCTTGGCGGCACCCACGGCTGCACGGCGACGATCGCGGTCGTCCGGTTCGAGCAGTAGCGGAACGCGCGCAGCGCCTCCAGGGGCTCGAACGCCACGAGCACGTCCGCCTCGCCGTCGCCGACCTGCGGCCCGTGGGCCGCACCGACGACCACGGTCGAGACCACCGACCCCCCGCGCTGGCTCATGCCGTGGATCTCGCTCAGGACGACGTCCAGCCCGGCGGCCATCGCGGCGTCGCCGACCAGCAGGGAGGCGAACAGCGAGCCCTGGCCGCCGACGCCGCAGAACACGAACCGCAGCGGCCTCGCCGTCCCCGTCATCCCCTGCCCTCCCCCGGACCCGGGGCAATCGCCCCGTTCGGACACATCTGCGCGCAGACGCTGCAGTCATTGCAGGATGTCGCATCGATCGTCGCCTTGCCCTCGCTCACCACGATTGCCGGGCAGGCGAGCGTCTCCACGCACGCCAGGCAGTGCCCGCACATCCCGCAGGCCAGACAGCGCGCCGCCTCCGCCTGCGCGAGGTCCGGAGCGTCGCCCTCCCGAACCCGCGGCTGCCGGGCCACGCGCCCCGGCTCAGGCACTTGCCACGGGTCGCCGCTTCGCACGGCGGGCAAATCGAGTGGGGACGCGGCGGCGCCGCGCAGGAACACGTCGATGCCCCACGCGGCCCGCTTGCCGGCCGCGATCGCGTCGATCACCGTCCACGGCCCGCTCACGGCGTCGCCTCCGGCGAAGACGCCGGCATGCTTGGTGGCCAGGGTCGTCGCGTCGGCCTGGATGCGACCTGCCGCGTCGATCGGGAGACCCAGCACTTCCGCCGGCCCCGGGTGGCCTTCCTGACCGACCGCGAGCACGACAACGTCGGCGTCGAGCACCAGTTCCTCGCCGGGGACTGGCACCGGACGCGCCCGACCCGAGCCGTCCGGCTCGGCCAGCCGCATGCGCGCGCAGCGCAGGCCGACGACGCGGCCCGCGTCCCGGAGCACCTCGAGCGGCCCCGCCAGGAACTCGAACCGCGCGCCCTCGCGCTCCGCGGCCTCGCGCTCCCCAGGTTCGGCGGGCATCTCGGCCGCGGTGCGCCTGTAGGCCACGACCACCGAACGGGCCCCCTGGCGCAGCGCCGTGCGCCCGGCGTCGATCGCGGCGTTCCCGCCGCCGGCGACCACGACCCGCGCGCCGGCCAGGAGCCGCACGTCCCACGCCGCGCTTCCGGAGGGCGGCGTGGCGTCCGCGGCCGCGGCGAGCAGGTCGAGCGAGTCGACGACGCCCTCCCCTTCCTCGCCCGGCACGGCGAGACGCCGCGTGCGCCCGGCGCCCGTGGCCAGGAAGAGCGCGTCGAACCGATCCGGTCCGGTGAGCAGTCCGGCCGCCTCGAGGTCCCGCCCCAGCTCCGTCCCCATCCGCAGGTCGACGCCCATGCGCCGGATGACCTCGATCTCGTGGCGGAGCACCTCGCGCGGCAGGCGATGGGCGGGGATGGCCGAGGCCATCAAGCCTCCCGGCTCGCGCGCCCGGTCGAACACGGTCACGGCGTGGCCCCGGAGCCGCAGCTCGTACGCGCACTGCAGCCCCGCGGGGCCGGCGCCCACGACGGCGACACGTTTGCCGGTCGGCGGCACGGCGGCCGCGCGGGCCAGGAGGTAGTGTTTCTCGGGCGGGTCGTCGGTGCCGGCGGCGTGCCGCTTGAGCGCGAGGATGGCCAGCGGGTCGTCGAGCTTCGCGCGCACGCAGGCGGTCTCGCAGGGATGGTGGCAGACGTGTCCGAGCGTCCCCGGGAAGGCGACGCGCTCGCGGATCAGCTCCAGCGCGGCGCGCGGCCGTCCGGTCGCGACGTGCGTGACGTAGCCCATGGCGCAGATGCCCGCGGGGCACGCCGCGGTGCAGGGCGGCGTCGCCGGGACGGCGGGACGGGTGCGCGCGGCGGACGAGCCGAACAGCTCCAGCCGGCGGGCGGAGCGGAACACCTTCGCGGCGGCGTCGAGCGGCACGGCGCACGGGCTGCGATCCGCGGTGGTGCCGCAGGTGCAGCAGTCGCCTGCAACGACCTGGAACGGCGCCTTCGCCACCGTCCCCGGCGGCGGTTCGGGGTGCAGCCGGCACGGGGCGCGGAACAGGACGACCGCGACGCCGTCGTGCGCGATCGCGCGGCGCAATCCGTCCACGGCGCCGGCGGTGTCGAGCGGGTCGAGGATCTCGAGGTGGGTGACGCCGCAGGCGCGGACGAGGTCCTCGATCTTCGCGTGGCGGAAGGTGCGGCCGGCGCGCTGGGCGGTGCCGGGATGGGGCTGGTGGCCGGTCATGGCGGTGGTGAGGTTGTCGAGGATGACGACGACCTGGCGGTAGCCGCCGTGGACGGCGTTGAGCAGGCCGGTGATGCCCGAGTGGAAGAACGTCGAGTCGCCGATGTAGGCGAAGACGGGCTGGTCGGTCTGGCGCGAGAGCGACGAGGCCAGGTTGATCGCGCCGCCCATGCAGATCAGGTGATCGGCCTGGTGGAACGGCGGGCCGTAGCCGAGCGTGTAGCAGCCGATGTCGTTCTCGAAGATCGCGTGATCGCGGGTCGCGACCTTGGCGGCGTAGAACGCGGCGCGGTGGACGCAGCCCGCGCAGAGCACGGGCGGTCGCGGTGGGACGACGAGGGCAGGCTGTGCGGGAGGAGGAGGAGGGGTCCAGGCCGCGCCCGTCAGGGCGGCCACGGCCCCGGTCATCAGCGCGGGGTTGAACTCGCCCATGCGCGGCAGGTGGCCCGAGCGCTTGCCCAGCACCTGGGGCCGGCGCCGCGCGCGGAACGCCGCCAACTCGACCTCGTGCTCCAGAAACGGCTCCAGCTCCTCCGCCACGAGGATCCGCCGCTTCCAGCGCAGGAACCGGCCGAGCATCTTTTCCGGCACGGGCCAGGTCATCCCGAGACGCAGCACGGCGACCTGATCGGCCACACCGAGCGCGGAGAGCGCGTCGAGGGCGTAGGCGTGGGCGATGCCCGAGGCGACGATGCCGACGGAGCCTTCGCCGGCGGCGACGTTGAACGGCGAGTCTTCCGAGATGCGGGCCGCCCGCGCCATCGCCTCGAAGTGCCGCCGGCGGTTGGCCGGCGCGTTGGCGGGCATGTTCACGAAGCGGCGCGGGTCCCGGACGATGGCGGCAGGGGGAGGACGGATCGGCAGGATGTCGCCGAGCGTCACGGGGCCGCGCATGTGGGCCAGCCGGGTCGTGATGCGGAGGATCACCGGCAGCCCGACTTCCTCCGAGAGATCGAAGGCGGCGCGCGCCATCCGTCGCGCGTCCTCGGGCGAGGCCGGCTCGAGCACCGGGACGTCGGCCAGGCGGCCGTAGTGCCTCGTGTCCTGTTCCGTCTGGCTGGAGTGCTGGGAGGGGTCGTCGGCGACGACGAGCACGAACCCGCCGATGACGCCGACCGCGCCCAGCGTGAGGAACGGGTCGGCCGCGACGTTGAGCCCGACCTGCTTCATCGCCGACAGCGCGCGGCGCCCGCCCCAGGCGGCGCCCGCGGCCACCTCGATCGCGACCTTCTCGTTGGTCGAGTACTCGAAGTGGTGTCCCCGCTCCGCGGCGGTCCTGGCGAGCGCCTCGGAGACCTCGGTCGAGGGCGTGCCGGGATACGATGCGACGACGGCGACGCCCGCCTCGATCGCGCCGCGCGCAATGGCCTCGTTCGCCAGCATCAGGCGACGTTCCCCCACGGCCTGGTCGAGCAGCGGGTGCATCCGGGGCTGGAAACTGGCCTACATCCGGGCGCAAGGCAAGGGGGAAATGGGGATCGGGGGAAGGGGACAAGAGGGGGTCGGGGGCTGGGGGTCGGGGGTCGGCAGAACGGGGAGCCGGGGAGAAGGGGGCTAACGAGTGGAGGAGAAGGCGTCGGTGTCGTCGAGGGGCATGGCGATCTGGCGGGGGGCGTCGGGTTCGAAGCAGCGGCGGCAGCGCGCCTCGTACTTCCCTTCGGCCCCGACGACGATGCGCTCGTCGGAGGCGATGAGCCGCTGCGAGCGGTTGGCGGGGGCGCCGCAGCGGGCACAGACGGCGAGGGTCTTGGTGACATATTCGGCGACGGCCAGGAGCTGGGGCACGGGTTCGAAGGGGCGGCCGAGGTAGTCCTGGTCGAGGCCGGCGACGATCACGCGTTTGCCGAGGTTGGCGAGTTTTTCGCAGACGTCCACGACGTCTCGTCCGAAGAACTGGATCTCGTCGATCGCCACGACCTCGGTCCGGTCGGCCACGTGCTTGAGGATGTCTTCCGCCTTGGCGACCATTTCAGCGGGCACGCTCATGTCGGAGTGGCTGACGATCTGGTCGCGGCGGTAGCGGTCGTCGAGCTGCGGCTTGAAGACCTGCACGCGCTGGCGGGCGATCTGGGCGCGGCGCACGCGGCGGATCAACTCCTCGCTCTTGCCGCTGAACATGCTGCCGCAGATGACCTCGATCGACCCGAGCCCGCGCACGAATCCGTGGAAGTCCGACATCCCCGTCGCCCCTCCTGGCCGGCGGGTCGAGCCTAGCGGATTGGGAGGGCGCGGAGAAGGGGGGGAGGGCGCGGAGATCCGACTTACCACTGAGACGCTGAGGGCGCTGAGACGAACGCTGAGAAGACAAGGGGCAGGTCAACCGACCGTCGCTCTGCCGCACTGCCGCTCGACCGCTCTACCGCTCGACCGCTCTGCCGCTCGACCGCTCGACCGCTCGCCCCCCCGCCACCCACCCCGTCACGTCGCCCCACGGGGTCGGCAGGAGTACCCACGCGCCGGGCGACGGGCGGTCTTCGAGCATCCGCAGCCGGACGTCGGCGAAGCAGAACGCCAGGACGTCGCCGTCCGGCGCCGTTCGCACCTCCGTTCCCGCCGGGAGCGCGACGCGTGCCTCGCCGTCCTCGCCCTCCCCCTCCGAGGTGGGTTCCGCGGGCGCCGGCGGCGACGGGGACGCGAGTGCCTCGGCGGCGGCCAGGCGGTCGGCGCGCACCCAACCGCGCACGAGCAGCGTGGGTGAGGGATACAGCACCTCGCGCCAACCGTCCTGTTCCGCGCCGAGGCTCTTGACCCGCACGTGCGCGCCGGCGTCGGGCCGCAGCACGGCGAGCTCCGCGCCGTAGGGGCGGTCGTGAACGGTCGTTCCCGGCGACGGCTCGAGGTCCGCGATCTCGAACGCCACGTTGAAATCGTGCCGCTCGTACACGCGACCGACCCGCGTCTCCAGCGCCCAGCCGCCGGCCCGCACGGCCGGCGTGTCCACGTCGAACAGCACCCAGCCATCCTTGCGCTCGACGACGACGGCCGGCCCGCCGGGCGCGAGCTGGACGCTCGGCCCATCGCCCGCGACCGGCTCGTCCGGAGCGGGGCAGAGCACGACCCGCTCGGTCGGGACCGCCATCAGGTCGCCGGGGAGGACCCACAGCGCGACGCGCACGCCCGCGCCCTCGACGACGACGCGCACGCCCTCCGACCGCTCCTCGGCCACGAGCACCTCGAACGGAGGCTTCGGCGAGCCGGCGCCCGACGGTTCGCGCCACGGCTCGTCGAAGGACGCCTTCCACTCGCGGGCGCGGCCGAGCACCGCGCGGCGCGGGTGTACCGGCGTGAACCCGTCGTGGAGGGCGCGCGGATCGGGTCCGGTCGCGACGATCGAGATGGCCGGACCACCGGGGGCCGGCTCGACAGGCGCCGCACCGCGACCCGGCAAGCAACCCGCGAGCACCGCGGCCGCCGCCGCGATCACCGCACGCCATGTCGTCCGGCGTCCGCGCACGGCCCTCCTCCGCCACCCGACGGGCACACCGTAGGCCCGTCGGCCGTGCGGGGTCAACGCTGTGACGTCTGGGCCGTCGCGTGTGCCGGAGGCGGGAGCTGCGGCCACGAGATCGGCCCTCGCCGTTGCCTGCAATGCGCCTGGATGCTAGCCTGCGCCACCGCGACGACAGAGCGAGCCGCGCGCTCGGCCCGACGCAATTCGGGATCGCGTGACCTGCACTCCGGGGGTGGGGAGGATCTTCGATGCCTTCGATCGGCCTGCGGCGGGCGGCGTACGTGTTGTCGGTGACACTTCTGTCCGTCTGTGCCTGCGGTCCCGGCGGAGGCGCCGGCGACGGCGGGACGGGCGGGGCGTGCGACCGCCTCGCGTCCGTCTCCTGGGAGGACGGCGACGTCTTCCGGGAGCTGACGCTCGTCAACTGGTACCTCACCCGGGATCGCGACCGCAGCGCGATGCTCGTGAGCACCGAGACCATGGGGGCGGTCCGCGTCCGCGTGCTCGAGGGAGGCGAGTGGACCGATGTCGGCGAGCGGCCGAGTCCCGAGCCGGGTCCGGCGTACTTCGACTACGGGACGGTGCTCGCCAACGAGGACCGCGTGCCGTTCGTTCTCGCGTCCGTCCGCGCGCCGGACGGCCTTCCGGCCGAGCCGCACGTCTACGAGTGGGACGAGGGCGGCCGGTCCGGCGCCTTTGCCGATGTGTGGCCGACCGGCCAGCATCACACGTTCGGAGGAACTGCGCTCGCGCTGCCCGGAGGTTCGTTTCTCGTCGTCCCGTCCTCGGCCGACGGACCGGGCTGGGGGCTCGAATGGACGGGCCTGGGCGGCTGGGTCGGAAGCACCGGCTTCTCCGCGGACAACCCCCAGCTGGCGCTGGCGATCGATGGGGAGTCGGGTACGCTCTACGCCTTCCGGACCGACGCCCGCGGACGGATGAAGCTCATCAGCCGGCCGTCGGGCGGCGCCTGGGAGCCGTGGCCGTTGCTCGCGGAATGGCCCGGCACCAACCCGGCCGTCGCCCACGACGCGACCACCGATCTTCCCGTCGTGGCGTACGACCGCACGACCGGGGCGGAGAGCACCCAACTCACGGTCGTCCGCCTGACGGCCGGGAGCGACTACACGGAGTTGGACGGGCCTTACGTCGGCGGAGGCCGCCGCTACCTGCTCGAGGTTGATCCCGCGGACGGACACCCGCTCGTTCTGGTGCTGGACGAGCCGGTGGCCGCGTATCGGTGGGATTCCGGCACCGCGTGGACCGACCTCGGGTTCCCCGTGACCGCGTCGATCGACAAGGCCGCCTGGGCGTTCGACCTGGTCGGCGCGAAGCTCACCCTGGCGTTCACCGATCCGACGCAGTCCGACCGGGTCCGCGTCGTCCAGCGCGAAGGTGGTTCGTGGGTCGAGCGGGGTCTCGCGACCACGGCCGGCGCCGCAGGCCTGGCACTCGGGTTCGACCCCTCCGACGGATCCCCGCTCGTCGCGTCGGTCGCCGCCGGCGTGCTCCGCGTCGCTCGTTGGGGCGCCGGCGACGTCTGGACCGCGGCGCGAAGCGACGTGGCGCTGCCGGACCTTTCGCCCTTTCTCGCGGACAACGTCGGCGTCGCGCTGGGCCGGGGTCCCCGCGGGGAGATACGCTTGGTCTCGTTCCCGGGGGCGCCGGACCGCGAAGGAGACGTCGCCGCCATCGTCGACCTCGACTCGAGCCCCGGGCGATGGGCCGACCTCGGGGCCCCCGCCGACTTCGCGTTCCAGCTCTATTCGGTTCCCGTGGCGGACCCGATCGCCGCCGCCTTCGACGCCGCCGGCCGGCCGGTACTGCTCGGCTGGTCGGTGGCGTCGCCGTCTCTGTTGCGCGTGGCGCGCCACGTCGGCGGTCGGGAGTGGGAGGATCTCGGGACGATGCCCGCCGTGATCGACCCGCCTCCGCAGCTCGTCGTCGCGAACGACGATCGGCCCTACGTCCTCGTCAACGCGGGCGGCGGCCCGCAGGACTGGCACGTTTTCGGGTGGGGGAGCGGCAACGCGTGGAGCGAGGTCTCCCTCCCCGCCGGCATGACGCCGAACCGCATCGACCGCGACTGGGAAGGCAGGCTCGTGGCCATGACCGCGCCGGGGCCGGAAGACGAGACGCGGATCCTCCAATGGAGCGATACCGAAGGACTCGTACCGTGGGTCCGCACGACGCAGGCGCCCTACTACACTTTCGGTCCGGGCAACGTCCCGTACCTGTTCCTCACCTCGATGGAGACGAGTCCCAGCGGCACGAGCTACGTGTTCCGCGTTCAAGGCTACGCCGTCCTGGGCGACGGCCCGGCCTGCGATTTCGGCTTTGCGCTGGGCGCCGGCAACACGAGCATCAACCGGCTCTCGACGCTCGCCAGCGACCGCGAGATCCTGATCGTCGCGGCAACCGGAGGCCCGGTGGTCTCGCGCCGGTTCGTATTCCCCTAGCGCACCCATCGCGGCCGGCTCGGGCGGCGCGATCGACACCCCGCTCGCCGCAGCCTCGCCCGGCGCGTGCCGACCCGGAATCCGCGGCGCCGCCGATGGCCTCGCAAGGCACCTGACCAACCAGCAGGAGCCATCGCAACCGCGCGCTCGAGCTGCCGACCCGACGTCCGCACCATCGCCGCAGGCCGCGTCGGGAACCCGAGCGGCCATCGGTCGCCTCACCCGCGCCCGGGTCGGGATGCCTAGTGGAACACTGCACGACGCGAGTCGGCCGACCGTCCGGCCGGCTGTCCGGCGGCCGGCGCAGCCGGCGCTGCGCGCGGACGCCCGATGTGCTACCGTCCTCACATGCGCGCAGCGTTGATCGCGGCCTTCGTCGCCTTCGTCGCCTGGGGATGCGGGCACGACTGGTCCGCTGCGGGCGACACGGGAACCGAGTCGGGTCCCGGCGACGCCGAAGACCTCGTCCCGGATGAGCCCGGAGCGGACGGCGACGCGGCTGCGGGCGGCGACGACTCGTCGCCGGCGGACGATGGGACGCCCGACGGCGACGAGACGAGGCCGGAGGCCGACGCCGGGGACGGCGGCGAGGAGGACGGGGGGCCGGAGTGCACGGACGGCGCGGACTGCGACGACAGCGACCCCTGCACGCTCGACCGCTGCGGCGCGGACGGCCGGTGCGGCCACGAGCCGGCGGACGACGACACGCCCTGCGGCCCGGCTTCGATCTGCTGCGGCGGGGCCTGCGTTGATGCGCTCGACCCTGCTCACTGCCTTGCCTGCGACAAGACCTGCGCGCCCGGCCCGCACGGCGCGGCGCTCTGCCTCCCGTCGGGATGTGGCCTGTCCTGCGAACCCGGGTGGGGCCACTGCAACGCGGATCTGACGGACGGCTGCGAGGCCACGCTGACGGACGACGAGTCGCACTGCGGCGGCTGCGGCACGAGCTGCGCCGAGCAGGAATCGTGCGTCGCTTCGTCGTGCGTCCCGAGCTGGCGGCCGGTGACCGATGCCGGTGCACCGACGGGGCGGCGCCATCACCGCGCGAGCTGGACGGGGACGGAGATGATCGTCTGGGGCGGCACTTCCGGGAGTGCGCTGCGCGACGGCGGGCGCTACCGGCCGGCGGACGGCACGTGGGCGACGATGGCCGCGGCGCCCGGGGCGATGGATGCGCGCTACCGCCACGCCCAGGAATGGACGGGAACAGAGCTGATCGTCTGGGGCGGCACGCGCGGCGGGGGTCTGGACCTTCCGGCGAACGGCGGAGGCCTGTACGACCCGGCCGGCAATACGTGGACCAACATGGACGGCGGCACGATCGAGCGGTCCTCGCTCACCTCCGTCTGGACCGGCACGGAGATGCTCGTGTGGGGCGGGCTGGTCACCTGGCCGACGGCGGTGCGCGACGACGGCGTCCGCTACGACCCCGTGGCCGACAACTGGGACCCGCTTCCGCCGATGAGCTGGAGCAGCCCTCGCTGGTCGGCCGTCGCGGTCTGGACCGGGACGGAGATGCTCGTCTGGGGCGGCTGGCGCGACACGACCGGCAGACCGTCGGCGACGGGCGATCGGTTCGATCCGACGGCCGACGCGTGGCGCGCGATGTCGGTGACGGGTGCTCCCGCCGCCCGCGGAGCCGCAACGGCCGTCTGGACCGGGACCGAGCTGCTGGTGTGGGGCGGCGCGACCGACGACGCCGTGGGTTCCGCGCCTTCGGGCAGCCTGGGCGACGGCGGCACGTACGACCCGGCTGCCGATGCGTGGCGGGCCATCTCCACCATCGGGGCGCCGAGCGCCCGGCACCACCATTCGGCGGCGTGGACGGGGACCCGGATGCTCGTCTGGGGCGGCCAGCTCGCCAACGGCGATCCGGCACTGGGCGATGGCGGCGCCTACGACCCCGCGACCGACACGTGGACCCCGATCACCCTTCTTGGGGCGCCGTCCGCCCGCCGCGGCCACACGGCGATCTGGACGGGCACGGAGATGGTCGTCTGGGGCGGCTCGACCGTCACGAGTAGCGCGACGGTCTACTACCGCGACGGCGGCCGGTACACGCCGCGCGAGTAGGTTCGCTTCCCTCTTGCGGCCCTTTGCGTCCTTTGCGTCCTCTTTGCGTTCTTTGCGCGAACTCCCCTGCCCGGCATCATCGGCCGCCCACCCTGGCTCGCGGCCTTCGCTTGCGGACGCCCCACCGTTCGAGGAACTCGGCCAGCCAGCGCCGGTGCAGTGCGATGCCGCGTTTCTGGAACGCGGCCTCGAGGGCCGAGAGGCTCCCCCCCAGCTCGCGATAGGCGGCGGTGATCTCCGCGCGGTGGGCTTCGTACGGCGACACGCGCGGCCCGAGCGGCTCGTCGCCGCCGTCGCGACTCTTGAAGCGCGCGAGGACGGGGGAGTCGCCGAGCCGTTCGACCAGCAGACCGGCGAGCACTCTTCGGCCGGCCTCGGGCACGGAGCGGCAGAGGCGGGATGCATGTTTCAGAAACATGATGTTTGTCGTGCATCGACGTGGGCCTGTTCGGCGTGCGCATCGAGGGCTGCCCGGACAGCGTACAGTTCACGCGGCAGCGTGCGGCGGTCACTTCCCTTCGGACGAGCCAAGCCCGATGGCGGTGTCCACGAGCTGAAGGACCTCGTTCGCCATGGCGATCGCGCCGCGCGCGTCGTCGGCGGAAAACGCCTCGGCCGGAATCCCGCCGGGCAGCCCGTTCGGGTAGCGCGTGGGAACGTAGAACTTGTCGAGCGGAGCGACGCGAGGCTGCAGATCCTTGAAACCGGCGTGGTGGTCGCCCGCCTCCCGGCACAGGTCCGCGACCGAGTGCCCCCAGGGATCCTCGTCCGCGACGACGAAGAGGAACGCCTTGAGCGACTTCTCCGCCGCCTGTTACGCGACGAAACAGGCGAGGCTGTGGCGTCCGCCTTGCAGGCAGAACCGGGCATCGTCGATGTCCCGGCGGGCCTGTTCCTGCCAGCGCCGCCCCTCTTTCCGGCCGTCAGGCTGCATGCACCACCGTTCCCTCGCGCACCGCACGCGCCACGAACCGACTCTCCGTCTGCAGCGACGCGAACTCGTCGGGCGTGTACACCAGGATGTCGCAGGCGACGCGCGGGACCAGCAGCCTGTACATCTCGTCCAGCCGGTCGAGGAACCGCTTATCCGTGCGCTGGACGACGATCAGGTCGAGATCGCTTCCGCGTTGGACCCGGTGGCCGGCGACCGAGCCGAAGACGATGACCCGCACGACGTCCGCACGACCGGCCAACACTGCGCTGATCCGGCGGAGTTCGTCCGCCAGCAACTGCTGCCGCGCGACGGCCTTGGCTCCGCCGTTCCTCACACCCGCGAGTATCCGGCAAGCCGTCCCCGCCTGCAACGGGCAAAGACCGTCCATCGGCAGGCTCGGCCTCGGGATGGACATACCCACCTTCCTCGAACGGCACGTCTCCGACCGCACGCTGGGCGTGGTGCCGATCGGGTTGGAGCACCTCGTCGCCTGCGACGACCTCCCGCTGCACCACAAGGATCCGTTCGATCGGATGATCGCGGCGCAGGCCAAGTCCCTCGGCCTGCCCGTCGCGACGTCCGATCCGACCTTCCCCAGCTACGGAATCAAGACGATCTGGTAGCGCTCAGCCGAGATACCCCCGTCGCGCCAAACCGAAGGGCAACGGCACCGAGGGAACGGGGGCGGTCGCGGCAGCCGTTGGATCCACTTCCATCATGGCCCAGGCGGTGGCGACGGAGTCGTCGAGGACGTAGCGGGCGGTGAGGGTGCGGCCGCCGATGCTGGCCCGATGGGCCTCGGCCTCGCCGACCAGCGAGATCGTCGCCTCGCCGTCGCGCATCCCGGTGACGCGGACCTCGCGGGGGTCGACGGCCATGCCGACGCCCAGAGCCTTCGTCACGGCCTCCTTCAGCGTCCAAAGCACCGTCGCGCCGTCGCCGTTCAGGCCGACCGCGTTCGACAGACGGACCTCGTCGTCCGTCAGCACGTGACGCACGAACGCCTCGTCCCGCGGCTCCACGCGCTCGACGTCGACGCCCACCCGGGTCCCGGAGTTCCGCGGCGCCAGCACCGCGATCGCCCTCCCCGCCCCATGCGAGATCGCCAGCAGCGGCAGCAGATGCTCGAGGTCCGTCCGGCCCGCCACGCGCACCACCGGCGCGCCGCGGGGATCCGCCGCCACACCGATGTCCTTGTCCCGGATCGCTGCGCCCTCCGTCTCCAACAGGAAGGCCGACACCAGACGCTTGGCGGCGACACGCCCTCCCAGCCAATCGACGCGACGCTTGCGCGACCCGATCTGCCGGAACAGCGTCGCCTCGGCCGGCCCAAGGACCGCAACGGCCACCACGTCCGCACTCGCCGCCAGCACGTCCAGCCGCACGTCGACGCTCTCGGGCGAGTCGAGGAACGACGCCGGCGCCGGCCGCGCCCCGGCCAGCGGGCCGGTCTCGATCAGCACCACGTCGCGCAGCCGCTCGAACACCGTGCCGTCCTCGCCGAGCAGCTCGACGTCGAAGACGTGCACGCGCGCGCCGCTCCCCGAGGTCGATTCCTCCTTGGCCCGCACGCGGACCACGATCTCCCGGCCGGGGGCCGGCGTCTCGAGACGCTCCGCGCGCCCGATCCCGTGCGGCAACGCGTTCACGCCGTGCCGGCACATCGCCCAGAGCCCGGCCGCCTGCAACGCGATCTCGCGCAGACGCGGCCCGCAGAGGTCCCCGAACGTCGCATCGGCTGCCGAGGGAGGGATCACCGCACGCGCCACGAGCCCTTCCGGGCCGACGCGCGTCGCCGCCGTCAGCACCCGGAAGCTCGGACCGTGGAAGAAGTGCCGGTAGATCTCCGGCGCCTCGGGCCCGCGAGATTCCAGCACGCGCAGTTGGCCAAGCGGTTCGAGGGCGGGGGCCGCCCCCTTTGCGCTCCTTTGCGTTCTTGGCGCACTTTGCGCGAACTCCGGTCCGCCGTTGGACAGGCTGGCGGCCTTCGCCCGGAAGTGCACGGCCTCCAGCGCCCGACCCGTCGCCGCGGTCGAGCGCGACTCGAGCACGCACTCGACGCCGTCCGCGCCGCGCTTCGCCCGGGCGACGACCGTCACGGGCCTGCCGGAGTGCGCCCGCACGGGGCGCTCGAACGACACGTTCTCCACGGCAAAGGGGCCCGCACCAAGGACACGGCGGGCAGCGAGGGTCATCAACTCCAGGCCGACGACGCCCGGCAGGACCGGGACGCCGTCGATCACGTGATCGAAGAGGAACGACTGCCGCTCCGGGTCGAGGACCAGCGAGACCTCGGCCTCGTCGACCGGTGCCACGAGTCCGAGGCCGGCTTCGTCAACCGAAGCGCGCCCTTCAGGGCGCGGCTCCCGCGGGTAGACAGCCGCGGGCTGAAGCCCGCGGTTCGGAAGCGAAGTACCTGTGACCGCGCGGGCCGGTTGCGACAGCACCGCGGCCGCGGGCGGCACGGCGACGCTTGCGGTCGCGCCCGCGATCCGGGGTTTCGCGAGCGCGCCGAGCTTCCCGCAGACGACGACTTCGCCGACGGCGCCGCGGTCGATGAGGTCCGCGGCCAGCGGCACGCCGATCTCCGGCGGCAAGAGGTCCACGCCGCGCTCGACGAGGATGGTGCGCATGCCGCCCGCGACGGCCATGCCGATGCCGTCCCAGCCGGTCCAATCGATGGCCAGCGCGCGCGTCGCCGGCTCGTTCGAGGTAATCTCCCACGCCAGGCGGGCGACGGTCTCGTTGGCGGCCGAGTAGTCGATCTGGCCCTCGTTGCCGAAGCGCCCGGCGACCGATCCGAAGACCGTGAAGAACGCCGGATGGTCGTCGCGGACGAGGGCCCACAGGTGCAGGGCGCCGAGCGCCTTGCCGCGAAAGACGCGGTCGAAGCCGGCCGCGGTCTTCGAGGCCAGGGGACGGCTCTCCTCGACCCCGGCGCCGTGGACGACGCCATCGATGCGGCCGAAGCGGCGCCGTACGCCGTCGAGCGCCCGCGCCACGGCGTCGCGATCCGAGAGATCGCACGACTCGTAATGGACCTCGGCGCCCGCGGCCCGGTACGCCACGAGCGCGGTCGCGGCGCCCTTCGCCCGGCGCAGCGGGGCCAACTCGGCGTCGACCCGCGCCGGCGTCACGCGCTCGCCGGTCGCCGCCAGCCGCTGCCGGATCGCGGCCCGCTCGGCCTCCAGATCCAGGTTCTCGGCGCCGTCCGGCGGACGCGCCACGATGTCCAGGACGGCGACGCGGCAGCGGTGCCGCCGGGCCAGCTCGGCGCCGATCGCGGCCGTGATCCCGCCGGCGCCGCCCGTCAGGACGACGACCGACTCGGGGCCGAGTCCCGGCGAGCCGGCCGAAGGGACCTCGCGCGCCAGCGCCGGCGAGCGCCTGCCGCCCGCCACGCCGACCTCGACCACGCCGTCCGGCGTCGCGGCCTCGTCCAGGATCGCCCCGACCACGTCCGCGGCGCCGGCCAGCGGCGACACGTCGACGGCCTTGACCACCGCCTGCGCCCACTCGCGCGCCACGGCTTTGGTCGCGCCGGTGAGCGCGGCGCCCAGCGTGGAGCCCGCCGGGGCGGACCCGATGCCGCACGAGCCGCCGTTGCGGGTCAAGGTGATCAGGAACGAGTCGGCCACCGGCGTCCCGGCCTGCCGCTCGAAGGCCCGCGCCAGGTGGAAGAGGAACCGGACGCGGCCGTGGACCTGCGCCGCGTCGTCGCCCGGCGCGTCGGTGATGCCCAGCAGGTTGACGATGCCGAGCGGGCGGTCGACGGCGAAGCAGAAGCCGAGCGCCGACTCGAGGTCGGCCTCGAGATCGGCGCCGTCGCCCGCCGGCTCGGCGTAGCGCAGCGGCAGCACCCGCACACCCCTGTGCCGCAGCTCGGATTCGAGCTCACGGGCCCGCGGGCCGCCGTCGCTCACCACGACCAGCGCGCGACCCGCGACAGACGCGGACCCCGCGGAGGGCGGCAGGCCCTCGTTGGCCACGCCCCAGACGCGGAAGCGGCCTCCGCCGAGATCGCCGAAATCGATGCTGGAGGGTTCCAGCCGCGCATCGTCCGCGGGCGGCGGGATGGCGGGCCGCACGCGGGCGGCAGGCCGGTCGGACTTCCGCGCGGCGTCGACCGCGCGGAGCGTGTGGCGCACGACGTGGGTCTCGGGTCGCGCGTAGCCGGTCATCGCGTGGAGCCAGGTCGCGTGCTTTGCGGCGTCGATGCGCCCGTCGAGGCGCTCAGCGACGCGGCGGTAGAGCGCGCAGGCGATCTGCGAGCCGAAGCCGGCGGCCAGGCGCAGGGCGTACTCGCACTCGTGCGGTCCGCCGCGCGAGAGGTTGAGGTCCCCCAGCTCGGGATCGGGCTCGAGCAGGTTGGGGATCGGCGGCGCCTCGCCGCGCACCAGCGCGGTGAGCGCTACGGCGTCCTCCAGGCCCGCGCCCATCGGATGACCCGTGTAGCCCTTGGTGTTCGTGACCAGGACGTGCCGGGCGTTCTCTCCGAAGGCGCGGCGCAGGGCCGCGATCTCGGCCGAGGCGCTGCCGCCGCGGGCCGGGGTGTAGGTCTCGTGGGACATGAACAGGCAGCGCGCCGCCAGGTCGCTGCGGGCCAGCCCGTGCAGACGCTCGGCGTCGGCGACGAGCCCCTCGACCACCTCGGCCACGTGGCCGCTGTCCAGACGCAGGGCGTGGCCGCCGCTGTTGGCGCAACGGGTCGCCAGGACTTCCGCGAGCGGCATCACGCCGCGCTCGGCGCAGGCCTCGGCGGTCTCGACGATGAGCGCGACGGCGCCCATTCCGAGCAGCATGCCGTGGCGCCGGCGGTCGAACGGCAGCGCGGCGTCCTCGGCGCGCTCGTCCGTCGCCGCGGCGCCGGTGGCCAGGAAGCCCGACCCGATCCACGGCAGCAGGGCGTCGCTGGTCACGTCGTCGGCGCCGACGACGATGACGCGGCGGCAGCGGCCCGAGCGGATCCAGTCCTCCGCGGTGGCCAGCGCGAGCGACGTCGAGGCGCAGGCGGCGTTGACCTGGAGGTTGGGGCCAGTCGCGCCGGTGAACGCCGCGACCTGCGCGTGGCCCAACGCCAGGACCTCGAGCAGGAACGTCCTCGAGAACGACTTGTTCGCGCCGCCGTTGTTGCGCGACGCCATCTCGGAAGCGAAGCGGTCGTAGCCGGGGAAGGCCGAGGCGAAGATCACGCCGGTCTCGCGACCGACGGACTCGGGCAGCCGCCAGCCGGCGCCGACGAACCCGCCGTTGCGCGTGGGCCGCTTCGTTTCCACGAGCGGGAGGCCGGCCTCGCGCAGGGCCTCGACCGTGGCCGCCAGCGCCAGGCGCGAGGTCGCGTCGAGGGTGGCGTCCAGCTCTTCCGAGGCGCCGTAGTCCTCGACCAGACGCACGTCGTGGCCACGCGCGGCGAGGCGGATGACATCGGTGGTGTTCTTCACCGCGGTCATGGTCGGCTCGCCGTCGGCGGCCTTGACGACGCGGACGACGTTCTTGCGCACCATCTCCTCGCGCAGCGCTTCCGGGACGGAGTCGAACAGGGTCTCGCCGCGCAACAACCGATCGAAGTGCGCGGGGTCGAACGGGTCGTCGACGCCGGGCAGGCCGAGCGCGAGGCCGCTGACGACGACCGGGGTACGGGAGGGGCGGTCGACGACGACGGGGGGCGGAGGGACCGACGCGGGGCGGGAGGGGGGGCGGGAGGGGGGGCGCGAGGGGGGGCGCGAGGGGGGGCGCGAGGAAGTTGTTGGTTCTTGGTTGTTGGTTGTTGGTTGAGAACCGGACCCCGTATCCGAACCGCGAGCTTCAGCGAGCGGACGGGTTCCGGCCGCAGCCACCCCGGAAGGCTGGTGGCTGGTGGCTCGTGGCTGGTGGAGGGAGGGGACCGGCTGCGAGCTACCAGCTACCAGCGACAGGCCAAGAGCACGCGAGCGTCCGTCGAGGTCGACGGGGACGCCGTCGGCCCAGAGGGTGGCGAGGCCCTCGAGCAGCGAGCGGATCTCGCCGCGCTTGGGGAGGTTGGTCGTGCACGTCGTCACGTAGCGGCCGGCGAGGATCTCGGCGACGAAGCCGCTGAGTGCCTTCTTCGGGCCGCACTCGACGAAGATCGCGACCCCGGCCGCAGCCATGCGCTCGACGATTCCGATGAACTCGACCGGCGAGGCGACCTGGCGGGCGAGCAGGGCACGGATGCCGTCGGGGGAATCCGGGTAGGGCTCGGCGTTGACGTTGGAGTAGACGGGAACGGCCGGTGTCCGCACGTCGGCCGCGTCGAGGACCGTGCGCAGCGGGACGGAGGCGGAGGCGACGACGGCGGAATGGAAGGCGTGGGAGACGGGAAGCCGCGTGTTCTGCACGCCGCGGGCGTCGAACAGCTCCATCGCCCGGCGGACGGCGTCGGTGGCGCCGGCGATGATCGTCTGCGAGGGCGAGTTCTTGTTGGCCGGAAGGACGTAGCCGTCGACCTGCCGCAGGACGTCCTCGACGACGCCGAGCGGCGCGGCGACCGCGGCCATCCACCCCGGGTCGCCGCCGGCAGGCGTTGCGGCGGCCATCTCGCGGCCGCGCGCGGCGACGATCCGCAACGCCTCGTCGAAGCGCAGCACGCCGCCGACCACGCACGCGGCGTACTCGCCCAGCGAGTGGCCGGCGACCACGTCCGGGCGCAGGCCGTGCTCGCCGAGCAGGCGGGCGATGGCGACGTCGCAGGCGACCATCGCGGGCTGCGTGATCGTGGTCATGCGCAGCGCGGCCTCCGGATCGCCGCCGGCCTCGCCGAACCCGGCGCCGAAGATGAAGCTCGTCAGCGGCCGGCCGAGGATCGGCTCCATCACGGCGTCGGCCTCGCGCAGGGTCTCGGCGACGACGGGATGCCGGCGCGCCAGCAGTTGGCACATCCCGACCCACTGCGAGCCCTGGCCTGGGAAGAGCCACGCCGTCTTGCCCTCGGGCCGCGGCTGCTGCGGCCCGCGCAGGAAGACCCCCTGGGCCGCGAGCGTGGTGCGGCCCTTGCTGCCCAGAAGCGCGTCCATGGCCAGACGGGCCTGCCCGGCGAGCTCGGCGACCGACGTGGCGGCGAGCGCGACGCGCCACGGCATCTCCTGCCCGGCGCGGTGCGAGGCCGCGAGGCGACGGAGCTCGCCGCCCGCGTCGCAGCCGGCCGCCAGCGACCGCAGCGCGTACGCCAGCGACTGCTCGTTGACCCCGCCCAGCGTGACGACCTCGCCGTCGAGGTCAGGAGGCGTGTCCTTCGGCTCGCCCGTCGCCGCGCTCGCGCGCGCGCCGGGCTCGCTCAGGGCGCCTTCGGCGGGCGCGGGCACCGCCGGGGTCCCCGCATCCGAACCGCGGGCTTCAGCCCGCGGCTGTCGCTCCGCGGGAGCCGCACCCTGGCCCCGAAGGGACTCGGCGGCTCCGCCGCCGAGCAGGGTGCGGTTCGGTTCGGCGGGGATCACCGACGCGGCAGTCGCCGGACCTCCCACGGTCTCGATGCGCTTCACGACGTAGTCGGCCAGATCGCGGAGGCGCGGGTAGTCGGAAAGGCGGAATTTCTCGTCGCGCGGCAAGCCGTAGCGCTCGCGGACCGAGGCGAGGATCTCGGCCTGTTTCACGGTGTCGACGCCGAGGTCGGCTTCCAGCTCGAAGTCCAGCTCGATCTCCGCCGCGTCGTAGCCGGTCTTCGCGCACAGCACGTCGATCAGCGCCTTGGCGACGTCTTCCGGGGCGTGGCCCGTCGCGGCCGATGGTCGCTGTGAGCTGTGAGCTGTGAGCTGTGGGTCGGGAACCGCGGGGGTCGCGACGGACGCCGAAGGCGCCCCGGCATCCGAACCGCGGGCTTCAGCCCGCGGCTGTCCTTCGGCGGAAGCCGCACCCTGAAGGGTGCGGTTCGGTTGTGGGAAGTGGGCCGCGGCAGTCGCCGTTCCGCCCACGGTCTCGATGCGCTTCACGACGTAGTCGGCCAGGTCGCGCAGGCGCGGGTAGTCGGCCAGGCGGAACTTCTCGTCGCGCGGCAGCCCGTAGCGCTCGCGCACCGAGGCGAGGATCTCGGCCTGTTTCACCGTGTCGACGCCGAGGTCCGCTTCCAGCTCGAAGTCCAGCTCGATCTCGGCCGCGTCGTATCCGGTCTTCGCGCAGAGCACGTCGACGAGCGCCTTCTCCACCTGAGTGCGATCCACCATCACCGCCTCCCCGACCGGCACAACCGGCTCCGCCGGTTGCGCCTGAGCAACGACCACAGTCCCGCCGGGCCCCCCGGCGGACTGTTCGGGCACCGTCACACGGCTCTTGCCGGCCGATTGCGGCCGCCATTCCTCGAGTACGACATGGAAGTTCGTTCCGCCGAATCCGAACGCGGAGACGCCGGCGCGCCGCGGTTGTCCCGCCGGCGGCTCGCCCCACGGCTCGGCCTCGGTCTGGATGCGGAACGAGGAGCCATCGAGTCCGCAGGCCGGGTTGTGGCTCGCGAAGTTGATGGTGGGCGGGAGCACGCGGTGGTGGAGCGCGAGCGTGGCCTTGAGCAGGCCGACCGCTCCCGCCGCGGCCTTGAGATGCCCGATTTGCGACTTGACGGAGCCCAAGGCGACGGGGCGGGTCTTGCGCCCGTCGCCCCACACCTGGTGCAGGACGGTCGCCTCGGCGGCATCGCCGACCCGGGTCGACGTGCCGTGCGCCTCGATCAGATCGACCGTCGCCGGATCCACGCCGGCCGCGGCGTACGCGCGGCGGACGGCGCGGAGCTGGCCCTGCGGGTTCGGGGCGGTGATCCCCTTGCCGCGGCCGTCGCTGGAGCCGCCGACCGCACGGACGACGGCGTAGATCCGGTCGCCGGCCCGCTCGGCGTCCTCGAGCCGCTTGAGCACGAGCACGGCGCAGCCCTCGCCCATGACGAAGCCGTTGGCGCCGGCGTCGAACGGGCGCGAGCCGTCGGGCGAGAGGGCGCCGATCTTGCAGAATTTGACGTAGGTCGCGGCGCTCATGCCGGTGTCGACGCCGCCGGTGACGACGACGTCGCACTCGCCGGCACGCAGCGCGCGCCCGGCGGAGGCCAGGGCGGCGAGCGAGCTGGCGCATGCGGCGTCGACGGTGTAGTTCGAGCCGCCCAGGTCGAGGACGTTGGCGACGCGGCCGGCGATCACGTTGGACAGCTCGCCCGGCATCGTGTCCTCGGTCAGCACCGGCAGCGCCCGCTTGTAGCCGGCCTCGACGGATGCCAGCAGACGCTCGCGCAGCTCGGCCGGGACGTCGTTCCACCCGTCGGCGGCGACGAGGGCGCGGGCGAACTCCGGGTACAGGACGCGCGCGGCGGTCTTCTCGCGGCGGTCTCCGCCGAGGGCGTTGCCGAGGATGACGCCGCAGCGCTCGCGGTCGAGCGTGTCTCCCGCGTCCCGCAGGGCGTCGTCGACGCTCGCCAGGGCGACGCGCTGCGCATCGTCCATGGAATCGACCACGGCGGGCGGCAGGCGGAAGCGCTTGCGGTCGAAGACGAACCCGGTGAGGAAGCCGCCGATGCGGCTGTAGGTCCGGTCGGGCGCCGCGGGATCGGGCGACCAGTACAACGCCGGTTCCCAGCGCTCGGGCGGCACCTCGCGCACGCCGTCGCGGCGCTCCAGGACGCCCTCCCAGAACTCGCCGGCGCCGAGCCCGATCGGCGTTCGCGCGCCGACGCCGACGATGGCGACGTCGAGAACTTCCCCTGTCACTCCACACCCCCGAAGGTTTCCTCGCTGCGGCGGACCCGAACCGGCCTGCCGGGCGGCTCCCGGAACGAGCCGCCGCGACGCGACCAAGCGAGAACGGTGCCACCCGCCGTGCGGGGGCAGCGCCGGCGCCGCCGGCCCGATGGAGACGGACTCACAAGCATCGATGAGCGATCGCCCGAGGTGCGCAGCGCGCTACGCACCCGCCGGCGCGACCGGACGGCATCCGGCGCTTCGCACGCCGCGAAGCGGCGTTCGCACCGCGAGGCGCGCAGGGGTCGGGGATTCGTCGCAATCCGGCGGCGGACTCCGGAGGACCTACGCGAAGCGCCGGCGGACCACCTCGGCCAGGAGCAGCACGAGGACCACGACGAGGAAGGGGCGGATGATGCGTTCGCCCCGGCGCAGCGCGACCATCGAGCCGAGCTGGTTGCCGGCGATGCCGGCGGCCGCGGCGTAGAGGGCCAGCGGGAAGACCACGCGCCCGCCGGCGAGGAAGACGACGACGGCGCCGGCGTTGCTGGCGAGGTTCACGAGGCGCGCGTTGCCCGAGGCGGTGAGCAGATCGAAGCGCAGCGCCAGATGGAACCCGAGGGCCAGGAACGTTCCCGTGCCGGGGCCGAAGAAGCCGTCCCAGGCGCCGATGAGCAGGCCGAGCGCCACCGCCCTGAGCAGCGGCCGTCCGGGCTCGCCGCCGCCGTCGGCAAGCGGCGCGCGGCGGAGCAGCCGATCCTGGAACAGCAGGACGACGAGCGCGGCCGGGACGAGCACGAGCACGACGGTGTGCACGGCCGCGGCCGGGACGAGCAACACGGTGCGTGCCCCTGCGGCGGAGCCGGCGAGCGCGCCGGCGGCGGCGACGAGCGCCGTGCGCAGGTGGATCTTGCGCGCCCGCCAGTAGCGCCAGGTCGCCGTGAGCGTGCCCGCCACCGAGGAGAACTTGTTGGTGGCCAGCGCCGCGTGCGGGGGCAAGCCGAGCGCGAGGTACGCGGGCACGCTGATGAGCCCACCGCCGCCGGCGATCGAGTCGACGAACCCGGCCAGGAACACCAGCCCGCACAGCGCGGCGATCGCCCAGAAGGAAAGGTCCACGACGGCTCCGTCCGCGGGGTGGATGGCTCCGCGGCGCGCGCGAAGCTAGCGAGGAACGGCGGCGCGGGCAAGCGGACGTCGCCGCGCGCGTCACGGCAGGTAGCGCACCCGTCCCTCGCCCTGGCGGATTTCGATCCGGTAGTTGGCCACGACGTCCGTGAACGTCTCCACGCTCCCCGCGGCGTCGGGCCACTCGACCTCGACGAGGTCGATCGCGCAAACGGCGCCCAGTCCGAAGTGGGCCACCAACTCGCGCGCGAGGCTGGCCCGGCCGAAGGAGTTGCGGAGCTCGCGGGTCTGCGTCTCGCCCCCCGCCGTCACGCGGACGTGGGCGCCGATGGCGCTCGCGTTCGCCGCGCCTTCTCCGCGGCCGACCAGGCGGATCGAGGTCCAGTTGTTCTGCTGGCCCAGCATGTTCAGGAAGAAACGGTATGTCGGGGGCGGATCGACGCCCATGCAACCCTGCGTGCCCGTGAGCACGTCCTCGGCACCGTCGCGATCGAAGTCGGCGATGAGGAGCCCGTTGGGACACGGTGGATGGAAGCCCGACGCGCGCGTGACCCACTCGAACCGGAGCTCTTCCGTCTGGTGGAAGAGCCAGCCCCAGTTGTCGGGGTAGGGACTGCCTCCGAGGTACACGTCGATGTGGCCGTCGTTGTCGAAGTCCCACATGCCGTTGCTCTGGCCCCCCTCGTCCGTCTGGCGCTCGTCGGGCGGAACGAGGCCGGTCGCCGCGCGCCCCGGACGCGCGAAGTGCACGGTCGAGCCGTCGGTCTCGTTGAGCAGCAGCTCCGAACGATCGCTGGACCGGCCGACATCGTCGTGCGCGATGTCGCTCGTGTACAGGTCCATGTCGCCGTCATTGTCGACGTCCTCGCAGGCGACGGAGAAGGTGTTCCCGTTGAGTGTCCACGGCTGATCCGTGACGCCGGGGTACCAGCCGCGGAAGTACGGATTGCCGAAGGAGTTGCACGGCAGCGCGCCGTCCGGAGGCAGCACTTCCGCGGGACACTCCCCCGGATTGGCCGCGCAGTAGCACCGGTAGCTCTGGTCGTCGGAGTAGTCGAGGTTGTCGTCGCCCGCGACGCCCGCGGCCCGCCCCACCTCCGTGAAGCCCGCATCGCCCGAGACCCACAGCAGGTTCCACATCCGGGCGTAGGCGGTGGCGACGAGGTCGGGGCGACCGTCACCCGTGAGCTCGCACGCGACCGCCCCGAAGAGCGGCCGCGAGTGCGTTCCCTCGACGATGCTCGCATCACCCGACAGCGCCAGCTGGATGCCCGCGTCGCGCGTGACGTCGGTGAACGCGCCCAGGCCGTCGCCGCGATAGAGCTGGGGATGCTGGCCGAAGTTCGAGCTGAAGGGCGGCTGCCGGTACCAGTAGGCGAAGAAGATGTCGAGCGCCCCGTCGAGGTCGTAGTCCAGCGTGGCGATGGCGCTCGTCAGCGGCTCGGTCTGCAGGCCCGGCATCGGCGCGGCCAGCGTGAAGTGGCCCTCGCCGTCGTTGAGCAGCACCTCCGTGGCATCGCCGGTGTCCGGCACGGTGCGGTCGCGCCACAGGCCGGTCACCACGTCCACGTGCCCGTCGTTGTTGAAGTCGCCGAAGCTCGCCAAGGCGGCGGACCGGATGCCCGTTCCCGTCCGCCGGCCGGCAATGCCCGAGGCCTCGGTCTCGTCGACGAACGTCCGTCCATCCTCTCCTCCCGGGCGGTTCATCAGCAGTCGCAAGCCGGCGGGCTCGTCGGCGGCACTCTGGGGGGCCTGGAAGAGGAGGATGTCCGGCCAGCCGTCCTCGTCGACGTCCGCGACCGCCCCTCCGGCGCCGTAGAATCCGCCGAGGCCCCAGTAGTTCGTGTGTTCCTCGTAGACGAGAGTGCCGGGCGTCCACGTCTGTCCGGTCCGGCATTGCTCCGGAGGCGGCGGCGGGATTTCTTCCGGGACGTCGCTTGGTGCATCCGGCGCGACCTCCGTGTCCGCGATCGAGTCGGCGTCCTGGTCCGCGTCGGCGTCGGGGCGTGCGTTCCCACCCCCACCGCTGCAGGCCGTGCCGAACACGATCGCTGCCAGGAAGCGCGCCGCGCAACCCAGCTCTCGCCCTCTTGTCCTGCCGTTCGTTCGTCCCTGCTGCATGGTCCACCTTCCCCCCGACATTCCTCGGCTCGAGATCGGACCCCCGCCCGGGCCTGCATTGTACGCCGGAGCGAGGAGCCGTGGGACCAGATCGGGAACACCCGGGTCGAGGACTTCCGGGTTGACCGCGGGCGGGTCCGGCGTCAGGCTGCCGCTCGCGGCCCGCGGCGGGCGCGGGCCCGAGGAACGGCAACCATGAGACGCACAACGACCCTTCCCCATCGGTGTTCATCGGTGTTCATCGGTGGTTTCCTGCTCCTTTGGGCCGGCTTGGCGGCTTGCAAGAGCCGGGCGGTGGGGGCCGGCGGAGCCACGGAAGCGGGGCACGCGACGGTACCGGCGGAGGCCGGCGCGGATGCCGCGACCGAAGGCGGCGCGACCGGCGCCGTGCCCGGGGTCGACGGCGGCGCGCCTGCGCCCGCGGAGAGCCCCGAGGAGGTCGTGCGGCGATACATCCGGCTCGGGGCGGCCGGCGGGGACCTGGCCGGTGCGCGCGAGCTGGTGGACCCGCGCTGTTGGGACACGAGCGTCGGGAGGGTCGAGGCGGTGATTCTCCTCGGCGTGCGCATGGCCGTCGGAAAGATCGAGACGACGGTGCTCGAGTCCGGCGAGACGGCGGCCAGGATCGAGGCGCGGGTCTCCGGGTCGGTCTACGCGACCGATACCGCGACCTCGACCGAGGTACTGGGGACGAAGGTGAACATCCAGGTCGGCGAGCTGAACGTCGGCGGCATGGTCCAGACCACGACGCTCCGGCTGAAGAAGATCGACGGCGTCTGGCGCGTGTCGTGTCGCGAAGCCGGGTGAGCGGAGCGGTGCCGGTGCGGAGGCGGACCGGGCGGCTCAGCAGCTCGCCCGGCACTCGCCGATGTGCCCGCCGCTGGTGCAGCACGACGCGGGGGCAACGCACGAGGCGCGATCGACGGGGCAGACGCAGCCGTACGACGAGCATGCGCTGCCGGTCGGGTCCCCGGTGCAGTCGGTGTCGGCGCAGCAATTGCCGGGGTCGTGACAGCCCCCGCCGCAGCAGACGCCGGTGCCGCCGGTCGCGCAGGTCGTCCCGTCCGGCTGCCGCGCGTCGGTGGAACACGTGGCCGACGTACCCGTGCAGTTGTCGGGGAGATCGCAGCCTCCGGACGGCGGCCGGCACACCGTGGACGCCGGGGCGAAGCCGTTCGGTGGGCAGGCCGCCGACGTCCCCGTGCAGCTCTCGGGCACGTCGCAGCCGCCCGGCGCCGGCGCACGGCACTCGGTCCCTGCCGGTCGGAAGAGGTCGGCCGGGCAGGCCGCCGACGTCCCCGTGCAGCTCTCCGCCACGTCGCAGCCGCCCGCGGCCGCCGCACGGCACTCGGTCGCCGCCGGTCGGAAGAGGTCGATTGGACAGGCGTCGGCGGAGCCGCCGCACCGCTCTTCCGCGTCGCAGGCTCCCGCCGACGCGCGACAGACGACGGAGGGGCCGAGCTTGGCGTCGACCGGGCAGGCGACCGCGGTGCCGTCGCAGCGCTCCTCGGCATCGCAGACGCCGGCAGCCGAGCGGCAGACGACGGAGGAGCCGGACCGCGCATCGGTCGGGCAGCTCAGCGAGGAGCCGTCGCAGCTCTCCGCGGGATCGCAGGCCCCGGCCGAGGCACGGCACTCGACGGACGAGGCGGCGGGCACGCACGCGTCCGTGCCGTCGTCGCAGCCGCCGACGCAGACGCCGATCGGGCAGGGGGGCGACCCCGGTTCGCAGACGCCGGCGCCGTCGCAGGTCTCGCCGCCGTTGCAGAACGAGCCGTCCTCGCAGGACGCGCCCGCCGGCACGGGGCTCCAGCTCCAGGGATCGACGTCCGGCCGGCAGGCCAGGCAGGCGTTCGCGGGGTCGACGGTATCCGCAGGGATGCACTCGCCCGCGAGGATGCACCATCCCGGCGCGGCGTCGCAGCGCGCCTCGGCCCCGACGCACACTTCGCAGGAGAGCGTGCAGCGCGCGCCGCTCCCGGCGCAGTCGCCGGCTGCGCAGACGTCGGTGACGGTGCACCAGTCCGTATCGTCGCACGGGGTGTCGTCGGGCTGGTCGACCGGGCCGCAGGCGCCGGTCGACGGCTCGCAGACGTTCGTGCGGCAGTCGGTGTCGCCGGCGGGATCGCACGCGACCACCGTGGCCTCGTCGACGACGCAAAGCCGGTCGCGGCAGACGAGCGTCCCGTTGCACAGGTCGCCGTCCTCGTGCACGGCACACTCCGGCGTCGTGTCGCACTGGCAGTGGTTGGGCCCGGGGAGGCACTCGCGAGCGGCGTTGCAGGTGTCGTCGTCGGTGCACGGGTTGCCGTCGTCGCACGTTCCGCCCGCGTTGGGCAGGTTGAAGCAGGCACGGCCGCTGCCGACGCTCTGGCACGTGTCGAGGGTGCACTGGTCGTCGTCGGTGCACTCGACGGCGGCGTGGCACGAGAACGTGCAGTCGGGCTCGCAGCCGTCGCCGGGCGTGGCGTTCCGGTCCTCGCACTCCTCGACGCCCTGCAGGACGCCGTCACCGCAGATCTGCCGTCCGCCGTCGCCATCGCCGCCGCCGTCGCCGCCGGACAGGCCGCCGGTGCTCAAACCGCACCCGACCGCGAGAACCGCCAACAGGAGGATCGTGCACTTCACAGGAGGATCTCGTCCTGGCACACCCCAATCTCCATGATCATGTAGAAGAGCGTCAGCTCCTGCTCGTAGAGTCCCGGGTGCCTCCCGCCGCCGGTCGCGCCCACGGTATGGTAGGTGGTGAACAGCACGCGCCCGCAGCCGTACTGGAACGACACGGTGAAGGGGTGCTGGGTATCATAGTCCCACGTGTCGACCGTGTGGCTGGTGCCGTCGAGATCGTCCGCGGTGTAGTTCCACGAGCCCTCGACCCAGGTGGCCGGCATCCCGCGCACGATGTCGCCCGTGTCCGGATCCGTTCCCATCTCGCCTTCGAACAGCCCACCGATCGTGTCCCAGTTCTCGAGGGTGTCGAAGCCGTCCTCGAGCAGGTCCTGCGCCTGGAGCCAGTCGTGCAGCCCGGGGTCGGCGGCCGTGGAGGGCGCGTCGAACGGCGGCCCGTGGTTGCAGCTGGGCGGGTCCGTGTCCGCCTCGTTGCACCCGCCGTACAGGGGGCTGTTGAACCAGATGAAGTCGGGCCACGGCTTCTCCACGACCGGCATCGCGTAGTCCGAGACGTACAGCTTGCCGCCCTCGGCGACGTACTGCCGCATCCGGTCCTGCACCTCGGCGTTGCCCATGAAGCGGAAGATCGCGTTGTACGAGCAGTTGAAGAAGATGATGTGGTAGGGGCGCATCGTCTCAATCGCGCCGAGCAGGTCCCACTTGTTGGCGCCGTGGTGCTCGACGTTGCCGTTGTCGTACAGATCGAACGGCGCGTCGGTCTGGTCGTAGTCGTAGCCGTAGGCGGAGTCGTCCGCACCGATGCCGACCTTCGCCAGGAGGTCCTCGATCTGGTCGTAGTCGCCGTACAGCACGGCGATGTTCGGGATCGTGTCGCCGATCGCGCGATCGGTCCGGCTGGGCAGCGTCGTGCGCCACACTTCCACGTCGTAGTCGCCCTCCGCCGCCGGAACGTCGAGCTCGGCCACGCGCCGGAACTGGCCCTTCTGCACGGCGAACCAGTAGTGCCCGCCCGGAGGCAGTGCGAGCTGGAACGAGCCGTCCGCGGCCGACATCGTGTGCGGCACGGCCGGGTCGAGCGTCACGCACTGCTCGCAATACACCTCGTCGGGGATTTCGGGCGGCGGCGAGAGGTACGCGGCGACGAGCGCGCCGGAGACCGGGAAGAGCGACGGGGCGTCGGGGGGCGCCGGCCCCCACACCGTGCCGTGCATGCGCGCCCCGGGCGGAACGTACGCGTCCGCGTCGGCGTCCGCGTCCCCTCCCCCGCCGTCGTCGCCCGCGCCTCCCTCGTCGGGACGACCCACGTCGCCGTGGACCGTCTCGTCCGGATCCGAGCATGCCGACCCGCCGGCCAGCACGAGGCAACCAACGACCCACTCCCATCGCGGCATGGCGCACCTCCGAAGCAGGCTCAGTTTGGACGATCTCTCCCGCAGCGGCAAGGTGCGCGCGCAGGAGCGCGCGCAGCGGGTCGATCGGAGGAGACGGGCGATCGGAGAAGTCGGTCGATCGGACGAGTTGTTGGTTCAGGCGGGACGGCTCGGGTTCGGTGTCGGGGTTCTGCCAGCCCCCAGCCCCCAGTCCCCTCTTGTCCCCGTTCCCCTTCCCCCAGCCCCCTAATAGCACGCGCAGTCGGTGGGGGAGGTGCAGATGCCGAAGGTGTAGCCGGAGTCGCGGCAGGCGTCGGAGCAGACGCCGGGATCGCAGGCGCCGGAACCGGACTTGCCGCCCTCGGTCGTGCCGTCGGTGGGCGGCGGCGGCGCGTCGCCGCCGGAGTCCCGACCCTCCCAGCCGTCGCGTCCCTCCCAACCGTCGCGGCCGTCGCGCGGCGGGGGGCCGCCGTCAGTGGGCGGGGGGCCGCCGTCGGTGGGCGGGGGGCCGCCGTCGGTGCCGCCGTCCGAGCCGCCGCCGTCGCAGACGCAGCGGCCGCGGACGCACCGTCCGCCGGAGGATCCGCCGATGAGGCATTCGACGTTGCAGCTCGTGTCGTCGCAGCCGCCGCCGTCCGAGCCGCCGTCCGGGCCACTGCCGTCGGAGCCGCCGTCCGGGCCGCCGCCGTCGCCCATGCCGTCGCGCATGCCGTCGCGCATGCCGTCGCGCATCCCGTCGCGCGGACCGTCACCCGTCCCGTCGGTCGGGCCGTCGGGGATGGTGTCCGTGACGCCGTCTGGTGGAGGGGCATCGGAGTCCGCATCGGCGGCCGAGCCGTCCGGGGCGGGACCATCGGCGTCGGCGTCGGCGGCATCGCTGGTGCAACGGCAGGCGTCTTCCGCGCAGTAGCCGTCGTCGAAGCCGACGACGCGGCAAGCGTCGCGGCACTCGTCCGGAACGCAGCCACCCGCGCCCGGCACGTCGAAGCACCATCCCGCGCCGCAGCGCGGCTCATCGAAGTCGGAGCGTCCGCCGCACGAAACGGCGACCCACACGATGGCGACCGCGGGAAGGATGGTCTTCATGCGCCCTCTCCTTTCGCGGGGAGGTGTACCACAACCGCGGGGCGGTCGCCAGGGTCAGGGCTCCGCCCGGATCGCACCGTTGGCGGGGCGGCCGGTGGCTGGTGGCTGGTGGCTGGTGGCTGGTGGAGGGCGGCGGCGAGTCAGCCGCCGGGCGGGGTCGGGGCCAGCCCGCGGGCGCCCAGGGGAATGCAGTCGCGGCGGATGGCGGGTTCCTCGCCGGCGGCGCCACCGCAGCGCAGCTCGAGGCACCGGCCCTCGGTCCAGGGGAGGAAGACGAGGTACCAGAGCTGGGGCCGCGGCTGGTCGACCCGCACGAAGAAGCTGCGTCCCTCGCCGAGCGGGGAGGACACGGGGAGCATCGCCAGGCCCTGGTCCAGCTCGGGCTTGGCGCCCGCTGCGGTGAAGGCATCGAGCACGCGGACCATCCGTGTCGGCTCGGCAGGGCGGCAGTCGGGCCGGTCGTAGACGTGGACCGAGATCCGGCCCTCCGGCCGGAGCGCGCGGAACAGGGCGCCATCGTGCGGCAGGAGCGTGCTTTCCTCCCGGAGGATGTACCAGCCGTCCGGCACGGAGAGGCGCAGCCTGGCGCGGGGGTCGACGTGCACGGGGCCGTCGTACGACTCCGCCGCAACCTGCTCCGCGGCACGCGAGGTGGTGAACATCCCGGTGGCGGCGGTGACGATGAGTGCCACCGGGTAGAGGGCGAAGAGGCCGAGCGCGCCGAGCACCCGCTTGGGGCCGGGCTCGCCGAGCGCCAGCAGGAGCGCGGCGGGGAACACGGTCGCCGCCTCCAGCACGTACGACGGGTGCCGCGTCTTGGCGTACGACAGTACCGCGAACAGGATGCCCACGGCGGCCAGCCCCGTGGAGAACAGTCGCGCCTGCTTCGCCTCGCGCAGCACGGCGAACGCCACGATCAGCGCCGCGAACCCCCCCGTGTAGAACTCGGGCCCCATCCGCGCCGGCAGGAGGGGCACGGGCACGGCCCGCGCCAGGACGGGACCGACCAGGTGCACCAGGCCGTAGCCCGCCCAGAGGATCGCCAGGACCACGCCGGGGCCGTGGGGGCGCTGCAGCATGCGCAGGCTCTTGCCCTTGTGCGTCTCGACGTATCCGGCCAGGTACTCGTCCCGGCAGCGTTTGGAACAGACCGGGATCTTCGTGGCCGGGTCGCCGCAGACCGGCACCTGGATCGGCTTGCGCGTCAGTTTCCCGCAGACATGACACTTGCTCGCCACGGATCGCATCCTACAACGTTCGCACCCCCGCGGTCACCGCGGGGCGAGGTCGCCGTCGACACGCGAAACACCCCCGGGGTCCTCGGCCGCGAAAAAACGGGCGGAGGCGATGCGCCCCGACGCGCGGTCGAAGCGCAGGAACGCGAGCCCGTGCTCGCGCCGCGCCCGCGCCGCCAGCTCGAACCGGAACGACAGGCTCCACCCGGCCGGCGTCACGTCGGCCGCGCAGAGGCGCGTGCCGGCGGGCAGCGACTGCAGCCATCGTGCGGGCGGCGACGAGCCCGCGGGCCCGCCCACGGGATGTTCGACCTCCACCCCCGAACCCACGAACAGGGCTCCCAGGGCCCCCTCGTCGCGCGCCGCCACCGCCGAGGCGAGGGCCTCGACGGCGTCCCGTCCCGGCCGGCCGATGCCGGAAAGCATTCCGCGCGAGTACCCGAGCGTCCCGGCCAGGCCCTGGATGCGCAGCATCCGGACCGACAGGCGCGTCATGGTGACCAGCCCGCGCCCGCCGGCGCGCAGCGCCTGCAACGACATACGCGGCAACTCCCAGTGCGCCGCCAACCGCCCGAGGCGCAGGACGCCGGCCTCCTCGACCAGCTCGTAGAGCAGGTGCGAGGGGACAGCCAGCTCCAGGCCGGTGGACAGTCGCGTGTGGATGAGCACGTCGCGCACGACCTCGCGGCCGGCGACGATGTCCTCGCGCACCTCGAAGCGGATGTCGTTCGGCGCGATGAACGTCTCCCAGAACCGCCCCAGCTCGTCGTCGGGGGGGTTCCCGCGGCGCCCGGCGCCCTTGCGGTGCGGTGCGCTGCCCACGGGGTCCTCGACGACGGCGCCGTTCGCGAACAGCGCCAGCCAGGCGTCCTTGTCGTGCCGCGCGACGCACGCCGGCGACGCGTCCACCAATTCCAGGGCCCGCTCGCGCGTCGGCGTCGTCGGCATCGGGGCGCGAGCCTACCCGTACGGGACGCGTCGTCAAGATCCGGCATTCCTCGGTGCTGTCCGAAGTGGGTCACCGATTTCGGCGGCGCAGGACACCGCGCCGAAATCCGGCCACCCGCCGCGAAAATCGGACACGCGGTAATCGAAGCAGGACATCCGCAGGTGGCGCGGCGTCTGGCCCCGCCCCGCATCGCCCGGCGCGGAACTCCCGATGCGGCTACCCGAACCGGGGCGCGTCCGGTCCGGCGCGGCGGCGAAGCGCCGCCGCCGGTGACGTTGCCACCCGCACCGACCGGATCCGCGGATCCCAGCCGTCACCGGCGCCCTGGGGTCCAGCCCGTTTGACGTGGCGGTAGATCGGACGGGCCGTCCGTCCTGCCGCTTACCGGTTTCGCGCCGAGTAGTCGAACACCCTGACGATGCGCTTGCCGTTCTCGACCACGGCTCCAGCCGGCTTGCCCGCATCGATCAAGCGTTGTGCCTCGACGCACTGCTCAGGGGTTGCAGGGAGGATGCGTAGGCCTCCGGGACGGAGGCCGACGGTGATCGTCGGTGGCTTCGACGTCGGGTCGACCTTGATGATGGGCAGATCCACTTCGCTTGGCATAGGCACCTCCGGTCCGGCTCGACCTCGCGAGTCGACGAGCAGGTGATAACCCAAACCAGAAAATGCCCCAATCACGGTGATCCATTTTCTCGGAACGAGCGGCCAGCCGCGAGGCTTGCTGCAATTTGCGACGCTGGGTGACAATGTACGAGCGTTGCCGTCCTGGACCGCCAGCAGCGTGTCCGTGCCGAACGGCATTGCGCGCCACCTCGCCCGCCGCTACGGATCTTCGGGGCCGGAAGCGAAGGGGAAGGAGTACAGGGGGCACCGGGACGGTGGGGCCGGGCATCGAGACCTCGGCCCCCGTTACACGATGCACTCCTTCTCGATTCGTCCAACTACCTCGAAGGCGGGAGGAAAAGCCTCAATTGGACGGGGATCAGCCCCCTTATCTCCGCGACTTGGCGCTTCAGGTCGGCCATGTTCTCACAGGTCTTGGCGATGCCGATCAGCATCCAGATGTGCTTGACGAGCTTCTCGAGGCCGTACTGGTCGCTAAGCCACTGGTGGTAGTTCTTCCCGTGCCTGGACTTCGGCTTGTTCTCGCGCAACCATTTGGCGACATCCGGGTCGAGCGCGTCGTAGACCAAGTCGTTGACGAGGTGTCCCCAGTACTTCGGCCGCTGCGTGACGGTTCCCTTCCATCCGGTCAGCCTGCCGAATTCGACCCAGAGTTCGTCTGGGAACGTCTTCTCCCACTTTCGCATCTCGTCCGATAGGTATGCCTTGAGCTTGACCTGGAGCGCGTCCTGCGCGCGTTCGTACTGATACCCGGTGGCCTCATCGACCAAGGCATCGAGACCGACGCGAGAACAGGCGGCAAGGAACATCCCGGCCCGCAACGCCATCGCCCGCTGCCTGCCGGTGAGTTTGACAGTCGAGTCCTGCTTCATGCTCGCGTCGAGGGCAGAAACGAGACCCTGGAGGACGTCGATCATCAGGTCGGTGGGCAGGCCCTTCACGGCTTTGCCCAGCCCCTCGACCTCGGGCAGACGGAATGCCACCATTCTCTCGAGCATCAACCGGCTGTTAACAAAGGGTTTTAGGTTGTTTGAGCCGAGGTATTTCTCGAGCGCCCCACCGCCCCTGATTTCGGTCAGCAACTCAGTGGCTGATGTTCTACCGATCACGCGCCGACCGTCATTCAGGACGTAGCAGGGGATCTCTTCATCCATCAGACGAAGAACCCCCTTCCACGAAGCCTCTGGCATCGCGTCCTTGTCGGGATTCCATCTAGCGATGGCGGCCTTCCTGCCGATCTCCTTTCTCCTTTCTGGAGAGAGGTTGATCGCCCGCATCTTTCCACCCTTTGCCTGTTTGGATTCTTCGTTCCCGGCCGTTCGATCTTCGTTGTCCACGGTGACCTCCCATCGCCGGACAATTCCAGCTAGGATGCATGCTACTGTACATCATGCTTGCTGTCAATGCTTGCTTGCGCAATTCCTTCGGTCGGACGACTTCCTCGTTGCCCGCGTAGGTTTCGTCCGCAAGGATCTCATCGCCTACGACCTCGTCGGGCCGCGCTACCAGATCCTCGTGCTCCCCGCAGCCCCAGTCCTTGCCGCCGCTCATCCCGCCACTGCCCCGTCGGACCCGCCCATCGCCCCCTCCCACATCCGCCACGCCCTGCACGACTTCCTCACCCGGATGGACGAACCCCGTCGCCCATGACGCCGAGGCGCGCGCCGATCCCTCCCCCGCGCCCCCTCCTGGAAGAAGACCAAGCAGACGAAGAAGACGCCGGAAGAACCTCCACCTCACGCCTGGTGCACATCGAAGAACTGGATCACGATGGCGTCGCGGAGTGGATCACGGTTAGGCCGCCGCCGAAGTCCGGTCGATGGGCACCGACGAGCGCACGATCCGCAGAACGGGTGGACCGTAAGGCGGAGCATCAGCCGACGCAACTCGGGGGCGTCCAGGGGCCGAGTGGCCAGCGTCAAGTACATACGACGTACAGGGGCAATTGTCGCGCGGCAGCCGAGAATCGGATCGACCCGAAGGGCGACCCGAAGGGCGACCTCGGGCTGATCGCTGGGGCAGCGACCTGCTTACCCGGGCCGCGTCCTTCAGACCGCGTCCAGCCTTTCCCAACCTGCCGAGGCGATCCAGTTGGCTGCTGTTGCCGCGCCGACTGGTCGCTGCCGCGGAAACGACTCCCACGTGGCCATCAGGAAGGCGTCTCTTCGCCAAGCATGCGCCGACGGCGCCTTCCATCGGGGCCCGCGATCCGATAGCGTCTCTACTTCGGAGGCGGGCCGCCGGTGTCGGAACCGGATCGAACCGAGGAGTGCCCGATGTCCTACGAGCCTATCGAGTCGGTCGAGGATCTTCTCCGGCTCGTCGTCCCCAACGAGACTGCGGAATCTGACCGGCTGGAATTCAAGCTCACCTACGAATGGCACGGCCCTGACCGCAGGAGGCGCGCCTTGGAGGCGTGTCGAGACGTGGCCCAGTTCGCGAACGCCCAGGGCGGTATGATGGTGCTCGGTGTCCCCGAAGTGCGAACCGAGGACGGCCGGCTGGTCGCGGGCGACATCATCGGGTGCTCGGAAATCGACGGTCTCGTAGGGTGGATCGAACAAGCGATCCTAAACCACCTCCACCCGCGAGACCTGCCGCATTCAGCGCGATCGATCACGCTGGGCGACCGTTCGATCGTGGTCATCAACGTCGAGCCCTCTCCGCGCCTGGTTGCCGTAGCGTCGGGAGAGCACGGCGAGCTGGAGTACCTGCGACGGGTTGGTACCCACAAGGTGCGGATGACCCCGGATGAGGTCGAGAAGGAGATCGCCCGGCGTTCGACGACGTCGGGAATGCCAACGAACCGCAGCATGGCCGCGGACGAATCGAGTCCGCCAGCATCACGAGCGCTCTCCAGCATCGCCGACAGGCTGAACGGGGTTTTCACCAAGGCCGACCGCGAGCAGCCGATCGACGTGGAGCCGCCGGTGCATCTTCTCCTCGCTGCTCCAGAGGCCGCGAGGGCTCAACTCGTGGGGCGTCCGACGATCATCCCGCTATACGCCCCAAACTGCCGGCCAATCTGGCGGGAGTTCTCGGCCGGCCAGATCTCGCTCACGATCTTCGTAGCCGGGATGCTAGCACCGTGCGTCGATGTTCCCGTTGATCTGGTTCGCGCCGCGTGGATCACGAGCGACGGCCGAGCGGGGTTGTCCCTGGACGTCCGCATCGTCGTTCACCCCATGGGCAGTTCCTCGGCCTTCCACCTCGACCGGCCCTGAGACCTCGGCTCGACGCCAGCCCACCGGGAGCACGATGCCACACGCGAAGACCGGACAGCCCGGATCCGAACCCGGACGCCCGGCGTGGAAGGTGCGACACCCGCCCGAAGCCGGACAGCGCGGCGGGCTGCGCCGGACGGCGAGGGGCTAATCAGGACAGCACCCATTCCTCACTTTCGCGACCGCCTCCGACCGAGTTGCACGGACGCGCCCGCCGTGCTGAACTGCCGCCCAGAGGTAGCGGAATGTCCGAGCCGACCGGAGCGGTCGATATTCCGATGCGCTTCTCCTCCCGCGCGCCGATCGGGCTCGATGGCCGCAAGGGGGGACCGGCCGACTGGATCGTTCTTTTCGCCTGCTTCACGGGCGGCTGCTGGATGTCGCACCCGGGCTGGATCGAGCCCGACGGCGATGCACGCGATGCCGTTCACGACGGCGGTGCGGACGCGGACGCCGACGTTGACTCGGGCGCCGACGCCGACTCCGACGCCGACGCCGAAACCGACTCGGACGGAGACTCGGATGCGGCGGACGACGCCGCAGCAGAGGACGTCGGTCCGCCGCTGCCCTGCGACTCGCTCGCCGCGGACCTCGTCGTTCCCGACGACTTCCTGACCATCCAGGAGGCGATCGACGCGGCGGTCGACGGCCAGTTGATCTGCGTCGAGCCCGGCCTGTACGTCGGCAGGATCGACTTCCTGGGAAAGCGGATCCACGTCGTCGGCTTCGCCGGTCCGGATGTGACGACCATCGAGCCGGACGGCGCCGGCGCGGTGGTCCGGTTCGTCACCGGGGAGACGGCGGAGACGATCTTCGAGGGATTCACGGTCCGGGGCGGGCATCCGTCCTTCCTCGGCCTGGATGGCGGGGGAATCTTGGTGGGTTCCGCGTCGCCGACGCTGCGCAATCTGACCATCCGGGAGAACCGGTCGAGAAATTCAGGTGGCGGCGTGGCGTTGGGGAACTCGTCGGCGACGCTGGTCGGGCTGGAAATCTCCAACAACGAAAGCACCGGGGCGGGCGGAGGCTTGTCCGCGGGGGCGGGGGGCTCCCCGACCCTCACCGACGTGCGCGTCGTCGGCAACGAGAGCTTTGGCGACGGCGGCGGCGGGCTGTACTTCGATCGCGACACGTCCCCGACCCTGATCCGCGTGCGCGTCATCGGCAACGAGAGCTTTGGCGACGGCGGCGGCATGGAGGCGTCCGCCGCCGTCTGCCGGCTCACGAACGTCGTCATCGCCGGAAATCGAGCCCGCAACGAGGGCGGCGGCATCAAGCTCGACGAGGCTGCGAGCTACCTCGATCACGTTCGCATCGTCGACAACCAATCCAACCATGCGGGCGGCATCGCCATCACGGATTCGGGCTGGAACGAGGTGCGGCTGACGAACGTCGTGATCGCGGGGAATCACGCCGAAGGAGCCTCGGGCGGAATGAACGTCAATAACAGCGAAGTCGTCCTCGAAAACGTCGTCATCGTCGGCAACGCATGTTCCGGCCGTTCGGGAGGGGGGATCCGCAACCATGAGAACCTCGCCCTCACGATGACCAACGTCGTCGTGGCGGGGAATCGGTCGGACCTGGGTGGGGCCGTCGCCAGCGAGCGGTCGTACGATCCGGTGATCTCCAACTGCGCCTTCTGGGACAACGGCTTCGGGCCGTTCGACGGACTGGCCGACCCGACGGGGCACGACGGCAACATCAGCGTCGACCCGCTCTTCCTCGATCTCTCCGGGACCGACCCCCTCTTGTGGGACCTGCATCTGCAGGTGGCCTCGCCGTTGATCCACGCCGGGAGCGCCGGCCTGTCGGACCCCGACGGGGCGCCCTCGTCGATCGGCGCCTACGGTGGACTCGGGGGCGGAGCCTGGGACCTCGACGGGGACGCGGCCGCCGAGTGGTGGCAAGCCGGCGCGTACGACCCGGGCGCCTACCCGGCTGCGGGCTGGGACTGCGACGACCGCGACCCCGCCGTGCACCCCGGGTCGGGCTGCTGAGATAGGCTTCCTCCACCAGCGACTCCTCCACCAGCGACTCCGCCGCCGGAAACTTGGTCCTCCGCCCGCCCATCCTCTAGAACCGACCCGTGCGAGGCTTCGATCGGCAGCTCGGCCCGGACTTCCTCGACGGCGTGCCGTTGGCCGCAGGCGTCTACCGGGTGTACGACGGGACCGGAGCGCTCGTGTACGTGGGGAAGGCGAAGAGCCTGCGGCGGCGGCTCGCGCAGTACCGCAACGCGGGCCGCCGGAAACGCCAGGCGAAGATGCGCGCCATCGTCCGAGCCGCACGGCGTATCGAGGTCACCCCGTGCGCCTCGCACCTCGCCGCGTGTCTCCTCGAGGCGCAACTCATCCAGGAACACCGGCCCCGCTTCAACGTGGCCGGCGCCTACCACTTCCTCTACCCGTTCGTCGGCCTGCGCGACCGGGGCGGCGACCTGTGCCTCGGGTACACGACCCAGCCCGACGGCTTCGCGGCGTACGGCCTCCACGGGGCCTATCGGTCCCGCTCGGCCACGCGCGCGGCGTACTGGGCGCTCGTCGAGCTGCTGCGCTACCTGACGCCGGCCATCCGCCGTCCGCCCGAGCCGATTCCGCGCTACTCGTTCGTCCGGACCTTCCGCCGCCTCGCCGCCGACTGGATGGAGTCCCTCGCCGCGTTCCTGCAGGGCGAGGATTCGGGCGTCCTGGGCAGGCTGGCCGTGGCGCTCCTGGCGAAGCCGGCCGCTCGAGGCCACGCCTCCGAGGTGCAGACCAGCCTCGCGGTCGTCCACGCGTTTGGGAAAGAAGAGATCCGGCCTCTGGCGAACGCGCGCGCGGCCGCCGGGTACGTTGCCTGGCCGGTGGCGCAGGTCGACCGCGACCCGCTCTTCCTGCGAGCGCGGTACGGAGCCGAGGACCAGGTCGCGTAGGGACGCGAAGCCGCAGGCGGGAACAACCGGCGGTCCATTTGACCGCCGGGCCCGCCCGCGTCACTCTGTCGCGCGGCGCCCGCGACCCGCGCCGGACGCAGGGAGGACGACGATGCCACGGCTCCAGACGCTTCCCCATCGGTGTCCATCGGTGTCCGTCGGTGGTTCCCTCCTGCTGTTCTCCTTGCTCCTGTCCCCCTCCCTCGGCTGCACCTCGAACGCGGCGGACGACGACGAGGCCGGAGACGAGGTGAGCGACGCGATCGACGCGGAGCACGTCTCCGACGGGCGGGAGCGTCCGGCGGAGGAGGAGGTCTCGGTGCCTCCCAATCCGATCGCGCCCGAGCGTTACGACTGCACCGCGCACGACGACCCGCCGCCGGATCGTACGAGCCCCATCGCGTGGGACTGCCTCCTGGACCCGACGTGTCGCGAGCGGTTCATCGTCGGCCACCGAGGCGCGGGCGGCGACTTCGGCGTGGTCGCGCCCGAGAACTCGCTGGCCGCGTTCCGGGCCGCGATCCTGATGGCCGCGGACTACCTGGAGACGGACCCGCGAGTCACGACCGACGGGGAGGTGATCCTCTTCCACGATCCGGAGGTCGACCGCGTGATGAACGGCACGGGCTCCATCGGGACCATGACGTTCGCCCAGGTCCGCGCCCTCTCGTTCCAGACCGACAAGTACGAGGGCGACTTCTCGTGCGAGCGCATTCCCACCCTGAGGGAAGCGATCGCCCTGAGCCGCGACCGGTCGATCCTGATGCTGGACATGAACAAGACCGACGACGTCGAGGCGGTGGTGGCGGTGATCCAGGAGGAGGACGCGGTCGACCAGGTGATCTTCGATACCTCGAGCCTGGACAAGATCGACCGCGCGCTGGCGCTCGAGCCGGGCTTGGCGATCCAGATCCGCCCCGACACGGCGGCGGACATCGCGTCGCAGGTGGAGCATTTCGCGCCGCGCATTCCGACGATCGTCGAGCTGGAGGCGGGCATCCTGGAGGAGGGCGCGCCGATCGTGCACGCCCTCCCCTCCCGCGTGACGATCGACGTCTTCCTCAGCGCCGATCTGCGCGCCGTGTTCCTCGGCGATGTCGCCGCCTACGTCACCTGGTACGACGACGGCGCGGACATGCTGATGACCGAACGCCCGTACCTCGCCGCCATCGCCTTGGGCCGCCTGTAGCTCCGTCCACGCGACGCAGGGGCAGGGCGCGACCGGTAGCTGCTATCCGCGTTTCGAGTTCGGCCCTGGCTCCGGCTCGACCCTGGCCCACAGCACGCCCAGGTCCAGTTCGATCGCATCGAACGGTTCGGCACGCACCTTGACGTCGCCCCGCCACGTCGCGACCAGCCGGTACGTCGGCCCGTCGAGCCGCAGGACCTCGAGCGTGCGCAGCAACGGATCGAGCAGCCAGACGTGCGCCACGTGCTCGCGCGCGTAGATCGGCACCTTCTCCGCGCGGTCCACGTCCGCCGTCGAAGGAGAGATCACCTCGCAGGCCCAGTCGGTCGCAAGCGTGACGTAGGCCGCCCTCGGAACCACCGGCATCCGCTCGTTCCGCCATCCGGCAAGATCGGGGACCACGATGTCCGGCTCGGGCCCGAGATGCAGCTCCGGCTCGCCGAGAATCAGCCACCCCCCCGGCCCCCCACGACCGCGCGAGAACGCCGGAACGAGCTGCCCGCCCAGCTCCGAGAACGCGAGCGCGTGAGGAAATGCCGGACGAGGGTGAAGATGCAGCACACCGTCGAGCACCTCGGCCACCATGTTGGAAGGCGCATCCAGGACGTCCTGGTACGTCGCACGCTTGCGGGCCGCGGCGACCGTCATCGCGCTGACTATAGGCAGGACCCGATGGGGAGGCAAGGAGAGGCAAGGAGTACCGATGTTTGGTGTCCACGTCGGTCCCGACGAGGGCCCGAGCAACGGGAGGCCGGGAGGACGCGAAAGAGGGCAGTGGCAGAGGGAAGGGAATGTGGATGCCAAGACATGCAATCGAAAACCGGAAACGGGCACCGGAAGATGCGAAACGGGGACAAGCCGCGGCGGAAGTCGGCAGGTCCCAAGCGGAGTTCGAGCGGCACCGGGCACGGAGGCGGGGACGATGAAGGGCGATGACATCGCGGAGCGGCTCGAGACGCTCGCCGTGCGCGCACTGGGAGTCGCCAAGGCGCTGCCGAAGACGCTGCCCGGGCGGCACGTGGCGGGGCAGTTCCTGCGCTGCGGAACCTCGGGCGGGGCGAACTCCGAAGAAGCCCGCGGCGCGGAGAGCAAGGCGGACTTCATCCACAAGTTGTCCATCATCCTGAAGGAACTTCGCGAGTCCCGCTACTGGCTGCGGGTCATCGCCCGCGCTCGCGCCCTTTCCGTTTCCCATCCTGCGTTGCCCGTCCTGCGTTGCGCCCTGCCGCTCCCGTTTCCGGTCTTCGATTGCATGTCTTCGCATTTGCATTGCCCCCCGCCCCCGCCCCGCCCGGCGCTGATGTGGACACCAAACTTCGGAGGAGTACGGGCAAGGAGTACGGCAGGATCGACGGGGGCATTCCTCGTGCTCTGCCGTCGGGACGGGCGCTCAGCCCCGGCAGTCGGTACAGGAGGACCCCTCACGCACGGGGGGTGCGTCGCGCCAGGCGTCGTCGGTCAGCACGTAGCGGAACCAGACCAGCGGGTCGATCTCCGGGTCGCCGGTGCCTTCGACGATCTCGGATGGGCCGAACTCCGAGCGGTATCGGATGTCCCCATCCGGGTTCACTTCGAGGAACGTGCTGGTCCGCGTGTCTTTCGTCGTGGGAAGGGCCTTGACGAGACCGGCCGGCAGTCCGGGGAACGAATTCAGCCCCGACACTTCCATCGAGGTCTCGGAGGTCGTGACGATCGTCTGCCGGAGGCCGGCGGGCGGGTGCAGGCGGAGCGGGCGGCGCGGCGAGACGGATCCGTGCGATCCTCTGCCAGACGCCCAAGGGCCCGCAGGAGGACGGAGGTGTCGAATCGAGCGTCATCCCGAGAACGGCGGCAGCCCCCAAGAATCAACCGCGGCGTCGTACTCGGCCCGCGGCAGCTGCACGAGCAGCAGGTCGCCCAAGCGATCCGGCGCGAGGAGCAGCTCGAGCAGCCGGGTTCCGTCGAGCGACGTGCAGCCGACGGTCGGAGAGCCCGCGCCGCTCCACACGTGCAGGAAGATGCAGCTCCCGCCGCCGGGGATCGGGGTCCCGCCCTCGAGCAGCCCGTTGTGGTCGATTGGCGCCAGCAGGCTGTACAGCTCGTCGGTGCGGCGCATGTTCTCGTGCGAGCTGAAGTCCCGCGCGACGTCGGTCGACTCGACAATCTTGTTGTAGTGGGACGACGCGGGATCGTCGATGCAGATCGTCGTCGCCGCGGACACCTGGTACGGCAGCGCGAGCCCCGTCGGCGGGTCCGCGTCGTAGCCCATCACCTTGCCCAGCCGGAAGATCCCGGCCGGCGCCGACCCGTCCCCCTCCTCCTTCACGTTCGTCGCGCCCGGCGGCGGCTGCGTCAGCCCGCGCCCCCACGACAAACCCGAGTATCCGACCTCGGCCGGCCACGGGCCGAGCGCCGGCTCCCATCCCCCGACGCCGCGCGTGAACAGCGCCAGCTCCGCCGCGTCGTCGCTCCACGTCGGCGCGACGACCACGATGAGATGCGTCGCGCTCGCCAGCGCCGCCTCGGCCGCCGCGTCGAGCGGCGGCAGAAGCCCGGGATCGGCATCGCTCTCGCCGCCGAGGTCGCCGTCCGCGTCGGCATCGGCGCCGCCGTCGGCATTCGCGTCGCCGTCCGCTCCCGCGTCCGCCTCCGCCCCGGCCTCAACCTCCGGCACCCCGTCGGCATCCGCGTCGTGGCCGCCGGACGAGCCCGCATCGCACCGCGCGGCCAACGCCGCGAGGCACCACAGCGCGAGCCCTCGCCGGGCGCTCGCGACGGATCCCGGGGTGTTTCTCATGCCCGTCCCTCCGGTGCTCCGGCCAGGATAGGAGCCGCCGGGAACGCGTGCAAGTTCGCGGTCGTTCGCGGTCGGCGCAGCCGCCCTGTTGACGCGTGATGGGGAGGCGGGATCAGAACGTCACGTCGACCTCCGTCCGGCTGGATACAGAGCCGAGAATCGGGTCGCCTGGGAACCTTCGAACGCGCGCGCGGACGCCGTTCCTCCCCGCTCCCGCGGTCGCTTCCGTCCGGGTTGCGCGAACGCCCCCGCCGTGTTGAACTGCCGCCAAGAGGTTGCGGAATGTCCGACCCGACCGGAGCGCTCGAAATCCCGATGCGCCTCTCCTTCGGTCGGACGATCGCGCTCCCCGGCGACGGCGACCCCAGAGCCGACCACGTCGGGCGACGACGCGGAGTCTCCCTGCGGCGCATCCGCCGCCGGTCGGCAGCCGCCCTCGCCGCCCTGCTGGCGGTCGCCGGCGCCGGCTGCGACGCCGCAGGCGCCGCTGCAGGCGATCCCGACGCGCAGGGCGACGCGGGAAGCGACGCCGCAGCCGACACGGCGGGGGACGTCGAGGACGCGGCGGAGGACGAGGGCGCGGGCGAGGCGGACGGGGAAGCCGCCTCGTACGTCTGGCCCAACGCCGAGAGCGCCGCGAACTCCGACCCGTGGCTCGCCGAGCACCACGCGGAGATTGCCGAGATGCGCCCCCGGGTCCTGGTCCTGGACTTCGTCAACGGCAAGCCGCTGGACGAGGTGCAGGCGCAGCTCGCCGAGGTCGTCGACGTCGTCGCCGAAAGCACGCGCTGGCACGGCTACGAGGATCCCTGGGCGCCGGCATTCCTGCGCTACGAGCTGGCCTACGTGGTCGACCTCCGGGACGACCCGCCGCCCGCGGACTGGCCGTACAACAACAGCACCGTGTATCCGCGCGAGGAGCCGCCGACCGGGACGTGGGGCTTCGACTACGAACGGCTGTTCTCGGCCGAGTTCGCCGAGCTCTACGGCATCGAGGACCCCGACGACCCGTCGCGCGTCCTGGATCTGTGCGGGCTCGTCGAGCAGGGGCTGGTGAACGAGGTCTGGATCGTGGCCGATGCCGACGTGCCGGACGCAGGCGCCGCGGAGATCCTCGAGGTGAAGCCGGTATACGACGAGGACCGCCGCCGTCGTACCGACCGGCCGATGAACCGCTGCGCAGGCAACGGCTGCTTCGACGACGACGACGTCGTGCCCGCCGCTTGTACGCGCACCGTGCGCATCGCCTTCTTCAACCACACCCGCGGCCCCGGCTGCTTCCTGGAGAGCCTGTCGCACGGGTTCGAATCGATCGGGGCCTGGAACCCGCGGACCATCCCGTACCTCAACCGGTACTTCGAACACTTCGCGGCCCACGACCTGGACACGCTGCACGGCCTCGCGTGGGACTCGTGGTACATCTGCCCGATCGGGACGGACTGCCTGACTTACCCAACGGAATCGTCGGTGGCGTACGACGTCGAGGGCGTGGCGGGAACGCTGGACCCGTACGACCCCGTCTGCGGATGCGTGCACTTCCCGCCCAACGCGCGGCGCCACTACGACCTGGACAGCCCGTTCACGGTGCTGTCCACGTGCACGACCTTCCGGAGCGGCGGCGGTTCGGGCGGCGCCGACGAAGCCGTGCCGTTCTCCCGCGCGGCGTTCCGCTTCTACGAGCGGTTCGCGCCGGATTGCATGGGACCCTTCCTGGTCTGGTGGCGGCAGAACGTCCCCGGCTTCGAGAGCGGCCTGCTCGACGACGACGGCGCCCCGATGCTCGCCTGGTGGCCGTTCGTGTACTACTAGACGCCGACGCTCAGCCCCGGCAGTCGGTGCAGGAGGACCCCTCGCGCGCGGGAGGCGTAGTGCGCCAGGCGTCGTCGGTGAGCACGTAGCGGAACCAGACCAGCGGGTCGATCTCCGGGTCGCCGGTCGGCACGTTCGCGGCGGGCGTAGCGCTGCCCCGCTTCGCCCGCAACTCGTCGGCCGTGCGCAGCGCCTCGGCGAAGTAGCGCTCGCGCTCCGCCTTCACGTGCGCCTCGGAGATCGGCGCCTCGTGATCTCCGGTGGCGCAGGTAGCCGCCTCGCGGAGCGCCTCCAGCGACAGCTCGATCGGCGCCACGTCGGTCTGCGGATGCTCGGCGTGCGTCCAGACGGCGTCGCGCCAGCCGAAACGGTACAACGGCAGGAAGTCGTCCCCCCGTTCGGCCACGAATTCGACCGCCGAGAGGATGAATTCCACGTCGTCCTCACTGGCGTAGTACGGCAACGACAGCCGCACCCAGCCCGGCTTGAGGCCGCCGAGCCCGCAGGCGATCCGCGCGCGGTAGCGCTCGGACAGCGGACGCTCGATCCCCAGGAGCCGGTGGCCGTAGGGGCCCGCGCACGAGCAGCCGGGCCGGTTCTGGATGCCGAAGAGGTGGTCGAGCAGCACGGCGACGAAGTCGTGGTGCAGGCGTTCGACGTTGAAGGAGAGGAGCGGGAGCCGGTCGCAGCCCACGGTCGGCCCGTAGAGCCGGATGCGAGGGTGCTGCGACAGCCGCCGGACGGCGCGTTGCGCCAGCCGCACGTCGTGCTCGAGGATCCGCTCGGGCCCCAGCAGCTCCTTGACGAGGAAGGCGGCGCCCGCGCGCAGGTCGCCGAGGATGTTCGGCGTGCCGCCCTCCTCGCGCTCGTCCAGCCGCCGGACGTAGTCGACGGACAGCTTGTCGAAGGCGGAGACGTAGTCGACGGTGCCGCCGCCGGGGCGTTCGGGGACGCGCGAGCGGAACAGGTCCTTGTGGGCGACGAGGATGCCGGAGCCGCCGGGACCGCCGACGAACTTATGGGTCGAGACGAACAAAGCGTCGATGCGCTCGTCCTGGGGACCCGGATTCATGTCGATCGGCACGTACGGGGCGGCCGCGGCGTAGTCGAAGCAGGCGTAGGCCCCGCCAAGGTGCAGCACGCGGGCGATCGTGCGCACGTCGGTGAGCACGCCGGTGACGTTCGAGGCCGCGGAGAAGGCGCCGAGGCGCAGGGGCCGCGAGCGGAACCGCTCGAGCTGCGCCTCGAGCACGGCGACGTCGACGCGTCCGCAGGCGTCCAGCGGCACCTCGACGACGTCGGCGATCGTCTCCAGCCAGGGCAGCTCGTTGGAGTGGTGCTCGTAGGGTCCGACCAGGACGGCAGGGCGGCGCTCGGCGGGAACGTGCCGGGCCAGGCTCCATTCGCGCTCGAGCGGCTCGGGGATGCGGATGCCGAGGAGTCCGACGAGCTTGTTGACGGCGGCGGTGGCGCCGCTGCCGACGAAGACGACGACGTGGTCGGGGCCGGCGTGGACGGCGCGGGCGATCACGCGGCGCGCCTCCTCGCGCAGCTCGCTCATCATCCGCCCGGTGCTGGAGATGGCGGTGTGGGTGTTGGCGTAGAACGGGAGGACGTGGCGGAACCAGGCCTCGACGAAGTGCAGGAAGCGTCCGGTGGCGGTGAGGTCGGCGTAGGTCACGAGGCGCCGGCCGAACGGAGTGCGGATCGCGGCGCGGCGTCCGACCTCGTTCTGCCGCACGAGCGCGGCGATCGCTCCGAAGTCGTCCATGGCCCGACGCTTCTAGCGCGGCCGACCCGGGGGCACAAGGGCGGCGGGGCGGGCTGGAAGGTGGTGGCTCGTGGCTGGTGGCTGGTGGCCGGTAGGGGCGCGTTCCGGGGGCTTGCGGCCTACGTCCGCGGCGTGAGCGACGCCAGCTCCAGCCGCGTGGACTCGACGTGGTCCGCGAGCCCCGAGGTCCGGCTCTCGAAGTCGAGCCGCAGCAGCATCCCCGTGTCGGCGGCATACCAGGCGTCGCGGTGCTGGGCGCCGCTCTGGCCGCCGGAGACGACGGTGTCCCGCCGCACGTGCCAGGCATCGACGTCCACGCCGCCGATGGACAGCCGCTCCACGCCCACGAACGTGTCCCGCGACGCCAGATCCTGCGAGGCCCCGATGAGACCGGTGGTCACGGCGCCGCAGTCCCGCGACCACGTCGCGCCGGGGGCCAGCGCCGCGCGGACCACCTCGGGCTGCGGGCAGGTCAGGGTCGTGCGGATCTCCATCCCGAAGCGCACGTTGTCGGTGACGACCTCCGGCTCCTCGAGGATCCTCCCGGGCGCGGCAACCCAGCGGAACACGGTGCGGTGGCGATCGAAGTAGTGCACGGTCAGCGTCCACCCGTCCGGCTCGAGTCGGAGCGCCGCGGGAACCGTGGCCGGCAGCTCGCGCCGCTCCGTGCCGAACACCGGCGCGTCCGTCTCGTAGTAGCCCGACGCCGCGTAGGTGTAGACCCCGGCCGGCGGCGGACCGAGGCGATCCGACTCGTGCGACGCGCGGACCATGCCGCCCGCCGCAGCTTCCCCCCGCAGCTCCGTCAGCACCCGCTCGGCCCCGGCGGGCGCCAGCGGGCCGGAGTGCAGCACGACGCGGAGGACGGCGTACGTTCCGGCGGCGACGACGAGCAGCGTGAGGCCGACCGAGACGGCGGCGACCCGCAGCGACCGCCTTCGGATCCGGCTTCGTTCGCCCTCCTCACCGGCCGTGTCGGGGTGCCCGCGTCGGCGCAGGAGGAGCCACGGCACCGCGCCGACGGCGAGTCCCATCAGGAAAGCGATGCCAAGCGCGACCAGATCCCAGGTCATTCTCCCTCGACGGTCACCCGCAGGGTGGCGGGACCGGGCCGCGAAGTCAATTGAACGCGGGCGGCCCCGCGGGCGTCGAAGTCGACGTTCGCCGGCGCCGCGCGCGCGCGGCTGGATCGGCGACGACGGGGGGAGTAGAAACGGATCCGGATGAAGAAGTGGATACCGCTGCTGGGGCTCGTCGGACTCGCCGCCGCCGGCCTCGCCTGGAACGGCGCGGAAGCCGGCGAGACGGAGGTTTCGGCCGAGCCGTACGCGGGGACGTGGGCGCAGCTCCGGGTGCAGACCGCGGTGTCGGACGTCCCCGTCCTGGGCCACGTGCGTGTGAAGACCACGACGCTCCTCCGCCTGCGCATGTACGCGTCGGGGCACAACCTGTCGGTGGCCGTCGAGGCGTGCAGCATGGAGCAGGATGCGGGAGTCCCGCTGCTCAAGGTGCGTTTTCCGGAAGAGCTGGTCCGGCGTGCGGGGCGTTTCGAGACGAGCGCGTCGCTGCGGCGCGACGGCGACGAGGTGCAGTTTTTCCAGCCACGCCGGTGGCTGGTGTTCGGTGCGCACCTGGAGGACGAGGATTCGGACGCGTTGCCGACGGACGGAACGGACGAGCGCGTCTGGGACCAGGACGAGGACGGCAACCCCGGCGTGACGGTGCAGGTCCGCGGACTGCTCGACGCCGACCTCTACATGGTCCAGCGAAGCTGGACATCCATGCGCGGCACGGCGACCTCGACGGACCGGATCGACGGACACATCCAGTGGAGCGAGGACCACACGGTGCTCGGCTCCACCAGCTCGCTGCTGTCGAGCGTGCCGGAGAGCCGGACGGACCCCGATCCGGAGGCCTCCACGTTCCGCACGACCCGGATCGAGTCGGACGTCGACTGCGCGCAGATCGTCGAGCGCCGGGAGACGTTGTTCGCTCGCTGAGGTGGGCACATTCGTTGCCGAGCCGCTCTGTCGACGGTATTCTGCCGCGTGGAACGGGCGCGGAAGGCGGCGCGCGCGGATGAAGGACCTGGTCGGCCAGCGCATCGCCGGCAAGTACGACGTCACCCAGCGGATCGGGGGCGGGGCGGTGGCCGACGTCTACGAAGCGGTCCACACCCGATTGAACCAGCGTGTGGCGATCAAGGTCCTGCGCAAGGAGTTCACCCGCCTGCCCGCCGTGACACGCCGCTTCCTCACGGAAGGGCGGGCGGCGAGCGCGGTGCGGCACCCCGGCATCGTCCAGGTCTTCGACGTCGACCAGCTCGACACGGGCGAGCTGTACATCGTCATGGAGCTGCTGCAAGGCGACGATCTGGCGGTCGTGCTGGAGCGAGAACGCCAGTTCGAGCCGGCGCGAGCGACCGGGATCGCGATCCAGATCCTCGACGCGCTCGACGCGGCCCACCGTGCCGGAGTCGTGCACCGCGACCTCAAGCCGGAGAACGTCCTGTTGTGGTTCGACGCGCAGGGCCGGGAGCACGCCAAGATCATCGACTTCGGGGTCGCGCGGCTGGAGCGGGAGGGGCCCGCCGCGCTGCGGAGGACCGCCGAGGGTACGATCGTCGGCACGCCGTACTACATCTCGCCCGAGCAGGCACGCGGGGAGCAGGGCATCGACAACCGCACCGACGTGTACGCGGTCGGGGTCATCCTGTTCGAGATGCTGACGGGCGAGCTGCCCTACACCGGCACCTCGGTCCAGGGAATCATCAACCGGATGCTCGAGGATCCGTTCCCGAGCGTCCGGGTGCTCGAGCCGTCCCTGTCCGAGGCGCTCGAGGCGGTGATTCTCCGCGCCACGGCGCGCCGTCGCGACGATCGGTACGCCTCCGCGGGGGCCTTCGCGGACGCGCTGCGGGCCGCGGCCGGGCTCGCGGCGACGGCGGAGGCGCCCGCCGTCCCGGCGCCGCGGGACGGGCTCGAGGCGCCGGGCGGCGAACGAGCGACGATTCCCGCGCCGGCGGGGTACGAGGTCGAACTGGCCGAGGCGGTGTCCGGGGAGCCCCCGCCGCGGGCGGCGCAGGCTCCCCGGCGGGCGCTGTCGCAGCAGACGGCCGAGGCCGTGGCACTCCCCAAGGTCCAGACCGTCGTCGTCCTGCCGCCGCGGCTGTGGCTCTACGTCCTGGGAGGCGCCGTCGCGGCCGCGGCCGTGGTCGCCTCCCTGCTCCTCTTCGTTTTCCGCCGTCCGGTTCCGTCCGCCGCTCCTGCGGGCGGAGCCGGCGAGGCGGGCGTCGCGGACCGTCCGGCCGTGCCGCCGGTGGCGGTCGAGGGGGCGGGCCCGGTGGTCGTGGGGGATGCCGCGTCCGAGCGCGGGCCGGAGGCGGTCGATGCGGGTCCGGCGACGAGCGCGGCCAAGGAGCTGGACGCGGACGCGTCCGCACCGCCGCCGCCCGACGCCGGCGCGGGGCCGTCGGCAACGGTCCGGCTGCTTCGTCTCCCGCGCGGCGCCGCGGCGACGCTCGACGACGCGCCCGTCGATCCGGAATTCACCGCACCGATCGCGGACACGCCTCGTCGGCTCCGGATCGAGGCGCCCGGCTGGAAGACCTGGGTGCGGACGATCCGCGTCACGGGCGACCTCGAGTTGGTCGTCGAGATGGAGCGGCGCGAGGTCGCCGCACCGTCCGGGGAGGGCGGAACGGGGCCGCGACCCGCGGACGCCGGCACCTCCCGCCCGGCCGACGTCCTTCGTCCGCTGGCCAACCCGTTTGGCGACGCGTAGTACGCCCTACCCCCAGGCCGTCGCGATCAGACCCGTGGTCAGGCAGAAGTGGAAGGCGCGGATCAGCGTCCGGCGCTCCGCGGCGGGGAGCCTGCCTTGCACGCGGGCCAGGGCTTCCAGCCCGCTCATCCCCGCGTCGACCGCGTCGGCGACCGCCACTTCCGCGTCCCCCAGCGTCCACCAATCGCGCGGCGGGCGAGGACGCGGCGCGGGGAAGACCTCGAGCGGCGCGGTGGACGACCACCACTCTTCCTCCTCGCCGTCGGCCAGCGTGTGCGCGATCCCCAGGCGCAGCAGGTCCTCCGCGGCGGGAGCGAGGGTGAGTTCCTGCTCGCAGGTCACGCCGCGGAAGAACGTCCAATCCCCGGCCGTCCAGAGGTAGAGGTCCGCCAACCGCTGCCGCAGGTGATCGCAGACGTGCGCGAACAGCGTGACCGGATCGAGCACCTCGATGGCGACGAGCGCGTCGGCGAGCCGGCCGCCGTAGCGCGGCACGACCGCCAGCGCCATCTCCAGTTCCGTCGCGCGGATGGCTCCGATCGATAGCAGGTAATCGCCGAGCTGCTCGCTGCGGATGTTGGAGGACACGTACAGCGGGTGGCCCTCGACCAGGTAGACCTCCTTGCGCAGCCGCTGCTCCTCGAAGGCGAGCATGCCGGTCTCGCGATCGGCGGCGAGGTTCAGGAAGACGGCCGCCACCGTGTCTTCCTCGATGCGGCCCTTGCGGTCGGGCTGGAGCGGCAGCACGACGCTGACGGTCGTCTGGTCGAGCAGGGGCAGGTGCTGCCGCAGGCCGGGCACGGCGCTGAGCGGCAGGAATGTCCCTTCGTTGACGGCGGCCTGGTCCAGCGCCGTGAACTCGCCGGTGAGCACGCCATCCACCGCGCGGGCGTAGGGCATGGGGCCGAATTCGCGGCCGTCGCGTTTCCGGAGGCGGTACTGCAGGGTGGGAACCGAGCGCGTCGATTCGGAGACCGCGGGCTCGCGGGGCCCGACGGGCTGATCCTCCGACGGCGTCAGCGTGTAGCGCAGCACCTCGGCGTCCCCGACGTCCCCGGGCCGCAGCAGGCCCTCGATCGTCTCCGCCAGGTCGCGGGGTTCGAGACGCAGGCCGACACGGGAGACGAAGTCGAGCAGGTCCTCGCGCATCGACCGGGCGTCGGGCGGGCGCTCCGAGGGCTCCCGCGCCAGGCTGCGCAGGAGGATGCGGCGCAGCTTCGCCGGCACGTGTTTCTCGAAGTCGTCGGTGAGGTGCAGGCGCACGTCGCGGATGCTGGAGAGCACGGCCAGATCGGTTTCGCCCTGGAACGGCGAGCGGCCCAGGAGCAGTTCGGCCATCAGGACGCCGGCGGCGAACAGGTCGGAGCGCGCGTCCAGCGGCGCCCCCGCGATCTGTTCGGGCGAAAGGAACCGGATCTTGCCGCGCAGTCGCCGCCGCCGGTGCGTCTCGGCCTCCTCGCTCGGCAGCAGCGCCAGCCCGAAATCGCCGAGCTTCACCTCGCCCTCGCGCGAGACCAGGATGTTCGACGGCGAGATGTCGCGATGGACGATTCCGAGCGGTCGCCCGACCTCGTCACGGAGGTTGTGGATGTGGTCGAGCCCGGCGAGCATCTCGGTCACGACCCGCACGACGCCGCCGAGGCCCAGCTTCTGACCCTGCCGGGAGAGCCGCCGCGTCACCTTCCAGCAGTCCAGCCCCTCGACGTACTCGGTCGCGAGGTAGCAGCGGCCGTCGACCATTCCCGAGCCCCAGAGCCGCACGACGTTGGGATGCGCCAGGCGCAAGGCGATCCTGGTCTCGCGGCGGAACAGCTCGACGAAGTCCGGGATCTGGGCCAATTCCGGCAGCAGCCGCTTGAGCGCCACCCGTTCCGCCGCGCGAGCCGGGTCCGCGGGCCGCGCGAGGAACACCTCGGACATCCCCCCGGACCCGAGCCGGCGCAGCAGGACCCAGTCGCCGAACGGGGTGCCGCCCGGGCACGAAGCTCCCTCCCCCTGTCCTGCGATACCCGGCCCCGGCACCTGCGACCTCCCGGCGATCGATCCGATGTTCGGTGCGACACGGCCGCAAGTCAAGCCGGGGGGTGACGCCCGCGGGCGCACTCGCCCTTCGACTCGCTGCGCCCCTCGACAGGCTCGGGGCAGGCTTCGCTCAGGGCTGCGTGACGCCCCTACGCCTTCGTTGGGGTCGGGTCGGGCGGGTCGGTGCGGTAGGCCGCGCGCCAGGGCTCGCGGCGGTTGCGGAACGCGTCCAGCACCGCCTCGTGCAGCGCACGCACCGCCAGCTCGGTGACGTGCTCGGTCCCGGGCGGGAGGTTGCCGATGCGCGACAGCAGGTCGGGCGCGTGCAGCCCGAGCGCTTCGCCCGTCGTGCGTCCTTGCGCGAACGCGGCGGCCGCGGCGGCGGCGGCGAAGGTGTTCGTGCACCCGCGCACCCGGAACTCGCAGCGTTCGATCGTCGCGTCGCGGAGCCAGACGCGCAGCTCGCACAGATCCCCGCACTCGCTCTCCGCGCGCCCGATCCCCCCCGCCCTCGAGTCGCAACCCTCGCCCACCGCGACCGACCTCCCATCCTCCCCCGCTCGCCGACCGTACCACGGATTCCGGCTCGGCAACTCCGGACCAACGACCCGTCCCCATCGGCCAACCAACGACTCGTCCCCATCGACCAACCAACAACTCGTCCCAAACGATCCACCAACAACTCGTCCCGATCGACCAACCTCCCCCTCCTCCTTGCCGCTCCGCGCCCGATGTGCTGCACTATCGTCCGGGGGCTCGGCCGCAGGGAGGTGGCCCGACCGATGAATCGATGGAGAACCGCTGCGGTGCTGTCGGGGGCGCTCGCTGCTTCGTGCGGCGGCACGACCAACTCGACGCCCGACGAAGGGGAGCCACCCCAGGAGGCGTGCAACGGCCGGGACGACGACGGCGACGGGCACTGCGACGACACGTACGCGTGTTGCGCGGGAAGCGCGGTCGCGTGCACGACCCGCTGCGGGACCACGGGCTGGCAGCGCTGCACCGCCGACTGCCGCATCCCGACCTCGGAGGTGTGCCGGACGCCGTCCGAGACGTGCAACAACATCGACGACGACTGCGATGGGCGGACGGACGAGGTTCCCGAGTGCGGGGGCCGCTGGCTGTGGCGGAACCCGCTGCCGAGTTGGAACACCCTGAGCGCGGTGTGGCCGCTCCCCGACGGCACGGCCTGGGCCGTCGGTGCGGGCGGGGCCATCGCCCGGTGGGACGGCAGCGCCTGGACCGCGCAGCGCTCGCCCACCAGCGAGGATCTGCGCGGCATCGCCGGCCGTCCCGGCGGGCCGCCGCTGTTCGCCGTCGGGCTCCACGGCACGACGCTGCGTTTCGACGGCGACGCGTGGGCCCGCGACACGGCTCCCGTCGCGGTCAGCCTGCACGCGGTCTGGGTCGATGCGTCGGGGACGGAGGCCGTGGCGGTCGGCGACCAGGGAACCGTCCTGCGCTGGAACGGCGCCGACTGGTTCGGCGGGACCGCCGACACGGCCGAGGACCTGTTCGGGGTGTGGGGCGATTCCGCGGACGACGTCTTCGCCGTGGGCGGCCACCGCGTGCTCTGCCGCTGGGACGGCTCGGCCTGGACGGCGCAGCAGCCGTACACGGACGAAGGTTGGCTGGAGGGCGTGTGGGGCTCGAGCGGGACCGACGTCTACGCCGTCGGGCGCGACGGCTGGATCCTGCGCTTCGACGGCTCGGCGTGGCGCCGCGTCGGCCTGCCGACGGAGGAGGACCTGTGGGACGTCTGGGGGACCGCCGACGACGACGTCTACGCCGCGGGCTCGCGGGGGACGATGCTGCACTGGGACGGCGCGGCGTGGTCGCCGATGCCGACGGCGGCCGGCACGTCCGGCCTGCGAGGCCTCGGCGGCACCGGCGCGCTGGACGTGTGGGCCGTGGGCGAGTTCGGCACGGTCCAGCGCTACCAGGGCGCGGGATGGCTGGCGATGGAGCACGGTCCGAACGACGACCTGGAGGCGATCGTCTCGGTTCCCGGCGGCGGGATGCTCGCCATCGGGCACCACGAGGACACGGCCTCCAACCTGTGGACCTCGGTCGTCTGGGGCTCGGACGCCGGCTGGCGCGCCGACCTGTGGTCGATCCGCGGCCAGATCCGGGACGCCTGGGCGGCCGCCGCGGACGACGCCTGGGTCGTCGGCTGGACCGGGACGATCCACCGTTTCGACGGCACGGCCTGGACCCGCGTCGACTCGGGGACCACGAAGGACCTCGAGGCGATCTGGGGCCTCGATCCCGCGTTGATCTACGCCGCCGGCGAGGGCGGCACGATCCTGCGCTGGGACGGCGCCGAGTGGGCGGCCATGGAGTCGTCCACCGACCACGACCTCCACGACATCCGCGGCCTGCGGCCGGACGACATCTGGGCCGTCGGGGACGAGGGCACGGTCGTGCACTGGGACGGCACCGCCTGGACGAGCCCCACCACCAACTCGCGCGCCGACCTGCTGGCCGTCGTCCCGGCGGCGGCGGACGCGGTGATCGCGGTGGGCGGGCAGCCGGGCACGAGCGGCGCGGGCACGGGCGCGGTGTTGCGCTGGGACGGCGCGCGCTGGGCGGAGGAGGAGGAGTGGTTCCCGGATCCGATGCTCGACGTGGTCGCCGTCTCCCCGACCGACGCCTACGCGGTGTCGGGGGCCGCGACGTGGCACTTCGACGGCTACCTCTGGACCGCGCTGGCCACGACGGGCGTCGGGCCCACGTTCTCCAGCGACATCTTCCGCGCCGTGGTCCACGACCCCGTCCGCGGCCTGCTCACCGCCGGCGGCCACGGGGCCGTGCTGGAGTGGCGGCCGTAGGGGCGGAGGGCGCGGAGGGCAGCGGGGACGGGGACGGTCGACTCGAACAGCCCGTCGAGACGACGCCGAACGGACCTCGCGGATCAGGCGGAGAGAGGGAGAAACCCATCGGTCGCGAGCAAGGACCGCGCCGCAGCGACGAACTCGCGAGCCGCCCGGACTTCCTCCTCGGCGTGCTCGTGCGTGAACGTGAACGTGCTCTCGTAGTCGGCGACCTCGCGGAAACGCTGCACCTGGACCAGCAGCTTTGCGAATCGCGCATCGAGCCGTCCAGTGCGAACGAAGTGCAGTCCGAGCTGCGCACGCAGGCCTTGGTGGGAGCGAACCTCCACGTCGCGCGTCAGCAGCAAGGCCCGGGCGAAGTGGTGGATGGCGTAGTACGCGCGCGCCACGGCATCCGCGTGCTTCTGCGCCGCCAGCAGCAACTCGGCCGACTCGAGCGACTCTTGCCCGCGGGCGACGTCGGCGGCCACGTTCGCCTGGCGGTTTTCTCCGGTCAAACGGGTACCCCCTCCCGCTGCACGTTCCTCGAGAACGGGGTTTCCAACGAGAGGGCGCGCGCGAACTCGCTGGTGGACTTCGGGATGGGCGCCAGCAGCACGCCCGACGAAAGTTCCTCGTCCGTTCCCAGATCGATCGCCTCGATCGCCTCGCGCCAGGTCAGTTCGTCGACCAACACCAGCAAGTCCACGTCGGAATCCGCTCGCGCTTCGCCGCGCGCGAACGAGCCGAAGAGGCGAACCTCGCGCAGTCGCGTCCCGAATCGCACCTCGAGCGCTCCGCGGTACCGTCGCACGGCAGTCGCGACCGGGTCCGGCAGGTGAACCGTCACGAAGGGAGTATATCGCCGCCTACACCCGCGGGGAAGCCGCCGGGCTGTTTGTGGTGGGAGCGGGTTGGGGATCAGGGCTCGCCCGGCGGATCGATCCGCAGCATCAGAGCGACGACGGAACCGACTTCGCCGGCGCGACAGCGCGCTCCTTTCGAGCGGGTGCTGGCCACGATCGAGCAGGATACGGCCGGCGAGTCGTGCGATCCAATGGCTCCTTCGGGTCATCGTCCGGCAATTCGTCGAAGCCGATCGAGGACGACCGGCACGCGCTCCTGGCTGACGGAATCGCCCGGGAGATGGCCCGCCACCACCTCGGGGAACCCGGGCAAATCCAGGAGCGCGCCCAAACGCGCGGCGAGGTAGGCTCTCAGGTCGGCGGGGGCGTTGTGGGCCTCGTTGGCGAGGCTCTCGCGTCCGTCGACCAGCGACACGATGTCCTCGACATCCCGGCTCTCGCGGAGATCACCGCGGGTGCCGGATGCGACGGCCTCCAACTTCGTCGCGAGGAGAACGGGGACGATGGGCACCCGGATTCGAACGTCATCGCCGAGTTCATGAACGTCGGCGAGCGTGATGGCGATGGGGTACCAGCGGTTGGAGAAACCCGGCAGATCGAGCGGCGCCGGCATGACATCGACCGTGACGTCATCGATCGTCCATCGGCAGATCGGCGCACCCTCGCGGGCGTCCTCC
>JACRCX010000160.1 GCA_016218815.1 Deltaproteobacteria bacterium
GATCAGCTTCGTGTTCGTGTCGGCCTTCCCGCCACCCATCGCCACCCTCCCCGCGCCACATCACCAGCGCGCGGGGCGAATCTGCTATGTCGGCAGGACGATGGCCCAATTCTTGGAAGACGGGCCACCTTGAAAGGGCTGGCCCCGGCGGCGAGCCTGCCCACCCATCCGCCCGGGGCTTTGTCCGGCGGACCCAACGCGAACTTGCAGGAAACGTGACGAGGGTCTCGGCGGGCATGGTCTCGTGCCGGCCGGTCGCCCAAGGGAACCGCTCCACGGCGAGTCGGTCGGATCGATGGCACGCCCTCACGTCGTTGGCGCAAGAGGCGGGAGCGGTTCGGCACGGACTTCGGGGTGACTCGCGGCGTCGGGTGAGCCGCGAGCGGGGCTCGTTCAGGGACGGACACGGAGGGAACGATGCAACGGACAGAGGAACGGTGCCGGGTCGGCGGTCGGGGCAGTCGGGCGCGTGGATGGCTGGGGACCGTGGCCATCGTGGCGGCGTTGCTGGGCGGTTGCGGGAACGGCGGCGCCGGTGATGATGCGGGGGCCGTCGGAACGACCTCGCTCGCCGTCGAGACCGAGGCGTGCGGGAACGGCACGCTCGACCTCTACCGGGCGCCGCCTCCCGCTTGCCCGAACCCCTCCGTCGTGACGGAGGTGTTCGACCGCGTCGCGCTCAACGCGTGGTTGGCCAACCCCACCACGACGCTCGACCTCAAGGACTCCATCGCGTTCTCGAACGAGCCGTTGGAGATCTCGACCGCGTGCGACGTCATCGTCCGTAGCGGGGTCGTGCTCACGGGCCTCACCGACGTCTTCATCGCCGCGCGGCGGGTGGACAGCTACGCCGACGTCACGGCCACGGGGCGCGTGGACGTGCGCGCCGCGGAGTCGGTCTACCTGCGTACGGCTTCGAGCGTGACGGGGCCGGCCGTGGCCATCGCGCTCGAGGCGCCGTACGTGGACGACTACGCCGATAGCTCGGTGACCGGGCTCTACTGCGTCGAGGCGACTGGAGAGGTGTACGTCCGCCAGGCGTCGAAGAACGGCTCCGCCGGCGGCGCCGTGAACGTGACCGGAAGCATGGTGGACGTCCACGGGGACTTCACCAGCCCCGGCACCGTGCGCATGGTCTCGACCGGAGACCTCTACCTGCGCGAGGCGGCGAGGCTGACGAGTGCCGGCGACGTCACGCTGTCCGCCGGGGGCGACCTCGACGTGCATGGCGACCTCCTCGGCGCCGGCCACGTGACCTTCGGTGCGGGCGGCGACCTCTTCTACCGGCAGGCCGCGCGCATCGAGAACGCCACGAGCGTCGGCATGACCTCCGGCGGGTTCCTCGACTTCCACGGTACCCTGTACGCCGCGGGCCCCGTGGCGCTCCAGGCCGACAGCTTCTTCTACCGCGACGCCGCGCTCATCGAGACGAGCGGCGACGTCGCCGTCACGGTGACCGGCACGACGCTCACCGATTTCTACGGCACGATGCGGTCGAACGGGAACATCGCCCTCTCGGCCGACTCGCTCTATCTGCGGCAGGCGGCCCTCACCAAGTCGGATCGGGACGTCACCCTCGACGTGGCCGGTCGCTTGGACATGCGCGGCAAGATCCAGCAGAACGAGGACGTGCGCGTCCTCACCGGCACGTACAAGCTCTACGGCACCCACAGTTTTGCGGGCAACGTGAGCTGCATCATCGCCGGCTCGAAGACCTCGGATAGCGTGGCGGCCATCGGGTGCTCCGAGTCGCCCGACGCCTCGGCGCCGACCTGGCCGGCGGGCAGTTCCCTCACCGCGAGCGGCATCGGACCGACAAGCCTCACGCTCTCCTGGACGGCGGCGACCGACACCGTCGGCGTCGTCGCGTACCGGATCTTCCAGGACGGGGCGCTCATCGGCGACACGAGCGCGGGCACCCGGACGCTTGCCGTGGCGGGGCTCGCGTCCGGCACGACCTACTCCTTCAAGGTGGAAGCCGGAGACGCGGCGGGGCGGTGGAGCAGGACTGGGCCCTCGACCTCTGCGACGACGAGCGGCGGGGACAGCGATGGGCCGGTGCTGACCATCGAGACGCCGACCGAGGGCGAGGTCGTCACGTTGTCCCCGGTGCTCGTCGGGGGCACCGTCACGGACGCGTCGGGAGTGGCCGGGGTCACCATCAACGGCGAGCCGGCAGGCGTGCGCGATGGCATCTTCAAGGGCTCCGTGTCCCCCACCCCCGGCACCAACGTCGTGGTGGTCGTCGCCACGGACGTTCTTGGCAACTCGACGACGGCCACCGTGACCTTCACCTACGCGCCGGACGAGACGGCGCCGGTGGTGACCATCACGGAACCGGCGGACGGGGCGACCGTGGTCGAGCCCTGGGTCCTCGTCCGCGGAACGGCATCGGACGACACGGGCGTCACGACCGTTCTGGTGAACGGAATGTACGTCGGCGTGGCCGGCGACGAGTTCTCGGCCTGGGTGAACCTCGTGCCCGGGCCGAACACGATCTACGTCATCGCCTACGACGCTGCCGGCAACTCGGGTAGCGCGTCGGTCTCCGTCACCTACGAGGCCGACGTCGAGGGCCCGGCCCTGGCGATCACGTCGCCGACGGACGGCGCGACCGTCTACACCTCCTGGGTGACCGTCACGGGAACCGTCAGCGACCCCTCCGGGGTCTCGAGCGTCCTGGTGAACGGCGCGTGGGCGTCTGTAATAGGAGATCAATTCGATGTCGTTGTCGGGCTGGCGCCCGGCGCCAACGACCTCATCACCGTCGCATCCGACGTGTGGAGTAATGTGAGCACGGCCAGCGTCCATGTCGTGTACTACTTGGACAGCTCCGCACCGACCGTGGTCATCGAGCAGCCCGCGGACGGCGCGATGCTGTCCGAATCGCCGGTGCTGGTCGCCGGCACGGTCTCGGACGACCTCGGCGTCGTGGCCGCGTTCGTGAACGGCGTCGAGGTCCCGCTCGTGGGAGGCCGGTTCGAGATGTTGCTCGACCTGCCGGTCGGCGGCAATTGGATCACGGTGACGGCCGCGGACGCTGCGGGGAACTGGGGCTGGTCGCAGGTCTACGTCTTCTACATGCCCGAGACGGAAGGCCCGATGATCATCGTGACGTTGCCGGCGGAAGGCGCCGTGCTCCACGAGAGCCCCGTCGTCGTGACGGGCACCGTGACGGACAGCTCCGGCGTGGCCGGCGTCTGGGTCAACGGAGTGCCCGTCCCGCTCGTGGGGAACACGTTCGAGACCACGGTCGAGCCCGTCGTCGGCGGGAACTGGGTCACGGTGTCCGCGGTGGACGTCTACGGCAACGGGTCCTACGTGCCGGTGTGGTACGTCTACACCACCGACGTAACGCCGCCGACGATCGTCGTCGAACAGCCGGTGGACGGGACGACGGTCTACACCTCCACCGTCACGGTCGCCGGGACGGTCAGCGACGAGTCGGCCGTCGCGAGCGTCGCCGTGAACGGCGTGCCTGTCGGCCTCTCCGGCAGCCGCTTCGCGCTGGACGTCGCGTTGACTCCCGGGTCGAACGCCATCCTCGTCGCCGCGAGCGACGTGTGGGGGAACAGCGCCAGCGCGAGCGTCACCGTCGAGTACGTCGTGGACGCCACGCCGCCCTCCATCGTCATCGAGCAGCCGACCTCCGGCGAAACCGTGTACGCGACGCCGGTGCTAGTCTCGGGCCAGGTTTCGGACACGAGCGGTGTTTCTGCGGTCTACGTGAACGGCGTCCTGGTAACCTTGGCCGGGGGCGAGTTCTCGGCGTCCGTCGAGGTGCCGAGCGGCCCGAGCTGGATCACGGTCCAAGCCGTGGACGGGGCCGGCAACTGGGGCAGCTCCTCGGCCCTCGTCACCTACGCGCTCGAGGCCGACCCGCCGGTCCTGACCATCCTCTCGCCGACCGACGGCGAGACGGTCTACTGGTCCTTCGTGACGGTCAGCGGCACGGTGACGGACGCCTCGGGCGTGGCAAGCGTCTACGCCAACGGCGGCTGGACGCCGGTGACCGGCGATCACTTCGACGGCTTCGTCGAGCTGGTGCCGGGCTTGAACACCATCGTGGTCACCGCCACGGACGTTTGGGGGAACCATTCGACCGCGTCGGTGACCGTGACCTTCCAGGCCGACACGACTCCCCCGACGATCGTCATCGAGCAGCCGACAGATGGCGCGGTCGTCACCGAGCCATCCGTGCTGGTGACGGGTCAGGTCTGGGACGACTCCGTGATCGAAGTCGTCCGCGTGAACGGCGTCGAGGTGCCGCTCGTGGGGGGGCGGTTCGAGACGACGGTCAGCCTGGTCCCGGGCTACAACGGCATCTACGCCGAGGTCACGGATCCGGTGGGCAACTACGCCTCTACGTCGGTGACGGTGCGCTACGTCACCGACACGGATTCGCCGCTGCTGACGGTCACCTCGCCGACCGAAGGCGAGGTCGTCTTCTCTCCCGTGCTGTACGTGGTCGGCACCGCCTCCGACGCGTCGGGTGTGCCGCAGGTTCTCGTGAACGGCGGCATCGTCACGTGGACAGGTCCGGACCAGTTCGAGGGGCTCGTCTTCCTGGTGCCGGGCAGCAACATCATCACGGTGACCGCGACGGACTCGTGGGGCAACGTCTCGCTGCGCACCGTCCACGTGGTGCTGGTGGAGGACACGCCGCCGCCGTCCATCGTCATCGAGCAGCCGATCGCGGAGGCTACGGTCGGAGAATCCGCGGTGCTCGTGGCGGGCACGGTCACCGACGACCACGCCGTCGAGACGGTGTACGTGAGGGGCCTGCCGGCTTCGGTGGTCGCCGATCGCTTCGAGGCCACGGTGGATCTGACGCCCGGCATGAACTGGATCGAGGTGGTCGCCGTGGACGAGGCCGGTAACGTCGCCTTCAGCGGCGTGGCCGTCTACTACGACGCCGCGGGGCCGTCGGTGATCGTCGCACACCCCAGCCATGGCGCAACGGAGAGGTACTCTCCGGTCGCCGTCAGCGGCACGGTGACCGATCACACGGGAATCGCCGGCGTCCTGGTGAGCGGGATCAGCGCGAGCGTCGCCGCGGGCGCGTTCAGCGCGTCCATCGCGCTCGCGCCCGGCGCCAACACGATCGAGGTCGTGGCCACCGACATCTTCGGCCACGCAACGACGGTGGCCGTGGGAGTCACCTACGTGCCCGACGCCTCACCGCCGGGGGTCGTCATCACGCAGCCGCTGAGTGGGCAAACGTTGTACGCCACCCCGATCACCGTACGAGGTACCGCCAGCGACGATTCGGCCGTGACCGAGGTGCGGGTCAACGGCAACCTCGCTTCGCTCGCGGGCGGCGTGTTCCAGGGGCCCGCGGCGCTGGTCGAGGGATCGAACCACATCGAGGTCACGGCGGTGGACGTCTCCGGGAACGTCGGACTCGCTGCAGTGGACGTGACCTACGTCGCCGATTCGACGGGCCCCTCGGTCGTCGTGACCTCGCCGGCCGATGGCTCCACCGTTTGGCGCCGCACGGCGAACGTCGTCGGCACCGCGACGGATGCGAGCGGGGTTGCGGACGTCCGCGTGAACGGTGCCCGGCTCATGGTGTTCGACGGGAGCTTCGCCACCACGGTCACGCTGGCCGACGGTGCGAACGAGATCACGGTCGCGGCCACGGACTACGCCGGCAACACCACGGTCGTGCCGGTGCACGTGACCTGCATCGTGGACACGGCGGCGCCGACGATCGTCATCGAGCAGCCCGCCAGGAACGAGTTCATTCGCCTGGCGCCGGTCCTCGTCGCCGGCACGGTCTGGGATGCCGACGGGATTGCGTCGGTGACGGTCAACGGCCTGCCGGTTATCCCGGAGGCTGGGCGGTTCGAGACGACGGTCAGTCCTTCGGTCGGCTGGAACGTCGCCACCGTGCAGGCGGCTGACCCCGCGGGAAACTCCTCCGTGGCGCAGGTGATGTACTTCTACCAGCCGGACACCACATCCCCTGCAATCTACGTGGACGTCCCGACGGATGGACAGACCGTCCGGTTCTCGCCGGTGACCGTGTCCGGGCGCGTGGAGGACGATGACGCCGTGGCGGAGGTCCGGGTGAACGACGTTCCCGTCCCCGTGACGGCGGGACGGTTCTCGAGTACCGTTGAGCTCGTCGTGGGCGACAACGCGATCACCGTGGCGGCGGTGGACCCGACGGGGAACCGGGCGGAGCGGACGGTGCACGTCGTGTATGCGCCGGACTTCGCGGGACCGGTGATCGTGATCCAGTATCCTCTGGAGAGCGACGTTGTCTTCGAGACGCCGGTGGACGTCATCGGGACGGTGACCGACGCCTCGACGATCGTGGGCGTGTTCGTCGACGGCCTCGAAGCCGAGCTGGTGGGTGGCGAGTTCTACGGGTCGGCCGACCTGGTCCCCGGGGAGAACACGGTGGTTGTCTCGGCCGTAGACGACCTGGACAACCGCAGCGAGGTTTCCGTGACCGTGGTGTTGGAGGAGTGGGCTCCGCCGGAGGGGCCGGCGGACGGGTGGATCCACGGCGAAGTCTACGACGACCCGACCGGAGCCCCGCTCGTGCGCGCGCGCATCTCCTCGGACGAGATCGGGCGCGCGGTCGTCAGCGACAGCCACGGGAAGTTCGTGTACCCCGTTCCTCCGGTAGACGAGCCGGCGCCCGGCCCGCTGGAGTCCGACGGCACGCGGCCAGTTCGCCTCCGCATCACCGCCGACGGGTACCTGGAGGCGGTGCGGGTCGTGAATGTGCCGCAACACCCGATGTGGTTCGAGACGACCGTGGAACCTGCGTACCTCATGCGCCGTGACCCCGCGGCGACGCCGATCGGCCCGGAGGGCGGCATAGCCTGGAACTCCCTGGGTACCGTGGCCCTGGAGGTCCCGCCAGGCGCGCTGGACCACACCGTCGAGGTTCGGTTGACCGAGCACCAGTCCGGGCGGTCGTTGCCGATGCCGTTGCCCGGGACCAGCCAGTTCACCTATGCCGTGAAATTCGAGCCCGACGGGACGGAATTCGCCGCCCCCGCTCGCGTCTGGGTGGCCAACGACCTGGGCTTCGCCCCCGGCACGTCCATTCCAGTCGGGTGGTTCGACGGCGAGGACTGGGGCCACGTCGGGACGAGCGTGGTGAGCGACGACGGGCAATGGGTGGTATGGGACGGCGTCAACCACTTCTGTACGGCCGACCTGAACACCTCCTCGTTCGACGAGCCGGAGCCGGACGCTTCGTCCGGAGGAACGGACGATGGGGGAGGTGGTGACGGCGGTGATGGCGCGCCATCTCCAGGCGGATGCACCCACCCGCCTTGCGACCGTCGCGATGGTGGCGACGATGACGAGGACGAGGACGAATGCGAGGAAGAGGAGGGATCGACGATCTCCCGGGATGGCGGGCGGGTGCGCGAGTCGATCCGCGTCGGGCCGTCAGGCCGCGAGAACGACGGCGGACTCTCTCCGTGGCCGTTGCGGCTCACCTACTCGAGCGGCACGGTCGTTCCGCACGCCCTCATCGACCACGCGGTGGCCGGACCCTGCGTCTACGGCCCGACACGGACGGCGAACCCGTACGTGCTCGGGATCCAGGGCCGGAGAATCAACATCGAATACGAAGCGAACCTGTTGACCGCGTGCCGGTTCGACGACGTGCACGACGCCCGCCTGCGCCACCTCTTCGATGGGCGAGCGACCAACGGGGACATCCTTCCAACCGGCCTCTACGGTTTCCACACGCGCATCGCCTCGCGCTACACCGGGGTGAACTACGGCACGACCCCGTGCTTCGGGTGCGCAGCGGTGGCCGATCTCGGCGTGCCGACGCGCGAGCCGGTCGAGTCCGCCTGGGAGGACGACGACCACGTGTGGATCCGCAACGACGTGCGGAGCGCGTTCGGCGCCGGCTGGGCGTTGGCGGGTCTGAAGCATCTTGCACGGGGCGGCGATGCACGGAGCTGGGCGGTCTACGGCGGCGGCGGACGCTTGGACCTCTTCGACGGCGTCCGCGCTGGCGAGGTCCTGACCGTCGCGGGGAACGGACGCCGGGTGCAGATGCAGGACGGCGCTCCCGCCACGCAGGCGACGCTCTACTCCCCGACGGCGATCGCCTTGGACGGCGACGGGGCGCTGTTCGTCTTGCACCAGCGGTACGGCAGCGACCACCCCATCATCACCCGCGTGGATCCGATGACGGAGCGCGCATGGGTGATGCTGGATGGGACGTGGGTCCCTCCGCTCTTGGGACGAGCCATGGATCTTGGGTGGAGCGCGGAAACAGGCCTACTGGTTCTCACGGACCGCGGTGTGCAGGACATCCACTGCGTGCCCGACGCCGGATCGGCATCGGGTATCTCCTGCTCGTTCGACAGCACGTCCATCGCTCTGCTGGACCACGGCGATCGGATGTCAGTCACGCCGTCCGGCCACATCTACGTCGCTCGCCAGAGCCGGAACGACGTATGGAAGATCAACTTCACCACCGGCGAGGCGGGCCTCGTCGCCGGCACGGGCGTCGCTGGATTCTTGGGCGACGGCGGACCGGCGGTCTCCGCGATGTTGAACCTCATTGCCGACGTCGCCGCCGATGACGCGGGCAACATCTACATCGCCGACTCGGGGAACCTGCGCATTAGACACGTGGACCCCGACGGCGTCATCGAGACGGTGGCGGGAAACGGTCTCAATCTCTGGAGCGAGGACGGGCTGTCAGCTCGCGTGAGTCCCATCTGGCCGCCCACGGCCGTCGCGATCGGTCCGGGCGGCAGGCTGCGCTTCGCCGTCCCGTACTCTGTTCGCGAAGTCGGACCGGCCGGCGAGTTGGTGACGCTTGTCGGCGGCTACCGACAGGTGACCTACGGTGGCGAGGGACTTCCGGGTCGGCGAGCTGGAGTCGGAACCGTCCGCAAGATGCTGCACTCTCCTTTGGGGGACCTCTGGTACGCCGACACCGGAAACCCGACATCCTATGCCGGCGGGTCGGTGGTGAACGCCAATCGCGTCCGCCGTCTGCTCCGCGAAGATGCTCCTCATGCGCTACTGCCGCTGCCACGGACCGTATCGCAACTCGTCGATGTCGGCGACGGCACGATGTACCTCGAGAATCGCGACGGCACACGGTACCTGTTCGACCGGTCCGGCAGGCACGTGCAGACCGTGGCCCGGGACGGGTCGGCCGTTTCCTACGAGTACGACCCCGCGGGAAGGGTGTCGGCCGTAATCGATGCCGTGGGCCGGGCCGCCACCTTCGTCTACGACTCCGCCGGCAAGCTCGACCGGATCACCGACTTCTCGGAAGCGACGACCGAGTTCACCGTGGATGCGGCGGGAGACCTGGTTGCCGTGCAGCCACCCGGATATGCGACGCCCGCGCGGACGTTCGCGTACGACTCGCAGCACCTCTTGAGCTCGCAGACCAACGGGCGGAAGGTGAGCGCGTACACCTACGGCGAGTGGGGCATGGCGGCCTCCGTTACGCACGGAGACGCGCCGCCGCGAACGATCGTGCCGGCCGACTCCCGCTTCCTGAACAACGGTGACGAGGGTCGGACGGGGGTGCAGTTCATCGGGGTGGACAACGTGGCCGGCTTCCCGTTCGCGGCCATGGTGACCGATGAACGCGGCGTGACCCGCGAGTACGCCTACGGCGCGCCTGGGGTCATCACCGGATGGAGGCGTTGGACCGGAGATCCGTACGCCACGATCTACGATCTGGTCGAGGAAATGGACCCGAACGGGCTGAAGACGAGGTACTACCGTGGGGTCTTCCAAGGCCCGTTCGAGCGGTTGTACGACGCGACCGGGCGCCTTCTCTGGTCCAGGAGTGGCTACATCGGGACGACCGAGTTCACCTGGGAGTACGACCCGGAGTGCGGCACTCCGGTCGTGAGGAACCGCTGGGACGTCTGGGGCTCCGTCACCGCCACCGAAACCTGGACGTGGGACGAGAGTTGCCGATTGACCTCGCGGACGGACGAGACTGGCGTGACCACGACGTACGAGTACGACGTCTTGACGGGCCTGCTCGCCGAGGAAGTCGACCCGCTCGGCTGGCGTGTTCGCTACCAGTACGACGAGTACGGCCGGCGCGTCTACGAGGAACGGCGCGATGGGACCGTCACCACGGTCGAATACGATTCCTCCGACCGGGTCGTGCGGGAGACCCGAACGGCATCCGGCGGCCTGTTCCAGGAGACGCAGCGGACCTACGACGACGAGGGGCGGTTGCGGTTCGTGTACGGCCCTGCTCTGGGATACACCGAGTACCGGTACGACGAATCCTCGCCGGGCTGCGGTGGTGGGTGCTGCTCCTGCCGAAGCCCCGGTCCGACGACGGTGATCGACCCCGACGGCAACGTGACGCAGTACGTGTACGACGCCGAGGGCCGGACCATCCAGGTCACTGACCCGACCGGAGCGGTGACGTCACGCGACTACGACGACGCAGGCTTGTTGGCCTCGACGAGCGACGACGCCGGGCGTCGCACGTTCTACGAATACGACTGGAACCAGCGCCTCTCCTCGGCGACAGACGCCGCCTCCGGCACAACCGCGTACACCTACAGCTCGTTCCGCTCCGACAACGCCGTGGAGAACGTGACCGATGCGGAGGGTCGAGTCTCGTACTATCGTTGGGGTACGGACGGAGACACCTACGGCAGCGTCACCCACACGAATCTCCCCGACTCGGGCTGGGACGAGTACCATTACACCTACGGCCGACTCCGCCAACAGTCTCGGGCGGCGGCAGTCCACTCACGGTACGACCGGGACGCGAGCGGGCGCGTGACGCGAATCTCCTTCGGCGCGAGTTCAGGGCGCCGGCAGTTCCGCGTGGAGTACGAGCGGGAGGCCGCGCTTGGCCGCATCTCTACGGTGCGCGAGGCGCAGGCGCCGGCGGGAACCGACTCGTGGGTCGAGACCGGGCGCACCGAGTTCCTGTACGACGACGAGGGCCGCGTGTTGTCCGAGGCGCGTACGCAGGACGGGATCGAGTACGCGACCGGCCACGCCTACGACGGCTTCGGGAACGTTGTGGAGATGACGTACCCATCCGGCCTCGTCGTGCGGTATGACCGTGACCCGACCAGCCCGTCGCGGCTGGCCGCGGTCGTGGCGATCGACGGAGGCGTCGGGACGGTGTTGGCCGAGGACCTCACGTACTCCGACGCCGGCCTGCTGCTCGGCTACACCATGGGCAACGGCCTGCGCTACGAGATGGAGCGCGGCGCCGGCGGCCTTGTCGAGCGCATCACGACGGGTCTGCCTGGCGACCCGACCCCGGACATCCTCGACCTCACGTACGCCTACGACGGCGTCGGAAACATCACCGACATCCTCGACGCGGTGGACGTGGACCGCACGGCGCATTACGATTACGACAACCTCGATCGACTTGTCGGGGCCGACGGATGGTGGGGGCGCTTGGACTGGACGTACGACCATACCGGGAACCGGCTCTCGGAGTCGCGCCTCGACCCGGGGGCGACGGATGCGGCGGTGTCCAACTACGCCTACCACGGCGGGACCAGCCGCCTGCTGACCGTGACGGGCGCGGCGACTGGGGCGACGGAGCACGCGCTGGAGTACGACGCGTCCGGCAACGCGACGCGGTACGACGACGTGCTCCTGGAGTACGATTCCGCCGACAGGGTCATCGCGTTCCGGGACCGGGCGACCGGTGAACTTGTCGAGGAGAACACGTACGACCACGCGTTCCGGCGCACGAAGCGCGTCGAGTACCTCGACCAAGACGGCGATACGGTACTCGAGACGTCCACGTGTACAGCTTTCGCGTACGACCGAAAGGAACGGCTGTCCGCCGAATACAACTGTTTGACCGGCGCGCCTCTCGCCGAGTATGTCTACCTCAACCGGTTCCATTGCCTTGCTGTTCGAAGGGAAGGCGCATGGAACCTCCATATCAATGACCATCTCTCGACGCCGAGGAAACTTACCGGCGCCACCGGCTATCTTGAGTGGGATGGCAGCATGGAACCATGGGGGACCACGCGCGAGTGGGTCGCGACCGTCTCCCAGTCCGCCCGGTTTCCCGGACAGATTGAGGACGTTCGGGGCCTTCCCTTCTACAACCACTATCGGTACTACCTGCCCGACCTCGGGCGGTTCGCTTCCGCGGATCTGCTGCTAATGGGTTGCTCGCTGTCGGGTCCCGCGATTCTCCCGTACGCGTATGCGAACGACCGGCCCGTCCTGCTCACAGACGACTCGGGGCTGAAGGTCGTCGGCTGGGAGGGATGTCCGGACGGTTGGGATTCGCGCTTCGAAAGGGTTGCAAGACGGGCTCGGTGTATGGACATCTACGACCAACCCGACAATGCGCTGGACGTCTACAACCTATTTGAAGATGATGAGCCCGTCATAACTGTCAGATGCACCAACGAAGTGCTGCGCGACGACGATCCGGACGAGGACTGCCGGTGCGGGGGATACAACGGGGCCTGTGGTGCAGGCCGGAATGAAATTCTCATTTCCAACATCGAATCGTGCCGGAACTGCCAGCGACTCACCGCCATCCACGAGTTGATTCACGCAGCGGGCGAACCAGATGAATTCGCCACCGCCTACGCCGCGGACTCGTGGATTGGGCTCTTGGGGATTCCAAGCGGCTGCCGCGTCTTCCCGGGTCGGCTGCCGTAGGAAGTGTGCAGGTGCACGTAATGACGCGCAGCTTCGGATTGGCGACCGCGTATCTTGCCGCTCGGGCGTGCGGACTGGGGTGCGCCGCTCCGGGGCCACATTCTGCCCCTGCCGTGGGGTTGGCCGCTGGGCACGTTGCCGCAGAAGCGGACGCGGACGCGGACGATAGCCCAGGTCGCCAGGGGCGCGTGGACATTCGTTGCGGTGGGGAGGAACCTGACGCTCCGCTCGATGTCGGCGTCAAGCGGGCCGAGGAGTTGTGCTGTAGCGGTGATGCACCTGTGCTCAGCATTGGTGATGCTGGATCGTGCCGACCGTTCGTCGGGGACTTGGCGCTGGGATGCGTGGCGGGAGCGCGGCTGTCGATGCATGTGCCGTGCCAGTGCATGGATGTTTGCGCGGATGCGGAATGTTCGACGTCGTGGATTCCGGCCTTCCTTGTCGAGATCGAGAACTGTTCGGAGGAACCGTTCTGGGTCAGCGCGACACCGAACAGGCAGCTATTCATACGAACGACACGCGCCGAATCCGGCGAGGTTTTCATGGGAGGGCGGCGCTTCGATTCACCCGGGCCCGGTGCTCCAAGTCCCCTGCTCCTGGAACGGTGGTGCGTGCTTCTGCCGGGTGAACGGAGCGCTATTCGGGTTCCCCTTTGGATGGCCTCCCGCGGCGGTGACGACTCCTACGGTCCTCCCCCGACTGGGTGGTATGTGGTGACGGCCGGGCTGTATCCCCCGTCCGGCTACTTGTGGAGGGGCGTGTCGGACGTTGTCAAGATCTGCGATGACTGGGAGATGAGCGAAGGATGGCGGCAGATGCTTGGCGAGGATGTCGTGGATGCGGATGACGGAGCGTGTCGGACGGGAGCCGGGAGTCTCGTTGGTCGCGACGCTATCGGCACGCTGACTGGTGTTGATTCTTGGTGGCCGGATTGTAATGGCGGGTTGAGCGGTAGCGTTTGCGAGGCGGGGCCTGCTGCGGAGCCGCAGTTGCTTTTCGTTGATGCGGGGCCTGTGAGAGTCCCAGGGGCTCTTGGTCGACGGTTCGAGGTGCCGGACGCAGGTGGCTGTGGGGATCCGGGTGGAGTCGGGTTTTGTCCTGTCCTGCCGCCGTTGGTTTTCACGGAGGGCGTTTGTGACGACTCCGTTGATAGGTATCCGTCCGACGAGCCACGTCGCTGACGCGGCCGCCGCGCCGTGCTACGGCATGGTGCGTTGGGGATCGGATGGCCCGAAGGTCGCCTATCGGAATGCGTTTGTGGCGAGAGCGCGCTGGACGTCCTCGCTCGCGGCCGTCTTCGACCAGTACGCCGGCGCCAATTCCAGGACGCCGTGCACCGGCCAGGCGGGCAGGAGGCAGAGCAGGTCGGGCAGGTGCGTGCGCAGGACGTCGTGGCGAATCCCGCCGCTCGGCTCGGTGGGACCGAGGATCAAGTTCGCTTGGGCCGGAACGTAGACGATGAAGGTGCCCGGGAGGCGGGCCCTCCCTCGTTGCCCCCGGTCCGATGGGTGGGGCGCCTATCCCGGGCAAAAAGAAGAAGACGATCGGTCCCCCCGCCTCGCTCCCGGGCCGAAGCCCAGGGCGAGGCGGAGGTCGGAGGTTCAGGTGCTGCGTCTCGGCATGGAGCCGGACGCCGTCGGAGGGTGTCCGACCTGGACGGCGTGCTACTCCGGCATGTCCCCGTCGGCGCGGACCGACCACGGGCCATCCTGGGCTTTTTGCCCACGGGTGCCGGTGATGGTGGCGAGGGCGGCGGCGCCGAAGTGGCTGGCCGCCGGGGGGCCCCATGCCTGGCGGAGCCAACACCGGCGCCGGGGGCCGGACCCTCTCAAGAGCCTGGAGGAGTCGCCGCTCCGGCGCGGGCCACGGCGGCCTTCTGCGGCGCCGGGCGAGCGGCAGGTCGGAAGGGGTCTCGGGAGCATGGCTCGGCGCCCTGGAGGCGGGCGTCCAGGGCGGGAATGGCGGACCCTTCGACGGACCACTTTTCGTTGCGCAGTGTTGCGCAGCCTTGCGCAATGTTACGTTGGAGATGGGTCCTTCCGCGTATTTGGCAATGATGTCGAAGGGTCCCGGCAGCTTGCCAAGGTGGACGTCGCGGGTTCAAATCCCGTCTCCCGCTGTCCGAAAGCAGAAACGAGTCGAGACGTTCGGCGCCGCCGCCGGAACGGGTAGGTGCGCGGAGCAGGTGGTCCGGACCACCCCTCAGGTAGCACTTCTTCGTCGGACGGGCGCCGTTTCCCGCCACCCATGCATCCGCGCGCCGCGAGAGCGTGAAGCGCGGGGATCGCCATGAGCGCTTCGCCCGCTGCTCGCCAAGGCAGGCGCTTCCCATCGCTGCGATCGGGTCGTGACCAAGCCCAGCGGACAGACCGCGGCCTTCAGCCGCATGGTTCGTTCGGTTCGCGTGCGCCTCCGCCCCGGCATGACCTGCGCATCAAGACGCGCCCGGCCCCGGCGAGTCAGGAACGCGGGCCCGGCCGCCGCCGGCCACGGCTCGTCAGCGCTGGACGAGCCCGTGTCGCAGCTCGGACGTGTTGCGCGGCCAGCCCCGTGCGCGGAACGCGTCCCAGGGCCAGATATCCACGCCGAGGCCGGCGGCGCCGCAGAAGGCGCAGCCCTGCCGGTTGCCCAGGAAGTCGATGCGCAGCGACCGGGCCTGGAAGAAGCGGTTGCAGTGCAGGCACCAGTACCAGTCGTTCGGGCTCGTGGGTTCGACGCTCTCGTACACCTTGACGGCCATGCGAGTCCTCCTCTCGGTGTGCCATCGCGTCCCAAGCACGATCCGTTGCGCCGGGGGAAGTGGGGAGATGGCCGTCCCGAGTTGTCGCGGGGTGTCGCGACGGGACAGGGACGAATCGGTTCCGCCACGGCGCGCGCATCAGGAAGCGCGAGCCGCCCCGGCCTCGGGGTCACACACCCGCCGGTCTCGCATCCGCCGGTAGGCTCGGCCCGTCAACGGCCGAGGCCGCAGCACTTCTTGTACTTGCGGCCTGACCCGCAGGGGCAAGGGTCGTTGCGTCCCACCTTGGGGGCGATCCGGCGCGCGGGCAACGGCTTGCGGAGGAGGCGCGCCATGCGCTTGGCGGCCAATTCGTCGAGCATGCTGGTCGCCTCGGCACCGCGCTTGGTGCGCCTGAGGATCGGGGCGAGCGCCCGGCTGGTTTCTTCGCGCGCGTCCCGGCTGAGCCAGCGGAGCCCGAGCAGCGCGCGGAGCTGTCCCTCCGCGGCCGCATCGTCGCCGCCATCCGCCAGCAGCATGGCGGACCGGATGTGGTGACGGATCGACTCCGGTCGGCCCACCGGCTGGTACGACGCCATGGCGGCGAGCGCCTCGTCCCGACGACCGAGCCGCAGCAGTGTCGTCGCCCAAAGGAACTGGTACCTCGTGTCCGGCGCGGTCCGGGCGAAGCAGGCGGCCAGCGGCTGTACTTCCTCCGCACAACCGGCGGTCACGCCTCGAGCGAGAACGGTCGCCGTCCAGCGGAAGACGTCCCCGGAAACCGCCTCGCACAGCGCACCGAGATGATCCGCCGTTGTGCAGTGGTTGAGCACGGCGGCCACCGTGGCCAGATCGTCGCGATCGAAGCCGATCTCGTCTGCATCCTCATCGTCCGATTCATACCTGCGGTCCATGGCCGCGCGGACCTTCTCGATCAGCTCGGCGGGCAGGGTCGGGCCCGGGTCGGGGGAGCCCTCGGCCGCAGGGAGAGCCGGCGCGGCATCCTCGGGCTCCGCGCCGTCGGCGCCCACCTCGTCGGCATCGTCATCTTCGGAATCGTCGTCGTCGGACCGATACTGCGGTGGAGGCTCGCCCGCGCGGTGGGTCACGCGAGGGTAGTCCACGCCGGCCTGCCGCTCCGCGATCCGAACGACGCGCACCGGATGCCGCAGCTCGTCGCCGAAGTCGAAGACGTACGCGATGGACATGCCCTCTTCGAGGTCCAGCTCGCCGAGGCGCGCCTTTGCCGCCGTGCCGCCGTCCAGCGGGGTGCCCCCGAACTCGGTGTCGGGATCGTGGTACTCGCCGCTGAGGTAGAACGACCAGACGTGGTCGTTGTCGAGATCGAACTCCCGCTGGATGCAGCGGTGGACATCCCACAGCGAGTGGCTGGCGAGGAACTCGACGCGCCGCACGCACCGCTGATCCCGCTCGCAGACGATCTCCAACTCAAGCGCGTTCATCTACGCATCCCCTGGCGCCCGTCGAGCTGCTTCGGCTCCTCGACTTCCTCGGCGTCGGAATCGTCCCCGTGGATCGCCTCGCGGATCACGCGGTCGGTGACTTCGGCGAGGTACGTCTGCAGCTCCCGCGACAACTCCTCGTACTCCGGCCACAGCGTCTGGTCCATGAAGGAACGCGGAGCCTTCACCATCAGGGTCGTCCGCCGCTGCCGGTAGTAGCGGTAGGGCTTGAGCCCGTAGCGGCGGCAGAGCGCGGTGAACAGGCGCTGCGACCAGCGGTCGCCCAGCGAACAGCGGAACTCGATGTCGGGCTCCTTGCCGCGCCACTCGCGGAGTCGCGCGGTGATGCGAGCGATCGCGGCCTGCGCGGCCTGGCGCTCGCCGGCGGTGGTCGCACCGGCGAAGAGCGCCTCGACCTTGCGGAGTTTCTCCAGGAGGGCGGCTTCGTCCATCGGGACGGATCCGTATCGTCCGCCGGGCGCGCTGTCCAGCCGAGCGGGGGCAAGGCGGAAGGCGATCTCTGTCCACGGTCGTCGATCGCGGTCCGGGTCCCGATGCGGATGCCCTCGTGCTTGACGACCATCGCGCCCGCGGGCAGGCTCCCGTCCGCGATGACGCAGGAGAAGGAGATCGTGGTCCGCCGCGAGAACTCCCCGGACCTGCCCGGCTACGGCGAGGTGCTGACGGACGTGGCTCACCTCCTGGAGTCCGCACGCCACGCGGCCGCCCGCTCGGTCAACGCGGTGATGACCGCAACGTACTGGGAGGTCGGCCGACGGATCGTCGAGTACGAACAGGGCGGGAAAACTCGGGCGGGTTACGGGGAAGCGCTGTTTCGCCGGCTGTCGGTGGGTCTCACGCGTCGCTTCGGTCGGGGCTTCTCCGAGCGAAACCTCGAACAGATGCGAGCGTTCTACGGTGGCTGGCCGATTTCGCAGACGCTGTCTGCGGAATCCGGGAGGCCTTCGCCGGTGCCGGACATGGCGGACATTTCGCGGACGGCGTCTGCGGAATCGAGGCCGGCGATATCCGCGACGCCGTCGCGGCTTTCCGGGATCGCCGTCCTCGCGGCGCGTTTCCCTCTCCCCTGGTCGCACTGCGTCCGCCTCCTCGGCGTCGGAAACGCCAGGGCCCGCGAGTTCTACGAGACCGAAGCGCTCCGCGGCGGCTGGACCGTACGGCAGCTCGACCGGCAGATCGGCAGCCAGTTCTACGAGCGCACGGCGCTCTCGCGGAACAAGGCGGCCATGCTGCGACGCGGCGAGCAGCGCCGCCCGGAAGACGCCGTGACCCCGGAACGGGAGATCAAGGACCCGTTCGTCCTGGAGTTCCTGGATCTCAAGGACGAGTACTCCGAGAGCGATCTGGAGGCCGCGCTCATCACCCGGCTGGAATCGTTCCTGCTGGAACTGGGCGGCGACTTCACGTTCGTCGGTCGGCAACGGCGGTTGCGGGTCGGCGACTCGTGGTTCCGGATCGACCTGCTGTTCTTCCACCGGCGCCTGCGCTGCCTCGTGATCATCGACCTGAAGCTCGACCGGCTGACGGCAGGCGACGCCGGGCAGATGAACCTGTACGTGAACTACGCGCGCGAGCACTGGACGCTGCCGGACGAGAACCCGCCGGTCGGGCGCATCCTCTGCGCCGGTCGGGACGCCGCGGTCGCCCAGTACGCGCTTGGCGGCCTGTCGAACAAGATCCTCGCGGCGGAGTACCGGACGGCCCTGCCGGAAGAGAAGTTGCTGACCGACGAGTTGACCCGAACGCGTCGGTTGTTGGAGGCGCGACACCCGGGGCGTAGGGGCAAGCGCGGAGCAGGTGGTCCGGACCACCTGACGGACCACTTCATCGCTGGAGGTACACGAGCTTGCTTCGCGCCGCTCCAATCAGCGCCTCGGCGCTCTCGCCGCCGGCCAGACGAACTCCGGGGGGGCGCGCCCACGGCCACGCGCAGTTGACGAAGGGGCAGATGACGGCGTATCGGATCTCCATGTCGAAGTGCCCGATCTGCAACGAGCGAAAAGGGAAGCGCCAATGCCGCGTGCGCAACGCCCCGATCTGTTCGCCCTGTTGCGCGGCGATCCGCGCCCGCGAGAGTTGTCGCGATTGCGGCTTCTACGTGGCGCCCACGCGCGACTACGACCGCCTGCCCAGGTACTCGACGCGGGAAATGGAGGACGTCGAAGGCCTGGAGGCCATGTCGTTTCCCATCGAAGCGTCGGTGTGCCTGGTCGACCGCGAGCGGGGCTACACGCTGAGCGACGAGCAGGCCATCGCGATGTTCGAGCTGCTGCTCGACATCTACGCCTTCGGCGGGACGAGACAACTCCTGGCGGATCGGATCCACGCGCTGGGCTGCGAGGAGGTCGTCGAGATCGTGGAGCGCGAGCTGGCTGGCCGCCCGCGCGACGAGATCGCCAAGGTGCTCGGCGCCGTCCGCTTCGTCGCCCGTCGGCGGACCCGCGGCGGGCGCGAGCACATGCGGGTGCTCCAGGAGTTCTGCGGAGCCTTCGTTCGGACGGGCATCGGGCTGCGCAGGTATCCGGACGGCAGCGAACTTGCGGTCGGGGAGATCGACGGCGCGGACGAGCTTCGCCCAGTGGAGCGCGCTATCGAAGGGTTCACCGGCGGAACGGCGATCCCGCATGAGGAGGCACCACGGTGCGGGTTGTGCGGCAAGACGGGCAATCTGACGAAGACGGAATGCTGCGGCCGGTGGATCTGCGACGACGAGGACCAATACGAGATGTTCTCGTACGCGCGCAACAGCTGCTCCCGGAACCACCGGCGACTCACGCTCTGCGGGCAGCACCATGCCGAGGGCCACGCGGGTCGATGGCAGGACTGCGGCCGATGCCCGGAGTCATCGTTGGGGACGGAGATGTTCGTCTGGTTCGGCACCAACGAGTACAATTTCGAGAAGCTCCCCAACCCGCCGCGTTTCAAACCGACGCATTGTGCCGGATGCGGCCGGGTGATCCGGCTCGGTGAGGACGGGTTCTCGATGCAGGAGGAGAGGTACTACTGCCAGCGCTGCTCGACAGCCCGTATCGAGGGGTTGGCGCGCAATCGTCACGGACGTTGAGATCGAGTGGTCGGTTCCGCTCCGGATCCGCTTGGCCGAGGACCTGCGAGTCTGCGTCGTGGCACGCAATCTGGACCGCCGGACCAGGATGCGCGCCCTCCACTTTGCGGGCGGGCATTGCCAGGGAGTGGTGGTCCGCACCGAACGGGGTCTCCGGCAGGAATCTACAGGCTGCTCAGGAAGAACGCGTCCAGGAACGTCGGGGTACCCTTGACCAGCGAACCCGCGGCGGCGCGCAGGGACCGCACGGGACGGCAGGCTTCATCGTCGGACAGAACCCGCAGCCGGAGTCGCTGCAGAACTCGCACAATCCGTTCACGCAACGCGCCGAGCCGCGCGAATCTGTCCTCTCCCATCGTCTTGCGCAGGTGAGCATCGGGATCGACCAGCCCCGACTCATCCTCGATGCAGCGCCCGTGGACGTCCGGGACGTCCGGCGGCTCCTCGTCCAAGTCCACGAACGAGTCGAAGCGGACGACGGCGACCGGCGCGACGAGCGACACGCCGGCGACGCAACCCCACGTTCCCCTGCCGCGCAGCGGTCGCTCGACACCGTCCTGGTCCACGGCCTCCGCATCGACCTCGAACTCGAAGCGCGGGTCCGTCCAGGCCAGGAAGAACTGTTGGTACGAGCGGACCTGCTCGCTCACCAGCACCGGACCCTCGTCCCCGTCGAACGCCGGGTCGGCGTACGGCTCGTCCTCGAACTCCCGCTCGTGCAGCACGGTCGAGCCGGCGATTTCCGCCAGCGATCGGCGCAGTCGCGGCAGAAGATGGGCGAGGTAGCTGTCCTCCGGCGGGACCACGGGCTCGAGGATGCCGTGCGGATAGGCGCGCCGGATCATTCGCTCGAGGTCGGCGGTCCGGGAGGATGCCCGCTTCTTCCCGGTCGGCGCGGCCGGTTTCTTCGCCCGGGCACCGGCCCGACCGCTTCGCACGCCCGGGTCCCTACGCACCGCAGCACCTCTTGAACTTGCGCCCCGAGCCGCACGGACAGGGGTCATTCCGACCGGGCGAAGAGCCGCCGGGGGTGCGCGATCGCGACTTGGCGAGGGCGCCTTCCGCCGCCGCCAGCCGCTTGCTCAGCCGCGTCATCCATTCGTCGAGAGCGTCGGGGTCGGACGGGATCGCGCCGTTGGCGGCGACGTGCGCGATGACGATCTTGGCCGAGCCCCAGTTCTCCGCGTCCAGCGCCATCCGCACGAATTCTCTGCGACCCGCGGCGACATCGGCCTCGACTGCTTTCCGAAGTTCCGTCGCCACGCGGCCGCCGGATTCCAGGAACCGGACGAACGAGACGACCAGATCGGGGACATGGCGAAGGAACCGCTCCTCCAGAGGAACATGGGCCACGAAGTGCATCAGGTAGTCGTGGGCCGCCGGTCCATTCCAGCGCCAGGGTGCCGCGCGTTGGACGCGGAGTTGGAAGCGGATCATCGAGCGGGCGACGGCGACGGCAACGCGTCGGGCATCCTCGTCCGGATCGGCCAAGGACGCCGAGTAGGCGTCCAACAGAGCGACGACTTGCTTCTCCACCCATGCCTTCCCGGCTTCGTCGGCCTCGGCCCACCGTTCGTCCTCCTGGCGGTCGGCGGCCGCCTGGGCACGTCGGGCCAGGGCCTCCGGAGAGTAGAAGTCCAGGAAGTCGGCCACATGGCGGTCGAGGTCGGGGCCGCCGCGCTCGTACGCGATGCGAACGTCGTCCGGCTCCAGATCGTGAGCCGCGCCCGTGTACTCGACCTCCTCGGCCAGTTCGAGGAGGGCCTGGCGGTCGCCGGGCCGGGCGAAGTCGAGCAGCACGCGGGCGGCGGCGCCGCGTGCCGGAGCGTCCTCCCACCCCTCGAAGTCGTCCTCTTCGTTCGTCTCCTCCGTGCAAGCCACCGGGCGCAGGAAGTCGAGGATGTCGTCGCACCGGTCGTGATGCCGGGCGGCAATGGCGCCGAGCGCCTCGGCCGCGACGGCCCGGTCTTCGATACCGATGTCTCCCGTGCCTTCCACCAGCCCCTTCAGCTCCGGAATTGCCGCCGGGCCGGCCGCGGCGAGGACACGCGGCAGACGATCGTCGAGTTCCATGCGGCGGCCTGCGTACGCCGAGCGTCGGACGGCGGCCAGGAGGCCGGGCATGGCGCGCGCGCCGCCGATGGCGCCCAGGATCAGCGTCGCATGGACGCCGAGCCAGGGCGAGAGATGTCCCTGCCACGTTTCCGGGTCGTCGCACATGGCCGTCAGCGGCTCGACCATGCGGGCGCTCCGGCGCACGAACTCGTCCACGACATCCCGCGGCAGATGGTCCTCTTCGACCTCGAGCAGTTGCAGCAACTCGGAGTCGGTCAGCACCTCGCAGCGAGTTCCGTCCGTCCGGGTGGTCATCGCGGGCTCCTCCACCGGCACAAGGCTACAAGCAAGGGCGGCCGGACGTCGACCGTCGGCGCGGACCGCGAACCGTGCAGGCCCGCGCACGAGGGCGGCCCGACACCGGTTGTCGGATACGGCGACCGGTGGTCGGGTCGAACCTCCGGTGGTCGCGGCGGTCGCCCGCTGGTAGCATCGGCCGGGATGGGGACCTGCTCCCGCTGCGGACGACGAAAAGGCAGGCGCAACTGTCCGGTCACGGGCGCGCTCTGTCCGGAATGCTGCGGCGTCCATCGACGCCGGGACATCCCGTGCCCGGACGACTGCGGCTACCTGTTGTCCGGGATCGATTCGGCCAACGAGATGCATCGCCGGGCCGCCTCCCTGCTGCCCGTCTTCCTGCTCGGCGAGGACACCGCCTGGGCGAACAGGGCGACTGCGGCGTTCCTGGACGGGGACGACGCGCCGGCGCCGTGGGACGAATCATGTCACCTCGAGTTCGTGTGCCTCGGGTGGGTGTCGCCCGCCGCTCGATGCCGCGGGTTCATCGCGTCCTGCGCGAGGCCACGGCCGGTCTGGCGACGCGGATGTTCGGGCCGGAGAGCGACGGTTCCACGCTCTTCCGGGCCCACTTCGAGGTGACCGACCGCGAGGCGGTGCTGGCGAAGCTCGCGGCGTGCCCCGATCTGGAACGGGTTCGCGACGGGCTGTTCATCTGGAACCGCGCCGGGCGGGGCACGGAGCGCAAGCCCGAGGACTTCCTCGGGGAGATCGAGCTGCGAACGGTTCGCCTGAGCGTGATCACCATGTCCCGCCCGCGAGCGGAGGAAGGCAAGCGCTTAGTCGCGCGCCTGCTGGGCAAGCTCGTCCGGCCTCGGGCGGAGGAGGACATCGACCTGCTCGAACTTGCCGCGGCCGGCGCTGGGCGCCCGCGAGGCGGGGCCGATGGGGACGTCCCGGCTCCCGGGTTCGTCCGGAGGACGGCGCTGCCGTTCCCGGCGAACGCCGACGCCGCCGGCGGGGTGGCGGAGTCCATAGGCCGATTCCATCGGAAGCTCGGCGAGCACATCCGCCGGGCCGAAGCGTCGGCTTCGGACTCGGCGTCGTCCGACGTGGAGCCTGCTCCGCCGGAGGGAGGTCCGGACCGCAGGCCGCCGCCCACCGAGCACCGGTTGCCGCAGATGGCGCACGAGGTCATGGACTTCTGCGCGCCGGGTTTCGCGCGCGCCGTCAAGGAGGCGCTCGCGAGCCTGCGGGGGGGATCCTCTGGCGAAGGCGTCGGGGACGATCACGCCGGGGGAGTTGGAGCGGGTCGCCGCCTTCCGGGAGTTCCTCGAAACCTACGTGATGGGGCTGGTCGACAAGGGTGCGGACGAGGGAGCCGCTCGAGCCGACGTCAACGCCATCGCCCACCACTTCCTCTATGCGATCAACTACGAGCTGCACGGGTGCAAGACCTTCTGGGTCGACGAGTCGTTGGCGTGGATGCTGGGCCGCACGGATCTGGACATCATCGGGCAGTGCCTGCGGCTGCCGTTTCTTTCCTGTGCCTTCGTGTTCACGGACCGTGCGACGCTGGAGTTGGGAGAGAGCCTCCTCGCGCTCAACCCGTCATATCGGACCGGAGGCACGAAGCTGGCGATCCTCACCGCGTACCTGTTCGGCGAGGAGGCGACGGAGGGGGAGGACCGGCCGGTGGGCGTCCACCTCCTGTTCGACCCACGCTCCGGCGAACGGCCGTACCACGTCGGACGCAGCCTGTACGTTCGGCCCGACGACCACCTGGAGTCGATCCTGGACAGCCACCATCCCGATGTCGCTCCAAGGCAGCTCGACGCGTTCCTGCACGCCCCGGGACTGAAGCGGCTTGTCCATCGAGCGGGCGTACCGGCTCAAGCCGTAGGACGACGGGGACGAGGTCGATGCGTGCGGTCCGCCCGCGGTCGCCTGGGGATCGGCCGGGACGAAATCCAGCGGCCCGGCCGCTGTGGACAGGGACAACCGCTTTGGAAGATCATCCGAGCGCGATGTCGCGAAGGCGCAAGGGCGTTCCAGAGCAGAGGGAAACCGACGTCGACTCGGCGCTTGCCGTGTTGGGCGCCGACGAGTTGCGCGAGGTGGTTCGCGAGGTGCTTGTTGGACTCGACGAACGCGCCCACGACCGCGCGGTCGATCTGCTGAGCGGGCGCGCCGCCCGGAACGGCTCGGGCTGGACGCCGGCGGCACCCAGCGACGACGAGGTGGCCGAGGTGGTGGCCTTTGCGAAGGCTGCCGAGCGGATCGGCGAGGCCGAACCCTCGCTAGTCGACGAATACCTGCGTCGCGGGTCAGCCGCGTTCCTTCGCAAGGACTACGCGGCCGCCCACCGCATCTTCGGCGCCCTGCTCCTGCCCATCGGCGAAGGCGAGATCTTCCTGGGCCAGGACGAGATGGTGGACGAGGTGCTCGGCGCCGATGCCGGAGACTGCGCTGCCCAGTACGTCGTGTCCGCCTACATGATCACCTCTCCGGAGAAGCGCGCCGAGGGGGTGCGTGCGGCGATCGAGGAGGTGCAGAGCCTCGGGCACTTCTGGGAGCCGATCCGCGAGTTGGAACGGGTTGCGGTGGGGCCGCTATCCGGACTCGATGAGTTTCTGCCGCAATGGCGGGCTCTCGTTGCGCGGGAGGTCGGCGGCGAGCGCCGCGGCGCCTGGGACAGCGACGAAGACCGGTGGCTGCGCGAGGTCGTGCACCGCCTGGAAGGGGCCGATGGCCTTGCGATGATCGCGCGGTCCACACGGCGCGCGGATGATCTCCGAGCTTGGTGCAGGTGCCTGGTCGAAGCCGGCGACTGGAACGTCGCGCTGGCCGCCTTCGACGAGGCGGCCGGGATCGTCGCCGACAAGGACCACGCCCGGGGCGGACTGCTGGACGGCGCGGCGCTGGCCGCGCAGGAGCTGGGGCTGGATGATCTGCCGGCACGGCTCGAACGCGCCTGGCGTGCGGCCCCGAGCATGCTCCGTTTGCGCCGATGGCTCGCTTCGACGGGCGACGAGATGGCGATCCGGACGCGCGCGATCGAAGCGCTCGAGGTCTGCCCGAAACAGGCGCACCGCCAGCGCGCCTTTCTCCACGTGCTACTCGGCGAGTTCGAGCCCGCGGCGAAGCTGCTTGCGTCGGCCCCGGGGCTCGGCTGGTCCGACGGCGAGCATCCCGGGCATCTGCTCTTTCGCATCTTCGAGACATTCTTCGGCGGCAAGAGCGCGCTGGCCTCGGCTCGCCGAGCGCTTTCGGCGCACCGGCAGATGGACATCGAGGAACTGGAGTTGACGACCGCCGACGAAGACAAGCCCCGGCTCGCCGCGCCCGGGATTGACGAGATCCTGAAGCGGGCCGGCATGAACGCCATCCCGGGCGATGCGGCCCGGCGCGCCGTGCTCGCCGCCCTGCGCAAGGCCGTCGAGCGCCGTTTGGCGGGGGTGACCGAGAACAAGAGGCGCCGTCACTACGCTCACGCCGCGGAACTCGCCGCGGTCTTCGTGGCGTGCGATCGCTCGGCCGAGGCGGTCCGCTGGGTCGCATCGGTCCGGACGGAGTACCGGCGCTTCCCCGCACTTCGCGCCGAACTCGATCGCGCTGTGGGGTCGCGATGAGTTTGGGGTGAGTGGCGTGGCGCGCGAACGACCACCGGGCGGCCGCAGCGCGGCCGAGCCGCCGCAGAGGGGCGCCGCGGCGCACGTCTCCAGTTGAGGTGGCGGGCCGGGCGGCGCGACCGGCGATCACGCTTGACGGCGCGGATGGCGGCGGGCAGGCTCGACCGCGCGATGCCGAAGAAGACGAGGTTGGTCGTCGGTGTCGGAGACCCGGTGGCCGTGCCCGGCTACGAGGCGGTGATCGCGGACGTGGCCCGGCACCTGGAGTCGGCCCGGCGCGCGGCCGCGCGCTCGGTCAACGCGGTGATGACCTCGACGTCGCGGGACAAGGCCGCGATGCTCCGCAAGGGCGGGCTCCGGCGCCCGGAGGACGCCGTTACGCCGGAGGAGGAGATCAAGGATCCGTTCGTCCTCGAATTCCTGAGTCTCAAGGACGAGTACTCCGAGAGCGATCTCGAGGCGGCGCTGATCGTCCGGCTCGAGTCGTTTCTGCTCGAGCTCGGCGGCCTGTCGAACAAGATCCTCGCGATGGAGTACCGGACGGCCCTGCCGGCCGAGAGGGTCCTCGCCGACGAGCTGACGCGGACGCGTCGGTTGCTGGAGGCGCGGCGAGCGACCGGGGCGGGCGCCGAAGGCGACGCCGAAAGAGCGTGTGTGCCGATGACCGTTCGGCGCGGGATGACGACCGGAAGGAAGAAGCAGTCATGACGGGCCTTCCCACCGGCCCAAGGCGACGAAGGCCTCGACGAGCGAAGAACGACGACGGCTGGCGGAAGTTCTCGGCCGAGGCCGCCTATGCCGACAGCATCTTCCGTGGTGCGATCGGTGACGTCACGGGAAGCATCGAGGCCGCCGAGCGCGCACTCAAGATCCTGCCCACGTACGCGCCCGCCATCCTCAGCGTCGGCTCGATCGCGTACCAGCGCCGGCAGAAGAAACGGGGACGCCGCCTGTTCCACTCGCTGCTCGAGTTGCCCGACGGGACGGAGGATCTCGCCCAGATCATCGACGAGGCCGGCGACTTCCTGATCGGCCGGCACGAGCACGCCGACGGTTTCGAGTTGTACTCGCGCGCGGTCGAGCGATTCCCGGACGTCGCCGCGCTCCGCCAGGGCGTCGGGTGCTGCGCCGGGCACCTCGGCCGGTACGACGAGGCGGTGGCCGCGTCGCAAAGGGCGGTCGAGCTGGATCCCACCAGCCAGAAGGCCGTCAACGACCTCGGGTGGAGCCTGTACGAGGCGGGCAGGATGGACGAGGCGCGGGTGACCCTCGAGCGCGCAGTGGCGATGGATCCGAGTGACGAACTGGCGGCCGAGAACCTGCGCATCTGCGAGGCCGCGGCAACCTCCGGCGGCAGGAGCGACGGTGGGCAACGAGCGCGCTCAAAGAAGATGAGCGCGCTCAAGACCAGGGGCGAACCCGACCCCAACCCGACAACGCCGACACGCACCAGACGTCCGGGCCGGGCGAGTCGCGATGGGAACGAAAGCCCTGGAGGGGGCGGGACACGCCCGCCCCGCCCCCGGACGATGTCGAAGGCGAGCCGCTCGCGCAGGCGATCGACCCGGACTCGGCCGTCCACATGACGGACTCCATTTCGGACTCCCAAGCTGTTACAGCCCGTGACGGCCTGTTTCTCGGCGTCCTGAATCCCGGCGGTGGGAACGGGCGTGACGTGGGTTTCAGGCAGGTGGGCCACGGCGGTCGCCAACTGGTCGGGCGCGGACTCGGCGTAGACCTTGTCGACCATCGCCGGCGTGTTGTGGCGCATCAGGCGAGCGCTCGACCCGCGCGAAATGCCGGCACCCTCGCGACATGTCCTGTCACCCCGCGCTGGCAACGTGGGCGCAGGAGCAGGTGCGATGGTCAAGACTGCGGTGCGCGGACGGGCGGGTGGAAGGAAGGGCAAGGGCACGCGGAAGGCGAAACCGGCGTGCGGCGTCCTGCGCTCCCTCGGCTTCTTCGGGCTCGACGGGATCGAGACGTCGATCCTCGCGGGGCTCGTCACCGGCGACCCGGTGCTGCTCATCGGACCTCACGGCGCCGCCAAGACGGCCCTGGTGCGCCGGCTGAGCGTCGAGCTCGGGCTGCGGTTCTGGGCGTATGACGCGTCCAAGGCGCTGTTCGAGGACGTCATCGGCTTCCCCAACCCCAAGTCGCTCTCCGAAGGCGAAGTCACCTACGTCCCGACCCCGCTGTCCGTCTGGGACAAGGAGTTCGTGCTGCTCGACGAGATCTCCCGCGCGTCGCCCACCATGCAGAACAAGTGGCTCGAGCTGGTCCGCGCCCGGCGGATGATGGGTCGCGAGGTCCCCGGCCTGCGCTACGTCTTCGCGGCGATGAACCCGGCCGGGTACCTCGGCGCTAACCCGCTCGACGAAGCGCTCGCCGGCCGCTTCGCCTTCGTCATTCCCGTCCCCGAGGCCGCCGACATGGCCGCCGAGGACGTCGCCGCGATCATCGCAACCGTGACCCCCGAGGACGCTCCGGCGTGCCCCGAGCTGCGCGCGCTCGGCTGCGAGACGGCGCAACCCGACCGCCCGGCCTCGGTCGCCGACATCCTCCGTGCGGCGCACGCCAGGCTGCCCGCCGTCGCCGGCGAGTACGACGCGTTCGTGCAGCGCTACGTCGAGGCCGTCGCGGGACAGCTCGCCGGGAAGAAGCTCAAGCCCGACGGCCGCCGGCTGGGCATGATCCGCCGCAACCTCCTTGCCGTCATCGCCGTCGAGCGCCTCTCCGGACGCCTCGGCCTGGCCCGCCTGAACGCCGTCTTCCTGCGCACGCTGGACCACTCGCTCCCCCAGCGCGCGCTCGGCCAGGCGACCCCAAGCGAGCTGTTGTACCCGTGCCACGCGCTGGCCTGGCGCGTCGCGACGGAGGGCCGCAGCGGGGCCGGCCTGTTCGCGCCGTTGACCGGCCGCGGGGACCTCGTGGCGCTCATCGACGCGTACGAGCGCTGTCTGGATACGCTTCCGGAAGAGGACCACCACGAGGCGCTCAACGCGATCCTCGAGGAACTCGACCAGGCCGAGGGTGCCGCGAAGGCCGCGCCGCTCGCCGCGCTGTTCCGCTTCACGCGGGCGGTGATGCTCCACGCAGGAGTGATCCCATCGGACGTGATCGGCCGTGCGATGGACCGGCTGCACAAGCTCGGCGCGTACGGCAACGCGTCCTGGCCGCAGTACCCGGACGCGCTCGATCGTCGCGAGGGGCTCCAGGTCGACCTGGCGTCGATCGCGGGGAGCCTGGCGCTCCGTTGCGCGGTGGAGTCGACGCGCGACGACGAGCAGCCGTTCACGCCGGTCGGCGCGGGCTCGGCGCGTGCGCTGTGCCGCGAGCTGGCGCCGGCGCTGGCAGGAACGCTGCGCGGGGCAGTGCGGCGCCGGAGGTCGCGATGAAGCTCCGCGGGCATCTGATCCACGCGGTGCGGCCGGGGGTCGAGGTCTGGGAGGCGGGGGAGTTCCCGCTGCCGCTGCGGCTGGTGCTCCAGCACCGGCTGACCTGCGCGCCGCGGCCCGTCGAGGTCGAGCTTCCGATGAACGAGCCGGGCGCGGAGACGCCGCTCCAGATGCGGGACGCGCCGGTCGGGTACCTGACGCCGGAGGGGGAGACCCGCCGCATCGGCGAGGGCCTCGTGGTGAGCTCGAGCCTGCCCAAGCTGGTCGACTTCCTGGCGGAGGGCTACGTGCCGCTGGCCGACGGGCAGCTCGAGCGGTTCCTGCGGCGGGCGAAGGAGCGCGGGCAGGGACCGGAGAGCATCCGGCGCGAGATCGAGGACACGCTCGACCACGTCCGGCAGCCGTGGCTGCCGCCGCGCCTCCGGCTGGGGCAGCGCACGATGGGCGGGTCGCCGGTGCTGCTGTTCGGCCGGAACGAGATGCCCGGAGTGCGTCTGGAGACCGACCGCGGCGAGGCGCAGTTCGCCAATGGCCCGCAGCAGGTGATCTGCCACGACTTCTCGGTGCGCGTCGACGGCCTCCGCGTCCCGCGGCGGGGCTGGGCGCTGCTGTCGCACAGCCCGGCGGAGCCGGTGCTGTTCTGGGACGGGTCGTGCATGCGCTCCGTCGCCTCCATCGCGCAGCTCCCTCCCGGGTTCCTGGAGGCCGTGGACCGCAACGGCAGCGTCCTGGCCGAGGTGCCCGAGCTGCCCGTGGGCGCGCCCGAGCTGGAGCCGCGGTTCCTGCTCCGCGTGCCGCCGGCGGCCGAGCTGGCAAGAACGCGCGAACGCCGGCCCGCGGAGCCCGCGCTGCGCTGCGCGGCGTTCCTCTTCGATTCGTGCTCGCCGGTCGGGCTGTCGCCGCGGGGGCGGAGGATCCCGGTCGTGGACGACCCGCGGACGGCGCGCTGGGTGCTCGGCCGCACGACGCGGTCGGGGATCTACGTCCCGGGCGCACCGCCGTCGCCGGCCCCCGTCGACGGGCGCGCCGACTGCGTCCTGGTGGGCGCCGTCCCGCGGAGCGTGTGATGGACGCCTCCCGCTTCCTGGAGCGAGCGATGGAAGCGGCGCGCGGGGTCGCCGACCGGCGCGTGCTCAAGGCGCTGGGCGCGCTCGCGTCGCACGTGGACGTGGCGCTCGACGAGGAGGCGGGCACCGCGCGGATCATGCCCGCGGAGCCGGGGCGGTTCCGGATCGACGTCTCGCCTTCGTTCGTCCGCCGGTACGTCAGGACGGACGGCGACGCGCTGTACCTGCTGCTGCACGAGCTTCTGCACCGGCTGCGTGGCGACTTCCTGCGCCGGCTCCGTGCGGGGCGTCTCTCGCGGGACGGCCTCAACGTCGCGCTGGACATCGGCGTGAACGCGCACCTGGCCCGGCTGGCATTCCCGGAGCCGCCGCCGATGGTCCGCGCGCTCTATCCGGCGGGCCGGTTCCCGGACAACCTGCTGCTGCCGCCGACGGCGATGGCGCGTGCGTGCGAGGCGCGGGACGAGCGCTGGCATCCGTTCGCCGTGCCGCACGACCGGCTGGAGGCGCTGGTCGCGTCCGAGCCGCTCGCGCGTGCCACGCTGACGGACCTGGTCGCGACGCTCTTCCGGGCGACCGGGGCGCCGGACCCGCCGCCGATCGCGGCGCTCTACGTGCGCGGGTGGCTGGGCGACGAGAACATGGCCGCGTTCGTGGAGGAGTTCGCGAAGCTGATGGAGAGGGATTTCCCGTCGCTGCTCGCGCGGCTGGGCGACCTCGTCCTGCTGGGCGACCATCGCGGCGTGGACCGCGGCGAGGTGCAGGCGGTCCTGGGCGGGGTGGGCGACGGGCTCGAGGCCGGCCATTCGGACCGTGTCCGGAAGGACTCGCTCGGGCGGATCGAGACGGCCGAGGACCGGGCGTTCTTCGAGGCCGTGCGGCGGGCGGTGACGGACAGCGGTGGGCCGCCACACCTGCGCCAGTCCGTGGTCGGCGTACCGGGCGTGGTGGGGCTGCCGGGGCGGCGCGAGGCGGCGTTCCTGGCGCTCGGGTACTGGCCGGCGTTCTGGCGCGCGGCGAGCATCGCGCCGGAGGAGTCGTGCGAGCGGGTGCACGTGTATCTGGACGTGTCGGGCTCGACGCAGGAGTACCAGCGGCTGCTCTACGGCTTGACGTTGCGGCTGGGGGACGAGATCGGCAGTCCGGTGTACCTGTTCAGCAACGCGGTCGAGCCGGTGACGCTCGGGGAGCTGGAGGCCGGCCAGCGGCGCACGACGGGCGGCACCGACTTCGACTGCGTGATCGCGCACGCGCTGGACCGCAACTTCACCCGCGTCGTCGTCGTGACCGACGGCATGGGGCCGCTCGGCGATGCGCTGGTCGCGCGGGCGCGTATCCGCGGCCTGCGCGCCTTCGTGGTCCTGACGCACCACTTCGGCCAGCGCAGTCCGCTGCTCCGGATCGCGGAGCAGTGGTGGACGATGCCGGCATTGGTGAAGCGGGTCGGGGTCCGGCGGAGACGCAAGCGACCGCCGGTTCCGTGGGGTCCGCAGGTTCCGCCCGCGGGCGGGTGACGGCGTGCCGGGATATTGGGGTCGGATGCAGGAAACTCGACCTCGCCCGTGTCAGAATGTGTCGCCCTTCGGGCGTCTGATCCGGGCAAGGAGGCAGCGATGACGGCATTCGTACGGGAGCCGGGAGGGCTGTTCGTGGGCGAAAAGCGGGTGCCGCTGCGTGGTGTCGCGATCGACGTGCGCGCGCGGGGCGTCGCCTCCCGCACGACGGTCACGCAGCGCTACCGGAACGACGAGTCGGTCCCCGTCGAGGCGGTCTACTCGTTCCCGCTCGAGGAGGGCGCGGCGGTCTGCGCCTTCGAGGTGGAGATCGACGGCAAGCGCATCGTCGCCAAGGCGGTCGAGAAGGAAGCGGCGTTCGAGAAGTACGACGACGCAATGAGTCGGGGCCACGGCGCGTTCCTGCTCGACCAGGATCGGCCGAACATCTTCACCGCCAGCGTCGGCAATCTCCTGCCCGGCCAGGAGGTGGCCGTCCGCCTCGCGTACGTCGCCGAGCTGTCGCAGACCGGGGACGAGATCCGGCTGGCGGTGCCGACGACCATCTCGCCGCGCTACGTGCCGCAGGAGCAGATCAAGGCGATGGATCCGGCGGAGCTGGACCACATCGCGCCTCCGACGATCCTGGGCGGCGTGCCGTACGGCCTGCGCCTCACGGCGGAGCTCGAGGCGCCGTCGGCGGTGCGCTCGGTCGAGTGCCCGTCGCATCCCGCGCGCGTGTCGCTCGACGGGCGCAAGGTGCGCGTCGAGGTGGCCGGCGAGAACGTGCAGCTCGACCAGGACTTCGTGGTCAACGTCACGTTGGAGCGGGCCCACGAGGCGTCGGCGGTCGTGGCGCGGGAGCCCGACGGCGCACGTGTCGCGATGGTGAACGTGTTCCCGGACCTTTCGGGGCTGCCGCGCCAGGCGTGCGAGGCGGTGTTCGTCGTGGACCGCTCGGGCTCGATGATGGGCGAGAGCATCGAGGAGGCGCGCAATGCGCTGCTGCTCTGCTTGCGCTCGCTGGAGGAGGGGGACCGGTTCAACATCGTCGGCTTCGGCAGCGACTTCGAGATGCTCTTCCCGGAGAGCGTTCCGTATTCGCAGAAGACGCTGGACGAGGCGACGGCGCACGTCCAGGCAATCGATGCCGAGATGGGCGGCACGGAGATCATGCAGCCGCTGCGCAAGGTGCTGACGGAAGCGCCCGGGTCGCTCCCGCGGCAGATCCTGCTGCTCACGGACGGCGAGGTCGGCAACGAGCGGGAGTGCATCGATCTTGCGGCGAAGCACTCGGGCAACGCGCGCATCTTCACCTTCGGGATCGGACGCGGGGCGTCGGAGTTCCTGGTCCGGGGTCTCGCCCGCGCGACTCGCGGGGCGTCGGAGTTCATCCACCCGGGCGAACGGATCGAGCCGAAGGTCATGCGGCAGTTCGGGCGCGTCGCGGTCGGTTCGCTGCGTGACGTGCGGGTCGACTGGGGCCCCCTGGAAGTCGACCAGGTGGCGCCCGCGGAGCCTCCGCCGTTGTTCCCCGGCGATCGTTGCACGTTCTACGGACGGGTGAAGGGCGGGCGGCCGGGCGAGGTGGCGATCGTCGCGGAAGGGCCGGGCGGGCGGCTGCGCTTCGCGGTCATGGTCGATCCCGAGAAGGCCGAGGCGGACGACGTCGTTCCGGCGCTGATGGCGCGCCGGGCGATCCAGGACCTCGAGGAAGGGCGGACCGACGGGAAGAAGGGGGCGTCGGCGAAGCGCGCGAAGAAGGACGCCGTGCGGGCGAGGATCGTCGTCCTGGGGTGCAAGTACGGTTTGCTGTCGAGCGCCACGAGTTTCGTCGCGGTGGAGGAGCGGCCGGCGACGGGCGAAGCGGTGAAGGCCGAGCTGCGCCGCGTGCCGATCGCGTTGACGAAGAGCTGGCACGGGACGGACCGGGCGCGTCCGATGATGGCGGGCGCGGCCTGCTTCTCGCTCGCCGGTGCCGGCTCTGTCAGCTCGTTCCTGGGCCGGGCGGTCGGGCGGGTGGCCCAGACGACGCGTGGGGTGAGATCCGCCGCGGTCGCGGACGGCGTTCTGGAATGCCGTTGCGCGTCGATGATTGCTCCGTCGGGGCGGGCAGCACAGGGGCAGGCGGGCGTGATGCCGCCGGCGATCGACGATCCGCTGATCGCGTTGACGCTCGGGCAGCAGGCGGACGGCAGTTGGCCGCTGGGGCGCGAGCTGGCTGCGGCTGCGGGCGTCCCAACCGGCGTGCTGGGCAAGGCGGCGCTCGCGCTGTCGGCGGCGTCCGGCAAGCTGCCCGAGTCCCGCGCCGCCGCGGTGGTCGCGACGCTCGTCGTGCTGTACCTCTTGCGGACGAAGTACGCCGACCGCGAGAGCGAGTGGCGTCTGTTGGCGCGCAAGGCGGACCGTTGGCTGAAGAAGGCCGGTGCGACCGCGCCGCAGGGGGCGACGGGAGCGCAGGATCTGGCGGCGTGGACCGCCGGGGTGATCGAGGGGTCGGGCAGGGCGCCGTGAGCTGATCTCGGACCGGTTCGGCCCCATCTTCGGGTGGCGACAACTCGTGTCACGTCGTCGCGGTCGAATGGGTTTCAGATGGCGGCGTCGAGGGTGGCGCGGCCGATGGAGAAGCAAGCGATGGTGACGAAGAAGACGGCGAAGCAGGCGGGGAAGGGCGTTGCGGCGAAGGCGGTGGCGAAGAAGGCCGCGTCTGCCCGCCACAAGGCGATCGCGCGTGGTGAGATCGGCCACGTGAACGACGACACGTTCGAAGCCGAACTGCGGCGGAAGGGGCTGCCTATGCTGGTGGACTTCTCGGCGACGTGGTGCACGCCTTGCGAGTGGATGGCGAAGGTCTTGCGCCGCCTGGGCCGGAAGCTCGCCGACGAGGTGCGGATCGTGAAGGTCGACATCGACGAGAGTCCCCGACTCGACCGGGCCTTCGCCCACGGGACCGTGCCGACGCTCGTGCTCTTCCGCTCCGGCAAGGCGGCCGCGCGGGCCGTCGGCTTCGACGGTCAGACCGAGACCGAGGAGTGGTTGCGCGAGGCGCTCGACGCGGAGGCCTCCAGGCGCAAGGGCCCTCCGACCTGCTGTTGCGGGTAGGTGTCTGCAATTGCGCCGTCGCGGCCCGTTGGGGACGCCGGACAGGATGCAGGGTCGGGGCGCAAGGTCGGGAAGTTGCTCGAGCACCTCGTGGAAGCTATGGTCGAGGCATGACTGAGCGGCTGACGTACGAGGAGATCGAGCAACGGTTCGTCGGCGAGTGGGTCGTGGTGCGGGACTTCGTGCCGGATGACGCCAAGATGATCAGGCACGGCGTCGTCGTCGCGCACACGACGGACCGGGCAGAAGCCCATCGCGCCCTGTACACGTTCGAGGGACCGTTCGCCATCTGGTGGGTCGGACCCCTGCCCGGCGACTACTGCGGGCACCTGAGCTTCTTCACCCGCAATGCCTAGTGTTCCCTTTCGGTCGGACGACGGCCTCATCCGCGTTCCCGTCCAGGTCTGGGGTGTCGGGCTGGCCCCGAGCCCGCTGAGTTTCGTGATCGACACCGGCACGCCACGAACCCTCATCGACGTGGAGGCGGCCCGACGTCTGGGCTTCCTTCCCGAGCGCGCGATTCGGCCATCCCGGGTCGTGACCGCCGTCGGCGTGGAAGGGGGCTACGTCGTCGTAACGCCGCGTATCCGCGCCCTCGGCTGGGATCGGGACGAGTTCGAGATCGCCTGCCACCTCCTGGGTGCCACCGCCCGCGTCGACGGCCTCCTCGGCGGGGACTTCTTCGACGGACTCCGGCTCGTCATCGACTACGGAACCGGTGTCATCGAGTTGATGGAGTCGGCCCGGGCAGGCCGCCCGGACTGACGGTCTATGCCAGGAGAACGAGGGGCACCGGAACATGCGGGACGGACGGGCGACCGGCGCTTCCTTCCGCCCTCATGCCGCTCCGTACTGCGCTCGTCCCGTTGGGGACGCAACCATTGCCGCAGCACTGGAGCGCAGGTTCGGACGTCTGGGCGGGTAGGTGTCAGGGGCGGCTCACCGTCCGCACCCAACTCACCCCGCTGACGTACAGCAGTCCGACTTCGGCCACGGTGTAGCCCGCGGCGGTGAGGACGCGGCGGTAGGCCTCGAGCTGCGGGGCGTACGTCGAGAGGTGCGGGATGTCGGCGAGCGACGTTGCCGCGGAGTCGCCGGCCTTGAAGTCGATCACGATCAGCTTCTTGCCGGGAAGCTCGACGACCAGGTCCGCGCGGCCCGCCCAGACGACCTTCTTGGCCAAGCCGTCGTCCAGGCCGACCATCGGCCACTCGAAGTGCAGCTTGTGGCCGAGAAGTTCGGAAAAGCCCGGCAAGCCGTCGCGCACTGCGAGGCCCAGGTCGACCAGCCATCGCGCCAGGGCGGGCGACTTCGTCTCCCAGCGTCGCTCCAGGTACGATGCCGCATCCTCGACCTTGGGCCCGGCCGCGAACTGCCACTGCGCAAACCAGCCGTGGACCACGTCGCCCCACGTGCTCGGCTCCACGCCGTCCAGCCCGGCGACCGCCGGCCGCTTCGGAGCCGCAGCGCCGAGCACCAGCTTCGCGCCCTTCCGGAACGCCGCCTCCGCCGTCGTCGCATCGATCCCGAAGTCGGCCGCCGACGAGGGACGCGCAATCCGTCGTCCCGGCTCCTCGTTCCACGGTCGCTTCAGCTCGGCCTTGCGCGCGGTCCGCTCCCGGACCTTGCGCGCCGGTACCGTCGTCGTCGGCGCGTCCACCACCAGCGCCGTGACGTCTGCCTCCAGGTCCTTCAGCGCCGCCGCCAGGACCGCGTCCTGTTCCTGCGCCGCGGCCTTCTTCCCCTTGGCCTTCCCCTTCGGCGGCGGCTCCGCCGGCGGCGGCTCCGCCGGCGGCGGCGGTGCCGGCAGGAGAGCCGTGCGCAACGCGCCGACGAATGCCTTCCCGTTCTTCGGCGGCTTCCCCAGCGCGAAGGTCACCGTCGTCTTCGCGCGCGTGAGGCCGACATAGAACATCCGCAGGCACTCCTCGTCCTTCTCGCGCCCGCACAACGCGCTCCCCATCAAGGCCAACGGGTCGCGGCACGGTTGCAGTCCACCCGTCGGGTCGAGCGACACGCCCAGCAGCAGTCGGCCCTGCGGCATCGCGAGTGCGTACGACTTCCCGCTCCGCACGCCGCTGCTGCCCGAGTCCCCGTCGAGCTGGAGGAGCGCCACGTGGTCGAATTCGAGTCCCTTCGCGCCGAACGTCGTCGTCACGACGACCACCTTCCTCCGCCCGTGCAACCGCACCAGCGGCAGGTCGGTCGCCGCCGCCGCCGCGGGGTCGTCGATCGGCGTGAGGCGCTCCAGCACCGACCGCGGGTCGACGCCGTCGGCCTCCGCATCGCGCACGACGTCGAGCAGGATGTCGAGCTGCGCGAGCGCGACGCCGTCGTCGTGCTCGGGACCGGCGGCGACGATCGGCCGCCAGGCGAGTCTCGACACGACCCGCTCGAGCACCTCCGCCGTCGGCTCGCGCCCGAGCCGCCTGCGGCCGTCCCGCAGCACCTCCAGCGCCGCTGCGAGCCGCTCCCCGTCGGCCTTCTCCAGCGCCGACAGATCGACGGCCGGCCCGAAGAGGCGTCCGAGGCTGCCGCCGTGGCGCAACAGCAGCAGGCCCCGATCGGAGACGCCGATCGAGGGATGCTTGAGCAACCCGACGAGCGCGAGCTCCTCGGAAACATCCAGCAGCGTCCCGAGCAGCAGGCGCAGGTCGACCGCGACCCTTGACGAGAGCAGCGTGCGGTCGCCCCAGAGCTGCGCGTCGACCTCGTACGAGCGGAGCTGCTGTGCCGCCCATGCTCCCATCGCCCAGCTCCGCACGATCACCGCCGCGGACTCGTCGCGGTGTTTCGCCCAGCGAGCGGTGAGCCGTTCGGCGAACGCCCGGATGCACTCGTCGTCGGGGACCACGCCCTTCGCCGCGGCATCGATCACGACGAGCGGCGTCGGCCACTTCGCGTCCTTGACGGGCCCGTCCGTTGCGCCGTCAGCCGCCCTGAGATCGCCCAACGGGTCGACGCCGCGCAGCCCGAGCCGCCCCAGCGCGAGGAACAACTTCTTCTGGACCTCGACCAGCGGCTTCGACGAGCGGTAGTTGCGGTCGAGGTCGGCGCTCGCGCCGGCCTCGTCGGCCTCCTTGACGAGGGTCTTCCATCCGAACGGGTCGGCGTCGCGGAAGCGGTAGATGGACTGCCGCGCATCGCCGACGAAGAAGGCCTGGGCCGGCTTGCCGGGCCGCTTCATCGCCTCGAAGGCGCGGTAGAAGCCGAGCTGCGCCGGGTTCGTGTCCTGCAGCTCGTCGACCATCAGCACGTCGTAGCGCGCGGCGAGCGCCTCGGGCGGCTGGAGGCAGAGGCTCGTCGCCGCGAGGAGCAGCTCGTCGAAGCCGAGCCGGCCGTTGCGGGCGAGCGCACGCAGCGCCCCGTCCCGAGCGGCGAGCGCCAGCTCGCACAGCGCCTGGCGATGGGCGGCAGAGCGTTCGCGGGCTGCCTCGTCGCACCACGGCGCCAGCGGCGACTTGTCGCGCCAGGCGTCCCAGACGTCCCAAACCAGCGCTTCCTCGGCCGGCAGGCCGAGGTCGTCCATCGCCCGGGCGAGCGCCGCGACGAACGCGTCGTGCAAGATGTTCGCTTCCTTGGTCTTTCGGATCTTCACCACGAAGTGCAGCAGAGCGAGCGGCGGCGGGCTACCGGGCTTGCGCAGCCACGCTTCAACGGCCGCCCTGTGCGGCTCCACCGCGGTGGAAGCCGCGAGGGACGTCTGCAACTCGGTCGCATACTGCCTGGCCGCCGGTGCGAACGCCTTGCCGAGCGCGGCGAGAAGATCGTCCAGCGAGGGGAGGGTACCCGGCTTGCCCGGCGTGCAAGCCAGCGCGTCCCAGAGCGCGGGGACGCCGGTGCGCGCGAGCTTCGCCACGTCGGCGATCGCCTGGCCGACGTTCAGCTCGCGCAGCAGCACTTTCGCGGCGGGCGAGAGCGTCTCGAGCTGCTCGCGCGCCGCGGCCTCGTAGGACGGGACCGGATCGCCGCCCGGCTGAATCGGGCCGTCGATCCACACCTTCGTGCCGTCGCGCAGCCGGAAGTGCGCTTCCAGGGCGAACTCCTGCACCAGGCCCAACGCGAAGGCATCGACGGTGCAGACAGGCGCCGCGTCCAGCATCGCCAGCGAGCGCAGCGCCTGTTCCTGCGTCACCTTGGTCGGAAGGCAAAGGTCGGTCAGCGCGTCGCGCGGCGCCTTGGGGTCGGCGATGGCGCGCAACACACCGGCGAGCCGATCGGCCAGCTCCGCCGCCGCCTTGCGGGTGAAGGTGATCGCGACGATGCGGTCCGCCGAAGTGCCGGCCAGGTGCCGCAGGTAGTGCCGCAGCAGCAGCGTCGTCTTGCCCGAACCGGCCGGCGCGGTGGCCACGCGGGTCCGGGGGCTCAACGGGTCGAGCATCCGCGTCATGGCGCCGCCTCCTCGTCGCTCTGCGCGGCCTCGTCGGGTTCCTCCTCGTCGGGCCCGAAGGTCGGACGCACGCGGCACAGCTCCTGGAAGTCGCAGTATGCCCCGTGCCGCCGCAGCAGCGGGCACGCGTCGGGGTGGGGGATGGCCGGGTAGAAGCCGTCGCGCGACAGATCGAGCAGCGTCCCGAAGACCGTCCGAGCGCGCTCGATCGCCTCGCGGCTCATCGCGACCTGCGCCTCCTTGAGCGCCCGCACGCCGTCGATGCGCACGTGCTCGACGACGAGCGGTTGCTTGCCGGCTTCCGGCAGCCCGCTCGCCTCCAGGGCCAGCGCGTAGAAGGCGAGCTGCGGCTCGGTGAGCGTGGCGGCGAGCGAAGCGGCCTTGGGGATCGACTTGCCGGTCTTGTAGTCGGTGATGCGGAAGCGCCCGGCGTTACCCTTCGGGCCGCGCCGGAGCACCACCTGGTCGATGCGCCCGTGGACCTCCAGGTTCGCCCGACCGAGCTTCAGCTCGCACCTCGGGGTCTTCGGGCCGGCGTCGTGACCACGCCCGAACGAGTACTCGCCGCGGAGCACCTCGAGATCGCCCTGCGGGTCGTACCCGATGTGCTCCAGGAGCGGCCTGGCCTCCTGGCACAGCCGTTCGAGCGCCTTGCGAACGTCCTGCCGCGGAAGGCGGTCGTCAACGTCCCGCTTGCGCGCAGCGCTCAGCCGGTGGCCGATCACCGGTGCCGCGGTGGCCATCTGCTTCTCGTCGGCGTGGGTGGCGGCGAGCGCATCCACGAGCCCCTTGCCGAGATCATCCAGCGGGCCGCCCTTGAAGCCCTCACCCAGGAGATCCAGCACGGTCTGGACCGCCTCGGTGTCCTTGATCGGCTTGAGCGCCTGCTGCAGCTCGGCGAGTTCCAGGGCCTCGACGCCGGACACCCGCTTTTCGACGTAGGACTCCCAGTGCCGCTGCCAACGGGCGAGCAGGCCGTCCCGGGCCGCCTGGACCGCCTGTGTCGCGTCCGGGATGCCGCGCGCCGCCAGCGCTTCCACCATTCCCCGCTTCAGGCCGTCGCGCAGGGCCTCCTTCAACTTCTTCTTCGCCGCCGTCAACCGGGCTGCAGGCACGGCGAAGCGGACTCCCGGCGTGGCGAGCTCCAGAGCCTTGTGGACCGCGTTGCCGACCTCCATCGGGTCGACATCCTCGTCGACGTCCCGGCGCGCCTTGAGCCGCAGGACCGAATCGGCGAATGCGCGGTAGAGGCACTGCGAAAAGCCGCGGAGCTTCGTCGCCGACAGCGTGAAGTCCGGTGGCAGGCCGTCGCCGCCCTTCGCCGTCGCGCCGCACTTGCCGAGCCACGGGTGCAGGTCCTTCGGGAACCGTCCCAGGTCGCGGTCGAGGTGCTCGGCCAGGGACGCGTCCGGGTCGAGCGGCTCGACCTTGCCTTCCGCCTCGAACGCCGACCCTTCGCGCGCCCACTCGGCATCGATCTGCAGGCTCAGCGGGTCGCGCGTTCCGGTGCCGGGGCCGTACGCCGCGCGATCGGCCGTCTCGGGCAGTGCGGCACCGAGACCGTAGCTGTCGCGCTCGGCCTTCTTGGCGTCGGGCAGGTCCAGCGCCAGCAGCACGGGCGGCTTGACGCTCCGGCCCGAGGCGTCGGTCTCGGCGACGAGCGCCAACACCTCGCCGGCGCGGGAGGCAGCCCAGCGGACGAGCGCCAGGCGCTCGGCGACCGCTTCCTCCCCCGTCGGCAGCTCCAGGGCCCGGCGGCTCTTCGCGTCGAGGAACGGGTCCGGCGGCGGTGCCTTGGCCAGGCCCTTGTCGTGGACGCCGGTCAGGATCAGCTTGCGGCTCGGTCGGCCGTCATACTGCTCGTAGCGCAGCACCTGGACGCCGGCGTCGACTCGACCGCTCGGGACACCCCCCGCGAGCGCCTCGTCGAACGCCTCCTCGTCGGCAGGGCGCGAGCCGTCGTCGGCGAGCGACCGGAGGATCGCGCGCGCCAGTCGATCGTCGCGCGGAGACGAGAGGCCGAGCTCGGTGACCAGGCGGGCCATGTCCCCGAGTCGCCCGCCGGCGTGCGCGTGCTTCGCGAGCGTGCGCAGCAGCGCCACGAGCGCGCGTGCGGAGACGAGTCGGCTCCGCGCGCCCTCGGCCTCGTCCGGGTCTTCCTGGTCCAGCTCGGCCTGCCGCAGGTCCGCGAGCCGTCCGGCGGCCTCGAGCCAGTCTTCCAGGGACCCGCGCACGCGGCGGCATTCGAGGATCAGCGCGTGCAGGTGCTTCACCGATGCGTGGGGCTGGTCGGCGCCGGCGACCGGGTCGAACGCGGCCGCGGCGGGGGCGCGGGAAAGGATCGGATCGGTCGCCAGGCGGAGGAGATCCTGGGCCTCGAGCGGCTCCGCGCCGCGCGAGGCGAAGAGCGGGAGGAGGCGGCGCAGCAAGGCGACCAGGGAGTGGTCCCGCAACGGAGAAGAGCCGTCCGCGGCGCAGGGGATGTCGTTGCGCTGGAGCGCCGCGCGGATGCGGTCCTCCGTCGCGGCGTCGGCGACGAGGATCAGGGTCCCATCGGCCGGCGTTGCCTCCTTCGCCGCCACGCGCGCTTCGGCCGAGACGTCGGGGACGCGGCGAGCGGTCAGCGGCTTGGGCATCTTCGACAGCGGTTCGCCGGCCTGGACGAACCGCGCCTTCAGCGTCGCCAGGATGGATCGTTCGAGCGCCGTGACCTGGCCCAGAAAGGTGAAGGGGGCGGGCGCGAAGCCGACGGCGAGCGGGCGGGGATGGGGCTCGTCGCCCGCCAGCAGGCAGCGGCACCCGTCGAGGTGATCGGGACAGGTCCAGTCCGTCTCGACCAGGGAGAGGATCTCCTTGCGCAAGCCCTGGAGGTCGGCGCCGGCGGCCTGGAGGCACTGAGCGCGTTCGACGTGTTGCCGGAGCAGGCGGCGGAGGCCCGGGCGTTCGGCCAGGTGCAGCTTCCAGGGGTGATTGTCGGGGAGTTCGAGCTTCGTGTGGGGCGCCGTCCGCGCGAGCGGCGTCGGTGCGGCAGCGCGCGAGAGACCGGCGATGGTGGTGAGGTGCAGGCCCGGCCACCCGGTCGGGCCGCCTTCGGCGCTCCGCTGCTCGAGCTGCCGATAGACCTCCCGCTCGGTCGCCGCCGTGCGGCAGACGACGAGCAGGTCCTCGCCGTGCGCGAGCGCCTTGCGGATCTCGTCCAGCCACGTCGCAGGCTTGTGCCGTTCCACCGCCACCTCCCTCTTCGGACCGTCCCCGCTACGCGCGGGACGATACGACGCTCATCCTCGCGACCGCACGCCCCGGATGCCGCAGAAACGGACCACCACCGATTCCCGCACCCTCGTCTCCACCGCGCCGGGCGGGTCTATGGCTGGTAACGTCGGGCGGTGGCGGCGGTCTCGTCGCGGAGCTCCTTCCGTTTGTCCTTCGGCTCGAGCAGCTCGGCGTGCCTGCCGAACGAGAGGATCCACGCCTTGATCTCGGGCCAGCCGCACGCCTGGATGCCGACGTCGACGGCGCCGTCCTTCAGCGCCGTGACCTTCTGGCTGTGGTGGAAGCGGCGCTCGCAGACGAGCGGCGCGACCTCGCGCGAGAAGCGCACGCGCACGTCGAGCACCGCGCCGTCGAACGCGCCGAAGCTCTGCTGGACGAACGCGCGCGCGTCGAAGCCCTTCGGCGGCCGGAAGGCCTCCTTGGTCAGCGTGACCTCGTCGAACCGGTGGACGGCGTAGTAGAAGGGCCGCTTGCCTTCGGCGAGGCCGCCGATCGCGGCGACGTAGAGCACGCCCTTGTGCGGGAACACGGCGAGCGGCCGCAGCTTGTACTGCTTGGGCGGGCTGCCGAGGTACAGCGGGCGGTAGGTCACGTCCAGCACCCGGTGCGAGACGGTGGCCTCCAGCAGATCCTCGAGCAGCTCCTGGCGGACCTGGACCACCTCGGCGCTGGGCGGCGGCGGGAAGGCGGCGAGCGCCTCGACGCCGAACTGCTGCACGTGGTTCGGCAGCGCAGTGGCCACCTTGCGCGTGACCGACTGCAGCGCCGCGTGGAGCTCGGTGCCGGCCACGAGCGGTGCGGCGGCCTGGATCGCCAGGCATTGCGCGAGCAGCTCGGTCGGGTTCACGACGACCGGCGTCAGGCCCTCGGCGGCCTTGGTCGCCTTCCAGCGCTTGTGTCCGCCGTCGTCGTGGGGGACCTCCTCAGCCCACTCCTGCTCGCACGCGAACTTGATCCAGCGCTGCGCCGTCCGGTGACTGCACCGGAACAGCGACTCGATTTCGTCGTACGTCAGGCCGAAATGGTGGGCCCGCAACGCATCGAGCAATTCCCGGACTTCGAAGAAGGTCGCCCTCGCCACGTTGAACCTCCTCGTCGCCGTTCGCGATCGGACCCTGATGCTACACCGGCCGCGTCGCGTCGGTCCATCGGGCGACAGCGACGGTTGACGCCAACGCAGCGCCTTCAACGTGAAGAGCGCCCGCGATGCGCGCCTGACGCGTCCTGCGCGCCGCGCCGGTTCGAGTCCCCACCGGCGGTCAACCAAGAGACGCGACGGAGCGACAGGAGTTGACGTGGTTGCGCGACCCGGCGGCGCGGACCAACGGGAGGCCCGCTGTTCGGGTCGTCGGGATGCGGTATCGTGGCGCCTGCGCGTTGGTGTCGGGCGGAGGTGGCCATGGGGTACGAGACGCAGGTCGAGTTCATCGGTGTGGAACTGCGCAAGTCCCGGTTCGATGCCTTCCGGCAAGCGGTCGAGGAGATGCGCACTGTGCCAGGCGGTGGGTCGCCGTTCGCGCACATGCTCCCGCACCTGCGGGTCGAGACGAACGTGTCGGGCTACCTCGACTGGAATCTCGACAAGTCCGCTCGTCGGGCGCTCGCCCGAGCCACCCACGAGATACCGGTCAAACCCCGGGCGATCGACTGGTCCGCGGTGAAGCACGTGTTCGTCGAGATGCGGGACGATGATGGGGGCACGTTCCTGCGGGGCAGGTGGTACGAGGCCGAGGAGTTCATCGAGTGGCTCTCCGGCTACTGCGTCGGCGGGCGGGTCATCCAGTACAGCCTCGAAGGCGACGGTGCGGTCGGCGGGTGGGAGTTCAGCAGCAGGGGGGAGTGGCGCAAACTGGCGCTCACTCCGATCAGCGGCTGGCGACGGCGAAGCGCGCAAATCGGGCGACGCCGGGTCGCGACGAGACCGCGCAGAGGGTCGCGGACGCAACATGGATGAGGGCGGGGCAGCCGGGTTCGGTGGTCGCGCCGGCAGAGAGCGCCTCGACCTTCCGCAACTTGTCGAGCAGGGCGGATTCGTCCATGGACGGGGAGCCGTATCGTCCAGCGAAGGAGAAGTCCAGCCGACCGCACCGGCACGCGAGGGCCCGAGCCATGGCCCGCGAGCCTCGGGCGGGCCTTCGTCCCCGCGCCAGACAAAGGTCTCGGGAGCGACGAGTCCACGCCAGCTCGTCCCGCTCGCCGCGGCGGGCCGTCCGAACGTTGCGCGGGAAGTCGACGCTGCGGGCGAGGGACGGGCCGCACTTCTCGCGGCGTCATGGGTGCCGGAGCCGGGTGCTTCGAGGTCGGCGTTCGGTGCGGCGGCCGGCGATCCACACCCGCAGGTACGGAGCCTCCGCGGCTACCTCGACTCCCTCGAGGCCGAGCAGTTCCTCCAGGCAACCGGGGTCGACGTCCGTGCCCGTGCGCAGGACGACGCGGACGGGCGATTGACGAAGCACCGGGGCGCTGCAGTGGCTCCTGACCTCCGACAGCGCCTTCCGATCGAGAAGGCCCTGGACCTCGAGGACAACGGCTCCGGCCTCGTTCCTGATGTCGATGCGGTGTGTCATGCGCGATCCCTCCTTCAGACTGCGCCGCCCCTCATTGAACAACGTCCTCCACCGGGTGCTCCTGGGCGGCCGGCGGCAGGTCCGGCGTGCAGAGCGGCGTTCCTTCTCGCGGCTTGGACATCCGGGCAGCGATCCGGTCGAAAAGGGCTCCGATGATCTTCTGGAAGGGGCCGAGCCGCGCCGGGCTGTAGTAGTCGGACTCGAACCAGCCGTGGTCGCGGTAATGGACGAAGTCGCGGTTGTTCTCGCCGAGCATGCGGCGGATGCTCGTGCGGGCCATCCGGAAGGCGATGAGCCCGACCATCGCGGGGGCGGGATAGGCCGGCCGCGACAACTGCTCGTGGAAGCGGCGGCTCTGCCCTGCCAGCGCCTGGGCCATCTTCGCCTGCGCCTGCTCGGTCATCGGCTCGAGGGTCCGGACGCACTCGCCCTTGACGACGTTGAAGCCCCAGGCGCCGCCCACGCCGTCGAGGTACTTCACGATCCGGTTCCCGCCGTAGATGCCCTGGACGACGATGCTGGAGTATGTTTTCCCGTGGAAACGCGGCCGGTGGAAGACGAAGCCGAGCCGATCGAAGAACAGCTTCAGGATCCCGGAGACGTGGAACGAGTAGTTGGGTGAGGCGAAGACGACGCCGTCGGAGGCCATCATCTTCGCGAGCAGTTCGTCGCGCCCGTCCTGGAGCGGACAACGCTCCTCGCCACGCAGGAAGCAGGCCTTGCAGCCGCGGCAGAGGCCGAGGTCGTAGTCGCTCAGCACGACGAGCTCGCCCTGGACGTCGCCCAAGGCCTCCAGGCCGTCCAGGAACAGCCGCGAGGCACGGTAGGTCGCGCCGCCCTTGTGCGCGCTGCCCACGAACACGGTGACCTTCTTCTTCTCCGTCGGGCGCCGTTCGTCGTTCGCGGCGAGTGGGGCGATCGTTCGACGGGTCCGCAGGAGGGTGACGGAGAGCACCGCGATCCAGAGCATGGCGGCGCCGATGCAGATGCGCTCCCACACGCCAATCCAAGGGGTCGGCAGGTTCTGCCCCACCCGCGGGCCGTCCATGCCGAGCAGGATGCCGGTGACGATCACGACCGCGAGCGTTGCGAGGGAGTAGATGCGGAAGCGACGGCCGAGCGCCGCGGCTCCGAAGCCGAGCGCGAGCATGTAGACGAGGCTGGTCAGGCAGCCCAGGACGATGTGCATGACGTCGGTCAGGGAGGCCGCGGCCCCGCGCAGATGCATCGGGGCGAAGGACCAGGCGAAGCCGCTGAGCCCGTAGGCGAGCATCAGTCCGCCCACGACGCGGAGTGGACGGTTCCGCCCGGCCGTCGTCCAGAGGCCCCACCCGAAGGCGGTGGTGAGCACGGCGTAAAGGGCTCCCAGTGGAACCCAGAGCGCCCGCGTGGGAGCGCCGATCGCGGACAGCTCGCTGATCGTCTGACCGGCGCTACTGTACCCGTCCCACCGCATCGGGACGAAGACGTTCATCGCGAGGTAGAGCAGCGTCGAGAGCGCGCCGCACGCGAGCAGGACCCTCTGCGGTGTCGCAAGTACCTGCGATCGGTCGTCGGTGTGCGTCATGGCTGCTTGCTCCTTCCTTTCCGGCCGCCCGGGCGTGTGCCCCGTCGGCGGCCGCGACGGACGGAAGAGCGGCCGACGTGCCAGGAACGAGGTCGTGGAATTCCGGGTGGTTACGAGATCGGCAGGGTGCAGGTCACAACATGCTGCTAGCGGCGCGTTGCGGAGGAACCCGCGGAACGGATGCGCTGGACGATCGGACGAAGGCCGAGCTTGCCGATGCGGAAGTTGAGGGTGGACGGGTTGAGCCCCAGGATCTCGGCGGCGGCGCCGGAGCCCGTGATGCGTCCGCCGGTGTGTTCGAGGACCTCGCGGATGTAGCGGCGCTCGGCCTCGTCGAGGCGGACCCACTCGCGCTCGTTCCGGTGCACGGAGGCCGGAGCCTTCGCGGCTCCGGACAGCGGGGGGATCCTCAGGCGAGGCGGCTCGGAGAGGAGCGCAGCGCGCTCGATGAGGTGCTGGAGCTCGCGAACGTTGCCGGGCCACGCGTGCTCCTGGAGCCGCCGCATGTCGGCTTCGGAGATGCCATCGAAGCGGCGTCCGGCGTTCCGGCCGACGCGCTCCATGAAGTAGAGCGCCAGGGTCGGGATGTCCTCGGGACGCTCGCGCAGCGGCGGCACGCGGATCGGGAAGACGTTGAGCCGGTAGAAGAGGTCCTCGCGGAAGCGGCCGGCGCGGACCTCGGCCTCCAGGTCGCGGTTGGTGGCGGCGACGAGGCGGAAGTCGGATTGCTGCGGACGGGTGCCGCCGACGCGTTCGAACACCCCTTCCTGGAGCACTCGCAGCAGACGCACCTGCTCGTCGGGTCCGAGCTCGCCGATCTCGTCGAGGAACAGCGTGCCGCGATCGGCCAGCTCGAACCGGCCCTTCACCAGCTCCGTGGCGCCGGTGAACGCGCCGCGCTCGTGGCCGAAGAGTCCGCTGGCGACGAGGCCGGGAGCGAGGGAGGCGATGTGCACGGCAATGAAGGGACCCGTCTTCCGGTTGCTCCGGTGATGGACCTCGCGGGCCACGAGCTCCTTCCCGGAACCGGTCTCACCCAGCACGAGCACGGCAGTCTGCGTCGGGGCCACGCGATCGACGAGATTCAGCATCTTCTGCAGCGACACCGAGTGCCCGACGATCGAGCCTGCGGGTGTCGTCGCGGGCTGCTGGCGGTAGTAGTTGAGCTCCTGCTCGAGGCGTCTTCGCGTCGCCTCCAGATCGCGCCAGAGGGAGACGTTCTCCACGAGGACGCCGATCTGGATGCCGAGGACCTCGAGCAGCGCGGCGTCCGCGGGACCGACGAGGGCGCGGCCGTGGCGATTCTCGAAGCAGACCCAGCCGTGGTGGCCGGTGCCCTGCGCGGCGAAGGGGACGAGGATCAGCCGGCCGCCGGGTTCCTGCGTGCCGGGCTCGGGGACGGGTTCGAGGAATTCAACGCCCCGCGGCTCCCGGCGCCGAAGCAGCTCGAGCAGGCCGCGGATCCACGTCGCGTCGCCACCGCGTGCCGTGAGGGCCTGCGGCTCGGCGGACGTCTCGACCAGGGCGCAACGCTCCGCGCCGAGATCCTCGGAGAGGCGGGCGGCGATGTCGCCCCACTTGCGGCGTTGCCCCAGCTCGACGCAGCCGATCCGGCCGAGGTGCAGGAACCGTTCGGCCAGGACCGCGGGCGTGGGGCCTGGTGTGTTCTCCGCCGGCCGCAGCTTCGGCAGGCCCGCGCGCAGGTCCCGCGCTTCGCCGCGGAGCCGCGCGGCGTCCTCGGCTCGACCGGTCTGTTCGGCCCACGCTGCCGACTCGTCGAGCGTTCGGGCGAGTTCGGGCGCCGCGCCGGCCTCGCGCAGCAGGGCGAGGCTGCGAGCCAGGTGTTCGTCCACTTCGCCCCGGGAGCGGTTGTCGAGCGGACGTCGGGCCTGGCGCCGGGCGGAGAAGCGATGGGCGACGCCCTGCATGAAGATGTCGGGCCAGTGGTGGAGCCTTGCCAGCTCTCCGTCGAGCGTCAGGCCGTCGATCGGGGGACGGCTTTCGACGTCGATCCACTCAAGCAGGTCGAGCAGGGCGCTGCCCGGGTAGTGCGGGAGGGCTCCCGGGGCGATCCGCGCCTGCCGCACCTCTTCCATCATCGCCTGCGCCTCGTCGAGCCGACCGTCGCGCCAGAGCGACCAGGCGTGGAAGACGGAGGCGAGGTACCGGAACTGGGGCTCGTAGCCGGCCGACCGCCAGAACTCGAACGCCTCCTTCGCCGGAACGCGCGCCCTCGCAGGGTCGCCGCCCTCGACGAGAAGACCCGCGAGAAACGCGCGTGCGAGCAGGACGAGCGGCCGGCGCCCCTGCTGCTCGCCCATGGCGTCGAGGCGGTGGACGATGTCAAGCGCTTGGGGGTAGCCACCCGTGAGAGCGTGCACCCAGGCGAGGGCACAAAGCGGCGACTCGGGAACGGGGCTTTGGAGCACACCGAACGGGCATTCCCACGGCCCTTGGGCTCCGGCCTCCTCCGCCTTCTTCCAGGACGCGGTGAACACCTCGTAGGGAAGGTCCCGCTGGGTGGCCTCGAACTGCCGGATGCAGTCCTTGAGCCGTCCCTCCATGAACTGGGTCAGCGCCTGGTAGACCCGGAACTCGCCTTCGGCGTTCGGATCGTCGATCGCAAGGGCGGCTTCCTGCGCCGCTGCGAACGCTTGCCGCGGCTCGTCGCGATCGCCGTGCCCCGCGCCGAGGAAGGCGCGGGCGCACTGCAGCGTGACCTGGCTCCGCAGGTCGCCGCAGGCCACGGCGGCGGCGAGCGCTTCGTTGACGACCGTGGGCCCCAGCCAGTCGGCGCTGCGGAAGATGCGGATGCAGCCGACGACGACCCGGACCCAGCCGCGCTCGCCGTCGGGAAACCTCTCGTGTGAAGTCTGGACGAGCGCCCGACCGATCCGCTCGACGAGCGGCATGTTGCGCTCGCGACCCGCGTCGTGGACGGCGAGAGCGGCGCCGTTGATCAGCTCGGGGCAGCAGGCGACAAGGCGCCAGTCCTCGAGAGTGGATTCGTCGAGCAGCGCGGCCTTGCGGACGGCGTCCTGCCAGCGGAAGCAGCCCTGCCCCGCCGAAACGTCCTCGACGATCCACTGCTCTTCCTGCGCGACGTCGAGCCAGCTCCAAAGCTCGACGGGGCGCGCGAGGTTCCACTGGACGAGCGTGTCCACGGAGACCGCGCCTGGTGCGAGTGCGAGTGCGAGGCCGAGCCTCCGCGCGGACTCGGCGGATACCGTGCCCTTCGACTTCCTTGCAGGCATCGCGTGTGCCTCCGCCTCCCCCGCGACGGGTTCCCGGAACGTCGCCCCCTGCCGACGAGGGGGACGGTACCACCCCGCGGTTGACGCGATCCAGCGGCGTCGCCCCGACGGGTCGCAACATGTTGCGACAGGCCGCGATTCGGTTGCAGCCGGTTGCGGCCGGCGACGTGGCGATTGCGGCGTCGATCGTGAATTCCGCGGGTTGCGGCGTGGCACGGCCGTCGCAGGGGAGTCGGGTGCAAGAGGGAGGTGCAAGATGGTGCTGGATACGAATCGGGCCTTCGGCTGCGTCAAGATCGACATTCGCCGCGAGCGCTGCCTGGCGTGCGGGACGTGCGTTCGGATCTGTCCGGCCGAGGTGTTGAACGTTCGGGAAGGCGTGCTGGTGGCCGAGCCCGAGCGGGGCGTCGGCTGCCTGGCGTGCGGGCAATGCGTTTGCGTGTGTCCGCGGGACGCGATCGAGGTGTCCGGGAGGGATTTGACGCGAGCGGATGCGGTCCTCCCGGACGGCGAGAGGGCCGACTACCCGCACTTGCGGCGGTTGCTTCTCGGCCGGCGCAGCGTGCGGCGCTTCCGGGACGAGCCGGTCTCGTCGGAGGACGTGGATCGCATCCTGGAGGCGGCCGCGACGGCGCCGATGGGGTTTCCGCCGTCGCACGTCGGGGTACTGGTCGCTCGTGACCGCGAGCGGGTGCAGCAGCTTCGGCGGGATCTGCTTCCGGGGGTCCGCGGGATGCGGAAGGTCATGCGGGCGCTGCGTCCGCTGCACGGGCTGATGCTGGGGCGGGAGGCCGCGCAGGGATTCCGTCGCTTCATCATGCCCATCGCGCAGTCGTACGAGGACCACGACGCCCGGGGTGAAGACGTGTTCTTCTACGATGCGCCGTTGGCGCTGCACTTCTACGGGCGGGCGTTGGCGGACCCGGCCGATCCGGTGATCGCCGCCACGTTGGCCATGGTCGCCGCGGAAGCGTTGGGGCTGGGGACGTGTGTCCTCGGCTTCCCCGGGCCGCTGCTCCGGCAAAGCGCCAAGCTCCGCAGGAAGTACGGTCTTCCGGAGAAGATCCAGCCGGGAATGTGCCTGGCGATCGGCCATCCTGCGGTGAAGTTCGGGCGAGCGATACGCCGGCGCTTCGTGGAGATCCGAGCGGTGGCGTGAGGGGGGTGTGGGCGACGTGCGGGTCGCGTGACGGTCGGTGTTCGCTTCGAGTGCTTCTCGTCCGTAGCGGTTCGCGATACCCTGGGTCCGCCGTCCCGGGCACCGGCGAGGTCCGGAACGGCTGCGAGACGAACAGGACGGCAACATGGACCTCATCGGACGACACGAGATTCGGCGGTTGTCGTGGAGCAGCGCGACGGCCTCGGACATCATGGAGGCGGGTCGCCGGCGCCACCACGTTGCCGGCTTGGTGGAACTCGACGTGACGGCGGCCCGCGGCCGCATCCGCGGAATCCGCGAGCGCACGGGGGAATCGGTGTCCTTCACCGGTTGGCTGGCTGGGTGTCTTGGCCGGGCGCTTGCCGAGCACAGGGCGTTGAACGCCCATCGTCACGGCCGGGCCCGCGTCGTGGTCTTCGACGACGTCGACGTGACGATTATCGTCGAGCGCGACGCAGGCGGGACGCGCCGGCCTCTCCCGTTCGTTCTCCGTCATGCCAACGAGAAGACCGTCCTGGAGATCTCCCGAGAGGTCCGGGCAGTGCAGGCCGCACCCATCGGTGAGGACGAGATGGTGATGGGCGGTGGACGATGGACCCGGTGGTTGGCCCGGTTGCCGCGGGTAGCCCGGTTCTATGCTCTGGTGCCTTCACCGATCCGCCTGCTGTTCTGGAAGGCGCTATCCCGGGATGCGTTCGCGGCGAAGCGCATCATGGGCACCGCGGGGATCACCGCGGTCGGGATGATGGGACACCTCTCGGGCTGGCCGCTGACCGTCGGCGTGCACACCGTGGATCTGGCCATCGGCGGCATCGTAGAGAAACCCAGGGTCGTGGCCGGGAGGATGGAGCCGCGCGAGATGCTCGCGGTGACGATTCTGGTGGACCACGACATCGTGGACGGGGCACCTGCCACGCGCTTCGTCTCCCGGCTTGCCGAGCTGGTCGAGTCGGCTCATGGGCTCGAGCCGCTCGCTGCAGCGGACCCTGCCGGTCGGTAGCGGGCGTGTGCGTGCCCATCCGCGCTCCGGGGCAGCACGTTCTCGAATCCAGACCTCCTGACCCATGCCCGGGCCGATTTGTCCGCTTTTCGGGTCTCCCGAGGCCCGGAGACGGCCTAGCGGAGCACGAGTCGGGTGCCGGGGAAGCGGGTGCGGGTGCGATACGTCAGCACGTCGAAGCCTTCGGCAATCATCCTCTGGAACAGCTTCGGGCTCCAGCCGCCGTGGTCGAAGGCGACGGTGACCCGCCGCTCCCCGACCGGCCGCCGGATCTCGGCGAAAACCGGCGGCAGCATCCTGACCATGCCGGCGTTCGCCTCGGCGGTGAGCATGAAGAGGGGCTCTCCGGCGACATCGTTGACCCAGTAGTCCGTGGTCGCCGGCATGCAGATGCGCGTCTGCGCGACGTGGGCCTTCGGCAGGGTGTGTTTGCCGTGGTACACGCGCACATGGCCGTCCACGTAGAGGAAGCCGATGGCGGCACCGCGCGCGGCGACACGGCGCTCGGCCAACGCCCGGCCGAACGGCGCGGCACGTCCGACGGCCGCCAGGCGGCGGAGCTTCCGCCGGAGCGTCTTGACCTCGGGAGCGCGATCGAGACCTAGCACCCGGCCGAGATCCGCCGGCGAGCACTCTTTGATCTTCTCGGGCCGCTTGATCCGCCACAGCGCCATGAGCAACAGCGCGACCAGGCTGGTGCGCAGTCCGTAGAACGCGGGGCCGATGCCGCCGTACACGTGCCGCGCGCGGGCCAGGACGCCGCTGGCGATCAGCGCCGGCATCGGCAGCAGGACACCCGCTCGGGGAACGTGCGTGCCGGCCCGAAAGAGCGGTGCGGCGTCGTCCAGCAGCCCGAGGTAGGCGAACAGCCGGTCCAGCTTGCGGTCGGCCGGATCGCGGTCGGCCGACCACGGCAGCATCTCTTCCTCGTCCGAAGAAGCAGACAGGTTTCGGTCCCCCTCTCCCGTCAGCGGCTACGCGCGATCCTGCGGACTTGTGGGGTGCAGGTCAGGAGGTCTGGATTCGGGCCTCGCCCTGGAGTGGTCCCTGTCGTCGACCTCCGACCGCGGGAGACCGAGGTGTCGAGGCCGCGTGATCGCCTCGACGATCGCCGGCAGCGCGTCGAGGCCCATCTTCGAGATGCGCCCGGACCTGCGCGGGGCGTGATCGTCGGACACCTGGCTCCACGCCGCCGTGTACCTGCGGCGGGGGCGGAACCACGCGGAGTCGACTCAGTCGCGGATGAAAGCGTCCGGGTCCTGGCCGCGGAAGATGCCCTGGTACGTGCCGTCGCCGACGACGCGCTGGAAGATGAACTGGCACACGGCGGTGCCGGGACGGATGCGCAGCGCGATCGGGCCGAAGTTGCTCATCTCGAGCACCTGGTGGTTGGAGATGCCGGGCTGCATGAAGCTGGAAGACACGTGCACCAGCAGGCCGACACGCGCGAACCGGCTGCGTCCCTCGAGCCACCCGCAAATGTCCGGCGGCAGCTCGACCCGTTCGTGCGTGATGCCCAGCACCGTCTGGCCCGGCTGCAGGACGAGGCAGTCCCCGGGTGGCACGCGGAAGCCCTTCGTGGCGCTGCGGAAGTCCAGTTCCTCGGTCACGTCGAGCGTGGTCGGCAGGTGGACGAACACGCGGAACGAGTCGCTGAGATGCAGGTCCACGGACGCGGGCCCGACCATCCGCTCGTCCCAGGGCGTGATCCGGATGCGGCCGGCGGACACCTCCCGCAGGATCTCGCTCTTGGCCAGAATGGGCATCGATTCTCCTCCCTCTCCCGCCGCGCACGCGCGTGCGGCGGCAGCGGAGCGATGCTACCACGGTCCGAACGGCAGCGGCTCAGGGGCCGGCGAGGAAGTCGTCGTAGGTGACCCAGCGGCGCGCGGCGGAGATGGCGCGGAAGAGGCGCCCGGCGGCGTCGATCAGGTCGTCGTGATCGAAGTCCGCCGGATGCAGGGCGAAGCGGAGGTCGAAGGGCAGGGGGAGGAGGCGTTCGACGATCCGCGACCAGCCGACGGACGCCTGCGCGCGGGGGGTGCTGCGTCCGGTGAAGGTGACGGCGGGAGCGAAGTGGCGCCGGCCGTTGCGCAGATCGCGGATGTACAGGTGGTCCTCGTGGAAGGCGAAGCCGAGCGCGTGGAGCGCCTGGACGGTGCCGCGGCTTTCGAGCCAGGCGGGGGCGACGAAGCCCTGCGGGGAGCGGCCGAGGCCGTCGGCCAGGACGCTCCGTCCACGGCGGAGGCGGTCGGCGGCGCCGGCGCGGGGCAGGGCGAGGAACTCGCCCTCGCCGTCGGTCAGCCAGCGGGCGCGGAGCCACGGTCCCGGCCGGCGCGGCGAAGGGAGCTCGTCCGCGCGGTGGTGGTAGCCGTGCAGCAGGATCGCGCACCCCTGCGCCGCCCGCTCGCGCAGCCACGCGACGAACGCGGGATGCCGGGCCAGCGGCCAGGAGCCGTGATGATCGGGCACGACGAGCAAGGCGGGCGGCACCGGGGCGCCCCAGCGCTCGAGGCACCTCCAGGCGCGCTCGAGGCGCGCGGCGTGCGCCGGCGTCACATCATGCAGCGAGAGCAGCGCTCGCGCGTCGCGCATCGCAGAGCTCCGCGTAGCGGCCGACGAGCCGCCCGAAGGTCCTTTGCCAGGAGTAGTTGCGCTCGGCGAAGCAGCGGGCGCGGCGGCCGAGGGCGGGGAGGTCGGCGGCGAGCAGCTCGTCGATGCGGCGGATGAAGTCCCGCGGGTCGTGGGCGCGGAAGAGACGGCCCGCGTCCGAGGCGGCGACGGTCTCGCCCGCGCCGCCGCCGTCCGCCGCGACGACGGGCACGCCCGAGCTGAGGGCCTCGACGGTGGTCAGCCCGAAGGTCTCGTAGGGTCCGGGGGAGAGGAAGACGTCGGCCGAGGCGTAGAGGCGTGCGAGCCGGGCCGGGTCGGCGACGAAGCCGAGGAGGCGGATGCGCGGATGCGGCGCCGCGGCGGCGCGGACGCGGTCCTCCAGCGCGCCGTCTCCCGCGAGCGCCAGGTGCAGCCCCGGCCGGCGCCCCAGCGCGTCCATCGCGGAGGCCAGCACATCGATGCCCTTCTCGCTCCAGAAGCGGCCGACGTACAGGAGGAGTGTTTCGCCCGGGGCGACGCCCAGCTCGCGGCGGAGGCGCTCGTCGCGTTCGCGCGGATGGAAGCGTTCGGTATCGACTCCCAGCGGCACGAGGAAGGTGTTGTGCAGACCGAAGCCGCGCAGCTTGTCCTGGACGTAGCGGGAGGTGACGCAGGTGACGTCGAAGCGGCGGTAGACGAAGTTGACGTAGTGCCTCCAGCAATTCACGAAGGGGCGCCCGAGTCCCGCGGGCAGGCCCGAGACGGCGGGGGCGATGTAGCTGTCGGGGAAATCCGCGTGGTAGAAGCCGGAGAAGACGGCGCGGGAGTCGCGGCCCGCGGCCCACGCGAGCCAGCAATCCAGGTACGCCGAGCCGACCTCGATCACGTCCGGGCGTTCCGCCTGGAGGATGCGCCGGATCTCGCGGTAATCGGCGAGCTGCCGATAGTGACCCTTGCGGGACACGGGCACGCCGCGCACGCGGTACACGCGGCCTCCGAGCTCCGGGGTGAGCTGATTGTCCGGTCCGGCGACGATCATCACATACTCGTGCTCCGGGTGCCGCGCGAACCAGGCGAGCTTCTGGTGGTGGTAGGTCCGCACTCCCCCGCCGAGGTCGGAGTAGAAGCTCGAGATGTCACAGACCTTCATCTCCCAAGACTCCTTGTCGCCGCCGCCTTCGGCGGCGAGCGGCCGGTCCCGCGCGCGACCGGCAGCAGAGCCAAGCAAGATGCCTGCCAGGGGGGGGCGCGGGATTTCGCGCGAAGGGCGCAAAGAGCCGCAAAGGACGCAAAGAGGGCGGGAACCTCGGCGAAGACCTAAACCGGCGCGGGGCCTGAAGGCCCCGGCGAGCCCACAAAGCCCGCTTCGCGGGGTGGGGGGGCGGGCGGCTGCTGGGGCGGGAGGGACGCAGTGTGGCGAGATGACGACGGAGCGTACCGGGGCCTCGGGACCGGGCCCGCGAATTGCATTCCACGGGCGCATGCGAAAGCGCGTGTACAGGTGGCTCCATGCTTATCCGACCTGGTGCGCGGCGCGTCCGTGGACGGTGCTGCTGGTCGTGGGGTTGGTGTGCGGCGCCTCGCTGCTGGCGGCGCGGGACCTGCGCATCGTCGCGGACCTGGCAGCGGTGCTGCCGGAGGACTCGCCGAGCGTGCGGAACCTGCGGCTGGCCGCGGAACGGATCGGCTCGACGGAGGCGCTGTACATCACGGCACAATCGCCCGACCGCGGGGCGAACCGCCGGGTGCTGAGCGAGGTGGCGGCGGCGGTGGCGCGCTGGCCCGAGCGGCCCGAGGTGTTCTTCCGGCTGGACGTGCGGTACTTCCGCGATCGCGCGCTGTACTACGCCGACGCGGAGGACTTGCAGGTGGTGCGCGACGCGCTCGAGCGCCGCGTGCGCTGGGAGAAGGTCCACGCCAACCCGGCGTACGTCGAGCTGCGGGACGACCCGGCGCCGGAGATCGTGCCGCAGGAGATCCGCGAGAAGTACCGCGAGCGGCTGGGCCGGGACTTCGGGGATCCCGACGAGTGGTTCGGGGTCCCGGGGCACCATGCTCCGCAGGTTGCGCTTTCCGATCCGAACCGCGGGCTTCAGCCCGCGGCTGCCTTGCCGGCGGAGCCGCGCCCTGAAGGGCGCGGTTCGGTTGAGGGGGGTGGCGCCGAAGGTGGGGGGGACGGCACCGGAGGCGCACAAGGCATCGCGCGCGTCGCGCCGGCGGACGACGGGTTCGTGTACCTGGAGACCGACGTCGTGCCGGAGAGGCCCGGGGGGATGGGGCAGGTGGCGACGGTGCTCCTGGTGCGCTTCCGCGGCTCGGCGGTGAACCTCGACTTCGCACGGGCGATGGTCCACCGCGCCGACTGCCTTCTGGGCGCGCGGACGGCGGAGGAATGCGCCGGGGAGAAGCTCGGGCGCGCCGCGCCGCTCGACCCGCACGCATTCCACGCGGCGATGCGGGCGGAGCCCGGGGGCGCGTTCCGGTCGCGGGTCGTGGAGGCGGACGCGATCGGGCACGACGTCCGGGTGGCGACGGTCGCCGCGTCGCTGGCGATGGCGCTGTTGATCCTGCTGGCGTTCCGGCGGCTGCGGGCGCTGGTCTACGTGCTCCTGCCGCTGGCCGCGGGGATGATCGTGTGCCTGGGGGCCGCGGCGCTGCTGCTGGGGCGGCTCAACGTACTGACGGCGTTCATCTTCGCGGTGCTGATGGGCCTGGGGATCGACTTCGGCATCCACCTGGGGCGCCGCTACCATGAGGAGCGGGAGGCGGGGCGGGAGCACGGCGAGGCGCTGGCGCGGACCTACCGCGGCACGGGGAGCGCGTCCTGGGCGGCGATGCTGACGACGGCGGTGGCGTTCGCGACCCTGCTGCCGTCGGGGTTCCGCGCGTTCTCGGAGTTCGGACTGCTCTGCCTGGTGGGGCTGCCGGCGTCGATGCTGGTGGCCTTCGCGACCTTCCCGGCGGTGGCGACGCTGGCCGAGCGGATTTGGCCGATGCGGGTCCGCGTCGTCGCGGACGACCAGAGCACATGGGTGCGGTCGCCGTCGCCGCGTTTCGCCGTGATGGCGCTGGTGCTGCTGGCGGTGGCGACGGCGGCGTGCGCGGTCTTCGCGCTGCGGCTGGACTTCGACTACGACTACGGCAAGCTCGGCAGCGCGCGGAGCGTGCGCGGCGGGCTGCCCACGAAGTCCGCGGCGCGCGGCGCCAGCAGCTCGCCGGCGCTCGTGCTGGCCGACTCGCCCGAGGAAGCGCGCGCGGCGAACGAGGAGGCGCGGCGACGGATCCGCGCCGGGGACCCGCAGGTGCGGGACGCGGTGGCGCTCGACACGTTCGTTCCCGCCGACCAGCCGCGCAAGTCGGCGCTCCTGGGAGAGATGCGGCGGCTGATGGAGGAGCCGTCGTTCGGGTTCTACGAGGATCGGCTGGACGACGAGGACTGGGAGCGGCTGGAGCGGTGGCGCGAGCGCCTGCGCCTGCCGCCGGTGCGGCTCGCCGACGCGGAGTTCCCGGCGTGGGCGCGGGCGCTGTTCCGGGAGCTGGACGGGCGGAGCGACGGGCGGTTCGTGTACTTGATGACGTCGGGGGACCTCAACGACGGACGGGAAGCGCTGCGGCTGCAGGAGCGCTGGCAGGCGCTGCGGCTGCCGGACGGATCGGCGGTGCCGGTGGCGTCGTCGGCGTTCGTGTTCGCCGACATCATCCGCCACCTGCGGAGCGAGGGGGCGATGGTGACGGGGCTCGCGATGCTGGCGGTGCTGGCGGTGCTGCTGGTGCACTTCCGAAGAACGGGGCCGGCGTTGCTGGCGTTCGTGCCCTTCGCGGTCGGGTTCGTGTGGTTCCTGGGGCTGATGTCCGCGTTCGGTTGCGGCGTGACGTTCTACTCGGCGGTGGTCTTCCCGATCGTGGTGGGGACGGGGATCGACGCGGCGATCCACCTGGTGCACCGATGGCGCGAGCTGGGTCCGGGATCGATCGGGGAAGCGCTGCGGCGGACGGGGCCGGCGGTGGCCCTGTCGACGCTCACGACGGCGGCGGGGTTCGCGAGCCTGATGTTCACGGGGCACGGGGGCCTGGCGTCGCTGGGGCTGGCGGCGGTGATCGGGCTGTTGTCGGTGCTGGCCGCGACGCTGGCGGTGCTCCCCGTGCTGCTCGTGCTGCTGGAGGGGCGGCGGCGCGCAGTCCTCCGGAAGCACAGTGTGACGTCCGGCGCACACGTCCTGCCCGCGTCAACACAGCACAACCCGCCCGGCACGATTCTCGTTTAGGGCTCGTCCCGTCGGGATCGCCCGCCGGCGGTCCCGCGGGAGGAAGCGATGGTCAAGGTCGACATGCACTGCCACTCGCTCTACTCGGACAAGCCGGTCTACTGGTCGTTGCGCAAGCTGGGGGCGCGGGAGAGCTACTGTCCGCCGGAGGTGCTGTACGCGCGGCTCAAGAAGCGCGGCATGGCCTTCGTGACGATCACGGATCACGACACGATCGCGGGGGCGCAGGAGATTGCGGCGGCGCACGAGGATGCGTTCGTGAGCTGCGAGTTCACGGTGCGGTTCTGGAACGAGCAGGTCGACGCGCACCTGTGCGCGTACGACCTGACGGAGGAGCAGTTCCGGCGCGGGCGGTACTTCGCGCGGGACGTGCGGGAGTTCGCGGCGTACTTCCGCGAGGAGGGAGTGCTGGTGACGGTGCCGCACCCGATGCACGACCTGGGCGAGCGGCTGGAGGTACGGCACCTGGAGCAGCTCGTGCTGTTGTTCGAGCACTTCGAGGAGGCGAACGGCCTGCAGCTTCCGGAGGGGAACCGGCTGGCGCGCGAGTTCCTGGACGGGCTGACGGCGGAGGTGCTCGAGCGGCTGGCGAAGGAGCACGGGATCGAGCCGGCATTCCCGGAGCCGTGGCGCAAGGGGCGGGTGGGGGGGAGCGACGACCATTCGTCGTTCTTCCTGGGGCGGGCGTGGACCGAGGTCCCGGGGGGGGCGACCATCTCCGAGTTCCTGGACGCGGTGCGGCGCAAGGAGAGCCGCGGGCGAGGCCTGGGGGCCAGCGCGCTGACGTTCGCGCACTGCGCGCTGACGAACACGGCGGAGACGATGATGAACCACTTCTGCGACCCCGGGCCGTTGCACCAGCGGGCGAGCCAGCTGGCGCACCTGGTGTACGGGGACCACATCGAGGAGGTGGAGCTGGCGTCGCGGATGAAGGCGCACGCGGAGGGCTCGTGGCAGCTCGTGGACGAGCCGACGCCGGAGGACATGCTGATCGAGGGGTTGGTGCAGATCGTGATGCGGGACTGGCACGACCCCAACCTGCTGTTCGACCGCGTGGTCGGCCGCGACCTGCAGGAGGAGACGTTCGTCATCGTCAATCAGCTCTTCAACACGCTGATCCGCCGGGCGCTGACCGCGTGGTGGGAGCACACGCGCAAGGGTCGGCTGATGGACGCGTTCACGAAGCTCTCGCTGATCTTCCCGACGGGGATCATGGCGATCCCGTACGTCATGGGCTTCCACCACCTGCACGCCGACAAGGGCTACCAGCGGCGGATCGCGGGGGCCTACGGGCTGCGCGAGCCGGGCGCGGACCGGCCGGAGAAGTGGGCGTGGTTCACGGACACGATCGTCGACGTCAACGGCGTGGCCCGGACGATCCAGACCGTGACGGCGTTGGCCGAGCAGCACAACACGCCGATCACGACGGTGACGTGCCATCCCACGGAGCCGCCGTTCCACGGCCACCTGAAGAACTTCGAGCCGATCTTCCACGCGGCGCTGCCCGAGTACGCCTCGATGACGCTGTCGATCCCGCCGCTGCTCGAGATGCTGCGGTGGTGCGAGAAGGAGCAGTTCAC